>NZ_JADYWX010000006.1:0-171742 GCF_015864565.1 Psychrobacter sp. SWN149
GTTGCGCCAATGGTAGTGTGGATTCGTCCATGTGAGAGTAGGTCATCGTCAGCTCTCTATTCTGAAATATCCCCCGACATTAGCTTGTCGGGGGGTTTTCTTTGCGCTTAAAAAAGTGCCAGTGTGATATTATTTTCCATTATCCTCACATTTTGGAGCATATTATGGGCGTTTCACTTTATTATACAGCTGAGCGTACGACGCTTTTAACTGAGCGGGAGCAAGAAGATATTGCGCTTATCGTTGATAAGTACAATGACAACTTTGAGTATACAGAAGAGGCAGAGTCTTTTGATCTTTATGCCTATGATGATAGTGAGTCAGAGGTCATATTAGCAGGCGCTACAAAAATGCCATCTAGCATGGATGTAGAGGTTTTGATGTATAGCATTAATCATTGGCTAAAGTGTTTGACCGAAGTTCGATTGGCAGTCACTGATGCAGAATGGCATGTTCATTTGGACGACAGTGATGCAGTTTGGGTAGATGATAAGTGGCAGATGGAAGGTTAGACCATCAAAATATTGTTATGATCATCATCAACTAATAGGATAAAAAATGGCTAATGACATGAGCTAACCTCAGATATTAGTTAACTCTAGAATGGAGTCTATCTTGTTTAAACTTTACTATTATCCAAACAATGCCAGTTTAGCACCACATTTTTTACTTCATCATGTGAAAGCGGATTATGAGTTAGTATTGGTTGAAAGAGAAGGTAACACTCACAAATCAGCTGACTATCTGACGCTAAATCCTGCTGGGCGTATTCCAACGCTGGTTGATGACGAGCAGCCAATCTTTGAAAGCCCTGCCATTTGTATTCATATTTGTGAATCATATCCAGAGTATGAGTTAATACCAGCAATTGGTCACCCTAAACGACCATTGTTTTTTCAGTGGCTCGCATTCTTAAATAACACATTACAAGCGGAATTGATGGTTCGTTATTATCCACATCGCCATACTAACGACGAGAGCAATATACCCAATATTATTTCTGCTCAAGATGATCGTATTGGAGAGGCATTGTCTATTATAGATAATCAGCTTGGTTCTAATGACTTCTTGCTTGGTGAAAAACTATCGGCATGTGACTATTTCTTCTTTATGTTGGCGGAGTGGTCATTGCTATTAGAGAAGTCACCGATGGACTATACCAACTTGGCAGTGTATCTAAATCGATTAAGCCAAGACTCCACTATAAAAGCAGTATGTGATTTTGAAGAGATTGATCTGATGCCATTCAAAATATAGTCATGATAAGTTGTTTGAATGAGTCTTTATTCTTTAGGAGTTAAATACGAATATAGATTCTTTAGCTTTGTATATGACTTTCTCAGGTCTTCTTGCTTCTATGTATCAATTGAGACAAAAATTTCTACAGCAGAGAATGATATTTTAAGATTCAATATATAAAGAATGTTTCGATATCACCTTTAACCTTGATTCAGTTAGGTTATAAGTTGATCGACCATAAACTAAATATTTATCGTCAAACAATAAAAACAACAGACTCATATCTAACCCCTTTGCTGACGACAATAGCGGGATGGTCCCACCTGATCCCTTCCCGAACTCACAAGTGAAACATTGTTGCGCTAATGGTAGTGTGGGTTCGCCCATGTGAGAGTAGGTCATCGTCAGCTCTCTATTCTAGGTTATCCCTCGACTAGCTATCTAGACGGGGGATTTTCTTTATCTGGAATTTTAGCAGATTTAATTTTTATCTTATGGGTGATGTGTTGTTATACTTGTTTTATTGCGTCATCATATTAGTGTTAAATTGTTTACAATAGTGAATCGCGAATTAATTTAGCTATCTGCCCTGAAACTTGGAGTAATAAATAAATGCTCACGGATATTTTCGCTTATAGGTACTCAAAAGTTCCTATTTGGCAGACGTTTTCTGAAGTTGAAAAAGGCCTCCTTAATCAGCTGTTTGGTGTTGCAAGAGAGGTAATTCCATATAAGGAAAATGAGAATAAATGGAAAGATATTCATGATAGGCTATCTAGAGAGCTAGGCTTAGATGAACTTTTCAGCAGATATTATTCATATACAAGCCAAAATTACTTAGGTAAATCTTTACCTGTGAGTGGTTTTTTTGGTTGGGATTACGCTAGTGAGAAGTTTGTCAAATCTGAATATACTTTTGGATCGAACGACCCAGATAGGTTTATTAAGGAAAGAGTCAGCTTTATAGAACTCTTAATGCGTTTAAGATATGAAGAATTGGAAACTATAAACGCAGGTCTATCTAGATCTTTAATTAAAGCAAAAATTCGAGATGAAAATTCTAAGTTTGGAGCAGATAGTATAGCCACCCGACTACAAGCATTGAATCAAACTTTAAATCATGAATATGCACATCAAGTTGAGGAAGTTAACGAAAGGTTTCGCCGTGCAAAAGCACCGCTAACATTGCATAACGGTTTTATTCAGATATCTACTGATGCCGTAATTGAAAAAAATATAGCTAAACCATTCTGGGATGTTGTATCAGATCCTCTTTGGAGGAACGTTGATATAGATATAAAAGAAGCTCTAGATCGTAGAGATTCAAATGATAAAGATCCTGCACTATTTGCTGCTAAAGCATTAGAAAGTGCGATCAAAATCGTATCGGATCAGAAAGGTTTGACTTTAGGAAATGAAAGAGGAGCTTCAAACTATATAGATAATCTTGTACGTAAAAATAATGGAAGATATATAGATACTTGGGAAGCTGATATTCTTAAAGATTATTTCCGTAAAGTAAGAAATACTTTAGGCCATGGGCCTGGTAGTGATCCAATGCCGGAGCTCACTATTGAGCAAACAGATTGGGCTATTGAATCAGCAATGTCGTGGATTAGAACACTGGTTAGAAGATTATAATAATACTAAATACTAAATACTAAGTTTCTTATTAGCCTTATAGGCTGCACTATATTAATGTTTTAGCTCTAAAAACTTATTTTGTAAAATTTAAAACAACTCACCCATCTCAACGTCTTCTTCAAAATCAAACCCCAACTGCTCATCTTTACGTTGTCTCATCTGCTCTATCCGCAGCTTACGTCCTGCGATCAGCCGTAGTACCTCACGGCGCTGTTCGGTCGTCATGTCATGCCATAATTGACGCTCAGGTCGACTTCTCAGGCAACCAAAGCAATAGCCTTTTTTATTGCTTTGACAAATACCAATGCATGGGTTGGCAATCTCTAACAGCTCAAACTGTTGGTTCATGGCTCCTCCATAATGACTGCTGTCATTTCCTTGACCTGCATAAAATTACGATGACAATATTATTATGTCGCAAATTCTGACTAATAGTGTGCCACTTTATTATTATTATTTTTGTGCAACGGCTGCTATGCTTAGCTTTGATCGCCTTTATAAGATAATCATAACAAAATTAATAAGTGAGATGATACGTGAACATTATTTATATTCATGGACTAGACAGTGATGCCAACTCTACTAAAGGAGTACTGTTAGAAAAATATTGTCAGCAGTATCATCCTGATATCAGCGTATATCGCCCTGATCTAAATAGCGCTCCGGAGCAAGTTTTTGAGCAGCTGGTTAAACTAGTAACTCAATTAAGTAGAGATGCTGAAACGGTATTGATAGGTAGCTCGTTAGGTGGCTACTTTTCTACCTTAGTGAGTAATCATACAGGCTGTGCGGCTTTACTGCTAAATCCCAGTACGCAGCCACATATCACGTTGCAACGCTTTACTAGTGAATCGTCTTCAACAGCTAGTGCGGAAAGTAAAACATTGGACAATGAAATTCTGTATACAACAGTGGGTGGTTGGCATATTACTCATGCAGATTTGCAATGGTTTGCAGCGCATCCTTTAGGATCAATTAATTACCCTGATAAAATGGCGGTCTTTATCAAAGAGGGTGATGAGCTTTTGAATCCGTACTTATCAAGAGATTTTTATAGAGGGCTTGATGCACGGGTGACTTTGCAGGAAGGTGGCGATCATAGGTTTAGTGATTTCGATGTGCAGCTGCCTATCGTCATTGATACGCTACAACGTTTGCTACAGCATTAAATAGACGACATTATATGACGTGAGCGACTGAGTATTGACGTTACCGTCGCTATTTTTCGTTATAATGGTTTAATAGAATTAAACGCACATGAATAGTTAAGGATGCATTTGTGAGTCAATATAATGCGCAGTCGTTAGAAGTTTTAGAAGGGCTTGAGCCAGTACGTCGTCGCCCTGGCATGTATACCGATACCACGCGCCCAAACCATTTGGCGCAAGAAGTTATCGATAATTCAGTCGATGAAGCATTGGCCGGGTATGCCAAAACCATCAAAGTACAGTTATATGCAGATGGGTCGTTGTCTGTCGAAGATGACGGTCGCGGCATGCCAACAGATATTCATCCTGAATTCAATCAATCAGGCATTGAGATTATCCTGACCCGTTTGCATGCAGGTGGTAAGTTCTCGACCTCTAATTACGAGGTGTCGGGCGGTCTGCATGGTGTGGGCATCTCTGTCGTCAATGCGTTATCAACACGCGTTAACGTAACCGTATGGCGCGATAGTACACAGTTTGATATGGCGTTTGAAAATGGGGCGCCAGTCACGCCATTAACTGAAACGGTCAGTTCAAATAAACGCAAACGCGGTACTAAAGTGCATTTTTGGGCAGACGGTAGCTTTTTTGATACGCCTAAATTCAATGTCAAACAACTCAAGCACACCTTAAAAGCGAAAGCCGTGTTAGCCGCAGGATTGACGATCGAATTTACCGATGAGATTAATGATGAAAAGGTAGTTTGGCAGTTCACTGATGGTGTGGTTGAGTATCTAAGCGAGCAGCTAGATGGTCTGGAGACCTTGCCTGAAGCGCCATTTTATTATAACTATGAGGCAAAAAGCGGCGAGCGAGCGGGCATTACGTTTGCACTGTCTTGGTTACCTGATGGCGGTACACCCATTCAAGAAAGTTACGTGAATCTAATTCCAACCGCTCAGGGCGGTACGCACGTCAATGGTCTGCGAACGGGTATCTTAGAAGCATTGCGTGAGTTTTGTGATATTCATAATTTACTACCGCGTAGTGTGAAGCTGACAGCAGAAGACGTGTGGGATGGGGTGAATTATATCCTGTCACTCAAGTTTTCTGAACCGCAGTTCTCTGGGCAAACAAAGGAGCGTCTGTCTAGCCGTGAAGCAGCTGGAGCAGTCCAGACTTTGGCAAAAGATGCCTTTAGTCTGTGGCTAAATCAACATGCTGATATGGGCACTCAAATCGCAGAGCTAGCGATTAATAAAGCAGGACGTCGTCTAAAATCAGCTAAGAAGGTCGCACGTAAAAAGATCACGCAAGGGCCAGCACTGCCGGGTAAGTTGGCAGACTGTCGTGGGGATTTACGTGATGGTGCAGAGCTTTTCTTAGTAGAGGGTGATTCTGCTGGCGGTAGTGCCAAGCAAGCACGTGATCGTCATTATCAGGCGATACTCCCTCTACGCGGTAAGATTCTCAATACATGGGAAGTGTCATCAGATACGGTACTGTCAAGCCAAGAGATTCATGATATCGCTATCGCTATCGGTGTCGATCCTGCTTCTGATGATTTGTCTGAGCTACGCTATGATAAAGTCTGTATCTTGGCCGATGCGGATTCTGATGGTTTGCACATTGCGACATTGATTTGTGCTTTGTTTGTGAAGCATTTTCCTGCATTGGTCGATGCCGGTCATTTATTTGTTGCGATGCCGCCATTGTACCGAGTGGATGTCGGTAAAGAGGTACATTATGCGCTTGATGAGCCAGAGCTTGCGCATATTTTGGCCAATGTACCGGGCAATAAGAAAGCGCAAATCACCCGATTTAAAGGCTTGGGTGAGATGAGCGCAGAGCAATTACGCGAGACCACCATGAACCGTGATACGCGTCGCTTGGTGCAGCTAGATATGGATGATATGGTACTGACCAATAGCGTGATGGATATGTTATTGGCCAAAAAACGTGCGGCCGATCGAAAGTCGTGGCTTGAGAGCAAAGGTGATTTGGCTGATATTTCATAAATACTATTCCATCAATAGTATTGCTTGAGCGATACTTTTTAAGGAACATATATGAATGGGTAGCGACAACTATCATTACTTATATTTATAGTTAAGTGATTGAAACCATAATAAAAGCACGCAAAATTCAGCCTAGCCACACAGGCTTAATGGTATTATGTTAGTACCTTTCATTATATTGTATTGTCATGATTCCAAAGCTTTTTAATCGTTCTAAGTCTGATGTGTCTAAAGCTGCTCGCTCAAAAGTGCTGCCAAATCTCAGCAGAAAACAGCTGGGCGACAATGTCCCTAGACGTGGCAACAAATTCTCGCCTATTATTGGCTCATGGATATTAAAAACAGCAGGATGGCGTACGGTTGGTGAGATTCCTAATATCTCACAAGCTGTGGTGTTGGCGCTGCCACATACCTCCAATATCGATGGCGTTTATGCGATTCCGAGCTTATTTGCGCTGGATTTAAAAATTAGTATCATGGCAAAGCATACGTTGTTTAAATTACCGGTATTGTCGCAGCTGTTGTATTGGATGGGAGTTATCCCTATCAATCGCACTGATAAAGGCTCGGTATTGCAGGCCAGTATTGATAAATTCAAAACGGGTCAGCCTTTATTTTTAGGATTAGCACCAGAAGGTACACGGCAATATACCGAAAGCTGGAAGACGGGCTTTTACTATTTAGCAGTCGGTGCTGGCGTGCCTATTTTGCCAGTTGCGATGGATTATAACACTAAAGAAATTCGCTTTATGCCACTGGTCTACTCAAGCGGTGATATCGAGGCAGACTTACCAAAAATCTATGCTCAATATCGCGGTGTGATACCACGCTATCCTGAGCGCTTGTCGCAGCCGCTACAAGACATTAATAATGCCGCTGAATAAATTGATGACAGAGTTATTGGTAATAAGGTTAGCAAGTGCTGCCAATCAAGACAGTAGCACTAAATTTATATAGTTTGGTTGTGGCAATAAAAAAGCCCCTAATATTAAATTATTAGGGGCTTTTCTAAACTGTAGGCTTTAGGGCGTGTCCCCAATTCAATCGATAGTCATCTAAATGGGTTAAAAATGGCTAAATCTTGCCAAACGGCGTCAAATAGTTAACTAATATCTCGATATTATCTGCGCTATTTTCCTTGTTTGACGGCAATTTATCTCATTTTTATCACCATTTTTAAAATGAGGATACGCCCTATTATCTGTCGCCTTAAAAATCAGAAAATACTAAAACTGTGGTTGTCCATTAGAGGCGCTGACTCCACCATCGACAGGCAAATTCACACCAGTAATCATAGACGCGTCATCGCTTGCTAAGAAGGTAATAGCGGCAGCAATATCTTCTGGTGTCGCTAGTCGTCCAAGTGGACAACGGCTTAAAAACTTATCCGTCTTAGCATTATCATCTTGAATGGTAGTGGTCATATTGGTTTTTGTGACACTTGGGTTCACGGCATTGACGCGCACACCATCAGCGCCATGATCTAATGCCAATGTACGCGTTAGGTTGGTCACACCTGCTTTGGCCGCATTATAGGCAGCCATGTTCCAATCACCGCCCATCCCTGAAAGTGATGAGACGTTGACGATATTGCCTCGTGTAGCGATTAGGTGTGGCATGGCGGCTTGGCAGACATAAAAAGTACCACTTAAATTGACGTCAAGCGCTGACTGCCAATCTTCAGCAGAAAGATCGGTAATTTTACCTTGCATTGCTTTACCGGCATTATTGACCAAAATATCAATGTGCTCAAATTTTTCTATGACGCGCTTCATCATCTCCTGGACTTGGCTCTGTACGCTGATATCACAAGTGATAATGAAGTAGTTATCCGTGTGAATCCAAGTACGATCTTGTGGAAACTCTTTTGCTGTCTCCTCTAGTGTCTCAGCAGTGCGGCCGACCAAAACCACACTAGCACCTTCCTCTGCAAATCGAATGGCAGTGGCGCGGCCAATACCAGAGCCTGCACCCGTTACAATGACTGTTTTTTCTTTAAAACGCTTCATAATATTCAATCCTTGTTATCATATAATGATTTTGAAAAGTGTGATAAATACGGATAGTTCGAGACATGCAGTCACGTGCACCTATTAACTTATAAATTGGCGCACAGGCAATACCGATTTGATATCATCATAACAAGTGATCGCTTTGAAAGCGACTGTCTCTGATAGTGCTTATGTAGCATAATTTTGCATCACTAACGTATTTGTAAAGCTCGATAATCATCTTGATACTATCATGAGCTGTCATTTGCGATATATACCCTACGACAATAAGAGGTTGGAACTTGTGTCCCATTCGATTACTACAACGCCCGACTGGGGCTATCTTACTACTGAGCTTAGCTGTTACTTACAATCAAATGTCATAGCAGTGACCTTGGCGGGTATGCAGACACTCGAGTATGAATACAATGCTCAGTATATCGCTCGTCAATATCAATATGAGTTACCACTTGGTACGTTACAGTTGTTGGAGCTGACACTATATTTGCCATTTGATACGGCGTCAGCTGACATCAATGCTGTCCGTATGATTGCGGTAAAGTCAGCACTTGCGTGGTATAAAGCGTCGGTGTCTCAGAACAAAGATAATCATTCAACAGGCTATGATGCTTTGGTTTTTGATGTTCAGCTCGTAGGAGGCGACAATGTTGCTCACGATAATAATGAGGTCAAAACACCCAATGTCCCGCAGCGACTGAACCATTACTTCGGTGCTCGTTACTTCCTAGAGGACCTAGTTGTAGACATCAATGAGAGCATGCAGCAGCTACAAGTATTTAGCTGGCAAGATTGGCACTCTATCGCGGCAGCAGTAAAAACTCCCTGTGAGTTATGGCGTTTTTTAGCCTACCATTTAGAGCAGCTAAAGCAATCGGCTATCAACCATATGCCAAGTTTTGAGTCAGAAGATGCGCTAGTCGCGCAGTTTCTGCAAAGCCCTGATCTGTTTACCTCTGCTATCGAAGTAGACAATGCATTGATCAAAAATGATGCGCAGGATGAACCTAATTCCGCACTGATTGCCATGGCACTTGCTTATAAAAATCAAAGTAAAACAGCGCAGATGTATCATCGGCATATGGAGCAGGCAGCAACGCTATGGTCTCAGTTAAGTATGCAAATGATAGAGAGTTATGGTGAAAAGCAAAAAGCCAGTAATGAAGATCAGCTAGACATACCACTTTCTCGCTGGCAGCAGCAGTTACTAGACGAATCCTTGTTTTCGCGTCATGAACTGGTTCGTACGCTGTATCGATACCCCAAACAAAACGAGGCGCTGCGAAACACAGGCTATGTGGTACATCAGCACTCTTATGAAAGCTTGGGTCGGCATTATGTGCTGATATTCTATGGTCAAGACTCAGCTGCTAAGCATAGTAAAGGCGCCATTCAGCCAAATCTGGCGAAGATCGCACAGGATGTGGCAACTCGGCTACCAATTATTGAGCTGCATCATGTCGTTGTACTTGGCATAGATTTCGTCACTGAGGGGGCTGAATCCTTTATGGATATTGACCTGTGGATTCAGTCGGTAGACACCATGACGCAAAGAGAGCGACAGCTGACAAAGAAACTTCAGCAGTTAAAACAGACAAGCGCTCAAACGCCAGACCAGTCATCTAATCAAAATATCGATGCCCAGCGCCAAACCGAGAAACTGCCTCAAGTGCGCCTGAATCTGTCTATACCTGCTAAAAAAGATAATTGATAGTCGAGTAGATTTTAAGTCGATATGGTGTGGTATTGATGACTGAAGAAGGGTATTACTGTTACCTACGCATACAAAAAAAGACAGCCTAAGCTGTCTTTTTTATTGATAAGAATCAGAGAATGCTAAGACTTATTTATTGATATCGTCATTCAGACCGCGACCAGGCAATATGTCATCACTATTATAGATGTCATTAGTATCGACACGAGGGGTATCGATGATATCTGTACGCAATTCAGTAGTAGGCGAGCTAGTCGCAGCAGGCGTGTTTTCACGAACTGAATCGGCTACTTTTTCTTGAGTTGATGAGCTTGGCTGTAGCGCAGATTTCGCTTTTGCTTCAGTACGCTCATGATCCATCTTGTCTTGCATTTTACGTAGGAAGCGAGCAGCTGCTTCTTGACCACCAAGACCAAATGATAGAGCAAAGGCAACAGCGACCGCGCCTAAAGTTAAGCCAAACGCTAGGTTAACAATAGAGTCTGCAATGCCCATGGCTTTTAGACCCATGGCTAATACTAATCCCATGATCAATACGCGTACGATGTTTGCTAGGAACTGTGAACCTTGCTCAGAGCGCTCAACCACACCAGCGATGATGTTGGCAAGCCAGAAGCCTATGAACAGGATAATCGCACCTAAGATGATGTTAGCACCAAAGGCAATAAACATGGTGATAATCGCTGAGATAGGCTCGAAACCTAATAAGTCAGCGGCTGCAATAGCGGCAAACAACATCGCAAAGAAGATGATCGCATGACCGACCAAATCAGATACTTTTTGGCTGCCCATCGTGTCTTGCAGGCCAACTTTGGCTGGTAACTGATTAATTTGGGTGTTTTCGATCAGACCTTTGATGATGTTGGCAACCATACGTACCACATAAAAAGTCACTACCAAGATAGCCACTGCCATAAAGATATTTGGTAATGCTTCCATGATTTTGTTCAGCATATTGGTCGCAGGACGAGCAATAACTTCAACTTTTAGTGCGTTCAGCGCAGCAATGATGGTTGGAATAATAACCACTAAAAATGCGAGTGAACCTGCAATGTTAGGTAAGCTGTTTTTTTCACTCAAACCTGCTTTTGACGCAAGCTCTTGAACATTGAAAGTAGAAACAAGATTGGTCACGATGCCGCGAACCACTTTGGCAATGATATAACCGACGACGAATACGACGGCAGCGATCAAGATGTTTGGAATAAAGCTAAAGATTTTGTCGACCATATTGGTCAATGGCGCAAACAAACCATCAAGCTCTAGCTGACCAAGTACCATGGTCAAAACAACCAATAAGATGAACCAATAAACCATATCAGCGATCGTGCTGCTCATAGGTTTTACGCCAGCTTGCGCACTTAAACGCTCGTCCATAGAGGTTTTGGCTAGGGCAGCATTAATGGCAGTACGCACAACAGTAGCCACGACCCAACCAATCACACCAAGTGCGATAGCACCGATAAGGTTAGGGATGAACGCCAATACTTGATTAATCATATTTGCAAATGGTGCTGAGATAGAGTTTAAATTTAATTGGCTAAGCGCCCCTGAAATAGCAATGATGAAGATAAACCAAAAAACGATCTTAGAGATAATACCCTCAAGATCGTAATTTTTACCAGTGGAAGAGTTCATGCGTTGATTCAGATTGACTTTAGATAGGACACCGCGTACAAGTGCTGCAATACCGAGTGCTACCAGCCAACCAATGATAAATATCAAAATAGCGCCAATGATAGAACCGATAGGTCCACCAAGATAACCGTTAAAAGACGTATACATTGGGTTCATCTTATCCTCCTTGAACATCATACAAAAGTCGCTAAAAATACCATAAGTACAGATAAAATTAGACAAAACAAATATATAGATGATTATTATAAATAGTATTCTTAAGGTATGTTACATAGAGATATTATATTTTTAAATAGCGTTTGTCATCCAAAGCATCAGTATACTTTCTATTTTTTGAATATAGATTCGCGGTGATACTTATCTGTGCCTTACATAAGGTGTCTATTCCCTATATGACACCAATAAGAGACAATGGTTGATTATTTAACGCCCTAACTGATACAGCTTAGCTGATGTCACAGTATATTTAAAGATAGAAAGCTTAACCTGCCACTATATTTGTGTGATAACTTGTTATTATGACAGGTAATATTAACATAGACTGTACATTCGCCTGATAATTTCAGCTAAAACGTAGTTACCAAAACTAAGATTTGTTATTATAGAAGAATGTGACATCTCGCCACTATTCTTACAATTAGAGAGTACTTTATGAAAAAAATCACTACTTTAAGCGTTAGCGCTCTTGCGAGTGCTATGTTGTTAATGACAGGCTGTAGCACCAATAACGGCAGTCAAGAAGCGGCGGCTCAAAGCGTTTCTATCACTGAACAGAGCCCAGCAAGTGAAAAAGTAGGTTATAGCTTAGGGTTTATGATGGCAGAAGGCAATAAAGAAGCTGTCAAGGACCTTGACTTGAACACTTTTGAAAAAGGCTTCCGTGATGGTTACGAAGGCAAGGATTCAGCTTTGACCCAAGAGCAGATGCAAGAAGTATTGACGGCGTATCAAAAAGAGCAAGAAGAGCAGTTTGTAAAAGACATGGAAAAGAAAACCACAGAGAATAAAGCAGCTGGTACCGCGTTCTTAGCAGAAAATGCTAAAAAAGAAGGCGTGAAAACGACTGCTTCTGGTCTACAGTACAAGGTCGTCACAGCAGGTACTGGTAAATCTCCAAAAGCGACTGACGTGGTGGAAGTGAACTACGAAGGTAAATTGATCGACGGTACAGTATTTGACAGCTCTTATGAGCGCGGTGAGCCAATCGAGTTCCCATTAAACCAAGTCATCGCTGGCTGGACGGAAGGTCTACAGTTGATGAAAGAGGGCGGAAAATATGAGTTCTATATCCCATCAGACATCGCTTATGGCGAAGCGGGTAATGCCGGTATCGAGCCAAACAGCACGCTTATCTTTACTGTTGAGCTGTTAAAAGTAAAATAAGACATGATTGGTATCCATTAATGAGGATACTGATAAAAATAAAAAAGCCCTCTGATATCAGAGGGCTTTTTTATGACTAAATATTTTAATAATTTAGAATAATATGAGTATCAGTCACTGCATATTTGCTACAGGTTTTTTTGGAAGACTTTAGAGTTGCGACCATTATGATACTGCTCTTGACGTGACTCAGGCAGGGCGCTAGCGTCAACTTCAGCGAAGCCTTGCTCAACAAACCAATGTGCGGTGCGCGTGGTCAATACAAACAATTTATAGAGTCCATGACTGCGTGCTTGTTGCTCTAAGAACGCTAATAAATCAGCGCCGCGACTGCCACTACGATACTCAGGACGTACGGCAACACAGGCGACTTCTGCTGACTCTGAATCTAGGGTATGTAGTGCAGCACAGCCCAGAATCATACCGTCGCGTTCGATGACACTGTAATTGTCAATCTCTTGCTCCAAGCGTTCGCGTGAACGACTGACTAATATGCCTTGCTCCTCTAGAGGCGATAGTAGCTCAATAAGCCCAACCACATCATCGATATTGGCACGGCGAATCTCTTCGTAAGGGTCATGACTGATGAGTGTACCAGAGCCATCACGCGTGAATAGCTCTTCTAACAACGCACCGTTTTTGGCGTATGAGATGATATGCGTGCGATGGACACCTTGACGGCAAGCCAAACTTGCACAGTTTAGGAAATAGTTAATCTCACAATTCAAGTCGCGGTCACGTAAGAAGCGATCAACTTCGTTTGGAATCATCTCACGTAACAGACGATCATCATCATTGATGCCAGCCTCTTCACCTAAGAATATCAGCTTATCAGCACCCAAGGCGACAGCGGCATTTAGCGCAACATCTTCCGCCAATAAATTGAACACTTCGCCAGTCGCCGAATAGCCCATAGAGCCTAATACCACGATATGATCATGAATCAAGTTGTTTTTGATGGCTTCAACATCGATAGAGCGAACTTCACCCGTCATCTGATAATCAATACCCTCACGAATACCATAAGGACGAGCCGTGACAAAGTTACCTGAGATGGCATCGATACGTGAACCATACATCGGTGAGTTGGCAAGCCCCATCGACAGCTGTGCTTCAATCTGCAGACGAATGGCACCTACGGCTTGTAGTATAGAAGGCATCGCGGCTCGTGGCGTGATACGAATGTCTTGATGCAGCGGAGAGTCAATGCCCGCGTCTTTTAGGTTTTTTTCGATTTGCGGTCGGGCACCATGCACCAGTACCAGCTTGATACCCAAACTGTGTAGCAAGGCAAAATCATGAATCAGCGTACTGAAATTGGGATGATTGACCGCTTCACCGCCAAACATGATCACGAAAGTTTTGCCTCGATGCGTGTTAATGTATGGGGCAGAGTTACGGAACCAATGGACATATTCAGGGTTAATCTGGGGCATGGAGCTAGTAGTCATAATGGGAGCAGTAGTCGTTAGAATAAGAAAAAGGGCGCAGCAAAAAAATGCCTAACGCTAAAGATTTACCATAGCAAAAAACGCGGTTATGAGCTATCTTTTATTTCAGCTGTGTTTGGCGTTTTATCACGTCAATTAATGATATACAGAACCTCAACACGGGGTTAATGTACGTACAAATGCTTTTTGCTATGCTAAACGCTATTGCTTTACAGACATTGAACGAAGATAATCAATAACAACAATCAAGCTGACCCAACGAGCTGATTGAATATGCCAATAAACAGCAAGTCGCGATAGGCTATTAGGTTGCTTATGTATTGTCTGTTATAAAGATTTAAAGCCATGCAATTAACACGATATAAAATGGCTATGCTCGAATAACTATGTTTTACCTATACAGCCGTATCTTTTTATTATCAAACCAGCCATTACAACAAATCAAGCTTTATCATCTGCGCTTTACCGATATACCAACCAGGGATTATGAAAATTATGAAAAAAAGTAACCAATTTGCTAGCCCGTTTAGTGCTTGGAGCGGCCATCGCTTATTTCACGTTGTCGCCGGTACGCTCATCGGTGCGATGGTTGTCACGCAAGCGTCAGCAATGCTACCAACGCCAGAGCAAGCAGTTGATAGTTCAATGGCAGTTCAAGCAAACACTACCAACAGTAATGCCTCAAGCGCACAAGCCGTGAACAGTAAAATCACAGCATCGTTGGTCAGTGTCGATGCAAATGGTCAAGAGATTTTGGTCCCTGTTAATACCAATACTCGCTTGCAGTCAGGCAATGTATTAGAGTATCAAGGCTACTTTACCAATACCAATGCAGACCGAGTACGTAAGATGACGGTCACCATGAGTATCCCAGATCAGGTTGAGCTACTCAATACCGTTTCGCCTGAATTCCCGTATGGCAGTGTCGATGGCAATAACTTCACTCGCATGCCACTGCGCACCAAAGTTGACAATCAATTACAAGATGTCGCGCTTAAGTATTACAAAGCTGTACGTTGGGATCTCGAAGGCGTTGGTTTGAATGATACCGTTGCTGTCAAATATCGCGCGCGCGTCAAATAACACAGTTGAATATTGATGCTGTGAGCTTGATGGAATAGTAATTTATTCATGACTTGCTGCACGATTTGCTACACGATAAGGAGCACCCCGGTTTATGACTGTGGTGCTTTTTTGTGGCTGTCATTATGGCTATCTAATATTTGCATCTAATGCATTGCATTGTTGAGGTGCTTCTCGCGGCATGTGCCTAAAGCGTGGCGTATTTTTGCTTAGATTTTTCTTCAATGAGCTGTTTGATGGCATTGATTTGTGGTGTGGTGGCTTGCGTGCCAGCCTTTATGAGGGTGCTACGCTGACTGCTATCTATCGCGCTAATATGACCGACATCAGGGGTAATGATGATATCAGCGCGATCGCGTTCAAGGCGCATGGATGATGAGCGACTGCCACTCGCGGTGGTCGCCATGATATTGGTTTCTAACAACCCCCAAAAGTCACTCAAAGCGCTTATAGTCGAGAGTTTATTGATGGGGCTAAGGTTACTACTAGTGCCATTGGTACGACTTTGAGCGGCAGTCACATCAACCGCAATGACAATATCAGCCCCCAAATCGCGTGCACTATCGACAGGCACTAAGCTAACGACACCGCCATCGACATACTTTTTCCCGACCTTTTCCGGAATGCGCGGTGCAATAAAAATATTGGGCACACTGCAGGATGCTTGCACAGCCAGTCCTGCATCACCCGTGGTAAAGACATATTTTTTTAGGCTGTGTTTTTCTGCGGCGACAGCAGCAAATGTAATTGGGAAGTCTTCTATCGCTTGTTTGCCAACTTTGTTATTGATAAAGTTTTTGAGTTTGATGCCCTCAATAAACCCTTGGTTGGATAAGGTAAAGTCGGTTAGCTGGCTATCTGTGGTCGTCATTGCCAATCGCTCTAGCTCTGCGGGCGTATAACCACTGGCGTATAAGCTGCCAATTAAGCTGCCGACACTGGTGCCAACTACTAAGGTTGGTTTGATGCCATTCGCCTCTAATGCCTTAATCACGCCAACATGCGCAAATCCTTTAGCACCGCCCCCGCCCAATACCAATGCCACCCGCAGCGGTTCGATTTGAGTATCTGAATCTGATGTCGATGCGCCAGTGGTAGGGGTTAATGTGCTACAAGCATTGATGTAAAATCCGAGCACGCTCAGCAGACTGATACGCAGTAATCTTGAGCGACGAAGGGGTAGTCGATACACAGCAGCAGCGAACATAAAAGCACCTTATAAAATGGTCATAATGTAAAAAATAGGATAGTGGTTACTGGTACGATAGATGTGCGCGGTTTGTCTTTAGGATTTTTACAGCTGTATCGTTGATTAAGATTTGTTGATAAAAGGCTTATTAAACAGCGTAGTATAAGCCACTATATTGTCCGCTATAATAAAGTGCGTCAGTATTTTAGAGTAAAGTACTCGTTGATGCTGATCGCCATTATGTGCGATATTGTCTATGCGCAATATTACCAAAACAATCGACAGGATGTATGGCTGAGTCAATATAAAAGAGAGTCGAGCCAATCGAGTGTGGATTTTTCAATCATGCTGCAAATGAGGTCAATGTTGTCGCTATTTTATAGTGGACAGACCCCATACCAATTAAATAATTTTGTTAGGATCATTGATGCCAGTACCATTGCCCCCTTCTTCAACCAGTTCAGCTGTGCATTTGCGTCCTGATTTGCCACCGTCGGCATTAGATATGCCAGTGACCGCGTTGGCAGGTGTGGGTGCAAAAGTCGCAGAGCAATTGGCGCAATTGAATATCAAACGGATATTTGATTTGTTGCTACATTTGCCCCGTGATTATGAGGATCGCAGCCGTCTGGTCTCTATCGCCGAGGCGGAGCATGGGCAGTCGGCTTTGATTACTGGTCGGGTCGTCCACGTCGATATCAAGCGCAGCGGCATGACTGTGACGATCGATGATGATACGGGGACGATATCCTTGCGGTTTTTTAAGGTCTATCGCGGATTGGCCCAGACTATGAATTTGGGTACGCACTTACAGCTGTTCGGTGAAGTAAAAGTCAGTCGTTATGGCAAACAGATGCATCATCCTGAATATCAAATCATCACTGATACTGTAGTCACGACTGATACTGGGCTACAGCCCATCTATCCAAGTGTCAAAGGTTTACATCAGAATAAGCTACGGACTTTGATTAAACTAGTCTTACAGACGGTTCGTAGTCAGGGGCTACCGATGACGCTGTTTACGGCGCAAGACTTTGCGGTGGTAAATGATCTGCCATTGGTGCCTTTTGAGCCTGCCAAATCTGTAATAGCAGAGACTGATCATTCAGAAGATATCTTTTCGACACTGGCGCGTAGCATACCTGATCATCAGATAAGTAATGGCGTGTATAAACCAAGTCCTTCTACTTATAACGCAAGTAATGATACTCGTCATGGTGTGCCCAGTACCGCCCATAGTAATGTCTACAGCTTGTCGATATTTGAAGCCTTGGTACTGCTGCATACGCCGCCTACTTATACCAACGCAGGTCAGCAACATAAATTGTTGACCCAGTTAAGCGCGCGTACTCACGCTGCCTGCCAGCGTTTGATTATAGAAGAGTTGACGGCACATCAGCTGAGTCTGCTATATCGACGTCAGCAACTACATCAGTATAAAGCGCCTAAATGTACGACCCAAAGTCCGCTGACCGATCAGCTACTGGCGGCATTACCATTTGATTTGACAGGTGCTCAAAAGAGAGTGATGCGTGATATCATTGCTGATATGGCGACTTCTATTCCCATGTTACGACTGGTACAAGGGGATGTGGGCGCTGGTAAAACTTTGGTTGCTGCAGGTGCTGCGGGCTATGCGCTGGATAGTGGCTGGCAAGTGGCAGTGATGGCACCGACTGAGATTTTGGCCGAGCAGCATTTATTGAACTTTAAACAATGGTTTGAGCCATTAGGTATCGGTGTTGGCTGGCTCGCTGGTAAACAAACGGCCAAACAGCGCCGTGAAGCGTTAGAGGCGGTGAGCGAAAATACCGTACAAATAGTCGTCGGTACGCATGCATTGTTTCAAGAGACAGTACAGTTTGCCAAATTGGGCTTGGTGATTATCGACGAGCAACATCGGTTTGGCGTTGAGCAGCGCATGGCATTGACCAATAAAGGCGTGGCAAATAGTACCCCGCATCAGCTGATAATGACGGCTACCCCCATTCCGCGCACGCTGGCGATGAGTGTCTATGGTGATATGGATACATCCATCATTGATGAGCTGCCGCCCGGACGCACGCCCATTACAACGGTGACCATCGATCGCAATCGCCGTGATGAGGTGATAGAGCGCATTGCGATTAACTGCGAGGCAGGTAGACAAGCGTATTGGGTATGCTCACTGGTCGAAGCGTCTAGTGTGCTAGATGCACAAGCCGCTGAAGCGACTTATGAAGACCTCAATGAACGTCTAGACATTCGGATTGGATTGGTACATGGCAAGATGAAGTCTGCAGATAAGCAAGCCATCATGCAGGCGTTCAAGGCAGGCGATTTAGATTTACTCATTGCGACCACGGTTATCGAGGTTGGGGTCGACGTACCCAACGCCTCATTGATGGTTATCGAAAATGCAGAGCGCTTGGGTCTGTCGCAGCTGCATCAGTTGCGCGGGCGCGTCGGACGTGGATCAACCAAAAGCTACTGTGTACTGTTATACCAAAAGCCATTGTCAGAGACTGGCACTGAGCGCCTAAATGTCTTACGTGATAGCACCGATGGCTTTGTCATTGCCCAAAAAGATTTGGAGCTACGCGGGCCGGGAGAGCTCTTGGGTAAACGTCAAACCGGTAACGTTGGTTATTATTTGGCGGATCTTATCCGAGACGAGCAACTGTTTGCCATTGCTCAACGTTTGGCTAAGCACTTGATTGCAGATCCTGCGCGAAAAGCCGATGTCAGCCAGATGATACACCGCTGGATGCCTGAGGCAAGCCGTTATACTAATGCCTAAAAGTAGTGATACCTAAAAGCAATTGTACCCAAAAATATGATTAAACAAAGATTGACTGGGCAGATAGGCATCACAATTGACGTCTAAGTCCAATGAGCTACAATGTGATTGAGTGCCATCAATATAAATCGTTGATATCTTATTGTTCTCACTTGTATTTTCAGCTCTTGCTTACCGATTTTCACCAGTACGCTTATTTATAGAGACCGATTATGAGTGACCTTTCAGACCCCAACAATAAGACAGATTTAGCCAGTCATGAGGAGACGTTAGCGAATAGCCAACTGCCGCCTTATCGTCAAGCAGAGGTCACTGATAAACCGACTGCCAAGATACCATTATGGCTATGGCCAGTATTGGCGGCTGTGTTATTTGCAGGCGTATTGTTGGGTAGATACTGGAATACTAGCGATGTGACCACAGATGACTCAGCAGCCTCTAACGCTGTGGCAAGTGGTCAGACGACGGACGACAATGTGAGTACTGAGCAAGCGGTACTCTCAGTAGAGACTGTCAGTCCAAGTCAAGATGATATTGGCAATACGCTCAGTGCTGATGGCACAATTAGTGCCAAAGACACTGCGAATGTCAGTGCGAAAGTCAATGGTGTTGCGATAGAGCGCATATTGGTCGAAGAGGGGGATCGTGTCAAAGCAGGTCAAGTATTGGCGATATTTGATACGGACGCGGTGGAGCAGCAAGTGTTGCAAGCGCAAGCAGATGTTGCAGAAGCTGAAGCCACGTTAGCGAACGCCAGTGCTGATGCTGCTCGTGTATTGCCACTGATAGATATTGATGCCATCAGCAAACAAGAAGCGGATCGTTACCGCACCTCTGAGGTGCGAGCAAGAGCATCATTGCAGGCATCCAAAGCCCGCTTAAACAATCAACGTTTGACCTTAGAAAATGCAACCGTTGTCGCCCCTGTCGGCGGTATTATCAGTGAGAAAATGGTGGAAGTTGGACAGGTGGCAGGCGGTGAGCCACTGTTTACGATTATCAAAGACGGTGTCCTAGAGTGGCGGGCTGATATCGACCCGAAGCTGATTGGAGACATCAATATTGGCACTGCTGTGAAAGTTAGCCTGACAGGTGGTGACTCGGTCATGGGTCAAGTGCGCCGTATTGCACCGACCGCTGATAACAATCGCCAAATCACTATTTATGCAAGCTTAGCTGCCAACCCAAAAGTACGGGCCGGCATGTATCAGACGGGTGAGTTTCTATTAGGCAATACCAGTACCCAGATGATACCCAATAGCGCAATTGTCAGTAATGATGGCTATGACTATGTGATGCTGGTCACACAAACAAGCGCTGATCGACAAGAGCAAAAAGTAGGTCGCATTAAGCAGCAACGCGTGACCTTAGGCGCACGCGTGGGCGATAGCGTAGCAGTGGTAGAGGCATTACCTAATGATAGCCAAATCGTCAAACAAGGCGGTAGCTTTTTGAACGATGGAGATCTGGTGCGTATCGTTAATGGCGCAAGCCAAACGAGTACAGCAGCGCAGGCACAACCATGAGCCTAAACGTCTCGTCCTATTCGATTAAAAATCCACTCGTGGCTATCTTGCTGTTTGTGCTCCTGACATTGGGCGGCATCTACGGCTTTATGAAAATGAAGGTGCAGCAGTTCCCAGATATCGACTTGCCCGCTGTAGTGGTCACCGTGACACTACCAGGTGCTGCACCCTCACAGCTCGAAAATGATATCGCCAAAAAAATTGAAAACAAGATCACTAGTATCGAAGGCGTCAGCCATATTCGCACCACCCTACAGACAGGTGCGGCAACGATTGCCACTGAATTTACGTTAGAAAAAGACATTCAAGAAGCCGTCGACGATGTACGCTCGGCGGTTGGTGAGGTGCAAGGAGACTTGCCTGCCGCTGCCAATGATCCGATTATTACCAAGGTCTCTACAGCTGGGTTCCCAGTCGTGACTTACTCTGTCGCTGCCAAAAACATGAGCGTAGAAGACTTATCATGGTTTGTGGATGATACGGTTACCAAACGTCTCTCTGACATACCTGGCGTCAGTACGGTGAGCCGTGTCGGCGGGCTACAGCGTGAGATTACCGTTGCTGCTGACCCTATTTCTCTGAGTGGTTTGAAGTTTTCGATTTCGCAATTGTCCCAACAAATCGCTGGCATTCAGCAAGACAGCTCTGGCGGTGAGGCAGAAGTTGGGGACACCACCCAAACCATTCGTGTATTAGGCGCTGTTGAGCGGGCAAATGAGCTGAATAATCTACAAATCGCTGTGCCTGCAGGTGGTACGCAAGCGCTTGGGCGTATGGCAACCATCACCGATGGCCCAGCTGACCCCAACTCTATCGCCAAGCTCAATGATCAAACGGTGGTGGCATTTAATGTCACTCGCTCACGTGGTGCCAGTGAAGTTGAAGTGATGGAGCTCGTGGATCTGGAGCTTGCTAAGCTGACGGCAGACGTCGGCAATATCAGTATCGAAAAAGTCTATGATCGGGCAACCCCTATCGCAGAGGACTATCAAGCCTCGCTACGAATGCTCATCGAAGGCGGACTGCTCGCGGTAGTGGTGGTATTTCTCTTTTTACGTAATATTCGCGCGACCATCGTAGCGGCAGTGGCGTTGCCATTGTCTGTTATCCCAACCTTTTTGGGCATGTATCTGTTCGATTTTAGTCTCAATATCATCTCTCTGTTGGCGCTGTCATTAGTAATTGGAGTGCTGGTAGACGATGCAATTGTAGAAGTCGAAAACATCATACGTCATTTACGTATGGGCAAAACGCCTTATGAGGCGGCGATGGAAGCCGCCGATGAGATTGGCTTAGCCGTGGTTGCCACAACCTTCACTCTAATTGCGGTGTTTTTGCCGACGGCCTTTATGGGCGGGATTGTAGGGCAGTTTTTCCGTCAATTTGGCTGGACAGCTGTACTGTCAATTTTTGCCTCACTGATGGTAGCGCGGTTAATTACGCCCATGATGGCGGCGTACATACTGCGCCCAGAAAAAAAGCACGTCGAAAAACAGAGTGCGCTCATGACGCGTTACCTGCAAATAGTGACTTGGACACTGCGTCATCGTTGGCTGACGATGGGTGCGACAGTGGTACTGTTTGTGGCCTCTTTAGGGCTTGTTAAATTATTGCCCACAGCATTTATCCCTGACAACGATATTGATCAAACACGTGTGTCTATTGAGCTGACACCTGATGTGGCGCTCGCGGATACGGAGCGAGTGGCAGCATTGGCCAGTGCGCGCATCTTAGCGATGCCTGAGGTCACCAATATTTTTTCTTCCGTGGGGGAGGCTCAGGCGTCGATGGGTGCGTCGGATGGTGGCGGTGGTAAAGCAGAAAACATCGCTGGGTTGGATATTGTGCTTGCACCGCGTGCAGAACGCGGCACCAAAAAAGAGATAGAACGCAAAATCAGCCAATTGATGACCGAAGTACCGGGTGCCCGCTTCACGGTTGGACTGTCGAGTGGCGGTGAGAGTGGTTATAATTTTTCTTTGACCAGTACCAATCCAGAGCTGCTTGAGCAAACTGCCCAAAAAATCATGACCGAGATTCGCGGTTTGCCAAGTGCAGGCGCGGTAACCAGTGATCGCAGCTTGCCGCGCCAAGAGCTGACAGTGACACCCGATAGATTGGCGATGGCGGATAAAGGCGTGACCACTGAGGGCATCGCCACCACGCTACGTGTCGCAACTGTGGGCGACTATGAGCAGCGTCTGTCTAAGCTCAATTTGGACACGCGTCAGATTCCCATCGTAGTGCGTCTGCCAGATATTGCCAAACAAAACGTCAGTCAGTTAGAAGGACTGTATGTGCCAAGCACCATGCCAGCAGGGCAAGGGGTGCGTGTGGGTGAAGTGGCTGATTTGAGCTTTGGCACAGGGCCTGCTCAGATTAGTCGACTGGACCGAGAGCGTGCGATTAGCATCACCGTGCAACCTGCCAATGGTGAGCTTGGTGATTTGGTGCAAGCAGTCAAAGCGGTGCCGACCATGCAGCAATTGCCTGCTTCGATTACTATTATCGATCAAGGCCAAGCCGAAAACATGGCGGATCTCTTTAGCGGTTTTATCATCGCGATGTCGGTGGGTGTGGTCTGTATTTTGGGTGTGCTGATTCTACTATTTGGACGTTTGCTGCAGCCGTTTACTATTTTGATGGCGTTACCGCTATCGATAGGTGGCGCATTTGTTGGCTTGGTCATTACCAATAGCAGTCTTTCGATGCCTTCTATGATTGGTTTTATTATGCTCATGGGGATTGCGACCAAAAACTCTATTTTGTTGGTCGATTATGCGCTCATTGCGCAGCGTCGCGGGCTTGCACGTTTTGAGGCGATAGTTGATGCTTGCCATAAGCGCGCGCGGCCTATTATGATGACCACCATTGCGATGGGTGCAGGTATGCTGCCACTGGTATTTGGTTGGGGTGATGCAGATCCTACCTTTAGACGACCGATGGCTGCTGCTGTTTTGGGTGGTCTAGTAACTTCTACGCTACTCAGTCTGGTGGTGATACCTGTGGTCTATACGTTGATGGATGATTTGTCAGGATGGTTTGCTAAGTGGCTTGTGCCTAGTGGCAAAGAGAAAGCAGTGACAGATAGTAAAATATAATTGAGTGTTTCTATCTGATCGCTAACCTAGCAGTCGCAACCGAATCAAAAATAGACAAGCTCATATTTATTGCTTAAGTATGGGCTTGTTGTCATTATATAAGCGCACAGTCATAAAGGATGTGAT
This sequence comes from Psychrobacter sp. SWN149, assembly GCF_015864565.1. Classification (NCBI taxonomy): domain Bacteria; kingdom Pseudomonadati; phylum Pseudomonadota; class Gammaproteobacteria; order Moraxellales; family Moraxellaceae; genus Psychrobacter; species Psychrobacter sp. SWN149. The sequence goes on from NZ_JADYWX010000006.1 coordinate 24,049, forward strand.
TGCCGCATCATTTACTATTGCAAAGGAATGCCTTCATGAATCAACTATCCCTCTCGACAGTCATACTGTCCTCTCAAAAGCCTATACTAGCTTTATGCATCAGCCTGTTGGGTATCGCCAGTAGTCAAGCAGCAACTTACGATATCGACCCCACCCATACCAATGTACGCTTTGCTATTGACCATTTTAATACCTCGACCAACACAGGCGGCTTTTATAACGTAACGGGGCAGCTAGATTATGACCCAGCAGCTAAGACCGGTGATATCTCGCTCGTCATTCCTCTAAATAGCTTAAATACGGGTGATACCGCATTTGATATCGCCCTCAAAAGCACAGATTTTTTTGATGTAGAGCAGTTTCCATTGGTTCAATTTGAATCCACTAAATGGCATTTTTCGACTGAAGGGGATAAGACGAATGTCAGTAAGGTCGATGGTATGTTGACGCTGCATGGCAAAACCAATCCGATTACATTGACCGCCACCAAGTTCAACTGCTATCTAAATCCAATATTGAAAAAACCAGTCTGCGGTGGTGATTTTACAACGACTATTGATCGCACCAAATGGGGTATCAGCAAATATACGCTATTGGGCATCACTGAAAAAGTTCGGCTGAACATTCAGATAGAAGCTGCAAAGCGTTAGTGCTATGCATTTTCTAAAGACTTACGAAGGTTCGAGCAAGCATCGTTTCAGCAATGCTAGTTAACAGATTTTAATAAAAGAGATCTGACAGTAAAGAGGTCTGACAGTAGTGTTGGTGATTCGTCGTTTTTTGGGTATCACGCTCGGTATTATGATAGTCTTAGCGCGTTCAAGTCGAACGGTCTACTTGTGAGTATTATTATCCTATTTTAGTCTCTAGACGCTCAGCCGTTTAGATTGGTTTGATAGATTTTGATACTCAATAAAGACCCTGAAACACTAAAAAAATAAGGAAGTGATGATGATTAACGCTTATGCAGCACAAGAAAAAGGCGGAAAATTCGCCCCTTACCAATACGAGCCTGGCACTCTAGGCGATCATGAAGTAGAAATCGAAGTACACAGCTGCGGCGTTTGCCACAGTGATTTGTCCATGTGGCAAAACGAATGGGGTATGACGCAATACCCTTTTGTGGGTGGTCATGAAGTGGCTGGTAAAGTGCTGGCAAAAGGTAAGCATGTAAAAAAATTAGAGCTTGGCGATAAAGTGGGTCTAGGCTGGCACAAAGGCTATTGCAACGTTTGTGATTTATGCATTGGCGGTGACCATAACCTATGTGCCGAGCAAGAAGGCACCATCATCGGCAATCATGGCGGTTTTGCTGATAAAGTACGTGCAAAAGATACCAGTGTGATAAAAATCCCAGAAGGTTTGGATTTTAATTCTGTAGGACCATTACTTTGTGGCGGTATCACAGTATTTAACCCATTGATGCAGTACGACATCAAACCAACCTCAAGAGTGGCTGTGATCGGCATTGGTGGCTTGGGTCATTTGGCATTACAATTTGCTAATGCATGGGGCTGTGAAGTAACCGCATTCACCAGCGAATCAAAAATGGAAGAAGCCAAAGAGCTCGGCGCGCATCACTGCCTAAACTCAAGAGAAGATAGCGAAATCGAAAAAGCAGCAGGCTCATTCGACCTTATTATCTCGACTGTGAATGTAGACATGAATTGGGACGTGGTCATCAAGACCTTGAAGCCAAAAGGTCGATTACACTTTGTTGGTATATTAGAAGCGCCGTTAGAAATTGCTGCGGCTCCAATGATCATGGCGCAAAACAGCTTGTCAGGCTCACCAGTTGGCTCGCCTGCGACGCTTCGTCAAATGTTAGATTTTGCAGCGCGTCACAAGATTCAGCCAGTGACTGAAACCTATAAAATGTCTGAGATAAACGAAGCATTCGAGCGACTAGAAAGCGGTAATGCTCGTTATAGAGTGGTCTTAGAAAGAGAGTAGAAGTCGCTAAAGGTTACCAACCCCTAAAGGTAGCCAGTTCTAATCCTAGTAGTGATACGTCATTTCATAAATGGCGTATCACTACTATTTTTTTGTCTGATACAAATGCTTGATACCATTAAACAGAGCAACGTATAAAAAAGTACTTTGCTACCGATGCAATATAAGCAGTAATTAAAATCACTGTGATACAAATTTATAAACATGAATATTATTCATCTTTTATTAAAATAGTATCATTTTTATTCATGTTTAAATTTAGGTATGATTCATCCCATACAAACATTTGGTTTATCTCAGATAACGAGAATAGGGTAGTGAGTCACCATGAGCAAAAATTTTAGCTGTTCCATTTCGAGCATTCGTTTTGATGAAAACTATCATCCTGCAGACAGCACGCGTCTGACGACTAACTTTGCGAATTTGGCGCGTGGTGAACATCGTCAAGAGAACCTACGCAAAACGTTAAGAATGATCAATAACCGTTTTAATGCATTGGCGCATTGGGACAACCCAACCGCAGACCGTTATTCTGTTGAGGTTGACATCATCTCAGTTGATATGGATATTGCAGGTGATGGTGATACTTTTCCCGTTATCGAAACGCTCAAAACCACGATCGTCGATCATAAAGACAATAAGCGTATTGCAGGCATGATCGGCAACAGCTTCTCCTCTTATGTGCGTGACTATGACTTTAGCATCGTGCTATCAGAGCATTTTAGTAAAAAACCAAACACGCCAACGCCAGAGAGTTTTGGTGATTTACATGGCAAGCTGTTCCAGTATGTATTGCAATCAGAGGCCTACACCGCCAACTTTAACAAAGCGCCTGTTATTTGCCTGAGTGTCTCAACCAGCAAAACATATCACCGTACGGCCAACAAACACCCTGTATTGGGGGTTGAGTATAGACAGGATGACTATTCATTGACTGACGACTATTTCCATAAAATGGGTCTAACCGTACGTTATTTTATGCCTGCTGATAGTGCCGCACCGTTAGCGTTCTACTTTGCGGGTGATTTGCTAAGTGATTACACCGTTCTTGAGCTCATCAGTGCGATCAGTACCATGGAGACCTTTCAGAAAATCTATCGTCCTGAGATTTATAATGCAAACTCAAGCGCCGGTGATGTCTATCAGCCAAGCCTTAAATACCAAGATTATTCATTGACGCAAATTGTGTACGATCGCGAAGAGCGCAGCCAAATGGCGGTGACGCAAGGCAAATTCACTGAAGAGACGTTCATTAAGCCATACCAAGCGATACTTGAGGAATGGGCAGCAAGCTATGACGCTATAAACAAAATTGATCAAAAAGAATCAGTTAAAAAATACGCTGCCTAATTGCTAATCCCTACATAAAATAAAGAAGACAAATTATCATGGATATATTACTACCAACCTCAACTGCTGGCAGCTTACCAAAACCTTCTTGGTTGGCAGAACCTGAAAAAATCTGGTCGCCTTGGGCATTAGACGGCGAGCAGCTGATTGAAGCCAAACAGGACGCTCTGCGGTTGTCATTGCAAGAACAACGACATGCAGGGATTGATATCGTCAGTGATGGCGAGCAGACCCGTCAGCATTTTGTGACCACGTTCATTGAACATCTCGATGGCGTAGATTTTGAGCAGCGCAAGACCGTTCGAATTCGTAATCGTTATGATGCGAGTGTACCGTCAGTGGTTGGTGCTGTGAGCCGTCAAAAGCCAGTATTTGTTGAAGACGCTAAATTTTTACGTCAGCAGACGGATCAGCCAATTAAGTGGGCGCTACCTGGGCCGATGACGATGATTGATACGCTATATGACGGTCATTATAAAAGCCGTGAGAAATTGGCTTGGGAATTTGCTAAAATTCTAAATCAAGAAGCGAAAGAATTAGAAGCTGCTGGCGTGGATATCATTCAGTTTGATGAACCCGCCTTTAATGTGTTTTTTGATGACGTCAACGACTGGGGCATTGCCACGTTAGAGCGTGCCATCGAGGGTCTCAAATGTGAAACTGCGGTACATATCTGCTACGGCTATGGTATCGAAGCCAATAATAATTGGAAGAAAACACTGGGCTCAGAGTGGCGTCAATATGAGCAAGCATTTCCTAAATTGCAGCAATCGAAAATTGATATTGTCTCACTTGAATGTCAGAACTCACGCGTACCCATGGATTTGATAGAACTCATTCGTGGCAAAAAAGTGATGATTGGTGCGATCGATGTGGCCACCAATGATATTGAAACCCCTGAGGCAGTGGCAGATACCTTACGCAAAGCATTACAGTTTGTGGATGCGGATAAGCTCTATCCTGCGACCAACTGCGGCATGGCACCGTTGTCTCGCCAAGTTGCACGAGGTAAGCTCGCCGCATTAAGTGCAGGTGCCAAAATCGTTCGTCAAGAACTGAGCGCTTAGGGCTTATTAAATAAACTTATGTAAATTTGGCTTTTGTAGCTTTTGTAGGTTGGGTTTTTAACTTGAAGGATGCTTATTAACGTTCAGTCGTTGAGGAAATTCTATTTAAAGGATTTCCCTTGCAAAACTAAAATTGAAGCACAATTTTTTAACGTTTTTCAGGATTTCAGCAATGATTAAAGATAGGATTGAAGCAACTGATTTTAGAGATGCCATGTCTTTATTGACGACAGCGGTCAACGTGGTCACGACAGAAGGCGTATCGGGCGTTCATGGGTTTACGGCGTCGGCTGTATGCAGTGTCACCGATACACCCCCAACCTTGCTCGTCTGTATGAATCAGACGTCACGCTCACATGCATATTTTATTGAAAACAGAACATTGAGCGTCAATGTATTGGGCGCTCATCATGAATCAATTTCTAACACTTTTGCCTCAAAACTACAGTCAGCAGAGCGCTTTGAACAGGGTGCTTGGACTCAGCTGGTAACAGGCTCTCCTATTCTAGAAGATGCATTGGTCAGTTTTGACTGTGAGATTGAGCATATTCAGGAAGTGGGTACGCACAGTGTTTTTATGTGCCGAGTGGTCGCCATCAAACAATCTGAGCAGCAAGATGGGTCAGAGGAGGGTTTGGTTTATTTTAACCGTGCTTATTCTCGAGTGGGTCAAGTGGACATCGCTTAAGTTAATTGTCTGGCTATTATTAAATAGCTATCAAACTATAGTCAATCCTCTATAAAAGAGTGACAGCGTTAACCTCATTTGAAGTATCACCTATACATCTGCATTCGGTTGCCTTGTCTGTCTTTTAAACTGAATCAACTAGATTCATCATCAATCTGAGAAGTAAATATTCCGTGGAACTCATCATTTTTTTAATCATAGGTGCTCTAGCAGGATTTGCGGCGGGGCTGTTTGGCGTGGGCGGTGGCACGATCATCGTACCGCTACTCTTTATCGTCTTTACTCAAATGGGTTACCCTGCTGACAATATCATGCATTTGGCGCTAGGGACCTCGCTTGCGACCATTATTGTGACATCTATTAGCTCGCTAATGGCGCACAATAAACGAGGCGCAGTCATGTGGCCTGTCTTTAAGAATCTAGTACCAGGTTTAGCGATAGGGTGTTTTTTGGGTGCAGGGATTGCAGGGCAGATATCAGGATTATATCTTCAGCTCATCGTTGGCGTATTTTTGCTGTGGGTTGCCTATAAAATGTTTATAGGTGGCAAAAATAAAGCGAATAATAATGTCAGTAACACTGATGCAGTACTACCTTCAAAATCTAAGCAACTAGCAGCAGGTGGCGTTATTGGTATCGCTTCTGCCATCTTTGGGATTGGCGGCGGCAGCTTAACGGTGCCTTATCTCACGCGATATGGTGTGGTGATGCAAAAGGCAGTTGGCACGTCAGCGGCGTGTGGCCTGCCTATTGCAATTGCCGGGGCATTAGGGTTTATGATCTTTGGGATGCAGGCGCAAATCAATGTGCCCAATACGCTCGGCTTTGTCCACATTTATGCTTTCTTAGGTATTAGCATCATGAGCTTTTTTACCGCCAAGATAGGGGCAAAAGTCGCTCATATATTATCACCGCAACTATTAAAAAAATGTTTTGCAGTACTGTTGACCGTAGTAGGGTGTTACTTCCTTTATAAAGGATTGTTCTAATTATCTGTATTGGTGTATTTAAAATATAAGGGTCATGAATAGCATGGTAGTGCTTAATACGGAGAATCATGTCTGGCTTAGTAGTCCGTTATAAATGGTTCCATTATATCAGTCTGTTATAAGTAGTCTATTAATACGTTTGAAGAGTGAAATAGCTGGTTCCGTTGGGGTATACCTATGGCAAACCAATCAAAGGAAAATAACTCGACAGTTTACCCAGCTTTAATAAGCTTTGGCTAAATATTCAAAGCAAAACTCAATAACACGCGTTTACCAGACTGAATTCGTGAAACACTGTGCTCATATTTATCGGGACGAAATAAATAAACTCTGTCGAACAGGTTTATAATGCAGTTTGAACACTCGAACACACCACCAACTTTAGGCTGAATTAAGACAAAGTTTAATTTGTAATAACGGCCTTTTTGCACGGGGTCACAGTGTTTCATAACGCTGTGGTTAGTAGGGTAGGTAACATAATTAATTGAAAAAATTCTACTACTGAAAATTGCTTTATTGGTTACTCTTTCGGTCATATCTAATCCATTACTTTACGTGTATTAAATGTCGCTTAACGCATCTCAAGCTAATTGTATTGGTTGTAACCTAGTCAAATACCAGCGTGAATAATGTAATGAAATGTTCTACTTAATTTATAGAGCTATTTGTTCGATGAAGACTATGTTGCTATAGATGGATTAACATATATTGAGAGAATAGATGAAGAGTTTGTAAATTTCCCTCATATGCCTGAGTTGTGGAAATCTCCTAGATATAAGGGAGGTTAGAATAAAAGAATTTCCCAAAGCAGTTCGATTCCTGTATAGCGCATCGAACCAGTAAAGATACTTAATCGGTTAAGCCAAGCGGCCTAACTTAAATAAAGAATCTCCGATATAGTCGGGGCGGTTCATACAATGAAAAAATTTAAATTACTACCTCATTACTACGAAGAAATACCTGACAAACTTAGAAGCCCTGACTCAGAATACTACCTGGGGGAGGGTATATTATCTCGTTATCCAAGAATTAAAGACCACATAGGGACTCTAGAAAAAAAGGAAATGGAAATCCTAGTGAAGTATATGAGAAAAGGTATTTATTGTGGCGGTGTTTTCAGTGAGCGTGATGTTGTCAATGGTTTTAGCTCAATACCTACAGCTTCTTTATCTGGTGGCAAATATTGTTGGGCCGAATCTCATATATATTATATGAAAAACTATCAATTAAACCTTCCTGAATCATTTAAAAAATATGTCCACTCGTTAAATGGTGATTATAAGCATCTAGAAAAAATAGATGAAAAGTTACTTAATGAAGAGATAGATCTGTTTTTGGATGATCCTGTTGTGATCACGCCTGAGTCAGTGAAGAAGATGTATGATAAAGATAGATATATTAGTTATTGAAATTTGAAAGCTCTGTAATAACGTGTGGTCATTATAGTTAGTTCACAATAAAAAAATGGTCATATCTGCTCTTGAATTCCTTGTTACATGTGTACTGTGAAGTACACTACTATGATCTAATTAACCAAAACTACCGATATTATTAGTCTATAGCTTAGTATTCAAGTCCTCACTAGGGAACCGAACCTTTAGCAGCGGTATTTTGGCTTTTTTCACTGATTATTTTAGATAAGTTTAAGCTTTAGCACTACTTACCCAAGAGAATTCTTCTAAGATACGCATCCATTGGTCATCTAATCCTGCTTTTAGCAACAATGGCTCGCCAGTGACCGGATGGCTGAGCGCTAAAGTCTGAGCATGCAGCAGCATGCGCGTACAGTCATAGTGAGTACGAAAAAATCGTGTGTGCCGTATATCACCATGGCTGGTATCGCCCACGATATGATGGAATACATGTCTCATGTGTCGACGCAGCTGATGCTTGCGCCCTGTCTCGGGTGTCAAGCGCACCAGACTATAGCGGCTAGTGTCATGCTTTTTTGATACCGCAAATGGTAGCTCAACTTGTGCCAAGCTTTGCCAATGGGTCACCGCCTCTTGAGCAGGCTTGTCTAAGTCGGCAAATTTATCGGCAATGGCATCAGGTTTAAAGCTAAGCGCATAATCAATGGTGCCTTGGTCTGGCATAAAGCCGCGTACTACAGCTAGATATTGCTTCGTCACAGTATGTGCCGTAAAGGCCTCGCCAAGGCTGCGCGCCACAGCTGAGCTCTTAGCAAACAATAATACGCCTGATGTGGGCTTGTCTAACCGATGCACTGGAAACACATGGCACCCTACCGCATCACGAGTGAGCTGCATGGCAAAGCGCGTCTCGCCTTTGTCTAGCCAACTACGATGCACCAATAATCCCGCTTCTTTATTTATCGCTACCAGATGCTCATCTTCATAAATAATCTCTATTTGATCAGCGGTGTCGCTCTCGATATCCATGCTTTTAGTGCCCATATTTTAGATACTATTATTATATAAGTTATTGATATTTCTCTATGTCATTAGACATAAAAAATCCTTCGCCATCTCATTAATACCAGATGACGAAGGACTTGGGGTGGCACAATAGTATGATTGGTCATTATGCAGTATGGCGAGTAATTACTCAGTATGATACTTTATTACTCGCTCACAATCATAACTACATGCTAGCAAAAATCATTCCACCGTAACGCTCTTGGCCAAATTGCGGGGCTGATCGACGTCAGTACCACGCATCACGGCGACATGATACGACAGCAGCTGTACAGGTACGCTATAGACGATAGGAGCTAGCGCTTCACTCACATCAGGGACATAGACCACGTGTAGACGATCTTCTTCGACCATCTGACTGGACTCGCTTGCGAATACAAACAACTCACCATGACGTGCGTGTACTTCTTGCATGTTGGCTTTGAGTTTGTCAAACATACTGTCTTTGGGTGCGAGCACCACGATTGGCATGTCTTTATCGACCAGTGCCAACGGGCCGTGTTTGAGCTCACCTGCTGCATAACCTTCAGCATGGATATAAGAGATTTCTTTGAGTTTTAGTGCGCCCTCTAAAGCTATTGGGTACTGTAGACCGCGTCCTAAGAACAAACAACTTTTCTTGTCTTCAAAGTGCTGGCTCATGGCCTTGATGGGCCCATCAAGGTTTAGGCTGGCGTATAACTGTCCAGGTAACTGCTGTAGCTCAGCGAGCAATGTACCCAAACGCTCATCAGTCATACGCTGCTGAGCGATACCAACTTTTAATATTAATAGCATCAGAGCCACTAGCTGAGTCGTAAAGGCTTTGGTCGATGCCACACCAATCTCAGGTCCTGCCAGTGTTGGCAAGAAAATATCCGTCTCACGTACTAGTGATGAAGTCGGTACATTACATAGTGCCAAGCTGACCAAACCGGCTGGCATGTGCTTTTGGATATCACGTAATGCAGATAGCGTATCGGCTGTCTCACCAGATTGAGAAATACAAATCACTAGTGAGTTATCTACCACCACAGGGTTACGATAGCGGAACTCGCTGGCCACTTCGACCGAACACGGAATACGGATCATACTCTCAAACCAGTATTTCGCGACCAGTCCCGAGTGATAGCTGGTACCGCAGGCAATCACTTGTACATGACGGATACCTGACAGCTGAGACTCATGACGCTGCAAAAAGTCATCACGTAACTTGCTGCTTTCGCCATTGTCTACTGCCATCTCAAGCGTGCGGGCGACGGCATCTGGTTGCTCATAGATTTCTTTGAGCATGTAGTGCTTAAACTCGCCTTTGTCCGCGCTATGCTGGGTGGCATCAATTTCATGTATTTGACGTTGGACTTCAACACCATCTGCAAAAACTTGAATGCTGCTGCGAGTCAGTTTGGCGATATCGCCTTCTTCTAGGTACATAAAGCGATTGGTCACTGGCAGCAATGCCAATTGATCTGAGGCTATAAAGTTCTCACCGATACCCACACCGATGACGAGTGGTGAGCCCAGACGTACCGTAATGAGCTCATCTGGGTTGTCCACATGCACGATACCCAAAGCAAAAGCACCATGTAGCATTGGGATAATAGTGCGCACCGCTTCTAATAAGTCAGGCGTCTTTTTGTAGATATCATGAATCAGATGCGCCACGACTTCAGTATCTGTCTGCGAGGTAAACTCATAGCCTTTGGTTATCAATACTTCTTTTAGCTCAGCGTAGTTTTCGACGATACCATTGTGAACGACAGCAATCTTACCTGAAACATGGGGATGCGCATTGCGCTGTGCAGGCTCACCATGAGTGGCCCAGCGCGTGTGAGCGATACCGATATGCCCATCAAAAAACTCTGGATTGATAGCAACAGCATCAACCAGTGCCTGTACTTTACCGACTTGGCGCTCGCGATGTAACTCGCCATCACGGATGACTGTTAAACCAGCTGAGTCATAACCTCTATATTCTAGGCGCTTCAAACCTTCTAATAAAATATTAGCGATATTTCGCTCAGCAACTGCCCCTACGATTCCACACATGGCTATTCCTTAACTGATTATTTTTAATGATTGTTGTGTCTATTTTTGGATATCATTCACAAAACATATAAACCAAATCAATTTTTAGAATCAAATCAGTTTTTGTTTGAATGCATCTCTAGTCACTCTGAACCCTTGGTAAATTCAAATATTTCACCTTGAGTCGTTTTTACTTTCTCGTAGCCGTTTTTTGCTTTTAGAGACATCGCTGGGATATCGTTTACAGTAGCAGAGTCATCATCATTGATAAATATCCAAACTTCATTGCCATTGGGGTAAGTCATGATATAACGCTGATAGGTTGACATTATGCCATTAGACTTAGGGTTCATTCCAACGCCCCAATTAAAATGACATTTACCTGAATATTTCAATAATTTTTTAGCATCAAAGTATTTGCACTTTGCATCATATTCTATAGTGGTGCTCGCTGACGCCACTGAATATGACGTCAAGGTGGTTAACAACACCATAGCAGCGAATAGTTTTTTCATAGTCGGCACTCTCGAAGTATGCTTACTCAGATTGGGCAGTAGCATAGAAACTATCGTACGGATTATATCTGCTCAAATATGGACGCAATGAAACTGACTATTAACAAACCTGTTACTTTTTAGTCGGTCGTTGAAAGTTGTCTTTTTGGGTTTGTCGTGCGCGGCCAAATGCTAATGCACTACTATCAACGTTTTTAGTAATCACAGAACCAGCAGCCACTGTAGCTGTATCGCCAATGGTCACTGGTGCAACTAGACTGGCATTAGAGCCTATAAAGGCATTGTCTTCAATGATGGTTTGCGATTTATTGACGCCATCATAGTTACAAGTAATGACGCCAGCGCCGATATTGACACCTGTACCGACAGTGGCATCACCGACGTAACTGAGATGATTGACTTTACTGCCTTGACCAATAGTCGATTTTTTAATTTCTACGAAGTTACCAACTTTGCTGTTGTCAGACAGTACAGTCTCAGGACGCAAGTGTGCAAAAGGCCCGACATCGACACCCGCACCAATCTCAGCACGATCGATGACGCAGTAAGGCTTGATATGACAGGCATTACCGATATGAGCATTTTTGATGACACAGCCTGCTTCTATATAGACACTATCACCCAAAACGCAGTCGCCTTCAAATACCACACCGACATCCACGAACACATCTTGACCTGCGGTCAGCGTACCACGAATATCGACACGGGTAGGATCAGCAAATTGCACGCCCGCTTCTTGTAGATCAGCGACGAGCTTACGTTGCCATGTACGCTCTAGGCTCGCAAGCTGTTGACGGTTATTGACACCCTCAATCTCAAAAGTATGCTCAGGTTCAATCGCTGCAATGGTAATACCATCAGCAACGGCCATTTTGACGATATCGGTGAGGTAATACTCTTTTTGAGCATTATCGTTAGAGAGCTCAGGCAGGTACTTATGCAGTAGCGCATTGTCTACGCAATAAATACCGCTGTTAATTTCTTTAATATTTTGCTCATCCGTACTGGCATCTTTTTGTTCAACGATGGCTTCAATATTACCTGCTGGATCACGCTTGATACGGCCCAATCCAAATGGATTTTCGACCGTCAGGGTCAACATCGACATACCATCAGTATTGGCTGTTTTTAATGCTGTTAATGTTTGGCAGCTTACTAATGGTACATCACCATAGAGAATGAGGCTTTGTCCTGATGTTGGCAAATCAGACAGCGTCACTTTGACCGCATGGCCAGTCCCTAACTGCTCAGTTTGAGCCACCCAAGTGATAGAGGCTTGCGTGTATTGACTGCTGATCTCAGATTTTACTTGATCACCGCCGAAACCGTGGACGATGATGGTTTCATTAACCGTCAACTGATGGCAAGTATCTAATACATGACTCAGTAAAGATTTACCCGCTAGAGTCTGCAAAACTTTTGGCTTTGCAGACTGCATACGTGTGCCTTTACCGGCAGCCAGAATAATCACAGAAAGAGGAGATGTCATAATAGCCCTACAAATGTAACAAAATATAAGATTGGATTATAGCGCAAATGTTCATTCAAAAAAATGTTTTGATATACAGGCATTTATAATACAACCTGATAACAATACATCAATCATCTATGCGAGAGGGTATTCAAATAGCTAGCATAAGAGGTTGTGTATAGTTGAGTTCAAATAATTTCGATACAAGGACGCCGAGTGCAAACGATACATCAGTATGGTTAGCGAGGGTGACGATGTAGCGGATTCATATGGATTTGACTATAGCTTACAACAGCACACCAAACATCACCACTACCCATATCACTGCTGCCATGATACCTGCGATGATATCGTCAAGCATGATGCCTAACCCACCAGCAACCTTTTTATCAGCCCATCCAATCGGCAGCGGCTTAATAATATCAAAAAACCGAAAAAGTATAAAAGCAATAACAATGGCGAAAATAGAAAGCTCTTGAGAGACATCTTGCCAAAAGTTTGTGGTCGCCACACCCATGTAAGAAAAAGGCAGTAGGGTAATCCAAATACCAGACCACTCATCCCAAACAATATGCGGGTCATCATGACCCTGCATCAGCTCGGATGTGCGTCCGCAGATCCAAACACCAACAATACAAGATAAAATTGTTAGAATTAAAAAAGGTATAAAGCCCAAACTCATCAGTGGTATGGCGATGACTAATCCGCCAACGGTACCCCACGTGCCGGGTGCACGGCGCGGTAGACCACTGCCCAAACCAATACCTAACCAATAGACCATACGATCGAGCGCACTGGCATTGTTAGGCAAAGGTGGGCAGTCATTGGCTTTACTGATATCAGGTTTGGATAAATCATGATCAGTCATGGGCTAACCTGTAAAATGTTGGTAACCAGTAAGGTTGGGCCATGTGGCAAATGGCGCGTGCTGAGTTCGAGTGATTAGCTGATTTTGATAATACAGTTCAGGGTGCAGTGCTATAGATTTGTTGGCCTCTGTCGCGATGTCATCTGACAGTGCGATTACTTCACCAATACAGGTGATAGCTGTGTTGGTGATAGGGGGCTCAATATGTGCAGGCAACGTAAACGCCAACTCATAATCATCACCGCCTGCAAGCTGGCACAACAATCGCTCAGATAAGTCAACCGTTGCCAGTGGTTCGCTAGTCGGTAGATGCTCCACATCAATTCGCATACCCACAGCGCTTTGCTGACAGATATGACCTAGATCTTGATAAAGACCATCAGAGATATCTATCATCGCCGTCGCACCAACTTTGGCTAGTGCTGCGCCTAGCGCGATACGCGGTGTCGGCATATGTAACCTGTGAGCCAGCTCTATACCTTGAGTGCTATCAGGATACTTTAGAGCATATGCCGCATCACCAAGCGTGCCTGACACATAGAGCTTATCACCAACTTGTGCGCCTGTGCGATAGACTGCAGGCGTATCTGCCATGAGAAAGCCTTGTGCACTGATACTTAGAACCAAATGCTCGCTGCGTGTAGTATCACCACCAATCAATGTCACGCCAAACAGCTGGCAGGCATGAAACAAACCTTTGGCAAATTCAGTAAGCCATTGTTCATTAGCAAGTTGTCGCGGCAGCGCTAATGCCAGTAATATACTGTGCGGCGTGGCACCCATAGCCGCAATGTCTGAGACGTTGACGGCTACCGTTTTATAACCAATCGAAAAAGCCAACTCGTCAACTTTTTGCCAATCGGCCGCGAAGTGACGACCTTGAACCAAGGTGTCAATGCAGCTCACTAAGCGTGACCCAGCTGGCAATGTCATCACAGCGGCATCATCACCGATACCTTTTTCGAGACCAGCAAGCGGCGAGTGCGCCGCTTGCATCTGTGAAAATATACGCTCAATCAGTTCAAACTCGTTCATAACTAGTCTTGGTTTTTCGCGTCAGTGCTGTCTTGTTTGCTGGCCTTAAACTCGCTGATATTTGCGTTGGCTTTGCTCGCGCTATTGCGTTTAACGGCGGTGTTGTTGGCACTGATACGCGGCTTGTCTGACGCAGTTGACTCACTGTCGATTGGATGTTCTGTTGTATCAACGTTTTCGATGCTATCAGTAAGTGCCGTCTCAGCTTGTTTGGCGGCTGCTTTTTGTGAGGTACGTACGTTGGCATTGGTGTCTGCTTGTACTTCGATAGCACGCAGTTCTATAGCCATCTTATCCAGTACGGCATTGATCAACTTATGAGCATCTGTTGCGCCAAAATGATTGTTCAGTTTCATCGCTTCATCAAGCACTACTTTGTATGGAATCTCCAGACGGTTTTGAAGCTCATAGGCACCAATCAGAAGTATCGCATGTTCGACTGTGTCTAGTTTTGAAACGTCACGGTCAAGGTGCTGAGTAATCAGAGCATCCAATGCTTCAATTTGCTCTGGAATATCACGCATCATCTCGTGATAGTAGCCAATGTGCACGGTGTGCATCGCATTGGTGGCACGAGTACGGGCAGCGATATCGTTTGGTGCATTGGCTTTCCAGCCAAGCTTGCCGTCTACATCAAAGCGGCGGTCAGTCACAAGCCATTCGTACAGACCTTGCATCGCAAAGCGGCGTGCCTTACGAATAGCAGTATGACTGGTCTTATAAGAAGACTCACTCATATCAAAGGTTTGATCACCCGTACTGCTGCTCGCGATACGGGTAGCTTCCGCTTGCTGTTCATTGGTTTGTGCATTTTTTGCAGCGTTGATAGCCTGCTTGAGTTGGTCAGTCATAACGGATCAATACCTGAATTTTGAAATAGAATGTTAAATAGTGGTCGGCTGGCACGTTTTGCCAGTCAGTCTTGGATATCGAAGTTATATGATGAGGGCTATCGTAATAACCATAACCCCCTCATTAACTTTACAAATAATATTGCTGATAGGTGCTATTTAAGTAGCAATGCTTCTAGAGGTTACTAAAGCCGCTAAACAGTCGAATAGAGACTGCCTAGCGGTCAATACTAACGGTCAGTAAAATTAAGCATCAACGCTTTCGTCATCGATGTCTAGCTGTGACAGAACCGCGATCATCTCTAGTACGACCATCGCTGCTTCAGAACCTTTGTTACCCGCTTTGGTACCAGAGCGTTCGATGGCTTGCTCGATGCTATCAGTGGTCAATACGCCATTGGCAACAGGAATATTATAATCCATCGCTACGCTGCTTAAGCCTTTCGCAGATTCGCTAGCAACAAAATCAAAATGCGGCGTGCTACCACGGATGATGGCACCTAGAGCCACAATCGCGTCAAAGCGATCTGATTCAGCGGCACGCTGGGCGACCAATGGTAGCTCAAATGCGCCAGGCACACGAATAACAGTGATATTGCTACCCAATACGCCATGGCGAAGTAGGGCATCGATTGCACCGTCAACCAATGACTCAACGACAAAACCATTAAAACGACCAACAACGATACCAATACGGGCATCAGCATTTTGATGTAGGTTACCGTCGATATGGGTGACATCATTGCGCTGCTGTTGTAAATTTGACATAAAAATCCTTTGCTCAATAGAGTATTCAATGAAATAGGGGTGTAAATAAGTCGCTAAATATCATGCTGCGTTCAGGTAATATGTTCGCCGATTATGTGGGCGATGCCATGGTTAAATGAACGAAAATAAATGGTTAGCGCTATGATAGCATTTTTTTCTGGTGTATTTGTATTTTACGAGCGTGCTAAAGACGCATCTGTATCCCTTGCGCTGCCATATAAGCTTTGGCTTCTTGAACCGTATACTCACCAAAGTGAAAAATACTGGCCGCAAGCACCGCATCGACGCCGCCCTCTAGTACACCTTCTGCTAAATGCTGTAAGTTACCGACACCGCCTGAGGCGATAACTGGCACATTGACACGGCTGGTAATTTGCTTCATCAATGCCAAATCATAGCCTTTTTTGGTGCCATCGCCATCCATCGAGGTGACCAAAAGTTCACCGGCACCGAGGTCTGCCATTTTAACTGCCCATGACACCGCATCAATCCCCGTGGGCTTACGTCCACCGTGGGTGAAAATCTCCCAGCGTGGTACTTTAATACCGTCGATGTCGATATCAGCAACACGCTTGGCATCGATGGCAACGACGATACATTGGTTGCCAAATTTCTGCGACGCTTCACCAACGAATTCAGGGGTAAACACGGCGGCTGAGTTAATCGCTACCTTATCCGCGCCAGCATTGAGCAAATTGCGGATATCAGCGATTTTACGCACGCCGCCGCCTACCGTTAACGGTACAAATACTGTTTCAGCCATGCGTTCAACAGTATGATAAGTGGTATCGCGCTCATCGTTGGTCGCAGTGATGTCCAAAAAAGTAATCTCATCAGCGCCTTGTTCATTGTAGCGCTTGGCGACTTCGACAGGATCACCTGCATCTTTGATATCGACAAATTGCACGCCTTTGACCACACGGCCATTGTCAACGTCCAAACAGGGGATGATACGCTTTGCTAACATAGGGTCTTTCACCTTATAATCAATTCATTCTATAGGCACTAGTCTAGCAAAAACGCCCGTATATCAGGCAGTTTTTCACAAGATTATTACGCTTTTCGCCATAATATGAGCAGGCGCGGTACAATTGCTCTCATTACTATCTACATTTACCTTTTTTAACTTCTTATCCAATTGCTATAAGTGAGATGTCATGTCCGTCTATACCCAGTTAACCGATGATCAGTTTGCCGCCTTTTGCCAAAGCTTTGGTGTGTCATTTGCCCGTGCGATTCCGATCACTCAAGGTATTAAAAACTCAAACTGGTTTATTCAAACGACTGACGATGTAGATGGTACATACTCTTATGTATTCACTTTATTTGAAGAGCGTCCACCTGCCGATATCGAAAAGATGGCCGTTATTCTCAATCAATTAAATGGCAAACTGCCAGTCGCCGCACCGCTATCAGTTATTGAATCAAATGGTTCGCGGATAGATGGCGATGATAAGCGCTATGTTATCCATTATGAAAACAAAGCGATTACGCTAGTGCCATGCCTAGCAGGCTCACATCCAGAGCAAACCACGCAAGCGATGTGTCATGACATTGGCGCGGCGTTAGCGTTGCTGCATGAGACGTTACAAGCACTGCAACCTGCTGAACAGTACGGCGTGCCTTTATATCCATGGGCAGATGTCCGTGATCGTGAAATGCAGTTCATGCCAGGTGACGAAGCTAAGCTGATGAGTGATATTTGGCGCTCTTACTCAGAATTACCATTGGCAACCTTGCCTAATGGTCTATGTCATTTGGATATATTTGCTGATAATACCCTATGGAATCTGCAAAAAGGTGAAGCGCGTCTGACAGGTTTACTAGACTTTACCGAAGTCAGTGTCGAGCATTATGTGATGGATATTGCCATTACTATTAATGATTTTTGTACCACGTGGGGCGTTGCCGAACAAGGCGAGTCAGTGAACTTTGACCGCAGCAAGATGGCGGCTTTCTTACAAGGTTATGAGTCGGTACGTCCGCTGAATAATGATGAAAATCGTGCGCTACCTGTTATGCTGGCAAAAGCGGCGGTGATTTTTTGGTTGTTACGCTTAAACGTGATTCATTACAACCGTACTGAAGGCCGTACGGGTGACAACATTATGGTCAAAAACCCTGACTTGATGAAACGCTTGGCAGCTTACCATTGGGCACATGTCGAAAAGTCGCAAAATACCGTATTTGTGCTATTAAACAAACCAGACAATCAGATAGTCGGTATATTTAGCAGTATCACGCAAGCTGAGCAAGCGCAGGAAAAGTTAAACAGTAGTGAGTTTACAATCGAAGAATATACGCTAGATCAATTGTCGTAAACGTTGCTTATTCACTTATTCTAGTACCAATTTTAGTACCGAAACCTTAGAGGCGACCCCATGACCGATCAAGTTGATAACTGGCATAAACTGGCGCGCTTTGATACCAATATGCAAGGCGAGCTGCATGCCAATCTGCTACGTAATAACGGCATTACCGTATCGCTGCAACCGCTAAGTGCGATCCCTGGTATGAACTCTGGTATCGTACTGTGGGTAGAAAATACAGATTTGCCCCAAGCACAGCGTATCCTCGAAGGTGTCGATACGGACAGTAGTGCTAGAGCTGACTTGCTCGCCAATATGAGCGATGCAGAGCTTGGCATCAGGCCAGAAACGGATCTGCATACCATGCAAGATGATAAAGATGCCACACCAAACAATAAAGGCGGTGAACTGTAAATGTGTCAACTCTTAGGAATGAACTGTAATACCCCAACCGATATTGGCTTTAGCTTTGCAGGATTTCGCAAGCGCGGCGGGATGACTGATAGTCATGAAGATGGCTTTGGCATTGCATTTTTTGAGCGTAGTGAGTGTGCTGACAGTAATAAGGCGGCAAGTGATACGTTGGTACGAGCGCAACCGAATAGCGCAGCGAAAAACGCCTCAACAGGGCTGCGTCTGTTTCATGACAACCGACCAAGCCATCTATCGCCAGTCGCCGACCTAGTCAATAACTATCCGATTAAGGCTATGAATGTCATCGCGCATATCCGTAAAGCGACACAAGGGCAGAACTGCTTGGCAAATACGCATCCATTCGTCCGTGAAGTCTGGGGCGAGCAATGGGTGTTTGCGCACAACGGTCAGATGAATAGCGAATTTATCAAACGCTGTCAGCGCTTACAAGACAATGGCAATGCCGCGCATTGTCAGCCAGTCGGTACGACCGATTCTGAAATGGCGTTTTGCTACTTGATTAATCGTCTAAAAAGCAGTTTTAAATCACGCCCTGATGACAAAACGCTGTTTAATTTTTTGACCACGCAATGTCGTTATCTGTCTGCGAATGGTCTGTTTAATTGCCTGATATCAAATGGCAGCTGGCAATTGGCTTATGCGGGTAGCTTGTTGTTTTATCTCACGCGCAAAGCCCCATTCGGTGAGGCCAAATTGGCTGATGATGATTTGGCGATCAATTTTGGTGATGTGACCACAGACACGGATAAAGTCACGATTTTAGTTACCGTGCCATTAACTGAAAATGAGAAATGGCAACAGTTAGCCGTCAATGAATGTCTGATATTCCAAGATGGTGATGTCATTTATAAAGACAGTCCAAGCCAGCGCAAGTTTTTGACCGTTGATGAAGGCATTGCGATTGCACGGGAAGTTGGGGCGAGTGTTTAGGGGTTAGACTACGATAGTAGATACATTCCACAACATCGCTTAAACTTCTCACCAGATCCACAAATACACGGTTGTTTTTGGCTAACAGTCATCGTAACCGTCGGATCTAAGAAGTACCAGCGCGTATCATCATTTGCTTTGCTTTTTGCCTTTACGAAAGCAGACAGTTCATGATGCGCCTGTACTTTTGCTGCTAAATCACCTGCATTTTTCTTAGTATTAAAATAAGCCTTAAACTCAACCTGTGCATGACGTTTACCGAGCTTGGGTGTGTGCTCTACAATCTCTAATCCTGCCCAGTCGGTCTCTTTTGCCCAACTTTCAATCGCTGCAACATTAAGTAATGGTTGCTGCGCAGGCACTGTGGTCTTAACGATATACTCTGGTTTTACGAGCACAAAGGCACTATAGCGCGTACGCATAAGCCGCTCGGCTGTCTCCGCTTTTATACCATCTGCTTTGTCAATTTCACCATTATAAAAAGCATCATGATATGGCTGGCAGCAGTCTTGATAGGATAAAGTAGAGCTTGTCGTCTCTGCTGTTGGATTGATTTGGCAAGGGCAAGTATCTGGGTAAGGTTGCATGTTTTACTCTAATTTTTATTTGGGCTTAATGGTCTCATAATAGCTTTATTGCAGCATGCTTTTTATTAATTCTGGCAATATGCCGACTTTGAGCTGCGCCCATGCAGAAGGGTCGCTCAATCGTGACCAAAACATCTCAAAAGGCGGGGCGGCATATACCAGTAGCGCAAGGATAGTGTATAAAAGCAAATACCACCATTTGTCTTTTGGCTGATAAAACTTCATCGCAGTACCCGATGAGCGCTTCATTTTCATATTGGACAAATTGACGCTATACAGCTCGTCTAGCGACAGATGCACCATCGCACCGCCAAATAAAAACAGACCATAAAACCAGCTGGTCGTCAGTGGTAGATGTAAACCATAATAACTTAGGCACGTCAGACCCAATCCCAGTATCGCCATATACGGCACAGAGTGGATGACGCCGCGATGCACCGTCATAGTAGTAAAGACATGAAAAACCACGTAACGCATAAAACTGTAGCCCGCCAGCCACAATGCTATCAATGCCAGTAAGCTCAGATCGCTACGCCAATGCATGACCAAACCAAAGGCAAAGATAAACGAGGTGATATTAAAACCGAGCTTAATCGGTGTTGAATTATCAGAATCCAAATCTGGCAGCAATCCACCGATAGTACCAAGCGCCACGCATACCAAAAACCCCGAATCATCAATCAATCCGGCTTTATATACCGTGAGACTCATCGTGCCGCTGACCATAAAGGCGACATTTAGGTGGGTATTAAAATTTGCCATAAAACTCATTCATCCATAGCGCTCAAAAAGCGTTTTCGAGCGGCGCATCTAGCAGTAAAAAAGCGCACCATGATACCATAGACCGTCCATACGTCTAATAGAGATAGCCCGTAAGAGAGAGCTCCTTATGCCTGCCAGTGATTTATCCACCAGAATCGATTCTGACATCCATACCGAACAGCAGCCTGTAGTAGAAGGTAAGCTCGATAACAGCTTTGCTGCCATTGATTGGCAAGTACCGTGGTTGTCGCACATTACTCAGTTGAGTTATCTAAGTAAAACGATTGAGCGCCTTAGTAGCTCAAACCCGCAGAGAAATAGCTTCGATGGCTCGGATAGTTTGGATAATGCGAAAAGTCTAGATGAGCACAATATAAATGCTTCTGACATCATCGGAAAAGTCTTAAAAAAGGCGATGACGCAGCAGGCTGATAATTTGCAACAATTGTTGCCGCACACCAAACCTGCCCATGATTATGAGTCTCAAACGCTACAATTCGTTTCTCAAAATGCATTGCCTGAAGGCGAAGCATATGAGCAATTCATCGGTACGAGCGGCAACATTCCGACGCGTGACAACTTGCATGATTTATTTAATGGCAGCATTTGGCTGACTTTTCCAAAGACCAAAGCTGTGTTGAACTATCACCATATGTTAGAAATCGCAAAGCAAGGCATCAGCGAGCGTCGAGGGCGTGTGCGCGATACCATTACTGTCTTTGATGAAAATGGGGCAGTGCTAGTGACTTCTGATTCTAGTATCGGTGATGCATTAGTCGATTTTGACTGGCAGGCAAGTTTGGTGAAACCTCGTGCTAAATGGGACAACCCAACACAACCAAATTCTAGTGCTCAAGCCGCTGTATATATCTTTGGGCATGCACTGCTTGAGCAATTGGTGCACCCGCGTAAACCCTTATGTGCCCACAGCATTGTCGTTCATGTTGCACAAAAATTCTTTAACCTATCGCTAACTGAGCGTATGAGCTGTTTGGATGACAAAGTTGCTGAATACATGGACACATTATTATCTAATGATGATGTAAAACCGCGCCAACTTGCACCATTACCGATCTTAGGTGTACCGCATTTTTGGGCAGAAAATGCAGATACTGGCTTTTATGAAGACAGCTACGTGTTCCGCAGTGGACGACGCCAAAAAATAAAAAATGAATAGAAAGGAATTGCTTAAAAAATAGCTCGCTAAACCGTTGTTACGTTTACGATTGTGCCACGATTTGACAACGTCCAGACATTAACAAAGCCTTGTATGTTTGTTATGGTAAAAGGGCATTTCTGTTAAATAGTAACGAGATGATTATCTCTTTTGTTAACACAGATTCGCATCGGGCAGTTTCATAAAACTGCTCTATCAATGCAAAACAGATCAATCATTTATTGAGCCACCAGTCATACATAAACTTATAATAATTTATGTTCAGGATCTATAACAACGATAAGGAAGCTATCATGAGTGATATTTTTGATGTAAAAGACACCCTTTCGGTTGCTGGCAAGGAACATGCCTACTACAGCCTGCCAAAACTAACCGAAACTTACGAGCATATCAAGACACTACCATTCTGTATGAAAGTGGTATTAGAAAACCTATTGCGTAACGAAGACGGCGGTCAGTCCGTCGGCAAGAACCACATTGAAGCGGTTGCAAACTGGGATGCAGGCGCTGAAGCGTCAAAAGAAATTGCCTTTATGCCAGCGCGTGTGGTGCTGCAGGATTTCACGGGTGTACCATCGGTTGTCGATTTGGCAGCGATGCGTGATGCAGTGGTCGAGCTTGGCGGTAAGGCTGAGCAGATCAATCCGTTTATCCCTAGTGAGTTGGTCGTCGATCACTCTGTACAAGTAGATGCTTATGGCCGCGAAGATGCGCTAGATTTGAACGAAAAGATTGAATTTAAGCGTAACAATGAGCGCTATGAGTTTTTGCATTGGGGCAAGCAAGCCTTTGAAAACTTCGTCGTCGTACCACCAGCGACAGGTATCGTGCATCAGGTCAATCTTGAATATCTAGCCCGTGTCGTGATGGCAGCAGACGTTGATGGCGAGTTGATGGCTTATCCGGATACGGTGTTTGGTACAGATAGTCATACCACCATGATTAATGGTATTGGCGTGCTTGGTTGGGGTGTGGGCGGTATCGAAGCCGAAGCGGCGATGCTGGGTCAACCGTCATCAATGCTGATTCCGCAAGTGGTCGGGTTTGAGCTGAAAGGCAAGCTAACTGAAGGCATCACTGCAACCGATTTGGTACTACGTGTCGTTGAGATGCTGCGTGCACATGGCGTAGTGGGTAAGTTCGTCGAATTTTATGGTAAAGGCTTGCACAGTATGCCGTTAGCAGATCGTGCCACCATTGCCAACATGTCACCAGAGTATGGTGCGACTTGTGGTATTTTCCCAATTGACCAAATGGCGATTGATTACCTGCGTCTATCTGGCCGTGACGAAGCACAGATTGAACTGGTTGAGAAATATGCCAAGGCGCAAGGCCTATGGCACGATGCCGAGACGCCAGCGGCAATTTATTCGAGCAAGCTAGAGCTGGATCTGTCTTCAGTACAGCCTGCACTTGCTGGCCCTAACTTGCCACAGCAGCGTATTAATCTGTCTGATATGCATGAGAAGTTTGGCGAAACGTTAGAAAAAATGACCAAAGATCGCAAGTCAGAAGTAGAAGGCAAAGTACGCTTTGATCAAGAAGGCGGTGAGCAAGAGCAAGCTGAACACTTAGCCGCACAGCCAAAAATTGATGATGATCAAGACGATGGCTATCAGCCTGCCAATGGGGTTTTCTCTACTGTTAAGATTGATGAGACAGATCACAAGCTGCGTGATGGTTCAGTCGTGATTGCCGCCATTACTTCTTGTACCAATACTTCAAACCCAGCAGTAATGATTGGTGCAGGTCTAGTGGCCAAAAAAGCTGCTGCAAAAGGCCTCAAAGCCAAGCCATGGGTCAAAACGTCATTAGCACCTGGTTCAAAAGTGGTGACTGATTACCTAGAAAAAACCAAACTAATGGATGAGCTAGAAAAAACAGGCTTCTATCTAGTAGGTTATGGTTGTACGACTTGTATCGGTAACTCAGGGCCATTGCTTGAAAGTATCGAGAAGGGCATCGAAGAGAATGACTTGGTCGCTGCTGCCGTGTTATCAGGTAATCGTAATTTTGAAGGTCGTATTCACTCGCATGTCAAAGCCAGTTACTTAGCGTCACCACCATTGGTCGTCGCCTATGCGCTGGCTGGTACGGTCGATATCGACTTGACGACCCATCCGCTAGGACAAGACCAAGACGGTAATGACGTGTTCTTAAAAGACATCTGGCCAACCTCAGAAGAGATCAATGAGCTGATTGCCAACAACATCGATGCCGATATGTTCCGCAAAAACTATGGTGAAGTGTTCGACGGTAGTGCAGCGTGGAACGCGATTAGTTCAGCGGATAGCCAATTGTATCCATGGGATGAAGAATCAACCTATATCAAAAATCCACCGTTCTTTGATGGGATGACCATGGAGCCAGAAGGTATCCCTGATATCGAAGGCGCACGTATCTTAGGTCTGTTCGGTGATTCAATCACGACTGATCACATTTCACCAGCGGGTAATATCGACCCAGACTCACCTGCAGGCAAGTATCTGCAAGAGCGCGGTGTGATGGAAGCGGACTTCAACAGCTATGGCTCACGCCGTGGTAATGATGCAGTCATGACTCGTGGTACCTTTGCCAATATCCGTATCAAGAATACGATGATGGGCGGTACAGAAGGCGGTTACACCTATTACTTCAACAGTGATAAAGCCACGCTGCAAGATGGCGAAGAAATGCCCATCTATAACGCAGCGATGAAGTATAAAGAAGACAAGCGTCCGCTCGTCGTGCTTGGCGGAGCAGAGTATGGCTCTGGCTCTAGCCGCGACTGGGCAGCCAAAGGTACTATTTTGCTAGGCGTAAAAGCGGTATTGACCAGCTCGTTTGAGCGTATTCACCGTTCAAACCTCGTCGGTATGGGCGTCTTGCCATTGACGTTCAAAGATGGTCAAAATGCAGAGACATATAAACTAGATGGTTCTGAGGTATTGAGCATCACGGGTCTGGATAATGGTGAAAGTAAAACCGCCAAAGTCACTGCTACGCGTGCTGATGGGTCAACAGAGACCTTTGAAGTCAATGTCGGTCTACAAACACCAAAAGAGCGCGAATATGTGCGTCATGGCGGTGTATTGCACTATGTACTACGTCAATTGGCTGCTGAGAGTAAAGAAGCAGGCTAGTAATTAGTTAAGCTCTATATGACAAAAAGCCCAATCCCCATCAAAGTAGGGGGTTGGGCTTTTTTATTTGTGGAGCAAAAATAAAGCAAATATCTGAAAATCTATTTCATTAACTTATCTGAAGTTCTCATTCCAGCTTTCCTTAAATATTCTATTTAAGAATGCTTCTTTATTGATGCTACCGTCATCGTTTAAGCAGGTCTTATCGACAAAGAGATAGTTCGTCCAACTGATATCAGGAGACAGTTCATTGATTTCATTTACTATATCAATTTCACTAATATCAGAGAAATCTCTGATAACAAGTTTTTGAGCCAGCACTAAAATGCGACTCTTTGTTTTATACTCGTAAGAATTTGGGTACTCAGAAATTTTATCAAAAAACGCCTCGTACTTTATACGGCCATCTTCGTGTGCATACTCATTATTCCAGAATATATAGTCACTCCAAAATGGATCGGGAGATAATTTATTTAGTTCAAGATTTATTTCTATTTGCCTTGGCTCTGAGCATTCAGTGTTGAGTAGCTCTTCGAGTAGTAACGTAAACTTTTTCTTAGTATCATCGTTCATTATCACATCCTCTACTATGTATTCCAATGCTATCAAGCTTTCTCAGTCAACAGCTTAATACCTAAGCCAAAAAATATCACACCGCTAATTTTGTTTAATAAGGTTTCGATAGACGGTTTTTCTCGTAGGCTCTTGCTAAAACGTGATGATAGCAGTGACAAACAAGAAAACCAGATAAAGCCAGTGACGGCAAAAGTGATTCCGAGCATCAAAAACGACAGCATGCCATAAGCATAGCTAGAGTCGATAAACTGGGGAAGGAAGGCTAAAAAGAATAGCGCGACCTTTGGGTTAAACACATTGGTCAATACGCCTTGCTTATAAGTCTGCCAGCCTGCTTTGCTAGACTTACCAGTAAGGTTTTGATTTTCAGCCAAACTGCTTGCTATCGAATTTGAGTTTTTGCTCAGTAGCATCTTTAGACCCAAATAGCACAAGTAAGCTGCACCAATATATTTGACGATCATAAATGCCATTGGTGAGCTGGCGAGTAATACCGATAATCCTAGGGATGCCAATAAGGTATGCACCAAAATACCTGAGGTAATGCCCAATACAGAATGAAATCCAGCGGTCTGTCCCTGTGAGACACTACGAGTAATAATATATATACTGTCAGTGCCAGGCGTCAGGTTTAATAAAATAGCGGCTAAGATAAACCCTAGATAATTCTCGATACCAAACATAGCAATCACTTCCCTTTAATCACGCTAAGCCCCATCATTTATAGTAGGTGGCAGCACTTTATTAAAACGCTTGTCACGTCGATATTAAAGAGTATTAGATAGGTTGGCAATAGCGCTATTAACAATAAGCTGGTGACAATAGAATAGAGTATTTTGAGAAACAACAGACATAAAAAATCCCAGTCGCCGTATGATGACTGGGATTTTTTATTGTTCGCTTATTAGTCTAATCTAATGCTAAGCAACAGTGCTAATAAGTGACGCCGAATAGTGGCGTCCCCAGGGGGATTCGAACCCCCGTTACCGCCGTGAAAGGGCAGTGTCCTAGGCCTCTAGACGATGGGGACGCATAGAGTGTTATAACCAATGGTTATAACGGTACCTCACAATATCAGATAGCTTATCTATGAATAGAAAAAGCATTGCCTAGGTGCTGATATCGTCCTACTAGCGAGTATTTAAGGTTACGTTTCAGTAGTACTGAGCGTTGCAATAAATAGTATGGTGGAGCTAAACGGAGTCGAACCGTTGACCCCTTGCATGCCATGCAAGTGCTCTACCAACTGAGCTATAGCCCCTCGCTAAGAGTGTGCGTATTTTATGTAAGAGCAGCAGTCTTGTCAACTACTATTTTAAAAATAATGCATAAATATGCAAAAAAAAGTATTGAAAGGGATTTTAGCTGCTTGATAGGCCCAAATTAGCGTGGATTTTGCTTGAGAGAGATCTCTTTGATGGCTTTATCCGTATAAAACTCTTCTTCGGTACAATTGGAGTTACCATCAGAGAATATAATTACACAGCACTCAGTAGGGACATATTGACCCCCTTTTTCTCTGATTGTTCTGATACCTTTAAAGCCAACGACGTTAAACTCGCTCAATTTATCTAGATTATGCTTGGTATAAGCGCAGTGGGTGTTATATATCCATTTTAAATCTTCGAAGTCTTGACCCTTTGTCAGGGTAAGTCTTGCATCAAAAAGCTCTTTTACGATGGCATCATAATATTTCTGTGCTTCTTTGAGCGTGTTAAAGACATAATCTTTGCTTTCTATCGTGACGGTTTTGGCAGTCATGTTTATTTCCAGTGAAGAAGTTTGATAAAGGATATTTAATAGTCTAAGGGTAGTAATACCTATTAGTAACGAAAAAGGGTCAGAACTGGCCTGACCCTTTTACATTCAAAAATTTTAGCTAATTGATTATTTAGCAGATAAGTTATTCAGCAGCCAAAAAGTCTGGCAATTCTGCCGCTTGTTTCTCAAGTTTTTTAAGTTTCTTTTTACCGAGGCCACCCAGTACATCAACGGCATGGCGCAAGCGTGTCAGCGTCATGTCAGCACCAATAATCGCCATAGAGTTCATGACTGGCGTCGATGACGTGCTACCAGCGATAGCGATAAAGAACGGCGCCATAAAGTCACGCATCTTAATATCGAGGTGAGCAGCCAGACCTTTTAAGGTGGCGTAGATGTTTTCTTCTGACCACGTTGGTAGGACTTCTAACTGCCATAATGACAGCTGTAGCATATCCATGATTTGTTCAGGCGTAAGCGTCTTATGGGTAAAGCTCTCCGCAGTGATGGCAGGTAGATTCTGGAAGTAGAAGCCACTCCAGTTCACCGCATCAGATAATAGCTCGATACGTGGTTGAATCGCCGCTGCGATAGCCGTTAATTTGTCGCTATTGCTTGCCCATTCGAGGATTTTGTTCTTTAGTTCTTCAGGGGTTAGGGCGCGTAGCCACTCAGCATTGAGCCAGTTTAGTTTTTCGATGTCGAAGATAGGGCCGCCGAGTGACACACGCTGAATGTCAAAGCTGGCAATCATTTCTTCTAAGGTAAACTGCTCAGCATCATTTGGCATCGAGTAGCCCATACGACCGAGATAGTTGAGCAACGTTTCAGGTAGCACGCCCGCATCACGATAGTAGGTGATAGAGGTTGGGTTTTTACGCTTAGACAGCTTTGATTTGTCTGGGTTACGCAGTAATGGCATGTGGCAAAGGGTCGGCATCTCCCAACCAAAATATTCATAAAGCAACTGATGCTTAGGCGCAGAGTTCAACCATTCCTCACCGCGCATCACATGACTGATATCCATCAAGTGATCGTCGACGACATTGGCTAAATGGTATGTTGGCATGCCGTCTGTTTTTAGCAGCACTTGCATGTCGACTTGGGTCCAAGGAATCTCAACCGTACCGCGCAGCATGTCATGTACTTGGCAGATGCCTTCAGTGGGTACACGCATACGAATCACATGCGGTTTGCCCTCGCTTACCAATTGCTCGGTAGTTTCTGGTGCAAGGTGAGCACAGCGACCGTCATAACGTGGGGTCTCGCCATTGGCCATTTGCTCAGCACGCATGGTGTCTAGCTCTTCACTGGTACAAAAACAGCGAAACGCATGGTCTTTTTCTATAAGCATCTCGGCGTGTTTGGTATAAATGTCGCTACGCTCGCTCTGACGATAAGGGGCGTGTGGACCACCGATATCTGGACCCTCGCTCCAATCTAGACCGACCCAACGTAAGGCGTCCAAAATCATTTGCTCTGATTGCTCAGTTGATCGCGTTTGGTCAGTGTCTTCGATACGCAAAATGAATTCGCCGCCATGCGCTTTAGCAAAGGCCAAGTTAAATAGGGCGATATAAGCTGTTCCTACGTGAGGAAAGCCAGTCGGTGAGGGTGCAATGCGAGTACGGACAGGGCGCGTTGGTGCTTGGGTCGATGTTTGGGTCATAGGAATCTCAAAATACGTTTGTTAATGAATGTGTTGGTTAATGAGTCTAGCAATGAAAGAGGGTAATAAAAAATCGCAATGACAAATATGAATGAAATATTTGAATAAAAAATACGGATGAAACAATAGTCGTCAAAGTATAAAAATAGCGTAAAATATAGCGCTAGTATAACAGAGAGATGGGATATTTTTAATGAAAAGCCCTTCTAGCGCTTGACTACAGATATATCCTTGCGATAATAATGCTAGGCAAGGCATAACTTGTTTATTTTCATCTGATTTTTTACTATTACTGGCCAATATGGTCGCCATCTACTGAGTCGTTTGTGTCACTATTAAATAATAAGCCAGAAAATAAGCCACTATCTAACGTAAATCATCCTGAAACTGCTGACGATACCCACTCTGACGAATTAAGTTTCGTTCATGATGCTGTGCTTTTACCAGAAACCGTCGCGGCAGTGCTGGGCGTCAAATCCTTACCAAAGCAAACAGGCAATGATGCTCAAAACAGTGTCAATCAAAGCAATGACGACCAGAATAGCTTGAAGGTAAGTGGCATTTACGTTGATGCAACCTTTGGGCGCGGTGGACATAGCAGGCTACTATTAAGTCAGCTGGCCGATGATGCGCAGTTGATTGTCTTTGACAAAGACCCGACAGCCATTAGCGTGGCTCAAGAGCTGGCAAGTACTGATAGCCGCGTGAAAGTGGTTCATGACAGCTTTGCGACGTTGACGGATAGCTTGGCAGCCATGGGTATCGTGCAAGTTGACGGCTTGATGGCGGATTTGGGCATTTCATCACCGCAGATTGATGATGGCAGTCGGGGCTTTAGCTTCATGCGTGATGGGGCAGTGGACATGCGTATGGACACCAGTCGTGGCCAGTCAGTTGCTCAGTGGCTTGAAAAAGTCGATGACGAAACGCTAGCCAATGTGCTCTATGAGTTTGGTGAAGAGCGTCACAGTCGCCGTATTGCGCGAGCCATCAAACAGATGGACAGCTACAAGTCCACGCTAGAGCTGGCAGAAGTGATTAAGGTTGCGCATCCTAACTGGCAGCGCGGCAAGCATCCAGCGACTCAGAGCTTTCAAGCAATGCGTATTTTTATTAATAATGAGCTTGGCGATGTCGATGCCTTTTTAGAGCAAAGTATCCCGATTTTGAAATCAGGTGGGCAATTGGCTGTTATTAGCTTTCACTCACTTGAAGATCGCCGTATCAAGCAGTTTTTGCAGCGCCATAGCAAAGGTCAGTATCCAGAAGACGAGAACCTGCCGATGCCGCCCAATCGTCCACGCTACTTTAGCAAGCCAAAACGTGTGGGCCCAAGCAAAGCTGAAACCAGTCATAACCCGCGCTCGCGCAGTGCGTGGCTACGTATGGCCACCCGTACCGATATAGTGTACGAACAGGCTGACAAAAAGTAGGCTTTAGCTACATCGCGCGAGCTATAGAAACTATGCAAAGGGTATAGGGTTGCTATTGTCTGTCTAAATGGTGTGCAAATGTCTTAATCGCTACGCCACTGTTAAAAAGCTGTAAATATTGTCTGATAGTCTCAGCAGTTGATTTTTGGTTGTGTGGCGGGTGATGGACTAATAAATCAATCACTTTTAAGCGCCTGTTGTCATCTAAGCTTAAGCGAAGTAATGGCTTGTTTCATGCTGCCAAGCAGTAGATTTGGTTTTATTTTTATCGATGGTACTGCTGGGCAATGATAGGTTCGTTGTTCACAAACTAGTATCTACTTTATCGTTTACGTTCATTTTTGAGATCGTCATGGCAATATCTGACAAACCTGCAAACCGCCGCGCTGCCGCAGCCTACAACACCGATATCGGCGAGCTATTCGTGCGCCGTTTTAATGTGGTGAGTATCTATGTGGCGGTGCTGGTGTTACTGGCAGCTGCGATCGTATGGAGCGGTATCAAAACTGCCGAAGAAGTTCAGCAATATCATCAGGACTATAAAACCTTGCAAGATATGAAAAAACAAGAGCGTAAGCTACAAGTAGAGCATCAGCGCCTATTGATTGAGCAGCAGACCTTTAGTGCCACCCCGCAAATCGCCAGTCGTGCAGTTTCTGAATTGGGCATGTATTCACCAACACTCAAAGACAAGTTGATTATTCAGCCTGGTGTGGCGACCGCTTTAGTGCCTGTGGTTTCTGAGGACTCTGATGAGGATGCCTCTGAGGTCGTCGGACCACGTGCGTCTACCGATATCTCTCCTGAGGAGCCTGCAACTGACACAGCGGCAGTGGAGGCAGGACAATGACTGATAAAAAACCTAAATCCACCGCAAAAAACACCAGTAAAAAACCAGCCAGTGGCAAGGTAACTAAGCCTCTGCGCCGTGCCAGTGCTGCCAAATCTGGACAAACGAGCGATAAACCTAATAAAGCCGCTAGTGATCGCAAAGCCAAACTGTTTGGTCGTATCAAAAAAACCGATGTCCAAGGCGCTTATACCAGTGTAAAAAACCGAAAAAGTAAAATGGTTTTTTCTAGTAAGGCCTCAGGTGCTTCTACTCTTGGTGGGTTTGAGCAAGACAAAAACCGTTTTCGTATGGTTTGGGGACTGGCACTGGTTGTATTGGCGCTGTTGATTGGCCGTGCTTATTATATTCAAGTGGCCAACGCGAAGTTTTATCAAGACAAAGGTAATGAGCTCATTACCAGCGAGCGCACGCAAAAATCCTATCGAGGTATGATTACCGATCGCAATAATTTGCCACTCGCGGTCAGTGCCCCGCTTGCGACTGTATCCTTTAGTCCGCACGACTACTCGCGTGAATACTACGAGCTAAAACGCATTATACTTACAAACCCGAGCAGTCCACAATTACAAGCGCGTATGCAAAAACGCTTGGATAATATGGATCTGACGACCCTTGCTGCTGCCGCTAATATCTCAGTTGATGAGTTGAAAAAAGTCACTGCCATCGATGACAGTATTGATGTGACGGATGAAAATGCGGTTAAAGCCGCGCTACCATCTGGCGCAGGCTCGCATTATCTGCCCCTGCTAAATAAAGTGACTCCCGAGATTGCTCAAAGCGTTAGCTCGCTTGATT
The DNA here is from genome assembly GCF_015864565.1 of Psychrobacter sp. SWN149. Taxonomy (NCBI): domain Bacteria; kingdom Pseudomonadati; phylum Pseudomonadota; class Gammaproteobacteria; order Moraxellales; family Moraxellaceae; genus Psychrobacter; species Psychrobacter sp. SWN149. Next base: position 56,458 of record NZ_JADYWX010000006.1, read on the forward strand.
TTCCTGGTGTCAATGAAAAAAACTTCTTTCAGCGCTACTATCCGCAGCCACAGTCCAACGCACAGTTGCTAGGGTTTATGGGTCAAAACTCCAAAGATCCTGAAGGTAACTATGAGGGACGTGCGGGCATTGAACGTCAGTATGAAAAAGAGCTGGCAGGTGAGGATGGTAAGGTACTCGTTCTAAAAGATGCCAAGCAAAACAGTCTAAAAGAAATCAAGCAGATTAAGCCTGAAATACCTGGCAAAGATGTGGCCTTGACGATTGATTCGCGCTTGCAGTATCTGCTGTATAAAGAGCTAGAAAAAGCAGGCCGCTTACAAAAAGCACGCTGGTCGACGGGTATGATCGTTGATGTACAAACGGGTGAAGTCCTTGCGCTATCGACGTGGCCGGCATTTAATTCAAACAACCTCAATGAGATGACCGGTGAAAACCAACGTAACCGTGCATTGTTGGATGTTTTTGAACCGGGTTCAGTGATGAAGCCATTTACCGTTGCTGCCGCCTTAGACTCTGGTAAATATACGCCGACAACTCTCATTGATACCAATCCTGGCTCCATTCGTGTGCGCGGCTACACCATTCGAGATCATAATAATCTGGGTATGATTAATCTGGCAACGCTATTACAGAAATCGAGTAACGTGGCCTCCACCAAGATTGCGCTATCACTGCCAGCCGATGCTATTAGTAATATGCAAAGGCAGTTTGGTTTTGGCTCAAAAACCCCTTTGCAGTTCCCAGGTGAAGGCAGCGGCCTAATCGTCACACCAAAAGAAAAAGAAACTTCACGCCGTGCCACAGTCAGTTATGGTTATGGTCTACAAGTAACGCTCGCGCAAGTGGCTCAGGCGTATTCAGCACTGGCAGCAGGCGGTGTGATGCATCCGTTGACCTTAATTAAGGGTGACAAATCGCAGCCAAGCAAACGTATCATGGCGCACGAAAAAGCCATGTCTATCGTACAGATGCTTGAGAGCGTCACGGAGCCTGGCGGTACGGCAAAAGATGCTGCCATTGATGGTTATCGCGTGGCAGGTAAAACAGGTACATCGCGCCGTATCAACCCAAAAGGTGGCTATTATACCGATCAGTATCGCAATGTTTTTGCTGGTATGGCTCCGGCGTCCAATCCGAAGCTAGTAGGTGTGATGCTGATAGAAGATCCGCGTGGTCAGATTTATGCTGGTCTCACCGTCGCACCAGTATTCCATAATGTGATGAAAGAAGCATTGCGATTGTACAATGTGCCTTTGGATAAGCCATTAGAGACCAAACCGCAATAGGTGTGTGATTACTTTTGACTTCGAGTTTTGGCTCTTTGAGAGCCAAATTGTTTTAACTGTTTAGGACTTGCCCATGACCATGCCGACCTCATTGCCAGACAATACCACTGTCACTTTACAGCAGCTGATAAATCTCAGCGCTGACCGTCACAGTAGGTTAGTACAGCAACTCACAGCGATGATGGCAGAGATGGTTCAGGCAGATCCAAATCAAATAACTGCCATTGCTGATATTCCTTTTCAGCAGTTTCGATTAGACAGCCGTCAATTATCACCCAATGATGTGTTTGTCCTTTTAAAAAGCCAAACATCTGATGATCAAAAAAGTCGTGATTATCTATTACAAGCGGCTAAAAATGCGGCCTTTATCCTCTCAGAAGTAGATCCTACCTCGTTATTTAATACAGTAAATGAGACATCACCTACGCAGGCGACCGATAATAAGTCCGTCGATCTGCCGTGTCCTATAATGTACGTTCCCAATGTGCGTGATTTTTTGGGTAGCTTGATTCAAGCGCGGCTTCAGTATCAGCAGCCAGTCACCTTACCAGCGGTCATAGCGGTGACGGGTACTAATGGCAAAACCACCATCAGTCAATTAGTCGCACAGTTGACCCAACTGACAGGCAAGAGTAGTGCGGTGATGGGTACGGCTGGTAACGGTAGGCTCGGTGCCTTGGTTCAGGCCAGCCATACCACTGGAGATGCCTTAGCTGTACAGCAGTTCTTGTATCAAATGGGCACAGAAAAGGCTGAAGTACTGGCACTAGAAGCCAGCTCGCATGGGTTAGATCAGCAGCGGCTACAAGGCATGCCAGTCACCGTAGCAGTGTATACAAATCTGAGCCGTGACCATTTAGACTACCATGCTGATATGGCAGAATATGCGGCTGCCAAAGCCAAGCTATTTGATAAAGCACATTTTCCAGATTTGACTCATGCCGTGATCAATATTGATGATGAGCATGCTCAGGTTATGCTGGATACGGCAAATGCTAGCGGTTTAACGGTTTGGACTTATACCCTAGATCCTGCAAAACTTGCCACTTTTGGCGCAGTGAGTGTCATGCCGAGTTTGCAAGGTGTCAAAATCACGCTACGTACTGACTTCGGTGATGGACAGACTGATACCGTGGATCTCGTCAGCCCATTGTTAGGACGCTTTAACGTTGCCAATTTGCTTGCGGCTATCGCTGCGGCAATAGCACTTGATGCCAACACCAATGACATCGATATGGCGCAGATTATGTGTGCTGTTCCGCAGCTACAAGGTGCGGTCGGGCGTATGCAGCGTGTACCATCCAATGATGGCTGTTTCATCGTTGATTATGCACATACCCCAGATGCTCTCAGTCAAGTACTGGCAAGCCTAAAGACCCACTGTGATGGTCAGCTATGGGCAGTGTTCGGTTGCGGTGGTGATCGCGATGCAGGCAAGCGTCCACTGATGGCGCAAGCAGGGCTGGCAGGTGCTGATCAAGTCATCTTAACCGCTGACAACCCACGCACCGAAGACCCCAATGTTATATTGCAAGACATGCAGACTGGCATGAGTACGGAGCAATATCAACGCACCCATATCGAGCCTGCCCGCCAAAAAGCGATTGAGTATGCTGTGGCTCATGCCAGTCCAAATGATATCGTCGTGATCGCAGGTAAGGGTCACGAGACCTATCAAGAGATCAATCATGTCCGTTATGATTTTGATGACAGTGTTATTTTAGAGCAGGCATTAGCGCAAGTGGGCCGTATATAAGTATCAGTCGCAGGCTTTTACTGTGCGTATAATCCAAAAAGTCGTTAACTATAAAAATTAAGTCATCATATAAGGTAATCATTATGACAGCCGACAACGATAATTCTATCCAGTCGCAAGGCCTCTATGTCTGGCAAATGAACAATCTGCTTGCAGCGACCGCATCGCTCGATGGTCATTGGCAGCTACCGCAGACAGAGACTGCACTTGCAACTGATGCGCTAAGCAGCAAACGTATTGCCACTGATACTCGCACTATTAAGCCAGGTGACATATTTTTGGCATTAACGGGTGATAATTTTGACGGTCACGATTATATCGCGACTGCTATAGATAAAGGTGCTGTCGCTGCAGTCGTCTCTCGTCCTATTTCCGCAGCGGAAGCAAATGATATTGCGCAGCTAGTGGTTAGTGACACTCGTCTGGCGTTAGGTCAATTGGCTTCTTATCGTCGTCAGCAGCACAAAGATTTGACTGTGATTGCCATCACCGGCTCTAGCGGCAAGACAACTTGTAAAGAGATGCTGGGCAGTATCTTTGGTAGATTGGCACCCACCCTGATTACCCGTGGCAACCTAAACAACGATTTGGGTGTGCCAATGATGTTGCTTGAGTTGTCCGATCATCACCGCTATGCCATCTTAGAGTTAGGTGCCAACCATATTGGCGAAATTGCTTATACAACTGAAATTGTCCGTCCTGATGTAGCCTGTATTCTAAATATTGGTACTGCTCATCTAGGTGAGTTCGGTAGCCGTGAGGGTATCTGCCAGACCAAGGCTGAGATTTATCATACTTTGACTGACGCCCAATGTGCGATCGTGCCTGATAAGGATGATTTTACCAATGAGCTACGCCGCATTGCCGAACAGCATACTTCACATGTGATTGGATTTGGTAGCACTGACGTGAGTGCCAGCCACTTAGATGTTGAGCCTGAGCGTAGCGAGTTTAAGCTGCATATTGGTAACCAGGTTCATGATATTAGCCTGCCATTAGCAGGCGAGCACAATGTCAATAATGCTCTGGCCGCTGCTGCCTGTGCATACGCACTCGATATTGCTGTGAGCGACATTGTCATCGGACTTGAAAACGCACGTCCTGCCAAAGGACGTCTAAACAGCCAGATACTGGGTATGCATCGACTCATTGATGATACTTATAATGCCAACCCACATTCAGTACGCGCTGCCGCTAAAGTCTTGGCGGCGCAAACAGGTACGCAAGTGATGGTACTGGGTGATATCTTTGAGCTAGGAGAAGCGGCCGTCAGTGAGCATCAGAGCCTGGGGCGCGCTATCGCGACCACAGGTGTCAATGTGCTGCTCTGTGTGGGTGAATATGCCCCTTATACCGTGGCAGGCGCAAAAGAGATTTCTGGTATCAGTGCTCATGCCTTCGCAGATAAAGACAGCCTGTTAGCGTACTTGCAGTCATATTTGCAAGCGCAACAAGCCAAGCCTTGTACGGTATTGTTCAAAGGCTCTCGTTCCATGGAAATGGAAACACTTATTCATGCGCTAGTAGAGGAGTAGGCGGTGTTAGTTTGGTTGTTCGGCTGGCTTGGCCAGTATTACTCGCCGTTTTCTGCGGTTTCTTCGTTGACGCTACGAGCACTGCTCGCGGTCGTCACCGCCCTTGCATTTAGTATGGCTTTGGGTGGACCTGTTATTCGACATCTGCGTTCGCTCAAATACGGTCAAGCGATTCGTAATGACGGGCCACAGTCACATTTGGCCAAAACGGGCACACCAACCATGGGCGGTGTCCTGATTCTCAGTGCCATTGGGATATCGACGCTATTGTGGGCCCGTCTGAACAATCCTTATGTCTGGATTTTACTTGTTGTCATGGTTATTTTTGGGGCAGTAGGCTGGGCTGATGATTGGCTAAAGATTAAATATAAGGACCCAAAAGGCCTGATTGCGCGCAAAAAGTATTTTTGGCTATCGATGGGTGCATTGTTCGTTGGGGTGTCTCTGTATTACATTGCCACGTTACAGCCAGACATCAACACCACGCGTGAAATGCAAGATCTGCTACTACCGATATTTAAAGACTGGATGATTCCGTTTTCGGCAGTGCCATTTGGCATTGGGTTTATTATTTTCACATATTTTGTGATTAATGGTGCGTCTAACGCGGTCAATTTGACCGATGGTTTAGACGGTTTAGCGATACTGCCGGTGGTCTTAGTGGCCGCAGGTTTAGGTGCGATGGCCTACGTCTCAGGTGACGTACGTTTCGCAGACTATTTGCATGTGCCTTATATCGCTTATAACTCTGAAGTCATTATCGTCTGTGGCTCGATGGTCGGCGCCGGTCTTGGTTTCTTGTGGTTCAATGCGCATCCGGCCCAAGTGTTTATGGGTGATGTAGGCGCACTGGCATTAGGCGCGATGTTAGGAACGATTGCTGTCATGACACGCCAAGAGATTGCTTTTGCGATTATGGGCGGCTTGTTTGTCGCTGAAGCATTGTCAGTGATGTTGCAAGTGGGCTCATACAAACTGCGTAAAAAACGCGTTTTTCGTATGGCGCCATTACATCATCATTTCGAAGAGATTGGCTGGAAAGAAACACAAGTAGTGGCAAGGTTTTGGATTATCGCCATCATTCTCGTTATTCTTGGACTGATGACTCTAAAGCTACGTTGATTGATCTCTCGGATAAAGCAACACTGAATAGTTGCCTATCGTAATCAGAAATGTGATCAAAAAAGCCACCTCAATCATCATTGAGGTGGCTTTTTGTCGCTTAAGGCCTGCGAACTTTGTTAAAATGCGACTCATATTGCTATGAATTTGAGATGCCTGTGTCGTTATTTATATGTCCACTTTGCCAGTCACCACTACAGCCTGCCACTGATACATGGCGCTGTGATGGCAGCTTGCATCCTAAGCAAACCTCACACCCCTTTGATGTTGCCCGTCAAGGTTATGTCAATCTACTGCCTGTGCAACAAAAAAAATCAAAAGCGCCGGGCGACAGCCAAGCGTCTATCAGCGCGCGCAAACGGTTTTTAAATAACGGTCATTATGCGCCGCTACAGCATCTCATTAGCCAAAAAATGGTGGCGTTACTGTTGCCAAGTGAGCAAGTCGCAGAGCCAACTGCTAAGCAAGATAGTAAGCCTGTCAATTGGCTCGATATCGGCTGCGGAGAGGGCTATTACACACAAGCAATGGCGCAACTGGGGTCAGAGGTGATAGATACGCTCATCGCCGCTGACATCAGCAAACCTGCACTGGTGGAGCTTGCCAAAGTGAGTAAAGCGTCAGAACGCCTTTGGTATCAAAAAAATGCTGCTACCAAGAATACGATGATTTATCCTTTAGTCACTAGTGCCGCCAATTTACCGCTACGCGCCCATAGTGTCACGGGTATCAGCAGTATCTTTAGTCCTATTTTGCCCAAAGCCTTTGCTGATGTACTAACCGCTGACGGGTATTTAATCATTGCCAAGCCGGATGTGGGACATTTAGCGACCTTGCGTGACGCATTGTTTGATAGCGTGCGCGAGCATGATTCTGATAAGTTTTTGCAAGAGCTATCACCCTACTTTACACTAATAGAGACTCATCGTGTCAATACGAATATGACGTTGGCAGCGGACGATTTGGCTGATTTGATGACCATGACGCCCTATGCTTACCGAGCGCGTAGTGAAAAAAGACAGGCACTACTAGCAGCGGTAGAGAACGTGGCATTTAGTACCGAGGCAAAATTTGTGGTGTATGTTTTGCAAAAAACGGCTGATAAATAAAGTATCGATTTTGACGGAAAAACTTTGCGGTATACCACTGTAACAATAGAAACCTTTCTTCAAGTTTCATAAATCTACTTAATACTAGAATCAGTTATCATTTTCTTTGTCGATACAGCGATACTTCATCGCGATATTTTATTTGATACTTCATGAGGTATCTTTAAGCATAATTCATCAACATGAATTAAATCGGGAAAAAATAATGAAAAAGATAATAGTAAGTTCGATTTTAGCCGCTACTGCTTGTTTTTCGATGATTGGTCAAGCCAGTGCTGCACCCAGTTATGATCAACATCACAAAGTTCAAGTACAGCACCAAAAGCATGATGCTAAATCAGACAGCAAGCATAAAAATGTCAAAAACAAAGCGAAAGTGTCACATCAAAAAGCAAAAATAGTGGCTGCTAAACACGAAGCGAAAGAGAAACAACACGATGAATATCAGAGTAAGTATCAGGGCAAAAAATATAGTAAAAACGATCATGAGCATCGCTCTTAAAAGTCTTATAGTCAAAGAAGCCTAAAATGGGTACAAGGCAGCCGACTGAAGATTGTACAAATAGTACCTCTAAGGAGGGTAACGCCGTAGCCGTTTAGTAGTTCTCAGACTATACTTGATTATGTAGAAATGGCGCCTTGAATGGGCGTCATTTTTTTGCGTTATATGTTTAGATAGTACATATACTAAAAAATATAATTTGCAGACGGCAGTAAACAACAAAGCTACTTTTTATGCTTTACTGTTAAAAAGTGCTTAGAGTATTTTAGAGAGGGTAGTGAGCTAGATAGAAAAACTGAGAGGTTTTGTTGGACTTAATAAGATTGGCGGTGAAGGAGGGATTCGAACCCTCGATACGCTATTAACGCATACACACTTTCCAGGCGTGCGGTTTCAGCCACTCACCCACTTCACCGTTTTTTTGACTGGCTCAGTATAGCCGATACTATTTAAAATGTCACCACTTACACCTTATCTTTCTTTATTTGCAAGCGCCTGCTAGGATAGCAAATATATAATGACGAGAATATATGGTTGAAAGTTGCATGATAAGTTTGGGTAGTCTTAAAAGCAGTATTGTAATGACCGTGGTGACGGTTGCAGTCAGTATAACCTCAGCCTACGCTGACGATTTCACCCAGTGTAGCGGATCTTTTTATGGGGGTGTTTATCCTGAATTCACCAATACTAAGCTAAGTGATAACACGCAAGCACTGTGCATGGACGGCTTTGCTGTTATGTATTCAGGGGTATCGCGTACACCGCTATGGTCGGCAGAGTATTTAGATCGTAAACGCTTGCAACAAGCGAAAGAAATTGATCGTGAAGACAGCTTTCATGAAGAGAGTAAACTGCCAACATCCGCGCGTGCCTCACTATCTGATTATTCAGGCTCTGGCTATGATCGCGGACATCTAGCACCCAATGCAGACATGGCCAATCGCAGCCAACAGTACGACAGTTTTAGCCTAGCCAATATCGCGCCCCAGTCCCCCCGTAATAACCGTTATATTTGGCGAAACATCGAATCAGCAACGCGATATCTGACTCAGCAATACGGTGAGCTCTATACCATTACAGGGGTAGCATTTAAGGACAAAAAAACCAAACAGCTTGCTGGTCGTGTGCTGGTGCCGAGCCACTTTTTTAAGGCGGTATACATTCCTGCAACCAATCAGGCAGGGGTATATTACGCACCCAATGATGAGTCTGAGCGCATCGATATCATTAGTATTGACCAGTTAGCCGCTGAAACAGGTATTGATGTGTTACCAATGCTAGATACTCAGACCAAAAGACAAGCATTCGATTTGCCATTAAAGGCAGGCGAGCGCTTGGACACACCTGATGCACCAGTTGAAGAGCCTGCTTGGATGCTGTTTGTATGGGCTATTTTAGAATGGCTAGTGACGCAATTACAGGCATAAACTGGCAGTAAAATGCAAAAAGAGCATTATTTTGAAAAATATAAAATGTCACTGATAATAAGGATAATCAAATGATTGAGCCATTCGCTAACGACCATCAAAGCATGCAAATTGGTGATATTGTGATTGAAAACCAAAAAGACAAGATTACTATCTACGGCGATATCGATTTGTCTTTAGACGCATCAGGATATGCGCAAGCCCAGCAGCTGCATGAGCTGACGGGGAAAATCATAGCAGCGTTTGAAGAGAAGAGTCTTTATAGTAATAGTGAGGATAAGTCAAAAGAAAATGATGACCAATCCGGCAAATATATCGACAACCCTTTCATATAAGTCTTTGATATGGTTTTATTTTTTTAGAAATAATAAAGTCTAAAAAAATTACTAGGCAAAGTCTAAAAATTGCTTATAATGAGGTAAGACATCGCTTATGTCGCTCAGGCCTCTTAAAAATCACGAGCAGTTGCAGTCGTCCACTTTTCAAAAGTAGGAAACGGCAACAGTCGTAATAAAAGAGGTCAGCAAAGGATAAGCATAGGACATCAGAAACATAATGTTTCGAGCAATCATTGTATGAAGGGAGTCAATCTATGAAGTTATTTACAAAAACCGCTTTAGCAGTTGCTGGTATCAGCATGGCAACGATGGCATTTGCCGCTGATCCATTACACAACACCACTTGGCAGACCTTTGATGAAGGCCAACCAAAAGGTGTTGTAAAAATCACTGAGTCTAATGGTGTATTAACGGGTAAGTTAATCAGTGCTAATACATCTGCTGGTAAACAGTATGTTGGTAATACTATTATCAGAAACCTAAAGGCAGATGGCGGTGGTAAATATAGTGGTGGTACGATTACTGATCCTGCTAAAGGCAAAGACTATCGTATGACTGCAAATCTAAGTGGCAGCACATTGAAACTAAAAGGATATATTGGTCCGTTCTCACGTAGCCAAGAATGGAAAAAGAAATAATCCGATAGATTGTTTTAAGTATTTGCTTGATACATAAAAATCCCGCATTACCGAAAGGTTTTGCGGGATTTTTTATTAGATTGGATATCGTATGGTCAGTCTAGTATAAAAAGGACATAGTGAAACAGGAATGGCTTTTTCGCAGTCCCTGTCTGCACAGGTACAGCAAGCTAGAAAATGTTAGACCAGTTCCGCGTTATCAAATAACATAGCCGTTTTGAAACTAATAGAGGTATCAATGCGCCAATTAATGATACATCCTAGTATCAACTATATCGTTGAAGTCGTTTGATATTAATACGAGGGATCAAGTAGAGCAGTATTTCTTGGTTGTGTCTTAAAAAAGGGGAGGTTGTGCGCACTTAGACTGTAATCATAAAAACGAAAAACGCTGAAACTACAGTTGGTAGTATCAGCGCCATGAACATCAATATTTAGCTTATTTACATATAGCTTATCTAATAAACTCAGGGTAGGCTTCCATACCACACTCTGCAATATCGCCACCTTCGTATTCATCTTCTTCGGAGATACGGATGCCGATAACTAATTTGATGATAGACCAAACCACTAGGCTCGCAATGAATACCCAAGCAAAGATAGTCGCAGCACCCACAATCTGACCGATAAAGGTAGAGGCTGGGTTAGTGATTGGCACAATTAACAAACCAAATAGACCAACCACACCGTGAACGGAGATGGCACCAACCGGATCATCAATTTTGATTTTGTCTAGAGCTAAGATTGATAGCACTACGATGATACCAGCGATGAAACCAAAGAGAGTCGCTTGTAGCGCAGAAGGGGTTGATGGCTCTGCTGTAATGGCTACCAGACCTGCTAGTGCACCGTTTAAAAGCATGGTTAGATCGGCTTTGCCGAAGATAATACGTGCAAGTAGCAATGCACCAATTGCACCACCAGCCGCTGCTGCGTTGGTATTCAAAAAGACCATCGCGACAGAGTTGGCACTGGCGATATCACCTAACTTGAGCACTGAGCCGCCGTTAAAGCCAAACCAGCCCATCCATAAGATGAGTGTACCAAGTGCCGCGAGAGGTAAATTAGCACCAGGAATCGCACGTATCTCACCATTTGGTCCGTACTTGCCTTTACGTGAGCCTAAGAGTAGCACACCAGCTAGAGCTGCAGCAGCACCTGCCATATGTACAATACCAGAGCCTGCAAAATCAGAGAAGCCCATGTCACCTAGGTTATACAAGCCAAACACATCGTTGCCGCCCCATGTCCAGCTACCTTCTAATGGATAGATAATACCAGTCATAACCACTGCAAATAGTAAGAAAGCCCACAATTTCATACGCTCAGCAACAGCACCTGAGACAATAGACATACAGGTCGCTACAAATACCACTTGGAAGAAAAAGTCTGATGCAGCAGAATAAACAGAGTCACCGCCAAAGCCATTTTCAGCAGAAGCTGCCAATGCATCTTCGACTAAGGTATCACCGCCTGCGATGCCACTCAAAAACAGGTCACCACCATACATAATGGCGTAGCCGCATATCATATACATAATACTAGCAGTGGCGAATAGCGCGATATTTTTGGTTAAGATTTCGACCGTGTTTTTTGATCTGACCAGTCCAGCCTCTAACATAGTGAAGCCAGCTGCCATCCACATGACCAATGCACCACATATTAAAAAGTAAAACGTATCGAGCGCGTATTGGAGCTCAAAGATTTGACTTTCCATGTAAATTCCCCCTTGAATTTATAATATAGATATCGGTATGACCGATAGATAAAATGCTGTAAGCGTCTACACCTATAAGTCTATGCTCATAGGCATGTGTTCAAATTTAGATAGCGTCAGGACCTGTTTCACCTGTACGAATACGAATGACTTGCTCAAGTGCTGTCACAAATATTTTACCGTCGCCAATTTTACCAGTGCTAGCGATACGCGTAATGGCTTCGATGGCAGGTTCAACCATCTCATCAATAACAGCCACTTCGACTTTTACTTTTGGTAAAAAGTCCACCACGTACTCTGCGCCGCGATAGAGCTCTGTATGGCCTTTTTGACGACCGAAACCTTTAACTTCAGTGACCGTAACACCTTTGACGCCAATGTCAGAAAGTGCTTCGCGTACATCGTCGAGCTTAAACGGTTTTAAGATCGCAGTGATTAGCTTCATAAAAAATTCCTTATTTGTGTGATGCTGCAGCTTGATAGAAGCACTATGGTGCATCATCGTCTCTCTGCCTTGCTTACCCTAAGTCATTCAAGAACTGTGCCAACCTACTCAAGGGGGAGAGGTAGAGTTGGACTTGCGAGTTCAAAAGTAACCGCAGTAATGACAGAGAATATAAGCTGGGATGACGCGATGGGAGTCATCGTTACCAACATAGTGAGAGTGCATCAATCTGTAGCGTTTGGTTATTGAAAACTTTATTATAACCAACTTTTTGAGTGCTTGGGGAGGCGATATCTTTATTTCATGTGATGATTTGCTAACCCAGTTTAGGTAACTAGTAGCAAGGCATCATAAAGACGCAATGGCTTGGTAAACGTGTACCGATGGAAGATATAATGAAATTACTAAGAGGAAGCAGAGACTCAGATCGAGATTATAATTATAATCTAACCACAATATAATCATGAAACTGACTGGTACTCTGCGTTTGAGGAGATAAGGGTACTGAGCCTCTGATAGAGTTTGCTTACGCTTTGGGGAAAAGCAAATATGGCGTCTTGGTACTGACCAATAGTTTTTTGGTATCACTGCCCTGTAGCAACTCACGTAGACGAGACTGACCAAACGCCCCTGTCATAAGCAGACCAATATCGTGCTGGTTTTGATAATAGTTCAAAGCAGCAGCGACATCACGGCAGTCCAACAATGTCTTTTTAGATTTAATACCGGCTTGTTTGAGCCTCGCGTAAGCTTCGCGCAGCGCATCACAATTATCAGAAGTTTCCTTGCCAACCATCACAATATGTACGGTTAGTGCGCGTACAAGCGACGTTTTGCACAGCCAGTTTAGTAATTTATGGCACGTTGGACTGTTGTCAAAAGCGAATAAAGCCGTTGTAGGGGGCAAAAATGGTGCATGTGTCACCAAAATGGGGCAGTGGCTGACTCGTATGAGTTGACTTAGGGTCGATTTGCACGTGACATGATGGCCAATAACAATCAATTGTGCTTCATCATCGACATAATCGATGCTTTGATTCAGGTGCTCATGCCGATGCAATGTATAGGTTTTGAGCTTGCTGCGCTGTTGTTCACAATAAGCAGTCGCTTGGTGCAATAGCAATCGACCTTGCGCTTTCAACTCACAGTTACTCAAATGTTCTTTGGTTGTGAATTGCTCAAGCAAGGCATTTTCATCGTTAACATTGAGACAGCCAGAATAATTAACAGCGGATTTTTGCTGTAAGCTTGGGGAGGCATGCAATAGTCCAACAGGCGCCTGCAAACGAGTAGAGGCCCACATACTAGCCTCCAACACGGCCTGAACATGATCAGGACAGTCCAAGCAAGCAATCACACTATCTGGTTTTAAATTACTCATAAAACGACCACGTCATATTGATAATAAAAAGTAACCACGCCAGTTAAAGAGTGAGCAGGAATACCATACTCACTCTCTACTAGTTATGCAGCCATCTATTCATCTTTGGATTCATAAACCGTCAATTAGAGCATGCCTTAGCATCAGTTTGATACGGCAGACACAAACAGTCTTAATCCAAGAGTCCGATATCTCGGCGATCATGGATAGAGAAGCGGTCAATCAACGTTCGGCTCGCATTATTCAGTCCCACCACTTTGACATCAATACCCTCACGTTGCAAGCGCATGACCAGTTTGTCTAACGTGTCAACGGCACTGATATCCCAAAAATGCGCTTGGCTTACATCGATCTGAATACTATCTACCGCTTCTTTACTGTCAAAGCTACTCAAGAATTGCGTGGTAGAAGCAAAGAACACTTGGCCTTGGACGTAATAATAACGGGTATTGGTACTGTCATCATACTCGCTAAATATGCTTAGGAATTGACCAATCTTATTGGCAAATGCTAAGGCAGATAGCAGGACACCGACACCAACGCCGTAAGCCAAGTTATGTGTAAAGACGGTGGTTAAAACAGTCGCCAACATCACGATGTTAAATGACAGTGGGTGTGTTTTGAACTCGCGAATAGACTGCCAGTTAAACGTACCAATCGATACCATAATCATCACAGCGACCAGTGCGGCCATCGGAATCTGACTGACCCATTCGCTCAAGAATACCACCATAATGAGCAGCACAACGCCTGCCATCAATGTAGATAGACGTGTGCGTCCACCAGATTTTACGTTGATCATCGACTGACCAATCATCGCACAACCTGCCATACCACCGAAAAACCCTGAAACCACATTGGCAATACCTTGACCACGGCATTCTTTGTTTTTATCACTTGGCGTATCGGTCAACTCATCCACGATTGTTGCCGTCATCATCGATTCGAGTAGACCCACGATGGCTAGAGCAATAGAGTAAGGCGCGATGATGAGTAGCGTTGATAAGTTCAACGGGATATCAGGTAACAGAAACATCGGTAGCGAATCTGGCAAATCGCCCATGCTACCGACATTACGAATATCAAGATTCATGTACATCGCCACCGCCGTTAGGCCAACGATACAAATCAATGGCGATGGAATGATGCGACCGATTTTAGGAATCAGGGGAAACAGATAGATAATCCCCAGACCGACTGCCGTCATGATATAAACCGTCATACCGACACGCTCAGTCATGGGATTTAGCTCTGGTAACTGGGCCATGAATATCAAAATCGCCAGCGCATTCACAAAACCGATGACCACTGAGCGAGAGACAAAGCGCATCAAGTTGCCGAGCTTTAGGATGCCCATGACAACCTGAATAGCACCGCATAACAGAGTCGCGGCAAGCAGATACTGCAAGCCATGATCAGCGACCAAATCAACCATTACCAGTGCCATCGCCCCGGTCGCCGCCGAAATCATACCTGGACGACCACCGACAAAACTGATCACGACGGCAATACAAAACGAGGCATATAAGCCAACTTTTGGATCCACACCTGCGATAATAGAAAAGGCAATGGCCTCTGGAATAAGCGCTAGGGCGACGACCAAGCCCGACAAAACGTCACCGCGAACGTTGGAAAACCACTCGTCACGCAAGTTATCAATAAAAGATGTCATAAGTAAACTACATAGGGTTAGAGGCAAAAAAGTAATCATTACTCATTTATAAAATGATCGCGTTGCTAATAATAGCCATTCATTTTTCTTTTACAGCAACATGCACTCAGTCATGTTGCTGTGTTGGATTATTGAAGATCATCAATAAAAGTATCTACGACGTTTTTTGGTATCAAAAATACGCTCATCCATAGTCAATACGATGATGAGGGCAATAAGGCTGCCTAAAAAACAGTGTTTAAAAACAAGGTTGAACAATAGGGTGCTTAATGTAGGCTATTGGATAAATATACCTAACATAAGGCATAGAATCAGCAATCACTTGCTGTAGTAAGAACGTAATAACCAATCTGACAAACAACCACTATCGTCTGACAAACCATTATCACTGCACGAATTGTCGCCAAAGAGACGTGACAAAAGCGTGATAAATGTGACACCATGCTAAACTAATATGCTTGGGCGATTGACCCTGCTATATACCAATTAAAGTCGCCATTATAGCACTAGCCACTCAATATAAAAACAGGCGCATAATAGCACACAGTCATAAAAAATCAGTATCGAAATCTGAACGATACCGTTATGATGCTTCTCATTTTTACAGTAGCGTTTGCTGCCTTTTTACAATCGGTTTGCTTGATGCCGCTTTGCTTATCTTATCGCTTATATAATAGCTTATCTAATAAAAGGAATAGACATGACCGCCAACCTCGCAACAGAAACTTTACTTCATAGGGGCAACGGTCTACAGGTCGTGGTCGGATTGGGACAATCTGGTCTATCGGTCGCAAGCTACCTTGCCAAACAAGGCTATCAAGTCGCCGTGACAGATACTCAAGTGATGCCTACATTGGCTGATCAACTGCCCGCTGCTATTGAGATTCGCCAATTTGGTGGCATCGATGCAGAGCTATTGCAGCAAGCGGCACGTATCATTATCAGTCCAGGTATTTCTTTGAATACCGATGCAGTGGCGGCTGCCCGTCAAGCTAATATCCCAGTGGTCAGTGATATCCAATTATTCTGTGAAGCTTGTACTGTACCGATAGTTGCGATTACCGGCTCTAATGCCAAAAGCACAGTGACCACATTGGTTGGACAAATGGCCGTAGATGCAGGCGTCAATGTCGGCGTTGGTGGCAATATTGGTGTGCCCGCGCTCACGTTACTAGAAAATACGGATATGGAGCTGGCAGTGCTGGAGTTGTCTAGCTTTCAACTAGAGACGGTTACCAACCTCAACGCAAAAATCGCGACCGTCCTTAATATGTCGCCTGATCACTTAGATCGTCATGGCGATATGCTCGGCTATCATCAAGCCAAACATCGTATCTTTCAAGGTGCCAAGTCAGTGGTCATCAACCGTGAAGACGCGCTTACCCGTCCATTGGTTGCAGACAATTTACCGAGAGTTAGCACAGGTATTCATGCGCCTGATAAAGGTCAATACGGTCTGATCATCGATACTGAAGGCCAGACTTATATTGCTCGCGGTACAGAAAGATTACTGTCGGCAGACAAACTGTTGATTAAAGGTCGTCATAATCTACTCAATGCCCAAGCAGCATTAGCGCTTGGTGAGCTAGCAGGATTGCCTCTCGATAGTATGCTAGATACGTTGCAGCAGTTCACAGGTCTTGATCATCGCTGCCAGTATGTGGCAAACGTTGATGGGATCGACTATTTCAACGACTCTAAAGGCACCAATATTGGCTCGACCATGGCCGCCATTGAAGGGCTAGGGGCGGTCTATGCACCAAAAGATGGTAAATTATTGTTGATCTTAGGTGGACAAGGTAAAGCGCAAGCGTTTGGTGAGCTGACACCTTTTATCAATCGATACGTGAGCCAATTGCTATTGATTGGTGAAGACGCTCAGCAAATTGAACAGCATTTGCGTGCTGCTAAGCTGAGTGGTGATGTCGCGCTGCATCAATGTCAAACATTGGAAGCGGCGTTTGATACGATTCAGCAAGTGACAGTGAGCAGCCTATCGCAAGTACAAGCGGTGCTCTTGTCACCGGCCTGTGCCAGCTTTGACCAATATAGCGGCTATGCGGCGCGCGGTGAGCACTTCTCTCAGTTGGTAAACCAGCTAGGTACGATATAGTCAGACAATGTAATCAAACAGTGGATTATCAGCCAATGTTTTTAGCAAGCCAGACTGTCTAGTAAGCCTGCACATGAGCATTATTGGGCAGTAGACAGTATTTTGTGTATAAATGATTGTTTTGATTATATATTGCTGCTACTGTCAGTCATAATGGCTCTAATCCACTATTTGGCACAATTTAATTGATAATTTTTTAAACGGTGGCGTTTCATAGACGCCGTGTTTTTTCGTTTGTTAGTGTATATAAAATTATGGCGCTCCCTTCTTTTTTTCGTTCCTCGCCCAAAGCAAAGCAAGCCTCTGGTTCAGATGGCGTTCTTTCTATGCCGTCAGCGCGCGCAGTTTTATTATCGAGCGTCGGCTGTATGATGGTGCTCAGTTTGCTGATGGTGGCATCTGCTTCTATTCCTTTTGCACTCAGTCGCGGTATGACAGAGTTGTATTTTTTCAATAACCAATTGCTGTATATGACGATCGGCTTGATTGCGGCGATTATTCCTTACTATGGTGTCTCTCTCAAGAGACTATACAAGACAGAGACTCAGTTTGCCTTGTTAGGGGTGACAGGTCTGCTGCTTGTGGCCACACTGTTTAGTACGCCTATTAATGGATCTAAACGCTGGCTCATGCTAGGGAGTTTTAACTTTCAGGTTGCAGAATTGGCCAAGCTGGTCATGATTGTATTTGTGTCAGACTTTGTGGTGCGCCGCTCTTTTGAGGTACGCAATGGCTTAGATGGCTTTTTACGAATCATGCTAGTGGTGGCGCTCATAACAATACTATTATTGTCGCAGCCAGACTTTGGCTCTTTTGTCGTTATTCTAGGTACGCTCTTTGCTATCTTTTATATCGCAGGGGCGCCTTACAAGCATTTCTTGGCTTTGGCTGCTGCTGCCATCGGCGGGGCAGTATTGATGGTCACGACGGCAGAGTATCGACTGATACGAGTGATGTCGTTTATGGATCCTTTTGATGATGTACAGGATACCGACTATCAGCTGGCACGCAGTTTGATCGCTTTTGGTCGTGGACAGTTCACAGGGGTAGGTTACGGTGAGAGCGTGCAAAAACTATCGCATCTACCTGAAGCGCACACCGATTTTTTATTGGCCATTACTGGGGAAGAGTTGGGCTTTGTGGGTGTCAGTATGGTACTGATATTAGAGGCCCTAATCATTGGTAGTGCGATGCGCATTAGCTACAATGCCCTGAAACGTCGTCAGATGCGGATGAGCTATACCGCCTTTGGTATCGGTGTGGTATTTATTGCACAAACGATTATTAATGCGGCGATGAATATGGGGGCGATTCCGACCAAGGGTTTGACCATGCCGTTCTTTAGCTATGGTGGCTCATCGATGTTGATTAGCCTAGTAATGGTTGCGCTATTGCTAAAAATATATAAAGAAAGCCCTGAGATAGAAAAAAGCCAATGCCGTTATTATTAACAGCTTTGAGATAAGTCTCAGTATAGATAAATGAGCATTGCCTAGGGTATGTTCTAGCATTGTTTAACCAAAAGCGTCACTAGCAGTGGCGCTTTTTGCTATCTGGGTATGGCTCATTATGTTTTAATATCTATGAGTACATGTTCTAATCTGGCAAGTTTAGCTGCTGTTTGCCTTGTAGCGGCTCATTACTCCATTGAGCAATGGCTTGTTTGAGCATATTCTCTGGCGTGTCCATATCGACGACTGCTTGCTGTAATAGCGTCAATGCCTCAGCGATGAGCTGGCTTGGGTCAGTGGTGTCAATTGGCTGTGCAAGATTCTGCTTAGAAAGCTTTTGACCGTCTGCATTATTGATGAGAGGCAGATGATACCAGTGATCGATAGCGGATAGGCCCGCGGCTTGCATAATGCTGATTTGTGCCGTTGTCATAGGTAAAATATCCAAACCACGCATAATATGAGTCACATTTTGCAAACCGTCATCCAGACTGGCTGCCAGTATATAATTGATCATGCCGTCTTGACGACGCGCCACCATATCTCCTAGCGTCTGTTGAGGGTTGTCCCATTGCATCCCTTGAATACCATCATTGAAGCCAATCTGATAATCTGGCAACTGTATGCGCAGTTTGTGCTGCTGTCTATCATGATCGGCTGCGACACATCGGCGCGGATAACGCTGTCTGTTCGGTAGTATTTGATGAGTATTCTGTATTGAATTGACATCGTTATGAATACTATTTTGCGCTTTTTGCGTCCAGTACTGCTCTAAGTCTTTGCGTGAGCACAGACAGCCATAAGTCAGCGGATACAATGAGGATGACAAGTAATCATTGTAGATATCAAGACGTTCAGACTGATAAATGGCATCACCGTCCCAGTGCAAACCAAGCATTTCTAAGTCTATTAAAATCTGCTCAGTGAACTGTCTATCACAGCGCTCAGTATCAGTATCTTCGATACGTAGCAGCCACTTACCACCAAGCGATTTGATATGGCAAAAGCTAGCAAGTGCCGTCGTTAGAGAGCCAAGATGCAGCTCACCAGTTGGCGAAGGCGCAAAACGGCCGACAGGAGTTGGCGCTGAGGTTTGAGTGGGCGTATCAGTAGACATAGTTTTCAAAATAGGTGAGTATCGATAGGAATAATACAGACAGAATAATAAAGATACGTGTCAAAAGATATCGCTTAAATGAGATTGTTTTGTTAGTAGCGATAGACACTGTGTCAGCATGCGTTTGAAGGGAGTGGCACAACACAGATTAAGAAATTGACCATCTATAATGCAACAAGCGACCCATTATAGGGTCGCTTGCTGTTTGATATAAATTTTTGCTACCGAGCCGAGAGGTAGGTAAGGGCGTTCTAAATTAAGCGCCTTGGTTTTGGCGTTCTTTGATTTCAGACAAAGTCTTACAGTCGATACACTGAGTCGCTGTTGGGCGAGCCTCTAGACGACGCAAACCAATCTCTACACCGCAAGTTTCACAAAACCCATAGTCATCGTTTTCGATTTCTAACATGGATTTGTCAATTTTGCGAATGAGTTTGCGCTCGCGGTCACGCGTACGCAGTGCCAATGCAAACTCTTCTTCTTGAGTGGCACGGTCATTTATGTCTGGCATGGCGCTTGATTCATCTTGGATGTAGTTTTTGGTACGATCCGCTTCGCCAATCAATTGGCCTTTCCAGTCTAACAAAATAGCTTTGAAGTGCTCTAACTGCGCATCAGACATATATTCTTCGTCTTTGGCCGGCACATAAGGAGTGAACTTAACTTCACTCGGATTCGTGGTCGCGGTGCTCATATGGGTATCCTACTTTTCAAATTAATTCAATAAAACGACGTATCAAAAGACAAGACATTATCACTATTGCAAACGCTATGATCTGTCCCTTTATCAAACGTTTTACCACTTGGTAATATAAGTAACACAGCGCATCAAATAATATGATTACCTTGATATGTCAAGATTAATACATCAAAGGTTGAGTATATTGTGATGCAAATTTTCATCTAAATGGTACTGTCCAAACGATGTCTAAAACCACTAACTGTGAAAAACTGGCTTAAAATGATAGACCGTTTTAGCCATTATGCAATTGCCAAACATCAGATATTGGGCCGTCCTCACATCATTTCACAAGTTGTATCATTGTTTCTATTAATAATGAAGTTATTTTTTATATTGGCGGTATATTTTCTTCGCTAATTATTTTGTGCCTCAATAAAAAATATTATCTAAAGCTATGATATCTAAAGGATAGATTGCAATATTCGCTATAAATACGGGCATCAAGTATCCAGTCTTTCTACCCAGCTTGCAACCTCTCCATTGTTGGCTAATTGCAACCAACGGTAACCAGGTAGTCCGCTCTCGTCATAAGCGAATTCCTGCACATTGGGCTTGAACTGATAACAAGTAGATGGCGTACTATAAACGGTCACACCTTGGCGATAACGGACCTGTTCTTGGTGAGTATGGCCACTGATAATAACCTGCAGATGCTTAAACGGTGCCATATTCTGCCAAAAACTTTCGGTATTCTGTGCCATATGGGTGTCAATCCACGCAGAGTCTATCGATATAATATGATGATGTAGCGCAATCAGCGCAGGCTTGGAGCAGTCAGTTAGTTTCTGACGCAACCACTCAATATCGATGGCTCGTATCTCTCCTTCGACCTTGCCTGTGATAGAGGAGTCTATAAACAGCAACTGCCAATGCTCAGACTCAATGGCATGGCGGTTCAGCAAACGTCGATCAGCAGGCCGAGCAACCAACTCTCGCTGAAAAAACGGTAAGTCCATACCGTTTTCATCAGTCACATCATGATTGCCTGCTATACAGGCAAAAGGAATCTGGGTGGACTGCAACACCTCAAAGATGTGATCGTAGATATGAGTATCTACTCTATTGACCAAGTCGCCAGTCACAATAATCAAATCGCAGCGTATGTCTTCATTCAGCGCTTGCTGAAGCACGCTCTCAAAGCTGTGCTGACAAAAAGTCGAAGCGTTACTATCATGACTGTCAATGATGACAGGAGTGGACAAGTGCAAATCTGTGATCTGTAAAATATTAAGCTGTGCATCTGGGGTACTTATTTGATTCGTAGGATAGCTTTGCATTGGGTCAGTCCCTTATCGAAACACAACAATGAATATTGTTAGCATGATTACGGATAAATGGGCCACTACTTTTAACGATACATTTATAAAGTATGACAGCTATTGGTATTAACTAACACAAATACATACAGTTAGTGAATGCCAATAGCGCTAAAGCACGTTTATAACATAAAGTGAATCAAAGCTCTAGTAATATTGGTGAAATAAAGTTTAATAAAAAGTTAACAAAGAACCGCTTTTGTCTAGAGGGTTAATGCAAAACTAACGGTTAGCTGACCGAAACGGCATGTCTATGAGCTTTGATAATATCAAAGCAACGAAAAACAAAATCGCTAATATTAAGACGATAGAAAGACCTGTTTGGATATCCAACCAAATACTGCTCCACACACCAAGTGTGACACCAAGTTGGGCGATGATTAGCGCCACAATGACCATTTGTTTGGGCGAGGTGACCCACAAGCGCGCGGTAAGTGCTGGCAATACCAATAATCCACTGATTAAGAGACTACCGACGGCCTGAAGCGCAACGGCACAAAATCCTGCCAATATCCCCATAAAAAACAACCGCTGGCGTGTTGGGTTGATGCCCTGTATACGCGCCAATGCTTCATGAGTTGCCAGTTTGATTTGCGCCGGCCATATATAGCGCAGTAGTCCTAGGCCCACCAATACACTACCGCCCAGTAGAGGCAAATCACTCCAATCAAGCTCTAGTAAATTTCCGAATAAAAACCCCAGTACATTGGCTTGCTGGTCTGTCAGCTGTGTCAATGTTAATAAGCCTAAACACAATAACGACACCGCAACGACTGCCAGCACCGCATCAGCAGGCAAGCGCTCATCATCAATCAGTACCAACCCTAATACTACTGTGATGCTGACTAACAAAACACCAATACCCATGGGCAACTGCCACCAAGCGGCTAGGGCGACACCAAGGAGCGTACCATGTGCTAAAGCATCAGCAAAAAAGGCCATGCGTCGCCACAAGACCAAGCAGCCCAAGGGAGCTGATAGTAGCGCTAAAATACTGCCAGCAATCCAAGCAGGCGCAATGATGGCTAACCAAGTGATCATAATAGATATCCGTGAAAGTTTTATAAAAGCACAAAACGGTATTGCTCAGTGTCAAAACACTGTGATCAGTACCGTTGTCATGTATTTGGTGTTATAGGCTATTGTTCAAGCTCGTTTGGGGTATGGTGCTGGCACGAATGTGGCTGATGCACATACGGCTGCTCGTAATAATGACCAAATAACTTTTTAAATTCGGTGCTAATGGCAAGCTCACTGGGTTGTCCTTCACAGCAAATATGCTTGTTGAGACAAATAACGCGGCGGCTGCCTTTCATTACCCAATGCAAATCATGTGATATGACCAGCATGGCACAACGCAAGAAGTCCGGCAGCTTATCAATAAACTGGTAAAGCCAAACTTCCGTATCAGGGTCAAGCCCTTGCATGGGCTCATCTAAAATGAGTAAATTGGGTTTGTCCAACAATGCTCGGGCCAATAAAACTCGCTGCGTCTCGCCACCTGATAAATGCAGCATTTGCCGTGATAGCAGGTGGGTCAAGGATAAATTATCGAAGATAAATTGGCGCTGCTCATGGGTTAAACGGTTTTTGTTGGCTTGCCCCAATAAGTCGCTGACTCGTAACGGCAGTATTGGCGGTACCGAAAACCGCTGCGGCACATAACCAAGTTGCAGTGGTTGATGGGCGGTAATATAGCCTTTGGTTGGATCAATCAAGCCCAAAATGAGCTTGACCAGTGTTGACTTGCCAGCACCGTTAGGCCCCACAAGGCTCACTGTCTCATTGATAGCAAGGTCAATATTGATGTCTGAGAGAATACGTTGCTGGCCAACATGATAGCTGATATTGCTTAAGCTTAGCAGCGGGCGAATCTCGCTCGCAGTAGCATTGTCTGCAATAGAAGGCAGTGGCTGATTAGAGGGTAGGGTAGAGAGGCTCATAAGATGACAACTAATAGATAAAAGGGTAGTACGGACGAACCATCAGTAACAGTGAGTATGTCTTTGTCAGTGCTTAATCTACTCATGGCCGGTATATGTGTGTTACTTGCAAACTTGGCAGCGCCCACTCAATTCAATAACACTGCGTGCCACCGTAAAGCCTACGTCTTGCTCAGCAAAGTTCATCATCTCTTGTACAGGTAAACTGCTGCACTCTTGCACCCGCTTGCATTGCTCGCAGATTAAAAAGGCGGCCGTATGATGCGCTCTTGGATGGCAGCAAGCAACATACGCATTGATTGAGGTCAACTGATGAATCAGGCCTTCTGCCAACAAAAACTCTAAACTGCGATAGACCGTTGGCGGCGCGACGTTTTTTTGCACCGAGTCACTGGTGTGATTGTCTGTGGTGGCCGAGCGTGTTTGCTGCAACAGAGTAATCAAGTCATAAGCGCCAATCGGCCTATTGGCTTCTAAAACCAGTTGATATATCTGCTGACGCAAGGATGTAAAGCGTGATCCGTTTAGACGGCATTGCTCTTTGGCCTCGGCCAAACGTTCTATTACATCGTGCGGCGTAAAGTCCTGCGCATCATGTAAATGTTCACAAACTGATGAGTGGCTAGACATGGTGCAGACTCCTAAAAATAAAATGGCTGTTCTATTATATTTTTTATTGTTATAGTATAACATACTAAAACGAAAAGCAGATAAGCTGTCTTAAACTATCTGGTATCTATTCTGTTTTTACCAAATATATTGTTTCAATACCATCGCGACTACCACTTATTTTTCATCATTTATATAGCAAAGATACCAACTATGAACTCAGCTTTTAATCGTTTACTACGTCCAGTTATGAAACTAAAACGTCTACTCATTGCTAGCATGGCGCTAGGGGTTTTGACGCTCAACGCTCAAGCTGCAACCGTGAGTGTGAGCAACTACCCGATGTTTTTACTCAGTGAGGCTGTCACTGAGGGGACGCCCTCAGCCAATAGAATTCTGCAAGCAGGTGATGTAGGACATCATGGTAGTATCAGCCCAAGCGATATGAAGGCCATTAAAGACAGTAAATTTGTCGTTTGGTTTGGACCTTTATTAGAAAACAGCCTAGCGGGTAGCTTAGAGACTGCACCCAATGCTATCTCCCTGTTTGATTTTAAGGCCTTTAACCGTTATCCACTTCGAGATGTTAAAGGGACACCAATTGCAGGCACACTCGATCCACACATTTGGCTCGATCCTGAAAACGCCAAAGCCATTACCCGTGCGCTGGCGGTCATTCATAGCCACGCCAATCCGGAGTATACAAGCACTTATCAAGCCAATGTCAAGAATTTTGCAGCACGTATGGATAAGGAAGTTGCTGACATCCAAAAGCAAGCGGCACAAAAAAATCGTTCTTATTGGGCCTATCATGATGCTTACCAATATATTGAAAAAGCAATGAATATCACATTGGCAGGCAGTCTGAGTCCAGACCATCATATCTCGCCAAAAGCCAGTCAGCTACGGTGGTTGAATGAGCATCGTCCCTCTACACGGATGTGTATGGTCAACCAGAGCGTTGCCTCTAAAGGACTACTTGCCAAGCTGCAACCACTTGAGACAACGGTTCAAGTCGAAGACATGAGTGCCAGTAAAGACTTCGTCGATGGCTGGCGCATGATGGCTCAACAAATATCTCAATGTATCTCATAAATCGCCACGCTTCTAGGATTATTCGTGATCAGATTATTGCTTTGTCTTAAGTGTGTATGACAGAGCAAATGACACAATAATCCTAGTCAGATGCGTTAGGTGACTGATAAAAGGCATATTTTACTTGCTTAATATCCGCAGTCTACTTATAATAAGTGGCGTTTTATTTTGGTTAAAAGGTAACACCTGTAGAGTAAAAAGTCATTTACGGATAAAAGCATCTTAAGTATGTTATATTATCCCAATGCTGCAAGGCTATAGGAATACCGATGACCAAGCCTGCCAAACGCACGCAAAAAGATAAAATCGCCATTTATATAAAGCGTCAAGCATGGATATTATTTATCCTTATTATTATTGCTTGGATCGTTGATACTATGTGGCTTAGTGGTGAGCTTATCGCCGCAAAAAGCGCCGCTATTGGTGCGCTACTGAGTTTTGTTACTCAAGCAGTGTTTGCTTTTTTTATCTTTTGGTATACTGGATATCGCGCGCGCCTACATATTGTTAGCCAGCTTTATCGAGGTCAAATGGCAAAATGGCTATTGACCGTGTTTGGTTTCGCACTAATTTTTATTACCGTACAACCCCTATCTGCGCCCGCGCTATTTATCGGTTTTATGGTAATGCAAATTAGTCACAGTTGGATGTTGTGGCATATACGCTAGTGTTAATAAAAATCGCTATATGAATGGTTAGATATTTTGTTAATAGCACTGGCAAGTCACCCTGCCGTCCAACTTCTCTATGACTGGTTCGAAAAGTCGAAGTACAATAACTGTCTAAAAACAGTAATAGTGACTATAAAGATTGCTTAATGAGCTTTGATGCTCAGCGTATACTAATGTGATGATAGGGTAGGGCAGATTTGGCTACCTATATCATAGACAATGAATTTGTCGTCATCTAATGGTATGTGCAGAGTTAGACATGCTGATGTTGCAATGTTACTGAGCAGTTAACTTATTCATACAATGGATAAAAAAAACACAATTGACTTTACACGAATACAACGCTGCATTAGTATAGGCAGCTAAATATTTTGCTTATGGGTACCACATTGAGTGCCTGTCACTAATACTGGCAAATAAGCAGACACATATATAATAATTTTGCGTATAAAAATGCAAGGGCTATTACTGAGTTATCATAAGCCCTTTTTTGATAGCTAAAATTTATCTCAAGCTATCAATTATTGCATATTAGTAATAGAACTATGGGTTGGATGTTGTTGGTTACATGAGTGTTTTGACACCGTTTGATTGTTGACCTAAAAGGGAGGCCGTTGAATAGATCAAACCTCATCAGATGACAACCATATTTTTGGTAGTTGATTAAATCGTTGATTAATAAGAAGCTTACATTATGGCATCCGAGCAAACATCATCAGAATATATCTCTCACCACTTAACGAATTGGACGTACGGCTATTTGCCGGGCGAAGGCTGGAAAGTCGCCTATAATGCTGAAGAAGCAGGATTGATGGGCTTTAAAGCCATTCATCTTGACTCTATGCTATGGTCAGTTGGTCTGGGTATTTTATTTTGTACCATCTTTTGGATGGTTGCAAAAAAAGTCACTTCAGGTGTGCCAGGCAAATTGCAGGCAGCGGTTGAGATGATCGTTGAGTTTGTTGATAACAACGTTCGTGATTCGTACAGTGGTACATCAAAGCTGATTGCACCATTGGCGTTAACCATTTTTGTTTGGATTTTCCTGATGAACTTGATGGATTTGATACCCGTCGACTTTATTCCAGGAATTGCTGGCCAAGTTGGCGCTGCCATGGGCCACGATCCGCATCATGTTTTCTTTAAGATTGTTCCAACGACTGATCCCAATATCACGCTTGGCATGTCTTTCTCTGTCTTTGCGTTGATTATCTTTTATAGCATTAAAGAAAAAGGTTTGGGTGGCTTTATTGGTGAACTAACCCTTCATCCGTTCGGTGCCAAAAACCCAATCGTACAAGCGATTTTAATCCCCATCAATTTTGTTTTAGAAGCAGTTACTCTAATAGCGAAGCCTGTATCACTTGGCCTACGTCTATTTGGTAACATGTATGCTGGGGAATTGATTTTCATACTGATTGCTCTAATGCCGTTTTGGATTCAATGGGCGTTATCGGTACCGTGGGCTATCTTCCACATCTTAGTTATTACACTTCAAGCGTTCGTATTCATGATGCTGACGATAGTTTATATGTCGCTTGCATCATCAACTGAACATTAATTAGACATTCAATAGGTAAATGAGGATACATCAATGGATCCAGTATTAGGTGGTTACACAGTTATCGCAGTAGCGCTACTTATCGGTCTTGGCGCACTTGGCACAGGTATTGGTTTTGCTATTCTAGGTGGCAAGTTCTTAGAAGGTGTTGCACGTCAACCAGAGCTTGGTTCGCAATTGCAAACTCGTATGTTCATCGTAGCAGGTCTTCTTGATGCTATTCCGATGATCGGTGTTGGTATTGCTATGCTATTGTTATTCGCTAACCCTCTAGCAGGTTAATCCGAAAGCTCAGTTCTAAATGTTTGGTATTCGGAGATTCTCTATCAAATATAGTCAAAATTTGACTACCAAACATGATCAATGAAACTGATTTTTCATTAACAAAGAGGTGATCACGTGAATATCAATTTTACCCTCGTCGGTCAAGCCATTGCTTTTGCAATATTTGTGATTTTTTGCATGAAATTCGTGTGGCCACCACTTATCGGTGCCATCAATGAGCGTCAGCGTAAAATCGCTGAAGGCTTAAATGCAGCAGAAAAAGCAAAAGCAGATTTGGCGACCGCGGAGCAAAATGTACAGCAGGAACTTGATCTTGCAAAGACCAAGGCTGCCGCTCTAATCGAGCAAGCGAATAAAAGTGCCAATCAGCTCGTCGAAGATGCAAAATCACAAGCCCAAGCGGAAGGTGAGCGCATTCGTCAACAAGCGCAAGCGTCTATCGACCAAGAGATCAACCAAGCACGTGAATCATTGCGCGCCCAAGTTGCTGAACTGGCTGTACTTGGTGCAGAGAAGATTTTGCAAGACGAAGTCGATGTGCAAAAACATGCCAGTATGCTAGATCAACTGGCGGCGAAGCTGTAATTGTGAGGATATCATGGCTGACTTATCAACCTTAGCACGACCGTACGCTAAAGCCGCGTTTGACTATGCCAACGAAAACGGCGCAGTAACCGAGTGGGAGAACTTCCTGCTTGTTGCTAGCACTGTTGTCAATGACAAGTCGTTCAGTACTTGGTTAGACAATCCAGCTGTTTCTGCTGAGCATAAGTCAGCTGCTTTGGTCGATCTTTATGATACGCAAGTAGCTAGCGCTAATGATTCTGCTTTTAAGCAGTTATTAGGTGGGGCTCAAGAGGTAAATCTTGACAGCAACACCAGCTATCCAAAAGTATCAGAAGCACTTAGTAACTTCGTTAAACAGTTATCAGAACAAGAGCGTCTGGCGCTGCTTCCTGAAGTTTATGAGCATTATCGCCGTCACAAGGCAATAAGCTTAAAGCAGCTTGACGCATATGTGACTTCTGCTTATCCATTAACGGATGACCAACGTCAAATGATTAGAACACGTCTCGCCGCCTCGCTTAATGCCAGTGTGGTGATTCATGAATCAGTTGATCCAAGTCTATTGGCAGGCGCGACAATCAAAGTCGGTGACAAAGTTATTGATGATTCGATGCGCGGCAAGTTACAACAGTTAAAAACACAGCTAACTGCCTAATGCCATTCATCAACGCAGTCATATAAAGTCTGCGTGATAGTAAGAGCATTTAAGTCAGTAGGCGAGTTATCATAAATTAAAGGAAACAAGGCAATGCAACAATTGAATCCAGCGGAAATCAGTAACCTGATTAAGCAGCGTATTCAAGACCTTGATGCGGGTGCAACTGCAAAGAATGAAGGCACGATTGTCAAAGTATCTGACGGTATCGTGCAGATTCATGGTCTTGAAGATGCCATGTACGGCGAAATGATTGAGTTTGAAGGCGAAGTCTACGGAATGGCTCTAAACTTAGAGCGCGATTCTGTTGGCGCGGTAGTACTTGGTGATTACCTAAAGCTGCAAGAAGGTCAAAAAGCCTATTGTACTGGTCGTATCCTTGAAGTACCAGTAGGTCCTGAGCTGCTAGGCCGTGTTGTTGACGCCTTGGGTAACCCTATTGATGGCAAAGGTCCTATCAATGCCAAAATGACTGATAAAGTCGAAAAAATTGCGCCAGGCGTTATTGATCGTCAGTCAGTTGATCAGCCAGTAATGACGGGTTATAAAGCCGTTGATACTATGATTCCAATTGGTCGTGGTCAGCGTGAGCTTATCATTGGTGACCGTCAGACTGGTAAAACAGCGATGGCTATCGATGCGATCATCGCACAGAAAGCCTCTGGCATTAAATGTGTATACGTAGCTATCGGTCAGAAACGCTCGACCATCGCTAACGTTGTACGTAAGCTTGAGCAAACTGGTGCCCTAGAATATACCACGGTTGTGGTTGCATCAGCGTCAGAGCCTGCAGCACTTCAGTATATCGCACCGTACTCAGGTTGTACGATGGGCGAATACTTCCGTGACCGCGGCGAAGATGCACTGATTGTATTTGATGACTTATCAAAACAAGCGGTTGCTTATCGTCAAATCTCACTATTGCTACGTCGTCCGCCAGGTCGTGAAGCATATCCTGGTGATGTATTCTATTTACATTCACGTTTACTTGAGCGTGCATCACGCGTAAACGCGGCTTATGTAGAAAAATTCACTAACGGTGAAGTGGTTGGCAAAACAGGTTCTCTAACTGCACTGCCAATTATTGAAACCCAAGCTGGTGACGTTTCTGCATTCGTACCGACCAACGTGATTTCAATCACTGATGGTCAGATTTTCTTAGAATCTAGCCTATTCAACTCAGGTATCCGTCCAGCAGTAAACGCTGGTATCTCGGTATCTCGTGTGGGCGGGGCAGCTCAGACTAAGATCATTAAGAAATTGTCTGGTGGTATTCGTACTGCACTGGCTCAGTACCGTGAACTGGCAGCATTTGCTCAGTTTGCATCAGATCTTGATGACGCGACTCGCGAACAGCTTGATCATGGTGAGCGCGTAACTGAATTGATGAAACAGAAGCAGTATCAGCCGATGTCAATCTCTGAGCAAGCCGCTGTTATCTATGCATCAAACGAAGGGTTTTTGTCTGACGTTCCTGTCGAAAAAATCGGTTCTTTTGAAGAAGCATACTTGCGCTATATGCATGATGAGCAAAGTGAATTGATGCGTGAGATCGATGACACTGCGAACTATAATGATGATATCGCAGGTCGTTTAAAGTCAGCTCTTGAGACCTTTAAACAAAATCACAGTTATTAATTTAACGGGTTAAGCCGTAGTGGTTATGGCTGCTATTGATAGTCAATAAAGTGGCGCGTTGTCTGAACAGATTTTGCCAAGACAAAGCGTCACTATTTTAACCATTACCGGTATTAGATCGCGTCATGCGAAAGATATAAAATGTTATTCTACTAGATTGATGTTTATATTCACTGATTGTCGCATGCGCCAATGCTTTTTAACCCTCTTATATTGGAATCATTATGGCAAGCTTAAAAGAGATACGTGCCAAAGTCACCAGTATTAAAAGCACCCAGAAAATCACTCGTGCAATGCAGATGGTAGCGGCAAGTAAAATGCGCCGTGCCCAAGAGCGCATGGAAGTGGGTCGCCCGTATGCTGATAGTATGCGCCGGGTTATTTCACATTTGGTGCATGCTTCATCAGACTACAAGCATCCGTATATGGTATCGCGTCCAGTCAATAAGGTTGGCTATATCGTCATTACCTCTGACCGTGGCCTAGCGGGTGGTTTGAATATTAACCTATTCAAAGCCCTATCTAAAAGTATTCAAGAGTATCAAGATCAGTCTGTACAAGCCGAGTTTGCAGTTATTGGTGCCAAAGGCGTCAGTTTCTTCAAAAACTTTGGCGGTAAAGTCACATCGGCTGTGACGGATTATGGTGACAAACCGA
This sequence comes from Psychrobacter sp. SWN149, assembly GCF_015864565.1. NCBI lineage: Bacteria > Pseudomonadati > Pseudomonadota > Gammaproteobacteria > Moraxellales > Moraxellaceae > Psychrobacter > Psychrobacter sp. SWN149. Next base: position 87,809 of record NZ_JADYWX010000006.1, read on the forward strand.
CATTCGAGCAGTTGAATGCCCCTGTTCAAGCCATGCTTGAAGATTATAGTAACGGTAATATTGACCGTATCTATGTGGTATACAACCGATTTGTCAATGCCATGACCCAAAAGCCAACCGTCACTCAGTTGGTTCCTCTACCAGAGGGATCATTTGATGATGAAGACAGTGGCATACAGACAGAACTTAGCTGGGATTATATCTACGAGCCTGATATCAAAACATTGATTGATGAGTTGCTTGGTCGTTATATCGAGTCGATTGTTTATCAAGCGGTAATGGAAAACATTGCCTCTGAGCAGTCTTCACGTATGGTTGCGATGAAAGCCGCTACAGATAATGCCGGTGACCTTATTAACGATTTACAGTTGGTTTATAACAAGCTGCGTCAAGCGGCGATTACTCGAGAAATCTCGGAAATCGTTGGCGGTGCTGCTGCTGTTTCATAATTGACTACACCTATATATAGAAGTTCAAGGAGAACGCAATGAGTAGCGGTCGTATTGTACAGATTATTGGCGCGGTTCTTGACGTTGAGTTCAACCGTAACGAAGTTCCTCAGATTTATGATGCTTTGCAAGTAGACGGTACTGAAACCACCCTAGAAGTACAGCAACAGCTAGGTGATGGCATCGTACGTACTATTGCCATGGGTTCAACCGAAGGCCTAAAGCGTAACCTACCTGTTACGAATACTGGTGCACCAATTGCTGTGCCTGTTGGTATCGGCACACTAGGTCGCATCATGGATGTTCTTGGTCGTCCTATCGATGAAGAAGGTCCTGTAGAAGCTGACGAAAAATGGTCTATCCACCGTGAAGCGCCAAGCTACGCGGATCAGTCAAACAGCACTGAGCTGTTAGAAACTGGTATTAAAGTTATCGATCTACTTTGCCCGTTTGCAAAAGGTGGTAAAGTTGGTCTGTTTGGTGGTGCTGGTGTTGGTAAAACCGTTAACATGATGGAGCTGATCAATAACATCGCTCTAAAACATGAAGGTTTGTCAGTATTTGCTGGTGTTGGTGAGCGTACTCGTGAAGGTAACGATTTCTATCACGAAATGCAAGAAGCTGGCGTTGTAAACACTGAAGACTTTAGCAAATCTAAAGTTGCGATGGTATACGGTCAGATGAATGAGCCACCGGGTAACCGTTTGCGTGTTGCACTGTCTGGTTTGACCATGGCTGAATACTTCCGTGATACTAAAGATCCTGCTACTGGTAAAGGTCGTGACGTATTGCTGTTTGTTGATAACATCTACCGCTATACACTAGCCGGTACTGAAGTATCAGCATTGCTTGGTCGTATGCCATCAGCGGTTGGTTATCAGCCAACACTTGCTGAAGAGATGGGTATGCTACAAGAGCGTATTACTTCAACTCAGTCAGGTTCTATCACTTCAGTTCAAGCTGTTTATGTACCCGCGGATGATTTAACGGATCCATCACCAGCAACAACGTTTGCTCATTTGGATGCAACTGTTGTATTGAGCCGTGATATTGCCTCACAAGGTATCTATCCTGCGGTTGATCCACTAGATTCAACCTCACGTCAGCTAGATCCACTAGTTATCGGCGAAGAGCATTATAACGTTGCTCGTGGCGTGCAAGAAATTTTGCAACGCTATCGTGAGTTGAAAGACATCATCGCTATCTTGGGTATGGATGAGTTATCAGAAGAAGATAAACTGGTTGTTTATCGTTCGCGTAAGATTCAGCGCTTCTTATCACAGCCATTCCACGTAGCTGAAGTCTTTACTGGTGCACCTGGTAAATACGTACCACTACGCGATACCATTGCTAGCTTTAAAGCAATCATCGCTGGCGAATACGATGACCTACCAGAACAAGCGTTCTATATGGCTGGTGGCATCGATGAAGTTGTTGCTAAAGCAGAAAAAATGAAATCTACTGCAGCGTAAGTTGTATTAGCATTTGCTAGAAGGCAAATAGCCTATCATAAGGCTGTTTGCCACTAAGTAACGCATCGCAGTTTTGATTGTGTTTTGATCGTGAGGAGTTAAGTATGGCAACGTTACAATGTCGCGTCGTAAGTGCTCGTGAAGAGTTGTATTCAGGCGAAATTAGCATGTTAATAGCGACGGGTACCGAAGGCGAGATTGGTGTATTGCCAGGTCACACACCGCTTATTACTTTGTTAAAACCGGGTGCGATGCGAGTGCAAACGCCAGACGGTGAAGAAGAAGTTATTTATGTCTCAGGTGGCGTGCTAGAAGTACAGCCTAAGATGGTTACCGTATTGGCTGATACAGCAATGCGTGCACATAACTTGGACGAAAGCAAAATCGTTGAAGCGCGTAGAAAAGCAGAGCAGATGCTGGTTAACCAGTCTGATACTTTGCAAACCAATGCAGCTTTGGCCTCACTTGCTGAGTCAGTAGCACAACTGCAAACTATCCGTAAGTATAAAAACCGCGTATAGTTTGTGATCAGTAGCCTTGGCTACAAGTCGTCAAAAAAACAGCCCATTATGGGCTGTTTTTTTTGTCTACGATTTATTTTAATAGATGCTATAAGAAAATATGGTTGATTCAATTTAAAAGACAGTCAAGGTAACTGAATACAGATGTACATGTAATACTTTAAGTGAGGTTAACGCTGTCGCACTTTTATAAAGGATTGACTATAGTGAGAAATAATCGGTGAATAACATATGACACCAGCAATTTTTTAAGGGTTTGTCATCTACTATCTATGAGTCAACCAGTACGATAGTATTTATCAAAAGTCACTGGTAACCATAATAATATATGGTTATATTAGACATGACGTACTACCTATATTAGACAGTTATGTAAGTATGATAACGGCACTTTAATCATTTATTTGAGTGATTTATAGGTATTTGTATATTAAGTCATGAAAAGAAAAAATTCAGCTGGTTATTGTGACGTCAAATGACATGATTTTTGGACGTAAACTAAAGTTTTAATCGAGGTAGTTTATAGGTTTTGTTACTGGTTATCAGCTATAGTATAGGAAGCTAACGGTTTAATAGTATACTATGCTACCAAGTTTGTAACAGCTATACGAACATCAATTGTGCCACTTTATGGTGCTATTAATTTTACCGCTCTTACTTTTACTGCTTTTAAATTAGATGTATTAGAGGATATAACAATGACAACGAATGAAGAAGACAACACCCCCCGAATCTTGATTGTTGAAGATGATGAGCGCCTGGCTATGTTGACCCAAGATTACTTGGTCAAAAATGGTCTAGAAGTGGCAATTGAAACTGATGGTAATCGCGCTATTCGTCGCATCGTCAATGAGCAACCAGATTTGGTTGTGCTTGATGTTATGCTTCCTGGTAGTGATGGTTTGACAGTTTGCCGTGAGGTTCGTCCGCACTATCAGAATCCTATCCTGATGTTGACTGCTCGTACTGAAGATATGGATCAGGTATTGGGTCTTGAGATGGGTGCTGATGACTATGTCGCCAAACCTGCTCAGCCGCGTGTACTACTTGCTCGTATCCGCGCTCTATTGCGTCGTTCAGAGAATGCACCATCAGAAGATGTGCCACAGCGTTTAGAGTTTGGTGAGTTGGTGATTGATAACGGTGGTCGTTCAGTGAATTTGGGTGATGAACTGGTTGATTTCACCAGTGCTGAATACGATTTGCTATGGCTGCTTGCTTCGAATGCAGGTCGTATCCTCTCTCGTGAAGATATTTTTGAGCGTCTACGCGGTATTGAATATGATGGTCAAGATCGCTCGATTGACGTACGTATTTCGCGTATTCGTCCAAAAATCGGTGATGATCCAGAAAACCCAAAACGCATCAAAACCGTACGTAGTAAAGGCTATCTATTTGTGAAGGAAGGCAACTAAAACGGCCTTGTCTGTATAATGAGTGATTACTAATCGCTATTTAAGAAAAACCAGCATTATTGCTGGTTTTTTTGTGGGTATATTTTAATTTTTAAACTTAATTAAGGCGTTATGTGGTTTAATTAACTCATTATTATGGCCTGATTATATATATTGTGATCTGTCTGAATCATCAAATGATGATGGCATGACAAATAAAACGTATGAATCAGGGTTTGTCTTTATTCAACAATGCTCGATATCATTGATAGCGCATCACCCATATGCCCATGATATCAGTCGTTATTATTTATTAAGTTGGTCACGGCACGTATGTCATTAGTCTCTTCTTTAAAACACAGTATCTTTGTCCGTATTTACGCCGGACTGCTTATCGTCTGTTTGTGTGTGGCATTATTTGCTCAACTGTTGATGGATACAATCAATAAGGAGCGGGTACAGTCTTACCGAGAAAATATGGCAATGGGGGCATTTCATTTGGTGAGCGAAGGTATCTCTCATCAAGAAAATGAAGAGCAAAAAGCGTATTGGTTATCTGATGCCAGTAGTTTGTTTGGGGCGACTTTTAAAGTCGTGCCTATCGATGACGTAGAGTTTAATGCCAGTGAGTTGCGACGATTTAAAAACGACAATACGGTTGTGCGTTATACCAGCCAACCAGTATATGCCGATGTCTATTACCGCTTACCAGACAAAAAAAATGTATTAACAGCCAGGATATCGCAAGTTACTGAGCAGCAAGTGCGAGCGATTGCCGTATTTTTGCTAGATGATTTGTCTTATCACATGACATTGTCCGATAAGCGAGCGCGTTTGTCTGAGCTTGAAAAGAAATTCTCTTTTCCTTTAGAGTTCAAAGCGGTCAATACATTGGAGTTGGATTCAGATCAATTATCACGCCTGCGCCGTGACGAAGTGGTTATCTCATTGCAAGATACCAACAGTAGTACGAGTAACTCAGCCATCAGAATTGTCGTGCCATCAGAGATCAATGATATGGCGATTTTGATTGGTCCTGTGCCCTTGTTCAATTGGTTTCCACTGAACTTAATTGTTAGTATGATTTTGATCAGTATGTTTTTGATCAGCCTAGGCGTATACGCACTGATTTTCCCACTAGAGCGTAAGCTTCAGCTGATTCAGGTCGGTGTCAGTGAGGTGAGTAAAGGCAATCTTGATATTCAAGTACAGGTCATCGGACAAGACGAGATCGCGCGGTTGTCTGCAACTTTTAATGCAATGACGTCACATATTAAGCGTTTGATTGAGTCGCAGCGAGAGTTGACACGGGCTGTGTCACATGAGCTTCGTACACCCGTCGCCCGTATTCGCTTTGCTGTCGATATGCTCGCAGACACAGACGACGAAGACTCACGCTTTATGCAACGCGATTACATTGATGAAGATATTGAGTCGCTTAATGGGTTGATCGATGAGATGTTGACCTACGCCAAGCTCGAAGAAGGCTCACCAAAACTGGATTTAGAGCCAGTCAATCTTAAAGAGTTATTGGAGCAAATCGAGCGTGAGACCAATGCGCTTGGCAAGCCCATTAAAATTGTGGCCAATTTACCCAATGCAAAAGTAACGGCAGTTGCTGACCGTCGCTATTTACATCGAGTGATCCAAAATCTTGCAGGTAATGCGTTACGCTATGCTGAAACAACGATTATCATTAGTGCTGGTATCAAAAAAGGCAATGCCTTTGTCAGCGTTGAAGATGATGGTCATGGTATCCCTGAAGCTGATCGCGAAAAAGTCTTTATACCATTTTCGCGCTTAGATGATAGCCGTACACGCGCCTCAGGTGGCTACGGTCTGGGATTGTCCATTGTATCGCGTATTGCTTTTTGGTTTAATGGTAGTATGAAAGTAGATGAAAGCCGAACACTTGGCGGTGCCAGATTCGTGATGACATGGCCAATTAAGCCGTTGACTCAGATTCTTGCTGCGGATGAATTGACGCAAGAAAAAAGCGAGCGTGATTTCGATACCAAATAACAGGCTGTATCGGCCGCGCTCACTAATTTTTAGATGGATTTAAAGGATAGGAGAATAAAGGATGCCATACTTATTTGGCAGTTTGGTACTGTTAAATGCGGTTACGCTAGGATATTATCTATTTCTGCAGCAGCCTTCAACGACCCAAACAGTGAAAACAGCCCAGCAAGACATCACTCAGCCATTGGTGTTTACCAATAGTGCTGAGTATCTCCCGCCTATTATCGGTACTAGAGACTAGGTATATTATGAACTGATATAGACACTGAGTGGTCTGTCAAAATATCTATACACTCTTGTCTTATTAATCGCTTTATCAGCCGCCTGATCACTCATGTTTGTCAGGTGCTACAGAGTCTATGGCTACAGAGTTTATTCCGGTCGTCTCATCTGTGTCCGCCGCCGCCGTTTCATCACCAGCTACTTTAGACAATAGAGGAATACGGACGCATACTTGTAGTCCGCCCTCAGGGTGGTTAACGGCTTCAACAGTACCATGATGTAACCGTGCAATACGGTCGACAATCGCTAGACCCAGTCCGCTACCTTGAGTAGTACGTGCAGTCTCTCCGCGCTCAAATGGTTGCATTATACGCTCCAATTGATCCTCTGCCACGCCGTCACCGCAATCACGTACACAAATGACCAGCTGTTCTTGAGCTTCGCTATTTGCAGCACACTCACTGACCACGTCACTATCTTCTTCTTCAACTGTTTCTGGAAACGTTGGTATGACGGTTGCGGACAGATAAATGGGTGGTTTGCCATAACGATTGGCATTATTTATTAGATTAATGACCAGACGCTTGATAGACAGTGGGCGTACTGGTACAACTTTGCGGCATTCTGACTCGTACACGAACTGCATTGGCGCAAACTGCACCATGATTTCATTAAATATCGTGTCCAAGTTGGTTAAGCTGACTGGTTCATCCGAGCCATCTTTCATAAATGAGATGAACTGCTCTAAAATCGCATCCATATCTTCGACATCATAAATTAGCCCTTCACGGAAAAAATCATCTGGCAGCATCTCAGCAGTCAAGCGCATACGAGTTAGCGGTGTCCGCAAATCATGCGAAATACCGGCAAGCATGATAGTGCGCTCTTTTTGGGCTTGATTAAGTGTCGTAAATAAACGATTAAAAGCCATGTTAACTTGACGTATTTCAGTCGGGCCTTTTTGAGTAGGCAGTGTTGTAGCATGACCCAAACGAATATAGTTGGTCGCTGCGCGCTGTAAATATCGCAATGGACGGTTTAACTGTCGTGCCAGTAAGACAATAGTCAGTAGTGACAAAATGGGCAGACCAATTAAAAACAATATCAACAATGTGGGGCTGTATTGTGAGTAGTAAACCACGGGCTCTCGAATCCAAAAACTTTTATCGCGGCTGTCTTGAACCCATAACTGCGGTGTCGGTTTGAATTTGAAATACACTTCTACAGGTCGACCAAGCTGTGCGGTAATCTGGGTCTGTAATACATCCGTAAAGACACTCACAAAGGCTTTGTCCGCGACTTCAGGAAACTCACTTGGGTTATTGACCACCACCACATGAGAATGTTGATAAATCCATTGACGCACATCAGGACGTCCTTCCCAGTCTTTATTGACGCTATTGATCAGTTGTAGCTCACTGGTCAAATAACGTGCATGATTCTTCAGCTCCGGCAAATAGAGACTGCGCCAAAAAAATAGAATCGACAAACTCACACTGATAAAGACGATAAAAACGACCATCAATGTGGTGAGCCACGTGTTGGAATAAGAGCGCGGTAGCCAGTTTTTACGACGTGGTTTCGGGTTTAAAGTGGTCATATGAATCCATCAAGTTAAGAGTGCTGTTGTTTCATGCATGTTAATGCGCCAGCAGTCGTACCAAAGCAAAATAGATGGTGAGGATAGAATGCGAGATTGGCACATCATAGAATAGCATAATCTAAAGCGAGTCCTCGTTTTGAGAATGGTGATAAAAGTGAGATAAGTCATAGTAGGGCAAGCAAAGCAAGACGGATAATATTGAGCTACTATCAACTGCATCGACACAGCTTGGCAAAAATCCAACCATATCTTGGCAATTCTATGTGCTGATGAGTCGCTCTATAAGTGGAATAATGAACGATTAATAAGAATGTTGTTTTACATAGCCCGACATTTAAGCTATTGTTAATAAATAATTAAATATGCGCAGTTTATGTTTTCAACAAATAAAGACTGTGATATAATTATGCCCTTTTTGGTATACCTGCGAAAGAGAGAATTCACATGGTTGTTATTCGTTTAGCACGGGGCGGTGCCAAGAAACGCCCATTTTATCAAGTAGTTGTTGCTGATCAACGCCGCGCGCGTGACGGTCGCTACATTGAAAACATCGGCTTTTTTAACCCACTCGCTAAAGAGTCTGAAGAAGCAGTACGTTTGAACATGGAAGCGTACAATGCGTGGATCGCTAAAGGTGCACAGCCTTCAGATCGCGTTGCTTCATTAGCAAAAGCTTACAACAAGTCTGTAGCTCAAACTGAAGCAACTGCTTAAGTTTAGGTTATTACTGAGACGTTTATATTCTGACTATGATCTCACTCAGTAGACTTTAGAATACATAGCGTAACTGGTCTGACCAGGGTGCGCCATTAACTGTTTATCGCTTTTGACACAATTGTTTTTGCAATTGCTGTTTTAATCATTGTTAGGTTAGCTGCTATGTCATCTGTTCCAAACGCTAGTGCCCTTATGAAAATTGGTCAGCTCAAAAAGCCTTACGGCATCAAAGGTTGGCTTTGGGTATTCAGTGAGACGGATGATCGCACAGCGATATTCGATATGAAGCCGTGGTGGATGAAAACTGCCACTGGCATGAAACCTTTGACTGTAAAGGCATGGCGTGAGCAAGGAACAGGAATTGTGGCTCAGTTTGAGCAGATTCCTGATCGTAATGTTGCTGAGACTATGAACGGTGTTACCGTTTGGGTCGAACAAAACATTCTGCCTGAAACAGCTGAAGACGAATATTATTGGTCGGATTTGGTCAGTCTGCGCGTGATGAACGAGCAGGGTGAATATTTAGGCAATATCACTGAAATGTTTGAAACTGGTGCTCACGCTATCATGCGTGTAGCGGCAAATTCAGACAGTTTAGATAATGAAGAGCGCCTAATTCCATGGCACAAGCAAACTGTTGTAGAGGTCAATATGGCCGAAAAAACAGTGCTGGTTACATGGCAAAGTGATTACTAATATAATATCTGGCTTTTTTGCCAAGTGTTATTGGTAGTCATACCGATTGTTTTAGCCACAATGCAAGTAGACATCAGATGTATTTTGCCGTAATTAGTATTTTCCCTGAAATGTTTGCCACCATCCGTGAGTTTGGAATTACGGGGCGGGCAGTCACTCAGGAGCAAGTTACGATTGAGTGCATTAATCCACGTGATTACACCACTGATAACTATCGCCGTATTGATGAACGCCCCTATGGTGGCGGTCCGGGCATGGTGATGATGGCTGAGCCATTATCAAAAGCCATCGAGGATGCGCGCCTGAAGGCCAGTCAGCATGGCTGCCGTATCGACAGCGAGCACTGTCCGGTGATATATATGTCACCACAAGGACAGACGCTTAATGAGAGTGGCGTGGTCGATATGACCGATTATGATGGCATGATTTTATTGTGCGGTCGTTATGAAGGTATCGATGAGCGCTTACTGTCACAGTATGTCGATAGGGAAGTGTCGCTGGGTGATTATGTATTGACTGGTGGCGAACTACCAGCAATGGTGTTGATGGATAGTGTGATACGTCGTCTGCCTGATATCATGGGTGATGACAAGTCAGCGGAGCAAGACTCGTTTGTCGATGGCTTGCTTGACTGCCCACACTATACTAAGCCGCATGAGTTTGCGGGCATGGCGGTTCCTGAAGTATTACTCTCAGGTCACCATGCCAATATCGCCAAGTGGCGTTTTAGTCAGCAAGTCAGTCGTACGCAAACGCGTCGTCCAGACTTGTGGCAAGCGTTCACACCGACGGTAGAGCAGGCGAAGTGGTTAAAGGCATTGGCAAAAGCAGAGAAAAAATAAATTATTAACTTTGATTTTTGATCAACAAGTTTGATAGACAGTTAAAAACAGAATTTTGAGCAATAATAAAACGAGTCATCACATAGTGGCCGTTGGTTATAACCCATTTACGTTGTGTCTCACCATAAAGAGATACGATTAATTATTACAAACAGGTGATATGCGTTAAGCCTCTATTATCTAATGTGAGGAGATAACTCTCATGAGCAACAAGCACCCATTGGTTCAGGTCATCGAAAACGCTCAATTGCTTGAGCGTCCAAGCTTTGCACCCGGCGATACCGTTGTAGTTCAAGTAAAAGTACGTGAAGGTGAGCGTGAGCGTTTACAGGCTTTTGAAGGCGTTGTAATTGCTAAGCGTAACCGCGGTCTAAACTCAGCGTTTACCGTACGTAAAATTTCAAGTGGCGTTGGTGTTGAGCGTGCATTCCAGTTGCACTCTCCAATCATCGATAGCATTGAAGTGAAACGTCGTGGTGCTGTTCGCCGTGCGAAACTATACTACTTACGTGAGCGTTCTGGTAAATCAGCACGTATCCGCGAAAAACTTGCTCCGCGTGCAGCTGCTCCAAAGAAAACTGACGCTGGCGTACCTAATGCAGTTGATACTGCACCTGGTATCTAAGTACAAGTTTGCCGTCTTGAGTCAATCGTATCATTTTAGGGTTGATTCAAGATAAGGTAATAGTAGATACAAGCCCTTATTCATAGGTTTATCATATAAATAAGCGGGCCATACCAAAAAAGACAAAACCCCAATCTATGCGAATGCTGGATTGGGGTTTTTGTATGTGTGACCATATATGTTGAGATATGCGTTACTACTGATTTGATATCAGCAGCTACTACTAGAGGCTATTAATTATCCGGCGTTTCGACTCGGCTTACTTGTGCTTTAGACTTACTGTACTTACGCAGTCTAATGTATAACGTCTTAGTGACGGTAGCGATGAGTTTCTGTTGATCATCAACGATATCGACTTTATATTCGCGAAATACGGCTTCACCGTCTTTTGCTAACTCCTGAATAGTAATCACTTCAGCGCTAGGTATTTTCATTCGCGCTATGACCTTGCTATGACCAGGCGCCACAAAATCAATGTGTGAGCTTTTGTCCCATACCACATAATTGCTTCCCAATTGATGCATCAACATGAGCATGTAAAAAGGGTCAACCATCGAATACAGACTCCCTCCAAATTGAGTACCGACGATATTTTTGTTGAGCGTGTTAAGTCCCATGCTCACCACGCACAAACCTTGATCGAGACTGATGTGGTCGATTTTGATGCCAGCACCGATATATGGTGCGTAAGTATTGAGCCGTAGTTTTAATAAGTGCGGTGTCAATAATGGTATCAGGCTCTGTTTGGCCCGACGTTTCAAGGTCTCAAGGTTGATAGGGAGTACGCTCATAAACTTATCCTGTTGCTTTTTCTTTATTTTCTAATGGTATCGATAGTACAGTCTTTGAATAGAAACTGTTGAAGTTAATGAATAAAAAACATTTATCATAGTTAAAAACCACTCAGCTCGCTAGCTTTAAAGCGTAACTGAAATAACATTTTAATGATGATTGGAAAGTAGCATTCGCTATTTATTACAACTATCTTCATTATTCAGCCATGTGATAGAAAATGCCCAGATATCAATGACTATTAAAAAAACGGTCATTTATGCTAATTCAAAGTCGATATTAGAGCTGTTTTTTCCTCATGGTTTTCTATTAAGTTCAAAGTCGTACCAAATAGAAACTTTAATTTATACATTATAACGATACTCACAGTATCTTTAAATGGTTTTAGATTCGCATTTCACTACCTCATGACATACAATAGTTCGCAGTTTGTGACGGCCGTCTTGGTTTTTACAGAATAGAAAAGATCAAATCAAAATTTGATCCATCAAAGACTTAACAAACACAAGGAAATGTGATGAGTAATATTCAGACCCCTTCTTCTGGGTCTACGCCGCCGCCATCCAACCTATCTAATCATGAACAAGAATTACAGGGTAGCTATGCAGATTTGCATAAGCCCAGCGCGAGCTTTTCTAGCCGTGATGATTATCTAAATCATGAATTACAAATCATGCAGCCCAAACGCTGGCGTCCTAATTTACCGTTTCGTGATTATCGTTTTGAATACGAAGACACCATTCCAGCAATGGCCGCAACTATTGGTAAAGTGGTCATGGTGGGCGCCATTGCTGCAACATTTGCAGGCCCACTTGGTTTGGGCGATGCATTTGTTTTAGAAAACGTGCGTTATGAGCTATTGATTGTCTCCTTTTTTATTATCTTATTTTCGGGCTTTCTACTGCCGACTGCCAACCTTGCCGGTACTCATGGCCCACTAATTCCTTTGATTCCTATCGTGGTCGCTGCTGGCGGGCATCCGATGGCCTTTGGTTTGCTTATCGGTGCTTTTGGTCTAATCCTCGCGATTAGTAAAGGGGGGAGCCTGCTCGCGAACTTGACCAGTAAAGGTGTGTGCGGTGGCCTCTTGATCTACTTGGGCTTTATCGGTACCACCTCACAGGTCAAAAACCTTTTTGCTTGGGCAGAAGGGATTGGCATGTCGCACATTGCTTTCTTTATTATTCTGGCCACTATCCTGCTATATGCATTGCTTGAACATTGGCAAAAGCGCTGGCTTGCGGTGCCGCTAAGCTGTTTATTAGGTGGCGGACTTGCATTTGCATTGGGTGCTCCTTTTGAGTTCAAAACGGCACCAGGTTTACCAAACATGAATCCAATGTATTGGTGGGGCGAAAATACCGGTTGGATGCTAGGCTTACCGACGGTTGAGAGCTTCATTGTGGTACTACCGTTTGCTATTTTGGCCGTTGCAATGTGGTCACCAGATTTCTTGGGTCATCAGGTATTCCAAAAAATCAGCTATCCCAAACGTACTGAAAAAGTGCTTATGGATATCGATGACACTATGACTAGCGCATCGTTTCGTCAAGTAGTCGGCTCTGTATTGGGCGGTGCTAACTTTGCGTCATCGTGGGGCACTTATATTGTTCCAGCCGCGATTGCCAAGCGTCCGATTCCTGCTGGTGCCTTATTGACAGCATTGTTCTGTATTATCGCAGGGGTTTGGGGCTATCCAATGGATTTGGCCATCTGGCAGCCAGTGATGTGTGTGGCCTTGATCGTTGGGGTATTTATCCCACTGCTTGAAGCTGGCATGGAGATGACTCGCGAAGGTAAAACCACGCAGTCTGCTGCAATTGTGGTGTTTGCCTCTGCATTGGTGAATCCTGCCTTTGGTTGGTCACTCACGCTATTACTGGATAATCTAGGCTTGATTGGCTCGAAAGAACGTAGTGCCAATTTGACTAAAATGAGCCGCTGGATCATACCGGGTATTATGTTTGTGGTATTGACAGGCGTAATGGCTATCGTTGGTATGTTGCCGGGTATCCCAGCTTTGATGGTTAACTTCCGTCATTAGTAGTATGTTGCTGAATAAACGATCATAGAACGAACTAAGTCAGCGAAAGCTGGCTTTTTTATGGGTGATGCTATGATAATAATTGGCTTGTAAAACAATGACTCCCGCCCCATAACTAGCAGTATTATAAGACTTTTAAGAGCAATGAATTCTATGGTTAATGTCTCAGAATCGAGTCCTATCGATGATAAAAAAGCCCGCCTTAAGCATCTGATCAAACGCCTGCCTAATTTGCCAGGCGTGTATAAAATGCTGGGGAAAAATGGCGATATCTTATACGTTGGTAAGGCTAAATCACTTAAAAGTCGCGTAAACAGCTACTTTGTAAAGACGATCGATCATCCAAAGACACGAGCGTTAGTGGCGCGTATCCATGATATCGAAACCATTATCACGCGCAGTGAGACTGAGGCATTGCTGCTTGAGCAAAACCTAATTAAAGAATATCGTCCGCCCTATAACGTGCTACTACGTGATGATAAATCTTACCTCTATGTGTTTATCTCGGCTGATAAACCCTATCCACGTTTGGCCTATGGACGCGGCAAAGGCAATCATCAAAAAGGACGGTTCTTTGGGCCGTTTCCGTCTGCTCATGCGGCAAAAGAAACGCTGGTACTAATGCAAAAAATGTTTCAAATGCGCCAGTGTACCAATACCTTTTTTAAGCAGCGTCAGCGCCCCTGCCTTGAATACCAGATTAAGCGTTGCCGTGCACCATGTGTGGGCTTGGTATCAGCAGAAGAGTATGCAGAGGATGTTAATAATACCATTCGCTTTCTAAAGGGTGACTCTGGTGATATTCATACGACTCTGATTGAAAAAATGGAAGCATCAGCTGAAGAGCTAGACTTTGAAAAAGCGGTACTCTACCGAGACCAGTTATCAATGCTGCGCGAAGTACAGGCCAAGCAAGCGGTCTATACCGTACAAGGCGAGGCCGATGTGATTGCGATTGCCAGTCAGGCAGGCATGACCTGTGTCAACGTGCTGACTGTCCGCGGCGGGCGTGTGCTGGGTGGTAAGAACTATTTCCCTGATGTGGATAGTAGTGAGCCTTTGGCTGACAATTTATCTGCTTTTATTACTTCATTTTATTTTCAAGTGACAGATGATCTGCCAGCAGAGATGATCTTGAGTCACGAGTTGCCAGATCAGCTGGCAATCAGTGAAGCATTGGCCACGCACTTTGGTAATAAAGTAGCCATCAAAACAAGCGTGCGTGAGCACCGCGCAGAATGGCTAGACTTGGCAACACTCAATACCAGTAATGCGCTTAAGACTAAGCTTGGCGATTATCTAGAGCTGCATGCACGTTTTGGCGCATTGAAAGATGTATTGGCGACTGTCACTGAGCGAACGATAGATCGTATCGAATGTTTTGATATCTCGCATACGATGGGTGAGGCGACCATCGGTAGTTGTGTGGTGTTTGACCAAGGCGGCTCGCGTCGCCGTGATTATCGTCAGTATGCGATCCATGACATCGTCGGCGGTGATGACTATGCGGCGATGAAGCAAGTGCTGACACGGCGTTATAAAAAGCAACCATTACCTGATTTACTACTGATTGATGGTGGTAAAGGTCAGCTTGGTATTGCCAAAGAAGTATTAACTGAGTTGGGTATTCTTGGTGACACTTTGCTCGTCAGTGTGGCAAAAGGGGAAGGGCGCAAGGCTGGGCTTGAGGTGTTGCACTTTATTGACCATGAGCCACTAGATCTACCAATGGATAGTAAAGCGCTGCATTTGCTCATGCATATTCGTGATGAGGCGCATCGTTTTGCAATCACTGCTCACCGTAAAAAACGCGATAAGCGCCGTTCATCATCAGTACTAGAAGTCATACCGGGACTGGGTGAAAAGCGTCGTCGCGACTTGCTCAATCACTTTGGCGGTATGCAGCAGCTATTAGGCGCTTCGCAGCAGGAGCTGGCAGGCGTGCAAGGTATTGGGCCGGTACTTGCGAAAACGGTTTATAAAGTTTTGCATGAATAGCTTTTGAGATATTAGCTTCCATCGGTCTTTATATGGTTAGTTATCTATAGACAACGCTGTACATAAGCACAATAAAAAGTGGGCTGTTTCAGATAAATAAAATTACCTGAAACAGCCCGCTTTTTTAATAAATAAGCATCTACTATTCAGCAGTATTTATTTTATAAGTCGTAAATTTAAAGCTTAAGTCGCTCTTTTCATCATGCATTTTCTCAGACTCTTCTGCGACGACATAGCGAGCTGGCAGTTCAGGATAGAAGGCATCACCATCGGCAATGTCGGTGTCTACATGGGTCAGCTCAATACGGTCGGTATACATTAAGGCATCGCTAAAGACGCGCTCGCCACCAATCACCCAAATAGTATCCAGATGTGCGCCATGTGCCAGACTGGCCGCTTGTGTGAGAGCATCATCTAGGTTATGCGTGACATAAGCATTGGTCTTACCGACCAAGCTTTTTTGTTCAGCATAATCCATCTGTGTCGTGACAATGAAGCTTACACGATTTGGCAATGGCTTGCTGCCCATCGATTCAAACGTCTTACGCCCCATAATGACGATACCTTGAATGCCGCTCTCTTTTTCTTTGGTCGTCATGCTCTTAAAGTGCTGCAAATCTGCCGAGATATGCCATGATAGCTCGTTGTTTTTGCCGATACAGCGATTGCTACTGATAGCAGCGATTTGTGCAACTTCGGTATGGGCATAGCTCATAAGATATCCTTTTTACTGTCTCTTCAGTGTGTAATTATAGAAATTTTAAACGGCAACTTTCGCTTTGATAGCAGGGTGAGACTCATAACCCTCAATGCTAATGTCTTTGTAATTGAAGGCAAAAATATCATTAACATCAGGGTTAAGTTTCAACGTTGGCAGTGTATACAGCGAACGCGTCAACTGTAATTCAACTTGCTCACGGTGATTTTGATAAATATGGCAATCACCACCTGTCCAGATGAATTCGCCCACTTCTAGACCACAAATCTGCGCGACCATATGGGTAAGCAGCGCGTAGCTAGCAATGTTAAATGGCACACCTAGGAAAAAATCTGCTGAACGCTGATAAAGCTGGCACGACAGTTTATTGTCCGCGACGAAGAATTGAAACATGGTATGACAAGGCGGTAAGGCAACTTGATCTGCTTCTCCAGGGTTCCAACCAGACACGATTAAGCGGCGTGAATTGGGGTTGGTCTTTATCTGTTCGATGACTTGGGTGATTTGATCGACGCCATCAGCATTGTAATTGCCATCTTCATCTTTGGTTGCGCCATAATTGCGCCACTGATGACCATAGACAGGGCCCAAATCGCCAGCAGGACGATTAAAGCGCGCCGTCTGCTCTGCAGTAGCCCATTCATTCCAAATGCGTACGCCATTGGCTTGCAGGTAATCGACGTGAGTACTACCACTTAAAAACCAAAACAGCTCATAGGCGATGGATTTAAAATGGACTTTTTTGGTGGTCAATAGCGGAAAGCCTGACGCTAAGTCAAAACGTAGCTGCGCGCCAAAGTGGCTGAGCGTACCAGTGCCAGTACGATCGCCTTTTTCAGTACCTGTGGTTAAAACGTGTTTGAGCAAGTCTAAATAGCCCTGCTCGTTATTGCTGTTAATCATAAAAATGCTCGTCGGTATTGTTTAGTATACTGATTGGTATATAGCTTAATAAGCAGCTTGCTTACCCCAGTCATAGATGCCGCGTTTATAGGCATAGATTAATAGGATAAAGCCAATGATTATCATCGGTGCGCTTAGCATTTGCCCTTTGGTCATCCAACCTAACAGGATAAATCCTTGGTCAACGTCTGGCTGACGGAAGAACTCGATGATGAAACGACTAACGCCATAACCTAACATGAAAATACCAGTCGCTGCCATACGAGGACGTGGTTTTGATGAATACCACCATAAGAATAAGAACAGCAATAGACCTTCAGCAAGCGCTTCATACAACTGTGAAGGATGACGCGGCAACAGATACTGACCGTTGACTTCAGTCATTAGCTCTTGGAGTTCAGGATTGGTCTGTAATTGTTGCATATCAGCAGCAGCTGCTTGCGGGAAGTACGTCAACCAATTGTAGCCGCCGTCAGAGACACGGCCCCATAGCTCACCATTGATGTAGTTACCAATGCGGCCAAACAATAAACCCGTTGGTACGCATGGCACGACAAAATCTAGTAC
This sequence comes from Psychrobacter sp. SWN149, assembly GCF_015864565.1. Taxonomy (NCBI): domain Bacteria; kingdom Pseudomonadati; phylum Pseudomonadota; class Gammaproteobacteria; order Moraxellales; family Moraxellaceae; genus Psychrobacter; species Psychrobacter sp. SWN149. Next base: position 105,394 of record NZ_JADYWX010000006.1, read on the forward strand.
TTGGAATGGTGTCTTTTTATACTTGCGCGCGAAATATAGCATGCCAAGCATGACACCGATCAAGCCACCATGGAATGACATGCCGCCTTCCCAGACCTTGAAAAGATAGGCAGGGTTTTGTAGCAATTCACCGAACTGATAAAACAAGACGTAGCCAACACGGCCGCCTAAAATGACGCCAAGCGCACCAAAGAATACCAAGTCGGACACCATGTCGGTGGTCCAGTTATCGCGTTTGGTACTGCGATACCAAGCTAGACCGTAAGCGGCAGCAAATGCCAGCAAATACATCAGCCCATACCAATGGACTTCAACAGGCCCAATGGCTAACGCTACAGGATCGTACTGAGGATGAATCATCATAAGGGCATCATAATATTGGTAATAAAGTGCTGACTATAATAGCAAATTTCATTCGTCGAGCATACACAATTGCTATGATGCCAAGCAGTTAGCATTGAGAAGTTGAACGGTCGATACAGTGCAGAACACATAGGGTAGGAAGCAGGTAAGATGCTGAATGAAGCAGGACAAATAGCTGTAATCGTGAAAAGGTTTCGTAACGGTATGCAGTCTTGGTAGCTAGCAGCTTGAGATAAAAATGCCATTTTTAGCATTATCGAGCGTTCACTACCAAGTTGTATTATTACACCTATTATTAAAAGAAATTATATAGCAACCAGATCTTGCACTTTGTTTTCGACCATTGTGTCACCTGCGCCTTGAGAGACTACTTTGCCACGTGATAGCACCATGTAATTATCAGCCAATTCTTCGGCGAACTCATAGAACTGCTCAACCAGCACAATGGCCATGTCACCTTTGTCAGCCAAGTCACGTAGGACACGGCCAATATCTTTAATAATAGAGGGTTGAATACCTTCAGTTGGCTCGTCTAAAATCAACACGGTCGGCTCGGAGGCTAAGGCGCGGGCAATGGCAAGTTGCTGCTGCTGACCACCAGATAAATCACCACCACGACGATGCTTCATCTCATCGAGTACGGGGAAAATATCGTATAAATGCTTAGGTACGTGTTTTGCCTTACTGCGTGAAAACTTAGCCATACCAATCAAGATGTTTTCTTCTACGGTCAGTGTCGAAAAAATATCGCGCCCTTGTGGCACATAAGCCAAACCTGCTCGTACCCGCTGCTCAGATGACATCTTACTGATGTCTTTATCATTGAGCAAAATCTCTCCTGATTTAATCGGTAATATCCCCATCAAACATTTGAGTAGGGTGGTTTTACCCACGCCGTTACGACCAAGTACCACACTGCATTCACCGATGGGTGCTGTGAGCGAGACGTCTCGTAAAATATGGCTGCCACCATAGTATTGATTGATATCGTTAACTTGTAACATGGCTGTCTCCTAACATTCGAATCGTTTCCTAATCTTTAAATGGCATAGCAGTTTGTCAATATTACTATCAACTCAGTTATCGACCTAAATAGGACTCAATCACGGCTTCATTGGCTTGCACTTCTGCTAACGTACCTTCAGCCAAAATCGCTCCTTGTGCCAATACCGTGACTTTTTCACTGATGGCATCGATAAAGGTCATATCATGCTCAACTACCACCAAGGTATGGTTCTTTTTAAGGCGTAGACACAGCTCGGCGGTATGTTCAGTTTCTGCATCAGTCATACCGGCCACAGGCTCATCAAGCAGAATTAGCTTGGGGCTCTGCATTAACAGCATGCCAATCTCTAACCATTGTTTTTGCCCATGTGAAAGCAAACCAGCTGGCTTGTTGATTTTATCGGTCAGGCGAATTTGTTGTAGGGTCGCGTCGAGGGTATCGCGAGTATCAGCATTGAGTTTGTTGAATAAGCTTTTGACCACACGTTTGTCTTTCGGCGCAGCAAGTAACAGATTATCCATGACCGTAAAGTTCTCAAAGACAGTAGGTTTTTGAAATTTACGTCCGATGCCAGCTTCGGCGATTTCTTCAGTGGATAAATTAGCAAGATTGTGGGTTTGACCAAAAAACACGCTGCCTTCAGTGGGGCGGGTTTTTCCTGTGATGACATCCATTAATGTGGTTTTACCAGCGCCATTGGGGCCAATAATGCAGCGTAGCTCACCTTCTTCTATATAGAGTGACAAATTGTTGAGTGCTCGAAATGAATCAAACCAAACACTTAAATCTTCTAAATATAATGCAATGCCATGGCTAAAATCGACGCCTGATGGCTTTGGGTGACTGCGGCCAGTGCCGCCATGATTACGTCCATACTCGTTAATAATTTGCTCAGTCGTTGACGGTTTATCATTTAGCATTATTGCTTCTCCTTTTTGAATCGATCGAACAAGCCCATAATGCCATTGGGTAAAAACAACGTCACGACGACGAACAGTCCACCTAATATCAGTAGCCAAAACTCAGGGTAGGCGACCGTAAAGTAGGTTTTTACAGCATTCACCACACCAGTACCTAAGATCGCGCCAATTAAGCTTCCTCGACCACCAGTCGCTACCCAGACGGCTATCTCAATCGAGTTCACTGGGTTCATTTCACTCGGATTGATAATGCCTACTTGCGGCACGTATAGCGCACCTGCAATACCAGCGATGACAGCTGATAATACCCAAGCGGATAGCTTGTACCACAACGTACGGTAGCCTAGATACTGCAAGCGATTTTCGCTGTCACGAATAGCGCCAAGCACTCGACCATAAGGCTGATTCATTAAATGACGCAAACCCATATAAGAGACTAGCAATGCTAAGGCCGTGACAAAGCACAGCATTGAGCGAGTAGAGGCAGCGGTAATGTCGTAGCCTAAAAGGGTAGTAAAACCAGTAAAGCCATTGTTGCCGCCGAAGCCTGTCTCATTACGGAAGAATAGCAAGGCTGCTGCATAGACCATGGCTTGAGTGATGATAGAAAAATAAACGCCTTTGATTTTGGAGCGAAAGGCAAAAAAACCAAAGATAAATGCAACCAAGCCAGGCACTAATACGACCAGTGCGACAGCCCACCAAAAATGCTGCGTGCCCGCCCAGTACCATGGCATTTCGGTCCAGCTCAAAAATCGCATAAAATCAGGAAGCGCATCGCCTGCCGTTTCGCGTGTTAGGTACATGCCAAATGCATAACCACCCAAGGCAAAATACAAGCCATGTCCCAAGCTTAAGATACCGGCATAGCCCCAGACGAGATCTAGCGCCAAAGCCACCATCGCTAGTGCCATGATTTTGCCAATCAGGGTAATCCAGTAGGCTGAAAGGTGAAAGGCTGAAGTCTCCGGCATAAGGTGTAGCCAAGGTAATATAAGCAGTACGGCAAAACATAATCCAATTAAAACAGCACTACGTGGGGTATCAGACAGTAATTTGGTCAGTATCATAGGAATCTCCTTATTCGACAAAGCGGCCTTTGAGTGCAAATAAACCTTGTGGCCGTTTCTGAATAAACAGAATCACAAGAACCAACAACACAATCTTTGCCAATACCGCACCGATACCAATCTCCAGTACCGTACCGCTCACACCAAGTCCTAAGGCGGCCAATACTGCGCCCCATACTTGACCGACACCGCCGACGACGATGACCAAAAACGTATCAATGATATAGGTTTGACCCAGATCAGGACCTACGTTGCCGACTTGGGCAAGGGCACAGCCCGCCATACCAGCAAGCCCAGAACCCAAACCAAATGCCATCATATCGATACGTGCAGAAGGGATGCCGACAGCACGTGCCATTTGGCGATTTTGGGTGACGGCTCTTATAAACAAACCAAAGCGCGTTTTGTTGAGTAAGTACACCAGTAGCGCCACGACAATGACAGTAAAACCAATAATGGCGATACGGTTATAAGGCAGTACCAAACTTGATGACACTTGATATGCGCCGCTTAACCATGCCACGTTACTGACTTCAACGTTCTGAGCACCAAAAATCATCCGCACCAGTTGCATCAAAATCAGGCTAACCCCAAAGGTCGCTAGTAAAGTCTCTAGCTCACGACCATATAGTGGGCGAATCACAATGCGTTCAATAATCATACCGATGACAGCGCTGACTAAAAAAGCAGCTGGAATAGCAGCAAGCAAATACCAACCTGCCATATTCGGTATATAAGCTTGAAAGAAGTTTTGGACCATATAAGTGGTATAAGCCCCAATCATGATTAGCTCACCATGCGCCATATTAATCACGCCAAGCAGACCAAAGGTAATGGCAAGACCGAGAGCCGCTAGCAGTAAAATACTGGCGGTACTCATACCGGTGAAAATATGACCGGTCCATGTGCTGATTTCGATGCGGCGTGACACGCTAGATTCAGCATCGATAAGTGCAGCTTTAAGTGAGGCATCTAAGTTATCAGCTGCGAGGGCAGATTCAATATCGACCAAAACTTGTGGGTTATCACTATCAGCGAGTAGGTTCACAGCTGCAATCTGAGTGGGAAGATCGCCGTTTTTAAAATCTATACGCGCCTGTAGAGCAGTTAGTGCCTTTTTGACTTTAGTGCTGTCTTCATTTGCTGCAGCAGAGGTGATAATGGCTGGATCTACTTGGTCAATATTATCGGCCAAAATCTCTACAGCTTGTAGGCGCTGTGCTGGCTTGTCAGATGCTAGTTTTACCTTGGCTTGACCAAAGATGAGCGCTGAGCGAAGGGCATTAGTCAAGGTGATTTGTGATAAGTCACTAGGCCAATTGGCTGTCTCTTTTTTATCAGGATAAGTAAATAGCTGATCATCTTTATTCAGTAAATACGTTTGACCACCGTTACCTTGATATAGCTCATCATTGGCAATGAATTCAACCAAACTATCTAGACTCTCAACCGATCCAGGCCAGTCACTTAACATGGTTTGACGCTGGCTAAAATCACCCGCCACAAATTGTTGAATGGCATCGCCTGAACTTGTAATTGTTGTTGAAGTATCTGAGATATCTGAGATATCTGAGGTGCTGGCTTGAGGAGAAGTGGCTACGTTGACAGGTGTGACCAAAGATTGCTCACTATGAACGGTATTCGTATCGTGATCATGTACCTGACCATCATGATCCGCATACGCTGTGGTGGTGAAAGTTGTTATGCATAATGCCATCAATGCAAGTAACCGCAGAGGCACATAAATTGAAAAATGAGCCGCCTGCTGCATGACTTCACTGACTGATGCTTTTGGACTATTACCAGGTTCGGATGATGCTCGCCCTGCAAATGGGCGTAAAGTATGGCGCTGCATGTGCGGCTCCCTGTTTTTACAGACAACAAACCCTTAGCTTCTACTGCTTAGCGGACTAAGCAGTAGAAGTGTTGATAAGGTTTGGAGGTATTTAAAAGTTGAGAATAAGTGTTAAAAATAAATGTGGAGAGTAGGCGATGGGTCATTTATTTATCTCGTTTATCCAGCTGACTACTCTCCATGCGCTTTTCAGTACGACTTTACTTAGGAGATGTTCTATTTAGGAATGTATTCGCTCCAAGGCTGCGCTTGAATGACTTCTGGCGTTTTAAAAATCGTATCAAACTGACCATCGGCACGGATTTGACCAATCATGACTGGCTTCCATAGATGATGATTTTTATCATCCATTTTCAATGTGTAGCCAGAAGGTGCATCGAACGTCTGACCAGCCATGCTGATACGTACCTTATCGACATCGGTAGTACCCGCTTTTTCAACGGCTTGTTTCCACATGTTGATACCCACATAGGTAGCTTCCATTGGATCATTGGTTACGACTTTTTCAGCATTCGGTAATTTTTGGTCTAATGCATATTGCTTATAGCGTTTGGTAAATGCACTGTTGGTTGGGTTTTTGATTGACATAAAGTAGTTCCATGCCGCCAAGTGACCTTGTAGCAGGCTGGTATCGATACCGCGTAGCTCTTCTTCGCCGACTGAGAATGCCATGACTGGAATGTCTGATGCTTTGATGCCTTGGTTGGCAAGCTCACGATAGAACGGAACGTTTGAATCGCCGTTGATGGTAGAGATAACGGCGGTCTTTTTACCCGTTGAGAATTTTTTGACGTTAGATACGATAGTTTGATAATTGCTGAAACCAAATGGTGTGTACTCTTCCATGATGTCTGCATCAGCCACACCTTTAGATTTCAAAAACGCCTTTAAAATCTGGTTAGTGGTGCGTGGATAGACGTAATCAGTACCTAACAACACAAAGCGCTCTGCACCGCCGCCTTCTTCACTCATCAAGTACTCTACCGCCGGAATGGCTTGCTGATTTGGTGCCGCACCCGTGTAAAAAATATTTTCTGATTGCTCTTGTCCTTCGTACTGCACTGGATAGAACATCAAGCCGTTTAGTTCCTCTACCACTGGCAGTACTGATTTGCGTGATACCGATGTCCAACCACCAAAGATGACATCTACTTTGTCTTGAGTGAGTAGCTGACGGGCTTTTTCGGCAAACAATGGCCAATCAGAAGCAGGGTCGACGACCACAGGTTCTAGTTGCTTACCGAGTACACCGCCATTGGCATTGATCTCATCAATGGTCATGAGTGCCGTGTCTTTTAGAGAAGTTTCAGAGATGGCCATGGTGCCAGATAGCGAATGTAAGATGCCCACTTTGATCGTGTCGCCATCAGCGGCAGGGGTAGTCGTTGTCTCTGTAGTGGTTTCGGCCGTTGTCTCTGTGGCTGTCGCCGTTTCGGCAGGCTTTTGACAGCCAGCGAGACTCAAGCTACCAACGACGGCAATCGCTAATAATGATAAGCGTGATTTGATTTTGCCGTGCAGATGAGTCTCAGCAAATTGAGGATTGGCTAAAGTTGGTAACGAAAACATGGACATCTCCTAATAAATACAAAAGATAAAATATTGCTCCTGAACACTTATTAAGAGTTCAAGTTCCGTGCCAAGTAAAAAAAGCCAATAATCGTGTAATAATTGAGCAATAATTAATTATTGTTTAAGATATTCATTAATTTAGTGCACGATAATTAATAAATTGCACCATAACAGGGAAATGGATAAAAGTTTGGTGCAGGGTAAAACAGACGAATGATTGATAGGCAGTCCGTTATTGCTAAAATGCTATAAAACGGCTACGGTATTGTTGGGAAGAGAAGTACTATTAGCTGATAAATAATGTTTTTTAATCAATATTGGCCTGATGCTATATATTGCCGCTTTTTTATTCGCCAGCAGATTCTTGCGCTGATGCCATGATGGATTTTTATTTCTAAGGAATGATGTATGAACGCACGATTAGCACAGTGTTCTATCTCTATGGATAATGCAGGCTTACGAAAGCTGAGCAAACAGATGACTAAAACTGCGGCAATGCCACTTGTTTTTTTGAGCACTGCTGCCTTTGGATTGTCTAGCGCCCAAGCTGCGGTGAGCGTTGTGGAGAACGTGACTATTTATCAAGGGCTTGCCAGCGTGACACGGGCGCTGCCGATTACAGGTAGCGGTGAGCAAACCGTTATATTTTCATGCTTGTCACCGCAAATGGACAAAGAGAGTCTGAGCGTACAGGCGATGGACAGTGCCCGTGTTGGTGAAATCAGTATTGAGGAGCTAACAGGAGAGCAAGCAGCCCAGTGCCAATATCAAGGGGATGCCAAGGTACAAACGCAGCAAAACACCTTAGCCAATATTAATGCTGAATTAGAGGCGGCACGCTTAGCAAAAGCCTACTTGCAGAATTTGACCAAAGCCACGCAAGTCAATACGGATAGTACGATTGCTAATAATGCGCGTGATATAGAGTCTCAAGCGACCAGTATTAACCAAAGAATTTTAGAGATTCAGCAACGTCAGGCGCGTGCGCAAGATGCACTTAATCAGCTGATGGCAGGTAGTGCGACATCAACCTTTAATAATGTGACACAAGTGAGTGTGCGCACGGCCAGTCGCACGCCAAGTACCCTTAAGATTCACTACCAAGTGCGCGGTGCAGGTTGGGAGCCTGCGTATCAAGCGCGCCTAAATACAAATAGCGAACAGTTAAGTATCACAGCCTCTGCGATCATCGCCCAGCAAACCGGTGAGAATTGGACCAATGTACCTGTGACACTCAGTACCGTGAACCCCAACCAGAGTACGACAGGGCAACTGCCGTATGTGCAGCGTCTGTCATTATATGAAGAGAATCAAGATGCTAAGGTTAGGCGTGAGTCACCTATGATGGATGCTTCTCCTGTCATGATGGCAGAAGCGGCTTACACCAAAGGAGCAGGCGCACCTAAGGAACCGCTATCGAATTTCACCGTCAGTAGTCAAAATAAAAACGGCATCATCGAGTATCGCTTAGCGCAGCTGGTCAGTATCCCAAGTGATGGCAGACGAGTACGTACAGTGATTGGAGAGCAATCTGGTAGCAGCAAGCTATGGATTCGCAGTACACCAAGCGTCGAGACTGCCGCCTACTGGTATGCATCAGCGCCATTTTTGACACCAGACTGGGTCGATGGTTCGCTACAGCTGTACCGTGATGACAACTATGTGGGCCAATCACGTTATAGCTACCAAATGCTAAAAGAGCAAGGGATTGGGTTTGGTAGTGATCCAAATATGATGGTCAAAGAGCTGACCAATGAAGACAAGCAAGGTGAGAAAGGTGTGCTAAACCGTACGCAAACTATAACGACCACCAACGCCTATCAATTTACCAATCAGCATAATCGCAGTGTACGCTTGCAGGTGTTGGGCAGTGAGCCTATCAGTCGTGATGACAGTCTGAAGGTTACGGTCACTCATACGCCGCCTGTAACCGAACGAGATTGGAATGACAATCAAGGCATAGTGGCATGGGAGTTTGACTTACCAAGTAAGCAGTCACAAGTGATACGCTCAACGTCTCAGGTTAGCTATCCTGCCAATAAAATGCTAGCTGGCAATCAATAAGTAAAACCTTAGACTGTGCTCTTTATTTTTGCTAAAAAGTATTGGTATAACAGAAGATTATTATTATAAAAGGAATACTATGTGTATCGTCGCCATTGCTTGGCAGTTATTTGATGAGTTGCCATTGGTATTATTATCAAATCGTGATGAGTTTTTTGAGCGTCCAACGGATCGGCTGCACCAGTGGTCTGACCAGCCTATTTATGCCGGACGTGATCAGCAAAGTGGCGGCACTTGGCTAGGGATTCATCGGCAGCCAGTAGCAATAGAAAATATGGAGCATCACGAGCAAAACGGACGCTGGGCAGCAGTTTTAAATTTTCGTGATGGTGTGCAGGCAGGGACAGATGAGCGTTCGCGCGGTGCGCTCGTGACTGATTTTTTGACAAGTACGCTTAGCCCAATGGATTTTGCCCGTCAACTTAATTTACAAGCATATGCAGGCTTTAATCTGATCGTTGGCGATACGTCACAAGCCGTCATCGTCAATAATCGCGGTCATGCGCCAACGCCATTGTATGCAGGACTGCATGTGCTTTCTAACGGTCAGCCAGAGGACAGTTGGTTTAAGACGGAAAAATTGCGAGGAAGACTGCGCCAAGAGGTATTACCGCTTATTGCTGAAGACAGCCGCGACGATTACTGGCAGGTGGTCGCCTTTGACGTGTTAACTGATAGTACACCCGCACCAGCAGAGGATTTGCCAAATACTGGCGTAGCGACTGATATCGAGCAAATGCTGTCTTCTGTTTATATTGTTCCTGTTGCGTTTGCCGATAGGCAAGCCCACCAGCCCACTTATGGAACACGGACACAAAGCATTCTGACGTTGCGCAAAGCCGAGAATCAAGACAGAGATATGCCTTCAACATTGGTAGCCCAAATAGTCAGTCGTGAATGCCAATCTGGATCAAAGTAAGGCTGTCACTATGAAAGAAAATTGATTTTGTTGAATAGCAGCCAGAAAAATACCCAGGGTAATCACTAATTCTGCTAGCGATTATCATGGGTATCTGTATTAATGATGGTAGGTGGTTTACATCAACAAGTGATTGTCTTGTTCAGGGATAATCAGTTCTTGCTTTAAGGGAAGCTCGCGTACCAGTTCTTGCAAGGCACGGCGATAAACGCCTCGTTTAAAATGAATCACTTGTCCAAGTGGATACCAGTAGCTGACCCATTGCCAATGGTCAAATTCTGGCTTCCCTTCATCGAAGCGGATATGTTGTGTGTTTGGCTCATCTAAGCGCAGCAAAAACCATTTTTGTTTTTGCCCAATACATAAGGGTTGCTGACCGTGTCGCACGTAGCGTTTAGGCAGTCGATAACGCAACCAATCTTGCGTCACTGCCAATAATTCCACATGACGCGGATGTAAGCCGACCTCTTCCCAGAGCTCGCGATACATTGCATCCATCGGCGTCTCCCCACGGTCGATACCACCCTGCGGAAACTGCCAAGCGTTGTGACCAATACGTTTTGCCCACAGAACCTGCCCTTGTGTATTTGCCAAGATGATGCCGACGTTGGCGCGAAAGCCGTCTGCATCTATCATGACTAAACCTTTTTAATGTGTTTAAAAATAGCTTGTCTTGTGCTTATATTTTGACAGTAATCGTAGTTATTATAAGGTGATTGTTATCAATATAAGCTCAAAACGAGACTCATTACCGTCATTAAACCAAGAAACAAGCAAAATGTGTAACAGTATTTTGCTATAAAATGTTTCGTAAGTTTTACCTTTTAAAATCAAGTATTTATAAATAGACTTTTGTGGGTTTTAAACGGCTGTATGGACAAGGTATGGTCATAGATTAGATCATAGAGAAATGCTCTATAACGGACTCTACTGAAAATCGATACTCGCATATCTATAAGTCACTATAAATACTGCTCATAAGAATGGCAAAGACAGTAAAATCATAGCAATCGCATGGTAGTGATTTTAAAGTGGGTCGACTACAAAACATTAGCGCCATAAAATCTTGCTTTGGCCTGTGCTACACTAGCCCATCTACATAGATTTAAACGATGATTACTCTAAAAATAACAGTAGTGTAATCTCGCTTAAAATGTCAGTTTATAGGCTTGAGTGTATCTCTCTCTCACTTTGAATCAACGATATAATAAACAGATAATATACCTATCAGAATAAGGACAAAACAATCATGTCAGAATCAAAAGCAAGTGTCGTATGGCAAGAAAACAAAGCCTTTATGGGCGTGTCACCATCAGGACATAATGTACAGATCGATGCAGACAAAGAAAAAGGCGCCAGTCCAATGGAGCTGATTTTACTAGGGCTTGGCGGCTGTGCCAGCTATGATGTGATCTCGATTTTAGAGAAATCTCGTCAAGAAGTGACCGATGTACGCTGTGAATTGACGGCTCAGCGCGCTGAGACGATTCCAGCGGTCTATACAGATATTCATATGCATTTTGTCGTGACAGGTCAGGATATCAAAGACAAGCAGGTTGAAAAAGCCATCCATTTATCAGCAGAAAAATACTGCTCAGCCAGTCGTATGTTAGTAGCAGGTGGCGTTAACATTACTCATGATTTTGAAATCATAGCAGGCTAAGGGCTCACATAATAATGAATGCATTTTTTGAGTTGGTTTCTAATACGTCAGCGTCCGCCATCTGGGCAATGGTGGCAGCAAGTTTACTGCCATGGCTGGTATCCATCGTGGCAAAAGCATCTGGCGGTTTTAGAATCAGAAATAATGCTCATCCTCGCGATTTTTTTCAAAATGCGACAGGCGTGGCGGCACGCGCTAATGCCGCACAGCAAAACAGCTATGAAACCTTACCGATATTTTTGGCCGCCGTATTAACAGCTATGCTGTTCTTCGTACCGCAGTCAATCATCAATATATTGGCATGGCTGTATGTGTTGATTCGGATTGGTTTTTGCGTGGCTTATATCACCAACTTATCGATGTTTCGTTCTATTCTTTGGGCGTTATCGATGGCTTGCTGTTTGATGCTGTTCTATTTAGCGATTAGAGTGAGTGTATAACTTTTAATTATTAACGTTTATGGCATCTAGATCAACCAAATATCAGCAGGTGATTATTGTTGTATGCTAGATTGTAGCGCACTGATAATCACCGCTTTATTTTTTTCTCGTTTGATACCGTCCCATAAAACTTTTGCTTCGCCATAGCCTTTGATGAGCATCGCGAGCCATTGCTTGTAGCGACCAACCAATATCACTTCAGTTTTAGCCTGACCTTCCAAAAATTTTATCTGATGGCTGACCATTGCTTCCCACGATAACGTTGCCGCATTCAGCGTGGCATCATCTGAACCGCAATCCACACGAGCAACCAAATCAGGACGGGTAACCGCACCGCGACCTAACATTAAATGTTTTGTACCTGCTTGCGTCATACAATTCTGTGCATGTTCTGCGTTCCATATCTCACCGTTGGCGATGACAGGAATATCAAGCGCATTAAAACTTTGAATCTTGTCCCAATAGGCTGGCGGCTTATAGCCTTGGGTTTTGGTTCGTGCATGAATGGTTAGCCAGTCAGTACCACTGTCGTTAATCGCGCCACGAATATCATCCATTCTACTGGTATCGGTATATCCCAAACGAATCTTGGCAGACACAGGAATATTATCAGGTACTGCCTGACGTACAGCGCTAATAATCTGATACATGGTTTCAGGTTCATCCAATAATACGGAACCACCACGATGGCTGTTTACTGTCTTGGCAGGGCAACCAAAATTGATATCAATGGCAGGCGCACCAAGCTCGGCAGCATAAGCGGCATTGTCTGCCATCAGCTGTGCCTCGCTGCCCAAAAGTTGTAAATGAATCGGTGTGCCACAGGCAGTTTTGGCATCATGACGCAGTTCTGGCACGTATTTATAAAACACATGGGCGGGCAGGACGTGTTGAGTCACCCGAATAAACTCACTAACTGACCAATCATAGGGACGGCCTAGGTCTGCCGCAATCTGCGTTAAGATTTGCCGCATTAAAGGATCCGTTAAGCCTTCCATTGGCGCAAGTAAGCGGACGGGATTGGCAAATAACTGACGGATGGTGTTTTGACGTGCTTGAAGTTGCTGACTATTATTCATGCTTGTTGTTCACTGCTAAAGAGTCGTTATAAGAAAGATAGACTAGGAATTTAGAATGGCAAATGCAAAGAGTGTCTGATTTAGGAAAATTAAGTATTACCAAAAATCACTTTCTTACCTGTCTGCAATCCTGATATCAAGTCTTTAATATTATGGATGTCCAAATTGCTCTGAGCACGCGTGCATGCAACGTAGAGCAGTCGCAACTCTTCTGGACTTATCTTGACCGCATTGGTGGTGATATCATAATAAAAATCATCGTCTAACTGCACCTTTCCCCATTCGAGCCCTTTGGCTTTGTGAGCGGTTGAGATGACATAATCTGCATTTTCGATACTGGTCAAGCTATTGACCGCTTGGCTTAATACATTAGTACCATGGTCATCGACCAATTTGACCAGTGTTTTTAGATCGCTGCCTTCGTTGGTTTCGGCGTACTCTTGCACATCGCCCCAGTTATAGAAGTAAGCCAGCTCAGGCACACCATAAGCAGATTTGCCGTTTTTTAAATTTTCGGCAGCCTGACAGAATTTGAGCATACGATCAGTGTCCGCCTGCAGTGCCACTCTATGACCGAGCTTGAGTCCAGTTAATAATTGCGACATTGCAGCAGCATTAGTGCGACAGAGAATGGCGTCTTTTTTACTGTGCACCATGCCTTTGTCCGTAGAGGACTGCTTATTCGGGTTGCCTTTGAGCGGTACGTCTTCTTGTAAGGCTTTCAATAAGGTATTGGCCACTTCTGCAATTGGCTCACCAAAACGAAATGACTGCGTCAACAAGGTTTGCGGTAGGGGCAGTTTCTTCATGGCATTGACCGCACCGCGCCACTCGTAAATCTGCTGATGCGCGTCACCCACATAGATGACCTGTCTCGGCTGCTGGGTCAAAATCCCCATCATCAATGGGTCGGCATCTTGGGCTTCATCGAACAAAATAAAGTCTGCTGGAATACTTGGCTTAGATAAGGCCCACAGTTTAAGATAAATATCATGACCAATACCAGCAGGGTGCCGCGCATCTATTGACTGTAGCCAGCGCTGCTCGACGGCAGGGTAGAGCATCTCACGTAATTGCTCTGCGTCAGAATCATCGAGCCAACTTGGGAAAAGTATGTGTCTGGGGGCAGGGTAGCTGGCATGCGTACTACAAAAGTGACTCACCGCATCACTGACAAACCGCGACAATCGGGCTGGCGTGAGTGTGATGTATTTGTTTATGCCATCCATTTGCCGACGTACTTGGACAGGTTGCAAGCCCAAATCGTCACCCAGACGCTTAGGTGAAAAGCGCGGCAAGGAGAGTTTTACGGTAATGTCACGCGCGACATGACGATAGGCAAGCGAATGAAAGGTGCGACACTCTACATGTGGTGGAAACTTTGAGCGAGCATCATTGGCAATCGTTTTGTTAAAGGCTAAATATAAGCCGCGTCCGCGCAGGCGCTCACCGATTAGCTTTAATGTCGTGGTTTTACCAGCACCCGCATAAGCCACCACTTTGAATGACTTGTGATCCATCGCCATATTGAGCGCATTCAATTGCTCATCAGTGGGATCGCTCATATAAGCTGGCATCGATGCGGACATAATAAAACTACCTAATACAAAAAATGATTAAAAACAAAGAGGGCAAAAAAAGCCACTGGATAAACAATGGCTTTTAAATAATAGCTTATAAAGGATGGTACTAAAACGTACTAACTAAAATATGATAATAAGCATATGGCTTATTTGTGGGATAAGAGTCAAACAATACAAGAACCAGATTAAACCATGGACTTATGCAGGCCTAATCTTAGTAAGATACGCACCAGTCAGTGGTGCTATCTTAATACAAATCATCGTGTTAAGGGCTTTATTTTTTATCGCTCAATACGGATGCTAGAGCAGGGTTAGGCTCTTCTTTGATCAGAATTTTCGATAAAAACAAACCAAGCTCAAACAATAACCACATCGGAATGGCTAGCATCAGCATCGACACGCCATCGGGCGGTGTGACGACTGCTGCCACGGCAAAGCAGCCCACAATGATATAGCGGCGTTTGTCTTCTAGACTCTGAATGGAGACAATGCCCGTCAATATCAATAGTAAGGTGACGACCGGAATCTCAAAGGTTAAGCCAAATACCATAAACAGTTTGAGGGCAAAGCTTAGATAACTGTCGATATCTGTCATCGGTAGGACGTTTTGCGGGGCGAACATAATAAAGAATTTCAGGACGCCTTTGAGCACAACAAAATACGAAAAAGCCACCCCTGCATAAAATAGAAAGATAGAGGATAGTAGTACTGGAATCGCGATTTTCTTTTCTTTTTTATACAGACCAGGTGCTACAAATGACCAGATTTGATAAAGAATGTATGGCATGGCAAAAAAAGCAGCGACAAAGACCGTCAGGCGTATCGGTGCCATAAAGTTGGAAGTAATATCAGTGGCAATCATCGTCGAGTTGGCAGGCAGCTGTGCGACCAAAGGATCTGATAGTAGGTTGTAAAGCTCGCGCGAATAACCGACTAAAGCTAAAAATATCACCAATATCGCCACGCATATTTTGATCAAATGCCGACGTAACTCAATCAAGTGCTCAGTAATAGGCATGTCACCCAGTGAGCTTAAGACATCAGTAGAGGCTGTCTTTTCAGTAGATTCGGTATCATTGATAGGCTCACTGTTTCCCAAAGCCTGCCCATTCTCAATCGTATCCGTACTAGTCCGTTTTTCTTGGCGGCTTTTTTTGCGTTTGAACAATCCCATCAGTTAGCCTCCTGATCATTGACAGAAGACGGTGAGCTTACTGGACTGCTTAATAAGGTATCGGCTTTATAATTCGGCAGATAAGGTGGCATAGGTAGCCTACGTGCTTTGTCATAAGCACCGAGTCTAAACCACATATTTTCCCATGGACGTGTGACAATCGTTGGAGTAGCATTCTTTGGAATGGCAGTTTTTGGAGTGGCAGCTTTTGCAATGTCAGTCTTTGGAATATCAGCAGCTGGAGCGCGCGACGCTTTGCTATCATCGATCATGTTTGCATCATCGTTGATATCGGATGCTACCGTATCAGCCTCTAAAGTTTGATGACGGTCTGACATCTGACTGTCTTGCTCATCAGTCGCGTAGGCATAGTCAAATGCTTTTGGTTTGGCTGCTTGATGTGAGTGCCGCGTACGATCACTTTCATGAGACTGCGTGTCGTGTGATGTCTTTAAAGAGTGGCTTTGCGAGTTTTCAAAGGCTTTCATATTGCCACGCATTTCAGCCATTTCACGCTTCATGTCAGCCTCAGTTTGGCGAATTTTGGCCAGCTCTTTTTGCATCTGTTGGCGCGTCTCTGCCAAGTCGAGCTCAGCCTCTATCTCAGACTGCAAAGTGGACACCGTACGTCGAATTTTGGCATACCACTGCCCAGCAGTACGCGCGGCTTGCGGTAGCTTTTCGGGGCCTAATACAATCAAGGCAATCACCCCAAAAAGGAGTAGTTCAGAAAACCCAATATCAAACATAATGTTCCGGTATCACTGTCTAGATGCTATACATTGTGCTTATCATCAACCTTAGTGGTTGCTGGGCGCTCTTCGGTATGTGCCGTGCCATCATGGTCGAGAACCACCTGTTTTTTGGCATGCTCAGTATTTTCGTCTTTGACCGCTTCTTTAAAGCCTTTGACAGCGCCGCCCAAATCTTTGCCAGCATTTCTGAGTTTTGAGGTGCCAAATACGACAACCACAACGACCAATAGTATCAGCCAATGTGTAATAGAAAAACTACCCATAACGGTATCCTTGTGACTTGGTTTTCAGTCTTTATACGAGTGACGTTGGTTCCATATAAGGATTATGAATGAAACAAACAGCATCAGCATATAATGCGAGATAAATCAGAGCTATATTATAACCTGCACTTATTACAAATTGGTGAAACCAACAACAATCAAATACGATAGGCAGTTATTTTATCTCTCAAATGCTATCTGGATGCTTTTTCATCGATGCCTGATAACCCAAACCGTCTTCCTAATTCATTTAGGACAGCATCTGATTCGATATCAAACCATGCCAACCCAACCAAGGTATGGAACCAGACATCGGCCACTTCATAGATCAGCTCATGACGGGCGGCGTCATAATGCGCTTTGTTTTGCGCTTCATCACAATTTGCCAAATCTTTGGCAGCGATGATGCTTTCTGTACTTTCTTCACCCACTTTCTCGAGTATTTTATTCAACCCCTTCGCATATAGGCTGGCCACATAAGAGCTGTCAGCGTCAGCGTGTTTCCGTTCTGCCAATACGTTATCGAGTTGCTGAAGCACAGAACCTTTATGCGCGTGTGCTTGACGGTCATCAGCACCAGAGTTCGTCGCAGTATGTTCGGTATTAGACTGGGTGCTGGCAGGTTTAGGGGTGTCATAAATATCAGCAGGGTCTTTTAATACTTTATCGACTGTGTGCCACTCAGGTGTCGTGCCAGACAGATCCAAACTCTGATAAAAACAGGATTCACGGCCAGTATGGCAAGCAATACCACCTGCTTGGGTGACACTCAGTACGATCACATCGGCATCACAGTCTAAGCGAATATCATGTACTGTCTGCGTATGACCTGATGACTCGCCTTTGTGCCATAGTTTGCCACGCGAGCGCGAAAAATAAACCGCGGTTTGTGTTTGTGCAGTGAGCGCTAGCGCTTCTGCATTCATCCACGCCATCATCAAAATGCGACCTGATTGGTAATCTTGTGCAATTGCAGGAATCAAACCATCAGTGTTGAAATTTACGGCAGTCAGCCAAGCAGGTAAAGTCATAATGTATCAATCATCTTATAAGTAGGAAGTAGAAAAGGGTAATGAGTGGTGGAGCAAATGGATATATGATTTTGATAAATATAGGGTATGAGCGAGACGGTTATCTAGGTAAGGCAATGATAAAAGCAATAGTGCTATTTGAGCTGAATGATTGGTAGAGAAAACCTTCAAACATGTCAGATATCAGCAAGTATTTTAAATCCTAAATAAATGCGGATACAGTGCTTCTTTGGTCGCATTATCAATGATAGTCACTTTATTGAGATGAAAATCATAATTGACGAAGTGTTGTTTGGCTTTTGCGACCGTCTCGCCCGTGTGCATGCGAGTGACTTTCATCACTATATTGCCGCCATTATCATACAACGGCTCAACGCCGACCTCAAACAAAAGCGCTTCACGCACCCGTATACGTGCAGTAATCTCCAACTGTAATGTATCAACGATCAGGCCTTGATGATCTGCATTGACTTCTTTAATACCTTTGGCATATAAGAATCGCAGCCGCGCCTCAGACAGCAAGGCTGTGAGTGATTCGATAGTGACATATTGATTCATGTCAGTTTCGGTATGACGCACACGCATTACTGCTTCGAAAACAAATAGATCATCATTAAACACCAGCGCCTGTTTTGACACATTGCCTCCTAGGTTAATGGTCGGCAGACATATTCTGCGTCACATAATGTGTGCTGGTCGTATTAAACTGATTACGAGGCTGTTGCTTTTTGCTAAGTTTTTGGCTGCAAACTCAGTAAAAACGAAGCCCAATCACGGTCATTAAGCGCTTGGTTTTATCGGCACCCAAACCGTCTTATCGCTTAGTATCTACTTAATCACAGCTTAAGCATACATTCAATCTATTTGGTGGATTTTTGGCAAAAATGTCTTCATTTATGCAAAATCTGATCATATAGGATAGGGGGGTATTGCGCGTGCTTATTTGCCTTTGTTACCTAATGGCGTTGCACCGAAACTTTCCTTGGCAAAACAGCGTACTATCTGCTAAAATACGGCCTCCCACCTCGAGGCAAATAGAGGTTTAGTGCTTGTTTTTAAAGCTACTATTCGTTATGTACTATTTGACGACCAGGTTCTATCAAAGACAAAGAGGCAAATCATCATGAAAGTTAAGATGAAAACCAGAAGCGGTGCAGCTAAACGCTTCAAAAAAACAGCAAACGGCTTCAAGCGTAAGCAAGCAAACAAAAGCCATATCTTGACCAAGAAATCAGCTAAGCGTATTCGCCAGTTGCGCGGTCTTAAGATGGTGGACAAGTCTGACGAAGCAGCAGTTCGTCGTATGTGCCCATACATCTAATAGCCTATCGTCATATGTATTTAATTAAGCGCTATTTAATTCATAGCTGCTGAGTTAATAGTATGTGACCTTGCAATCTGATAACGATGTCTACCATTCGATGACATCGTAATTCGTTTAATAATGATTAAAAATATCTTGGAGTAATTTATGGCCCGTGTAAAACGTGGTGTACAGGCGAATCGTCGTCACAAAAAAATCCTAAAACGCGCAAAAGGCTACTACGGTGCCCGTTCACGTGTTTACCGCGTAGCGGTACAAGCAGTGACCAAAGCTGGTCAATATGCTTATCGTGACCGTCGCAACAAAAAACGTACCTTCCGTCGTCTTTGGATTGCACGTATTAATGCTGGTGCACGCTTAAACGGTTTAAGCTATAGCCGCTTTATCAATGGCATGAAAAAAGCTAACATCGCAATCGATCGTCGCGTTCTAGCTGACATCGCTATGCATGATGCAGCGACTTTCACAGCATTGGTTGAAAAAGCAAAAGCGGAACTAGCATAAATATTAGTCTATCTAATTGAATAGAACTAATATTGATTAATAGTACGATATTAATAAAAGCTACCGCTGGTCGGTGGCTTTTTTTATATTAAATTATTTTATTCATGTTCGACGTTGAGATTTTATTAACATCAAAGCATGCTTATCATCGTCTAAATATTCAAGCCATTCTTATAGCCAATCTTTGTATGAATTTTTCATATGAACATAACTGAATAAATGGTTTGCAATATTTGGTCAAGTCCCTAAAATTAATGGTCTGTTTAAATCAGGAATAATGCGTCTTATGACTACCCCTGCTGCTATCAACGATTTGTCGGCGCTACCGACCTTATCCTCAGAGCTCAACGAGCTTAACGAAAATCAGCTCATTGAGTTTGCTAGTGCTGCTGAAGCATTAATTTTACAGGTCACTGATGCGCGTGAGTTGCAAGATTTGCGTGTGCAATTGACGGGTAAAAAGAGCCCGTTAACTGGCTGGTCAAAGCAGATGGGTAAACTCAGTGCTGATGACAAAAAAACTTACGGTGGCTGGTTGCATCAAGTACGTAGCCGTATTCAGCAGGCATTGACTGATCAGCAGCAGCAGCTAGAAGTTGCTGAGATGAACGCTAAGTTAGAAGCTGAAAGCATTGATATTACGCTGCCTGCTCGTGGTGGTCAAAAAGGTCATTTGCATCCAGTCACGATGATTACTCAGCGGATGCAGCAGTATTTTATTCAAGCGGGCTTCAATGTCGCAACCGGCCCTGAAGTCGAGAGCGATTACTATAATTTTGAAGCATTGAATATTCCGTCGCACCATCCAGCACGTGCGATGCATGATACGTTTTATTTTGATGCGCATTATCTACTGCGTACGCATACCAGTCCTGTGCAGATTCGCACGATGGAAAAGAACGAACCGCCTATTCGCATTATTTGCCCAGGTCGCGTCTATCGCAATGATTCAGATCAAACCCATTCGCCGATGTTTCATCAGTTAGAGGGGCTTATGGTTACTGAGTCGAGCACCTTCGCTGAGCTAAAAGGCCTGATTAGTGAGTTTTTAGAAGCATTTTTTGCCAAAGAACTGACCGTGCGTTTCCGCCCATCATTCTTCCCATTCACTGAGCCTTCTGCGGAAGTAGATATCTTGGATGACAATGGTAAATGGCTCGAGGTCATGGGCTGCGGAATGGTACATCCACAAGTATTAACTAACTGCGGCATTGATAGCGACAAATACACTGGCTTTGCGTTTGGTATGGGTATTGAGCGCTTTGCGATGCTGTATTACGGTATTGACGATTTGCGTCTGTTTTTCCAAAACGACGTACGCTTCTTAAAGCAATTTGGCTAGATTCTCGTTTTTGATACCAATACGCCTACCTTTACTCTAAAATTTTGATCCGAGATATTTATGAAAATTAGCGAACAGTGGCTACGTCAATGGGTGAACCCCACGAATACCAGCGAGCAGTTGGCCGAACAGTTAACGATGGCAGGACTAGAGATTGATGATCGCTATGCGGTTGCTCGTGCTTTTAGTGGTGTGGTCATCGGTGAAGTCATCAGCGTTGAGCAACATCCAGATGCGGATAAACTGCGAGTCACGCAGGTAAATATCGGTGAAGCTGAGCTGCTACAAATCGTATGCGGTGCACCTAATGTCACCGTTGGTATGAAAGTACCTGTCGCCACCGTTGGAGCAGTACTCCCAAGCGATGACAAGAAAGGCTTTAAAATTAAAAACGGTAACCTACGCGGTGTGGCCTCTAATGGTATGCTGTGCGGTGCTTCTGAGATTGACTTAGTCGACGACATCGATGGCTTGCTTGAGTTGCCAGCAGATGCACCAGTTGGTACAGATATCCGTGAATACTTAGGCTTGGACAATCAGATATTAGATATCTCGATCACACCAAACCGTGGTGATTGCTTTAGTGTTCGTGGTATTGCACGTGAGATATCTGTCATTAATGATTTATCTATGCAAATGCCAAGTAGCCCTAACAATGTAGCAGTCAACGCTAACGGCGCAACGCCAGCCGTCACGGTAAACGCAGTGGAAGCGTGTCCACGCTACTTATTACAATCGATTAGCAATATTGATCGTAGTATTGATACACCAAAATGGATGCAAGATGCGCTCGTTCAATCGGGACTACGTTCACACAACTTCTTGGTTGATGTGACCAACTATGTATTGATGGAGTTGGGTCAACCGCTACATGCTTTTGATGCAGATACCATCGTTGGTGATATCGTTGTGCGTTTGGCACAGCCTGCTGAGAGCATCACTTTACTCAATGAGCAAACGATTACTCTAACGGGTGATGAGCTCGTGATTGCTGATGATAAAGGTGCATTGGCGCTCGCTGGTATCATGGGTGGTCAGCGTAGTAGCGTTACTGATAGCACGACCAATATCGTTGTAGAAAGTGCTTTCTTTGGTCAGCTTGCTATCGCTGCTCGCGCACGTCGCTTCGGTTTACATACTGATGCGTCGCAACGTTTTGAACGTGGGGTAGATTTTGAGTTACCAGAGATCGCATTGGCACGTGCTTGTGATTTGATTGTTAGCGTTACTGGTGGTCAAGCGGGTCCTATCGTAAAAGCTGAGAGTAGCGATTATTTACCAGCACGTGCGCCAATTACTTTGCCAATCACTAAAGTTCGTGATGTTATTGGGATCGATATCGACCCAACAGAGATGGTGCGTATCTTAACTCAATTAGGGTTTGAGGTTGAGCAGCAAGCCACCGCACTTGTTTGCAAGCCGCCATCCTATCGCTTTGATATGAGTATCCGCGAGGATCTCATCGAAGAGATTGCTCGCATCTATGGCTATGACAATATCCCAAGCGTCCTGCCACATTTGCAAGTCAGCATGGATTATGATGATACCGCAGACTTGACTCATGAGATGAAGCTGGCGTTGGTTGATACTGGTTATATGGAAGCGATTAGCTTTAGCTTTAGTGATGCCAAACTAGAAGCCTTACTCGATGACGAAGCACTGGGAGAGGTACTGGCACTGGCCAATCCTATCTCTAGCGATTTGGCAGTGATGCGCCGCACTTTGCTATCGAGCTTATTGCCATGTGTGCAATACAATCTCAATCGTCAGCAGCCACGTGTGCGTTTCTTTGAAACAGGTCTTAGCTTCGTCGGCCAGAGTATCAGCGAATTAGTACAGACCCCGAGCATTGCTTTGGTCGCAGTCGGTAATGTGTGGGATGAGCAAGCGTATCAAAATCGTGCTTTAGATTTTTATGATCTAAAACATGACATCGAGCAGTTATTACCTGCGCAAATAGAGAGTGCTCGTATCCGTTATGAGCGTAGTGGACTAAATTTTTTGCATCCTGGTCAAAGCGCTAAATTATATATCGATGATCAGTACGTTGGTTGGCTTGGCCAGTTGCATCCTAATACTGCAAAACAGTTAGACCTACCAGCTACTTGGGTTGCGCAGCTATCACTTGCACCATTATTAGATGTTGCTCGTGAGCAGCACGCCATCACTACGCCAAGTAAGTTCCCGCAAGTACGCCGTGATATTGCTATCTTGGTAGACAGTGATATCAGTGCTCAAACATTAGAGTCAACGATACGATCAGCCGCTGGTCAGCTACTCACTGATTTATGGCTGTTTGATGTCTATCAAGGCGACAAAGTACCTACCGGTCAGCGTTCATTGGCATTTGCACTTATTTGGCAAGACAAAGCACAAACGTTGTCTGATGATGCTGTAAAGGTTGCCACGGATAAAGTAGTACAAGCATTAACAGATAAGCATTCAGCACAGCTACGCGATAGCTAATACTGTGCATCTGTAATACCCAATGCTCTGCAGTTTTCTTGTTTGGAGGACTGCAGAGCATTACTATTCGTAGAAATTATTATTCATAGAAATATGTTAAGTGGTTATTAATAAAGGATTTTCATGTAGATTGTGCTAAAAGACAGTCAAAAAACCTTTATAATAGCCAGTCTTAATCCTCATACCGCTAAACCATGATATTCGACCATCACGACATAGCATAGGAGTCGTACTGTGAGCACCTTAACCAAATCTGACATGATTGAGCATTTAATGAGTCACCTAAACCTAACGCGCCAAGAAGGTCGCTGTCTGGTAGAGAACTTTTTCGATGAATTGTCAGAGAGTTTGATTGACGGCAAAGAGGTCAAGCTTTCAGGCTTTGGCAACTTTGAGCTTAAAGACAAAAATAGCCGTCCTGGCCGTAACCCAAAGACGGGCGAACCAGTGGCAGTATCTGCACGTAGAGTAGTGACTTTTAAAACGGGACAGAAGTTCCGTCAAAAGGTAGATGAGCGTCTGTTCGAAGCTTAATTGATGCTAGCATAGGGATAAAATGGATGTCTTATGGGTTTTTGCATAAAACTCATAAGATATCTAGTACACGTCTACATATTGCTATTTTCTAGCTTATGGCTGTCTGCATAAGATAACGTAAAGTCAATCTCAGCAGTTATCTCAAATGACACAAATTTTAGGCATAAAAAAAGAGAGCATAAGCTCTCTTTTTTACTATAGTAGATCTATTGTATAAACAATAGAATTACTTAGCTTCTTCAACTACAACTTCGTCAGATGCTTCAACAGCAGCTGTATCAGTTTCGCTAGCTACGTCTACGCTAGTAGTAGTACCGTCTACAGGAACTTCAGCGTCCATTTCGTCAGTAGCAGTAGCAGCTTGTGCATCAGCGATATCAGCTTCAGCGCCAGCAACAGCAGCATCAGCGTCAGCAGTCATTTCGCCTTCAGCAGCAGCATCGTCAAGCTCTGCAGATGCGTCTTGCACTTCTTCTTGTGCGTCAGATAAATCTTCAGCAGCGTTTTCTTTGTTGCTGTCACAGGCAGTTAGGCCCATAGTTGCAGTCATGATACCAGCTAGAGCAAGTAATTTAAGTTTCATAAGGTTTTCTCCGGAAAAATGAAATGAGCAGTAGCAGCAACGACAAATTGAACTTCGAGATTTCTCAAAATTCAACTAGGATTAGTCACAGCTACTCAGCTTCCACGCATTCTATAGGTTTTCTATGTAAATAGAAATAGGCTGTACAATTAAGTAACAATAATATTTAAAATAATATTTTACTTTGTCTGTTTGATAGTATTTTTAATACAAAAAACGCAATTAATCGACGTATAATCAATGACATCGGTACATATGAGATCAATTATATAGGTATCCTTACGACGTGTTATTTGGCTATTTGTGATACTCCTGTAGGCAGAATTAGAGGTAAATAGTCCAATTAATGGTAAGTGAGTGAGTCAAAATATTAAGAGCTATTTTAAATATTCTAAAATAGCTTGCTTTTTCGATATTAGACCAATGTATCAAAACGAAAAGCTGCGTTAAATACTTTATTAAGAAGCGTGTTACATTAAAAAGAGCATTCAATCAAAAAAAGCTCGACACAATATGGACATCACATAAAATCAATTAGGATCAATGCGAATAGCAGACTATCGTATGTTTGAGGAATACAGTTATGAAATGGCAAGGCAGGCAGGGCAGCTCTAACGTACGCTCGAGTAAAGGCGGCGGTAAAGTATTGGGTGGGGGTATCGGCGGTATTATCATCGCAGGTATCTTATGGTTGGTATTTGGGGTCAACCCAATGACGGCATTACAGACAGGCCAGGCAGTTACAGGCGGCGGTAATAGTGAAACATCTACTGAACCTGCGACCAGTACCGATCGAGACACGCAGTTCGTAAAAGTCGTATTGGCTGACACGGAGGCGGTCTGGCATCAAATATTTAATGAAGCAGGCAGCACTTATCAAGAGCCGTCATTGATTTTGTTCAATGGACAAGTCAGCTCGGCTTGTGGCAGTGCGAGTGCTGCAACAGGTCCTTTTTATTGTCCAGGGGATCAGACTGTTTATCTAGATACGTCCTTTTTTGTAGAAATGCGTCAAAAACTTGGGATTTCAGGCGATCAGCAAGGCTCTGGTGATCAAGAGAACCAAGGTAAAGCAGGTGACTTTGCGCAAGCTTATGTCATCGCGCATGAGGTCGGTCACCATGTACAGACGCTATTGGGTATTTCTCAACAGGTTAGTGAGGCCAGTAGACAAGTCTCGCGTTCAGAAGCCAATAAGTTGTCGGTATTGCAAGAATTACAGGCGGATTGTTTTGCTGGCGTATGGGCACAGCGCAATCAAGAACGTGTACAATTTTTGGAAGCAGGTGATATCGATGAAGCTGTCAATGCAGCGGGTCAAATCGGTGATGATCGCTTAGCAAAAGCAGGCGGCGGGGCAGTCGTACCTGACAACTTTACTCATGGTACCAGCCAACAGCGTGTCGAGTGGTTCACCCGTGGTTTAGAGAGTGGTAATGTACAGTCTTGTGATACCTTTAGCGGTGCACTATAAGTATATCGCGGTGACTTGTGATAAGAATATTTACTTTTAGCCGACGAGCCAATACAAAAAAGCCTGCAATCAATTGCAGGCTTTTTTGTGTTAACTAAGATGCTATCAAGGCAGGATTCAACCTTGATCAGATCAATTAGCGAGTTTGGTCAAGAATATAAGCACCAGCACCACCTACAGCAGCACCACCAAGTGCGCCACGAGCGATATCTTTGCTATTGCCGTTACTTTTAAGAACGGCACCAGCAGCAGCGCCAACAGCAGCACCTTTAGCAGTGTTGCTTAGACCACTGTTATAGCCATTAGTTGCACAGCCGCCCATGATAAGAGCAGAACTAGTGATTGCCGTCATTGCGATTGTTTTAGCAAATTTCATATGATTACCTATAGATTCATCAAGTTTAAAATATTAGACCCTTAAAGTAAGGCATCTAGATTATTTTCAAGTGTATTCCTACCACCTATCATCATAATCGGTTATTGACTACAGGGTCGTAGTAAAAACGCTAATCTTTGCAAACAAGATGTAAGCGATGTTGCCACACTGTGTCATCGGTGGTACTTGTGGCTTATATTGGATCATAAATTTCTTAATCATTAGACAATGAATATTTCACTCTCATCAATAAAAAAGACCACCTATTGGTGGTCTTTATATTGAATCAAAGCTAAATACATCTGACAAACTAATCGAAAATTAGTTTTGTGATTTACGCTTCATTTGCTCAAAGAATTCATCGTTGGTCTTCGCTTCTTTTAAACGGTCTAACAAGAACTCAGTGGCTTGCACACCATCCATCGGCTGAAGGAGTTTGCGTAAAATCCAGACTTTACGCAGTTTATCTTCATCAAGTAGACGCTCCTCGCGGCGAGTGCCAGATTTTTTGATGTTGATTGCAGGGAAGACACGCTTTTCAGCCAAATCACGTTCAAGCGTAATCTCCTGGTTACCCGTTCCCTTGAACTCTTCAAAGATAACGCTGTCCATTTTACTACCAGTATCGATAAGCGCACTGGCAATAATGGTCAAACTACCACCTTCTTCGACATTACGAGCGGCACCGAAGAAGCGTTTTGGACGCTCAAGCGCATTGGCATCCAAACCACCTGTCAAGACTTTGCCTGACGAGGGTATGACCGTGTTATAAGCACGTGCTAGACGAGTGATCGAATCGAGTAAGATGACCACGTCTTGCTTGTGCTCAACCAAGCGCTTGGCTTTTTCGATGACCATCTCAGCCACTTGCACGTGACGCTGTGGCGGCTCATCAAAGGTAGAGGCAACCACTTCACCGCGTACCGTACGTACCATCTCGGTGACTTCTTCTGGGCGCTCATCGATTAATAGTACGATGAGATAACACTCAGGATTGTTACGAGTAATCGACTGCGCGATGGTCTGTAGTAGCATCGTTTTACCCGCTTTTGGCGGTGCGACGATAATAGAGCGTTGACCTTTACCAATCGGAGCAATCAGATCGATGATACGGCCGGTCAAGTCTTCGGTGGTGCCATTGCCCAACTCGAGTTTTAAATGCTCAGTTGGGAATAGGGGGGTCAAGTTCTCAAAGATAAGCTTATGACGTGAACGATCTGGCGTATCAAAGTTAATTTCACCGACTTTTAATAGCGCAAAATAACGCTCAGAATCTTTTGGCGGACGAATCGTACCAGCGATACTGTCACCCGTCTTGAGGCTAAAGCGGCGAATTTGGCTAGGGCTGACGTAAATGTCATCAGGGCCTGCCAAATAAGAGCCTTCTGATGAACGCAAAAAGCCAAATCCATCCGGTAGAACCTCAAGAACGCCGTCACCATAGATGGCTTCACCGTTACGGGCATGGGTTTTTAGAATAGCAAAGATGATGTCTTGCTTACGGCTACGCGCCATATTATCAAGACCCATTTCTTTGGCGATAGCCAATAGCTCAGCGATTGATTTTTTCTTTAATTCAGTAAGATTCATAGATAGGTCATTAGCAATTGATCAGATGATAGATGCCATTAGCAGCACAAGTCAGGACAGTGATTAAAATAACGGTATTAGAATGATAAATGAGGTAGACAGCACTGGGATTTATGTAGTTTTGGTCTTGCACGTTTGCTTATGTACGCGTTGCCATCATGCGAGGCAATGTCATAAGAAATAGAGATAAAAAAGGCTACATAAGGGTCTGCGTCAAAAACTCAATATCAGTAATTGCGTTCAGTCATTTTGTTCAGCAATGGTGTTTATAATGACGGTTGTGTTTTTGTTGATAAACACGAGGAGAATAGCGACAAGATACTTAGAAAAACAGTTGGTTTTCTCTTGTCAGCAGACTATACGGTCTTCACAATAGCGTTGTCAATAAATTTTGCCAAAAAAGTCATAGAATCAAGCTTTTTGCACAAAAAACAAGCAAAAAAGCCACTATCTTTATCAGATAATGGCTTTTTGATGGGTGCTACTTTACGCGCAGAATAGTCTGTCGCGAAAAGAATACTTATACATGCTTGTCCAATACTTTGGCCAATTCAGCTTTTGGCTGAAGACCCATGACTGAGTCAACTTTTTCGCCATCTTTAAAGACAAATAGCGTTGGGATATTACGGATACCAAAACGGCTGGCCGCTTGTGGATTACTATCCACATCAACTTTGACAATTTTAACTTTGCCTTGGTACTCAGAGGCAAGATCTTCTAAAATAGGAGCAATGGCTTTACAAGGGCCACACCATGCTGCCCAAAAGTCTACCAATACTGGCACGTCTGACTCTAGTACGTCTTTGTCAAAGTCGGCATCGGTGGTATGTAAAATAAGGTCTGACATAATGTTATCTCTCTTGTTTTATTATTTCTATCACCGCATAGCAACCTAAATATTGGTCTAATAATAAGCTGATATGCGATTAAAGAATTATTTGGAAGTGGTGAAAATGTGCCATTATATTAACATGTTTGTTCAATCTTGACAGATGCAGGCTGGTTAAATTGTTTAACAATTGCCATGAGTACAATAAATCAAAGTTCTATAATAGCGCGATTAAAACTCTCACACCCAATTTATATAAGTAGTTAATGTTATGTCTTTCACTGATGAAGCAGTCAACGCTCTGAATACCCAAGAAAATGCTTACCCTATTGAGTTTTTTAGGGAGTTTGCCCAAGCGATTACGGTCTACGAAGATGACGATATTTGGGTGGTTGATAAGCCTGCAGGACTGTTGAGTGTCGATGGAAAAATGCTAAAGGTGAGTTTGCTTTCTCGCCTTGAGCGCGCCAATCCAGCCGTCAAATTGATTCACCGCCTAGATATGGATACCTCGGGGTTGCTGATTTTTGCAAAAAACGCCGCCGCACAGACTCATATTAGTAAGCAATTCATTGAGCGTTTACCGCAAAAAAAATATCAAGCGCGTGTTTTTGGCCAGTGGGAGCAGGTTGGTGCAACTGGCAAAATATCAGTGCCAGTACGCTACGAACCTGCGACCAAGCCGCGTCACATCGTCGATCACGATTGGTCAAAGCATGCACTGACGTTGTATGAAGTATTGGCCCATGAAACGTGTGATGGTCATACAGTCACAAGAGTGATGCTAAAGCCCGTCACAGGCCGTAGCCATCAGCTGCGTGTCCATATGGTACATGTCGATCATGTGATGATTGGTGATCCGATCTATGCTGAAGGTGCGGCGTTAGAGATAGCACCAAGGCTCAATCTGCATGCACAGCAACTGCGTCTGAAGCATCCAGTATTGGGTGCTTGGATGGATTGGGAAAGCCCGTGCCCGTTCTAATGCCTTGCCAGTTTTAAAATGTGGCTCGCTGATGGATGGAAGGTTGACTCAAGGGTTGTAAATAGTAGTGGCAAAGTGATGACCAATTACTGACTATAAGCATTGGATAAAGCGTGTAATGGATAGCAACTATCCGCCGCACATTTTACGAAAAACACGTTCGCTATGTAGCACCAGTCATGCAAACACAAGGATGAAAGTATGCTTGATATCACAACCACCAAACAGGCCATGAGAAATCGTTTTAGACGTAAAAGCCAAAAGTCGACCGCGCCAGCTGATTATGAAGTAATGATTATCGGTGCGGGCATCGCGGGTATTGGCATGGCGTGCCGTTTACAGCAGCAACAGCATAAAGACTTATTCGGTCATAAAAGCTCAAAACATCAAAAAAAGAAAAAATTGACCCATCAGCAAAAGAATCCTCAGCGCTTTGCCATATTCGAAAAACGTGCTGATTTGGGCGGAACCTGGGATTTATTCACATACCCTGGTATTCGATCTGACTCTGATGCCTTGACTTTTGGCTACAATTTTCGACCGTGGTTAGATTATAGAATGTTGGCAAAAGGCAGTGATATCAAACGCTATATTGCAGACACGGCACGTGAATTTGAAGTGACTGAGCACATCCGTTACCAGCATGAGGTGCAGCAGCTCTCATGGTCGAGTGACGATCAGCAGTGGTCAGCGACCATCAAAGATCATGCTAGCGGTGACATATTTATTAAGACCGCTAAGTTTGTGGTAGGTGCGACCGGCTACTATGACTATGAACAAGGATATCGACCAACGTTTGATGCAGAAGAGGATTTTAAAGGTCGTATCGTCCATCCGCAGCATTGGAATAATCTAGAGTACCAAGACAAAAAAGTCGTCATCATTGGCAGCGGTGCCACTGCGATGACGTTACTCCCTGCGCTAGTAGATGAAGACGCAGAACAATGCGCGCGGCATGTTACCATGCTCCAGCGTACGCCCACTTATGTGGCGAGCGTGCCAGGCGATGACTATGCGATTGACTGGTTATCAGGTAAGTTTTCCCCTTTATCAAAAGCGCAGGCTTATACCGTACTGCGCACACGCAACGTCTTAATACAACAAGGGCTGTATAAAGTTGCCATTTATGCACCAAAAGTGATGAAAGCCGTACTAAAAGGTGGGGTGAAAAAAGAGCTGAAAGGTAGCGGGATTGATATTAAGCACTTTTTGCCAGATTATAATCCGTGGGATCAACGCGTCTGTGCAGTACCAGACAGTGATATGTTTAAAGCCTTTCAGGGAAAACGTGCAGCGGTGGTGACAGACCAGATCAATCACTTTACCAAGACGGGTATCTTATTGCAGTCAGGCCAGCATCTTGATGCAGATATCATCGTGACGGCGACGGGGCTGAAACTACAGATGTTAGGCGGCGCCGCAGTCTATATCGATGGTCAGCCGGTGGATATCGGGACTCGTATGACGTATAAAGCCGTTATGGTTGAAAATATGCCCAATATGGCCGTGCTGTTCGGTTATACCAATGCCTCATGGACGCTAAAAATCGATTTGGCCTGTCAGTATGTGCTCAGGCTACTCGGCTACATGCACCAGCATCGCTACCAAGTAGTACTACCACAAGCACAAACGGCGAAAGATAAAGCACATGCACAGGCTGATACCGTCATGGGCTCGCTGTCATCAGGATATGTCAATCGTGCCAAAGATGCGCTGCCAAAGCAAGGCGATCGCTACCCTTGGCACGTGACCAATAACTATCTAAGCGACCGTATCATGCTGAAATATCGCAAAATAAAAGACGATTGGCTACGGTTTAGTCGTTAGTAGCTTGCTGATTATTGACTATTGAATGTTAAAAGCCACTATCAATGATGACTGTCAATAAAGTCAGCAACTTGCTTGCTTAGCATCACCCACAGAGTCTCTTGTGCGCTTTTGCTGCCCCAAGCGTTGTGCGGACTAAAGATGACGCGAGGGTGATTGGCAATGGTTAATAAAGGGTCGTCGGCTGCGATGGGCTCTTGTTCGAACACGTCGCTCGCATAGCCGAGGATTTGCTCACTGTTGATTGCATCCGTCAATGCTTGGCTATCAACGATACCGCCGCGCGCGACGTTGACGATGAGGGGTTGTTTCGTCATTTTTGCCAAGGTGTCTTTATTAATCAAATGCTCGGTTTGTTCGGTCAAAGGACAATGCAGACTGAGCACATCAGCTTGTGCCAGCACGTCATCAAATGCAGTATAGTCATCGCTGCGCGGCGCACGACCTTGATGCTCCGCCCATAATACTGTCATGCCAAAGGCGCGGGCGATTTCGGTCACGCGTTTGCCAATCGTGCCGATACCAATGATACCCAGTGTCTTATCTTCCAAATCAATCAACGGAATATCAAGCAGGCAAAAATTGCCGTTTGCCAGCCATGTGCCGTCAGCGACTTTTTGATGGTAATGGATACCTGCGCGCATTGCATTTAACATTAACATAAAGGTATGCTCGGGCACGCTTTTGACCGCATAACCAGCGACATTAAAAAGCGCAACATCGTGCTTATCGCAAGCTTCTTGCTCGACGTTATTCATACCAGTGGCAGTCAGTTGGATCAGCTTGAGTTTCGGTAGCTGCTCTATGACTTCTGCACCGATTTGCACTTTATTGGTGATAATAATGTCAGCATCTTTGCAACGCTCAATGATAACAGCCGTGTCTTTTGGCGTGTCATTATAAGTGATGTAATCGCTGACACCTATTGGCGCTGGCAGGTCAATACCTTCAGAAAACGTACCTTCATCTAAAAAAACGGCTTGCATGGCTAGTCCTTACTTATTGTTGTCATATTGATGATGGTCTAACGAATAGTTGTCTTATGAATGAGTATCGGCTTAATGTAGCACGTTGGTCTTTTTAAGCAAAAAGTAATCCACTGAATGTGTGAAAGGGTGATGCCAGCCACAGACCTATCTCAACACATTGATCCTAGCTTGAACTTGAATAGATTATATTCACCCGCAGCACCTCTCTAAAATACAGTGCCAAGTAAATACTGCCTAAATTCATATCGCAAGCCTCCCAATCTATCAAAATTGACCACTTGAAAAGTCAACTTAACGCACTCATCTAGCCGCTAACGTTATATAATGGCTGCGCGTGGCGATTGGTTTTTCTAAGAGTGCTTTTAAGTTCGTTGAGAATCTGCATTCATAGTCCCCTAATCGCTATCATAAGCCACTATTGGTATCTAATTTTTTATTATCTGAGTACAAAAGACATCGCCTTATGACTATCTCTATTGCTTCATTGCACAGTACTGAATTCGCCGTTGGTCAACGTTATTTATCTGATACGGAGTCTGAGCTTGGCTTGGGCGTGGTCATCGATGTCGATGATCGATGTGTGCATATTTTATTCCCGCAAAGTGAAGAGACGCGCGTCTATGCCAAAAACTCTGCACCGCTATCGCGCGTGGTGTTCAAGGTAGGCGACAGCATTTATGATCAAGATGGCAAAAGCTATGTTGTTAATGCCGTCGACGAAGTGATGGGTGTGCTCAAATATGGCGTCGACGAGCATGAGCGCGGCATCATGGAGACGCGCCTGGCTGCTAATATCACGCTTGCTAAGCCACTTGAACGCTTACTTGCTGGTCGTATTGAGCGCGGTGATTGGTACGAGCTGCGTCAAGATATCTTGCGTATGCAGGCTGCGCTGGCAGGTCATCCGCTAAAAGGCATGATGGGGGCGCGTGTCGATATCATCGAGCATCAGCTATATATCGCACATGAAGTCGGCAAACGTATCGCACCGCGCGTCTTACTCGCTGACGAAGTAGGTCTGGGTAAAACCATCGAAGCGGGCATGATTATCCATCAGCAGCTATTGACCGGTAAAGCTGAGCGCGTACTGATACTCGTGCCAGACAGCCTGCAATACCAGTGGATGATTGAGCTGCGTCGTCGTTTTAACCTGAACTTTGCGCTGTTTGATTTGGTACGTACGGCTGCGATCAAAGAACACGATCCTGAGCAAAACGTCTTTGCCACTGAGCAATGTATCATCGCTGGTATGGACTTACTGATTGATCATCCAGATTTGTACGATCAAGCGATGGATGCTGGATTTGATCTGTTGGTCGTTGATGAAGCGCATCATCTGCATTGGGATGAGGCACAAGGTGGCAATGACAAATATGACCTAATCGCAGATTTCGCTGAAGAAACCCCTGGCGTGATGCTATTGACGGCGACCCCTGAACAATTGGGTGCTCAAAGTCACTTTGCGCGTTTGCGCTTGCTTGATCCAGATCGTTTTGATGATTTAGATGAGTTTATCGATGGTCAAGCAGCATTTGCTGAAACCGCTGCTGTCGCTGGTGTGCTGATAGAAGATAAGCCAGTCAGTGAAGGGCAAATCGCTGCTTTGAGTAGCTTGCTTGATATCAGTATTGATGAGCTATCAGCCATTAACGATGACGAAAAACTGCGAACACATGCACTCAATGAGTTGTTAGACCGTCATGGTACGGGCCGTATTTTGTTCCGTAACACGCGTGAGAGTGTCAAAGGCTTCCATGGTCGTAGTAGTCAGCCGTATCCATTGCCGTTGCCTGAGGCGTGGGTAGGCAGCTATCAGACCACTGGTAAACTGCGTGAGCAGCTATGGGGCGAAGAGAATCAACCGGATGGCGGCTGGTTAGAAGATGATCCTCGTGTCTCTTGGTTGATTGATATCTTACGCGGTGAGCTCAAGCATCAAAAAGTACTGCTGATTGCCCGTAGTGGTGCGACGGTTGAGAGCTTAGAAGCCGTATTGCGTTTGCATGCAGGCATTAAGACGGCTATCTTTACTGAGCAAATGACCTTGCTTGAGCGTGACCAAGCAGCGGCATTCTTTGCTGATAGCGAAGGCGCGCAGATATTGTTATGCTCAGAGATTGGTTCAGAAGGCCGTAACTTTCAGTTCGCGAGTCAATTGATCCTGTGGGACTTGCCTGCCAACCCAGATACGCTAGAGCAGCGTATCGGTCGTCTAGATCGTATCGGACAGACGCAACAAATCATGCTGCATGTGCCTTATGTACAAGGCACAGCGCAAGAGCGTCTGTATCAGTGGTATCATAATGCACTGAATATGTTCAATCAGATTTCACCAACTGCGCAGAGCGTGCAAGAGCAGTATATTCAAGACCTAAAGCCAATGTTAGAAGGTGCAGATACAGCGGACAATCGCAGTACCTTGAAAGGTGTCATTGATGAAGCGCTACAAACGCGATTGGGACTAGAAGCACAGTTGCAAGCTGGCCGTGATCGTCTGCTAGAGTACAACTCATGCCGTCCGCGTGTCGCTGGCCGTATCGCTGATGCCATGCGCGATTTTGATGGCAATAATTTACTGCCGCATTTCATTGAGCGCTTCTTTGCCTCTGCCAATATCGATCACAATATTCAGCGTGATGGCTCTTGGGTTATCGCACCGATTGACAGCACTGAAATTAGTGATTATATCGATGGCTTGCCACTGGGTGACGAAGACGGCATGACGTTAACATTCGAGCGTGATCAAGCACTACAACGTGAAGACATTGAGTTTATTACTCACGAGCATCCATTGATGCGCGCCATCTATGAGCTGGCAAGCACCAGTACCTTTGGTAATACTACAGTAGCTATGCTTAAGAGTGCTGCTGTCCCGCAAGGCATGGTATTGTTAGAGGTGAACTTCCGCGTAGAAGCAATAGCACCAAGATTGCTGAATTTGCCAGCGACATTGACCACACAAAATATCCGTGTGTTTATCAGTGAGCAGGGCAGTGATTTGTCCGCTCGTATCAGTGCTGAGATGATCATGCCGCATATTGAGCGCTTGGACAAAAACAGAGCTCGCCAAGTGATTAAAGTGCGCGGCGATGTGATTGAGCAGCGTTATTATGAAGCTGAAGAGATTGCGCGTCAGCAAATCGCTGAGATTGGTGAGCAAGCAAGCGCACGGTTTAGCCAGCAGTGGTCGCGTGAAATCAAACGCCTAAAACATCTACAAACCATCAATCCAAACGTACGCCCCGAAGAGATTGAGCGCTTAGAGCAATTAAAAGCGCAAGGCGAGCAAGCGCTTGGTAACTTATCACTCGTACCGGACTCTATCCGTGTACTGGTAGCAGTCAAGCCATAAGCATCATGCTATAGTCAAAGAACTACTAAACTGCTACGGTGTTAGTCTTCCTATTTGTAAAATCTGCAGTCGACTGCCTTATAGTAATTTTAGATTTCTTTGACTATATAAGTATTCAGATGGATATAGAAACGAGATGTTATTAGACATCTCGTTTTTTTGTGATTGAGACCACGTTTGCCCACTGATTGCTCATCGCTTGTTGAGCGGAAATTGCAAAGCAATACTTATGAGTAGGTGTGCAGTAGCTAGTCAAAGCCATCGATATTGGGTAAGATGTTTACCTTTTATATTGATAATAAATATTTCTAGTCAGAGAACTACTAAACGGCTACGGTGTTACGCTCTCTAGAAGTACTGTTTGTACAATCTGCAGTCGGCGGCCTTGTACCCGTTTTAGACTTTTTTGACTATAGCGATAGCACGTCTGGCTATAGGGTGTGTCATCGCTTAGGTGATGAGGCCTAAAAACTCTCTCTTGTATATTTTAGCAAGTGATCTCACATTATTTTAGATTCAAACACATCAGCTATCTGGCATTGATAATTATAGGTGCCAAGCGTTTTTGATAAAAATAAGGAAACATATCGTCATGTCCAATAATTCGCAACTGATCGATGAGCTGCTGGCTACTATCGCACTTATTGAGGTTACCCCAGATGTCTTTGAGGGTAAAAGCCATGACTATGTGGGCAGTCGGATATTTGGTGGGCAAGTGCTGGCACAAGCGATTATGGCAGCGGCGCATACATTAGATAAAGACAAGCCTTGTCACTCACTGCATGGGTATTTTTTGCGCGGCGGCGATATCAACCAGCCTGTCATATACCAAGTGCGTCGATTGCGCGATGGTCGTAGTCTGTCTGCACGTGAAGTGACCGCGATTCAGTACAAAGAAGTGCGTGGTAAGCCACCTGTTGAACAAGTGATATTTTCGATGATTGCGTCGTTTTCACCGATGGAGGAGGGGCTTGAGTATCAAGAAGACATGCCGGTCTATCCGCCACCAGAAGATCTGCTGACTGAGCAAGATTTAAAAGAAGAAAATGTGGGCAAAGTACCAGAAGCCTTAAAATCAAGATTTATGCGGCGCCGTCATGTAGAGATTAAACCGGTCAAACCCCGTAACCCTATCAGCCCAGAACCCATGAAACCCAAGCAGGCGAACTGGCTACGTATCCGTGAGTTGGGCAATCAACCGGTGGCTATTCAGCAGGCACTGCTAGCGTTCTCTTCTGATTTTTACTTAGTAGGTACAGGACTGATGTCACATGGTGTTAGCTTTATGACCAGTGGTCTACAAGCGGCGAGCATCGATCATTCAATGCATTTTCACCGTGATTTTGATTTGAACGAATGGATGTTGTACGACATGTGGAGTGACACGACATCCAATGCGAAAGGGCTGAACCACGGACAGTTTTGGCAAGATGGTAAGCTGGTTGCCACGGTGCAACAAGAAGGCCTGATGCGCTTGCGCGTGCCGAAGTCTTAGTTCTTTAGCTACTTATAATCATAAAAAAAGCGATTCACTATTGATAGTGAATCGCTTTTTTTATGGCATGCGAGATAGTTGTTTAATCAGCTGGTTTGAGCATGATTGATGTGGAGATATAGCTTATATGATTATTCTAAAATCTTAACCATCGCCCGTGGCAATCCAAGCGTTGCTTGAGCATCGTCAGCATTTAACCAGTTAATATTAATATCGGCAGCTTGCAGTGCTTTAGTTATTTCAGCAGTTTGCTTAGTATTCAGAGTTACTGATTGCGGGGTCAAATACCAGTGAAAGTGCGTCAGTGAATGCTTAATAGGCGCTTCATCTAATAAGGTTTTGCTGATAGGCGCTGCTACTAATTTATTTTTTATCAGCCATTCATTGATGATCTGCTCAGCAGTGGTAAATTCTGCTTCATATACTTTTTCATTACTACGTACTTCATTTGGCATATCCGATGTTTTATTATCGCTAGCCTCTGCTTTTTTCGCAGTGTTGCCACTCGCTTTACCCTCAATTTTTTCTACGAACTGCAATGGTAAGCTCCACAGTCCACCCCAGATACCATTGTCAGGACGCTGTAGCCATAGAATGTCGCCATTCGTATCTTTAACTAATAAGGCATTACTGAACTTACTGGGCTTGGGCTGTTTTTTTGCTTTGACAGGATAATCCGTTTCGCGTCCTTGCGCGTGGGCTAGACAGTCTTTTTTGAGTGGACATAATAGACAGGCAGGCTTGCTACGGGTACATAAAGTCGCTCCCATATCCATCATCGCTTGCGCAAATAATCCTGAGTTCTCTGTCGGTGTCAGGCGCTCCGCCAATGCCCACAGCTCTTTAGTCGTAGCAGACTTGGTAATGTCACCGTCAATCGCTGCCCAACGCGTGATGACTCGTTTAACGTTACCATCACAGATGACGCCATAATGGTGCAAGCCCATGGCCATGATTGCGCCAGCGGTCGATGGCCCAACACCAGAGATAGCTTCCCATCCTGCGAGTGTCTGTGGAAACTTGCCCGTTTCATCGATTACTTCAACCAACTGCTTGGCACCTTTATGCAAATTACGCGCGCGCGCATAGTAGCCAAGCCCTGCCCAATGCTCTGCTACGGTATCCCAGTCTGTGGATGCCAAATCCTGCACGGTCGGAAACGACGCCATAAAACGTGTAAAGTAGGGCAGCACAGTGGTCACCTGCGTTTGCTGAAGCATCACTTCGGATAGCCAAACGATATAAGGATTGGGCGTGTCAGTTTGGTGCTGCTGCCAAGGTAAGTCATGGCGACCGTTTTCGGCAAACCAATCTAGTAGGCGTGGGGCGAAGGAGTTTAGGGATGTGGGAGAGTGGCTAAAGTTAGTTTCAGAAGAGGTAGAGTTGGCAGTTGGCTGGGTCATAGGCTCTTATATTTGGTTTTTTGAAGGTAAATAATTATACCTGATATACGTATTTTCTACGACCCAACTCTGACGTAATGTATTGAAATAATATAATAAAAATAACTACTTAACGATGTCGAATAGCAGGAGGTTATTGATTACCTGCTTAATATATTCATCATTATGTATATCGCTGATATAATCATATTTGCCTAAACTAATCTTAATATGCCTTTGCACTTCTTGTCGTTCAATAGTACTACTTGGTAGGTCTAGAAAAGAATTTACAAAATACTTATCAAATGCAATCGAGAAAAGATTTTTGACGGACAAGTCATTAAGGATGTCAGACCTAGAATACGGTTGCCTCATATCTAACCTAGTGCCTCTGATAAAATTTGAAAATTTAGTCGGATTTATATGTCTTGTTACGATTTGATTTAGTAAATCTTTATCCATCATATAAACAAATGATAGAAAGACCACTAAAATCTGTTCAATAGTCAATGATTTACTCCGCTCAATATTTTCAAATACTACTAGAGTCTCTATACAGCGGACGATTTGCTCAATATTTCGTAGAGACAGCTTACCAACATCAAGAAAGGTTGGAATCTCGTAGATAAATTCGTTATCTTTAAATTCTTGAGGGATGACTTTACTAGCTTGTACTGAGGTTCTAAAGTAAGTAACGTTGTTTTCAATAGACCTACCTTCGATATCTTTTATAGAGGTTGGCAAATTGATTTGATATTTGAAAAATTTATAAAGGTAGTCGTGTGAGTTGGTTTCACTACCATAACTGTGTTTAATAGTGGCTTTCAGCTGTTCCGCATTAGTGATTAAGATAATCTGCACATTTTTAACATCGAAGACATGTTTGATGGTCTCTAACATCATTACTGCAAAGTCTGGTCGGCAGCGGTCTAACTCGTCAATCAACAAAATGACAGGAGTTTCTGCTGTAATATCAGTTAATACATTTTTTAGGGTATTCAGACTTCTTTCAGCCTCAGCTTGGTCTTCAATGAGAGATTCTAAAGAAAGGTCTATCAACTCTTTTGAACCTTCTTCTATGGTTTCCATGCCTTTAGAAAACTCTTCAGGTATATCCGCAGCATAGCGCCCAAAAGCGAAGCCTAATCCTGCTTTTAAGCCAATACCACCAACCAAGCGTAAATAAGGAACAGCATTTTTTATCAGTTTTTTTCGCTGATAACTTTTTTTAGGATAAAAGCTTACAATCTCTGAAATTAAAGTCAGTAACGGCTCGTTAGTGTGGTCAGCTTGAAAGGCGTTCACGTAGCCAACTTTATAGTTATTGGGATTATCTGCTTCAATGAGGTTTTTGAGTTTGAAGCAAAATTCAGTTTTACCTGTACCCCATTTACCGTCGATGATAAGTGGTGAGACATCAATATCTGAATCTAATAACTTAATGATTTTTTCAGCGATAGGCTTACGTATGAACTCATCTCTGCTAGAAAAAGTTAACTCTTTCATTACGCTGTAATCTGGCATTAAGTACTCTCTATATTTATAATTTTGATATACGATACTGATGTTATACAGATAATACAGACATAAAAAAAGCCCATAAGAGCTTTTATATAGGTAGTAGCTTTTTGAATGAGCTTTTAAACAAATTTATTTACGATTCTTCCGTGTTTTCAAACGACGTAAGCGTTTTTCTTCTTCTTTGGCTTTTTTCTTTTCTTCAGCTGCGATACGCTGTTGAGCGACCACGATTTCTTCAGCTTCCGTCATAGCTGGTGTCTCAAGCGTAATACGTCCGATTTTAGCGCTACGTAGCTCGTTAACTAGAATCTCAGACATGCGGTACGTATCGACTTGGTTGCCCGAACGTACACAGCCGCGATTACGCCCAGCGACTTCGAAAAACTGCCAATCAGTCTTTGGTAGTTCTTCAATTTTATAGCGGGTTTTTAGCAGCTCAGGATAAGCATGCATTAAGTACTCAGCGGTATAGCTGGCCACATCCGCGAAGTCAAAAGCCGTATCACGAATACCGCCAGTCGCTGCCAGACGATAGCCAGAGTTTTCATTTTCGACCTTTGGCCATAGCATACCAGGCGTGTCATAGAGCATGATATCATCGTCCAGCTTAATCAGCTGCTGCGATTTGGTCACGGCAGGTTCATCACCTGTTCTTGCGACAGCGCGCCCTGCTAAGGTGTTAATCAACGTTGATTTGCCAACGTTTGGAATACCCATAATCATGGCTTTGATTTGACGACCCGTACCGACTTTATTAGGAACGAGTTGTTTGCAGATGGCGATGATGCGTTTTACATCGTTGGCTTTTTCGGTATCGCAAGCAATGGCTCTGACACCGCTCTGCTGCTCGAGATAATCCATCCATATTTGGGTCAACTCTGGATCGGCAAGATCAGCTTTGTTCAGGATTTTGATAACAGGTTTTTCGCCGCGTAGTGCCGCGACCATTGGGTTTTCACTACTATAAGGGATACGCGCATCGATGACCTCGATGACCAAATCCATCTGTGGCATGATTTCTTTGATTTCGTTACGGGCTTTGTTCATATGCCCAGGGAACCACTGAATACTTGCTCTCTTATCCATCTGCTTTCATAACCTTTTATAAAAAATGCTAAAAGTAAAACTATCAACGTTTACTTTCTAATGGTGCTCAGTTTACTACAGAACCACATTGCTCACGGGACAATTTCACTTAACCATCATGTGAGGTCGTGATCAGGTTATGATTACATCTTGTCCGTTGTCTCATCCTGTGCGGGTGGTAGTGGTGCCAAATAGCCAATGAGCAGAATCAAACTACCTGCGCCAAGGAAAGATATGACCCGCCAAATCGCCTCAGTTTGTGACAGATCGACTAAGACCAGTTTAAGGACGACGACACCCAACAGCCCGATACCCATGAACCAAAGCGCACGTTGCCAGTAGCGGCTAGCGATGATAGTGGCGATTAGTGCCAATAGTGTCCACAACATGGTCAGTCCAGTTTGCACTTGCTCACTCTGCCACGCGCCGCCCTGAGCACTGTTCCATAATGGCGTGTCAATAAAGGCATGAAGCGTTCTGATAAGGATGCTAGATATCAACCAAAAGCCGATAAGTCCTAAAATAATCAGTAAATTATGAGTGGTAAATACTCTCTGGATATTATTTTTAATTACTGTGCTTTCTTGGTTTGGCTGCTCATTATGATACTGCTGATTCAGATAATAAACGCTAAAACCAACGAGTAGCGCTAGCCCTGAGGTAACATCATATAAATTCAACAGTGGGAAATATGACATGTCCCAAATCACACCATCATAAGACCAATTGGTAATGATGACCCAACTTAAAGCAATCGGCGTAAATATAGCGGCACAGCTTAATAATGCCTGTTGCCAATCAAACCAGTACAGCAATCCATGCGCTGAAGTTTCACTGATTGATGGGTCTGTCTGACGATAGTCGCCATAACGATAACCACACCACAATCCTACTAGTATTAAAATAGTTGGGATCAAAATAGCCATCACGCCAGCAGAGGCGGGCAGACCATAATGAGCCGCCGCCGCAATGACTAAAATGCCAGTGCCGAGCCAACTCGTACCATCATAGCGTGATAGATTGGCATCGTTGTGCCAGACCTTTAACCACAGCTGTCCAATAGTGAGCCAACCAACGAGTAAACTGGCAAACACTAACCATTCTGCTGATGACCATAATAGATTCAGCTCAAACTTCTGTGGTAATTGCAGTACGAGCATCAGATAAAACAATAATAGCAACCCATGACTTAGCTGTTTGGCTTCTGCCCATGGCTGATAGCGGTTGATACTCCAATAGATAGCAAGACTCACCAGTGCAGCCAATGCAATCGTCATCGTATCGAGCTGCCAAACCTCAAACCAATGACTCAAATCAAGTACTAGGACTTGTAGCATCCATACCACAGCCGTCAAGGTCAAACACCATATCAATCTAGGACTGCGCCAAACAAGGCCAAACACTTTACTTTGGCTATTGACTGAGGTCAGCCACTGCTGCGCGGCTTGGTCACTGATACCCAATGCACTAGCGTATGTCGTGATTGAGTCTGATGTGGTGTTTTTTTCTTTAGCATGTGCTAAATGACTGTCTGAGTTTGCATTTAATTCTATATTTAAGTGGTCGTTTAATATGGCTGGCGAGTTGCTAGCGCGCAAGATAAATACCGTGGCTAGATAAGCAATCGCTGAAATACTCAAGGCTAAAATCGGATAGTCATTGCCAGAGAATATAAGAGTAAGCACTAACATACCGATACTGATGAGCTGCAATAACACACCGAATAATACCGACCACGCACGCAGTGAGCGTCGTCCAAACCACGCCAAGGCCAATCCTTGTACCGACCAGCCAAAGGCAATCCACTCTGCATCGAGTGCCAACGGAATCACTAAGGCTAAAAATCCAAACCCTAACGCCAGCATACCTTCAGTGATTAAGGCATAGCGCTGGCTACGTTGGATAAATAGCCAGCCTAAACCAAGGTAAACCGAACCTAAAGCCGCACTGACGATAGTCAAGGCATGAGGAATATCCTCTAATAAAGCAGAAAATAAACCAAAAGCCAGTAGCGGTACTGAAAACAGTAAGCCAGTATCAATAGGGAATAAATACGTGCTATTGCCTACATGGCCTTCATTTAAACGCTCTATATTATTTGCGCTATCGGTATGGCTGAGATCTTTTTCATTAAGCGTGTTATAAGCAATGATTTGTTGTGCATAGCGAATCACCACAAAGAGATACAACATTAGATGTAAAGCAACCAGCAACACCAATGACCAACGCTGTGTCT
This sequence comes from Psychrobacter sp. SWN149, assembly GCF_015864565.1. Lineage (NCBI taxonomy): Bacteria > Pseudomonadati > Pseudomonadota > Gammaproteobacteria > Moraxellales > Moraxellaceae > Psychrobacter > Psychrobacter sp. SWN149. Next base: position 149,049 of record NZ_JADYWX010000006.1, read on the forward strand.
CAATGATGGCGGTTAAGTTCTCACTTATGCCCCAGTAGTAGGCCAAGCCAAAGGTTACTGTCACACCGAATAAATTCAATATTTTCCATGGGCGATAATGAGCGATGACGGCAATCGTGACGTTCAATAATAGATAATAACTGAACAGTGCTACCAAGCTGCCAGTATCATCACTGGTCAAAATCGGCGCAAAGAAACCGCCGGATAATGACAGTAAGGCTAAAGGGAAAGCGTTCTGACGGACGGCGAGTGCAATGGTGACGGCAGACAATATGCCAAGCCCGATAAAGCTCGGTAAACTTGGAATAATTTGATAGACACTATAAGCAAAAAAGGTGCTCAAATACGCAATGGCTAGGCCAGCGCCTTGTAAAGTAATACCATAAGAAAAGCGTTTGGCGGTTAATTTCAGCCCCAATCCCGCCAATCCTAACCCTGCGACCCCTATCGCCATGAGTTTAAAGGCAATTGGAATCTCAATATAATCACTCAATAAGCGCAGTAATAGTACGACGCCCACCAAAAGCACCAATACACCGACCCGCACTACTAAATTGCCACCGAAAAACCAGTTTTTAACAGAGTGGAATAGCGAGGTGACGATAGGTAGCGAGCGCTCATCCGGTTGAATAGATGTGATGGGCGTTTTATTTTTGATTAAATTTGAATTGTCTAAAGTTTTATTATCTAAAGATGTGTTATCAGCAGTGTTGGATACAGGCGTTTCTGTCAAGTTTGCTGTTAGGTCTGAGGTAGAAGGAACCGTTGGCGGTAATGGTGGCCACGTAGCGGTTGCTGACTCTTCTGTATTGAAAGCTGCATTATTAGTGATACGCTTTTCAGTAGCCTCATCACTAGTATCAGGGCTCTTGTTAGCCAAGTGACGGTTACTATCTTTTTGCTGCTCAAGTTTGGTCTGTAGGTCGGTCACATCGCGGCGCAGTTGCCAAATTTTCCGATTGATCCGAGTGTATAGTCCGACTACAACGATTAACAAAATCGTAAAAGCCAGCCAACCCAATTGGGTTACCAATAGATATAACATCACCGTTACTCAATCCAGCATATAATAAAATGATAATGACGCGATTTACTCAGAAGTACAAGACTATCCTTGCGACTCTTATAAAGAGCCATTGATACTTATCTTGTATCATAGAAAAGCCAGACAAAATAAAAGGGCCGCTTAATACTAAGCAGCCCTTTTGTTTTCTTTCATCTATTATCTTGCTTTGAATCTGTACAGAAAGTCTTTGAGATTCTCTGTTATGGCAACTTATGCCAAGTTTGCTTTCATAAACTCAAGCATGTTTTCCCAGCTCTGCTTTGCAGCGGCTTCGTTGTAGCCAAGATCAACTTCGTTTTTGGCAGCGCGCTCATCGGCATGTGGATTGGTAAAGCCATGTTTGGCGTTGTCATAGACATCAATAGTGTAATCAACGTCAGCTGCGTCTAGCTCTGATTTCAGACCTTCGATGGCATCCATTGAGACCATTGAATCATCACGGCCGTGGGCGACCAACACTTTTGCAGTGAAGTTTTTGTCTGCTGGCTGTTTTGGTGATGGGTTACCATGGAAGGTTGCAACTGCTTTTAATGGCATACCTTCGCGTGCCATGTCCAATACAATTTTACCGCCGAAGCAATAACCAATCGCTGCTAAATTGTCACCATCCACAGCTAGTTGATCACTGAAGTCATTAAGAATTAGGCGGCAGCGTGCCATGAGCATGTCTTGATCTTCGAGCATTTGCTCCATCCACATATTGGCTTGCGCCGCATCGGTGGTCAGCTTGCCTTCACCATAGACATCCATCGCAACGGCAGCATAACCTGCTTCTGCTAAACGCTCAACGACTGATTTTGGATGATCGACCACGCCCCACCATTCTGGAGCCACTAAAATGCCTGGCACTGGCGTCTCATCTGATGCATTTTCTGGTAACGCTACATAGCTGATGAGCTGAACGTTATTTTCGGTAGTACTGATTAATTCAAAAGTCTTGATTGACATATTATTGTCCTTTTTTATGTTGTAAGTTTTATTTATTCGTCGTTGTGAGGGTTCGTTTTTCTGACTGTTACTACCTTAACGCCCATAATCAGCAAAAACAGCTATAATAGTGTAACGCTCTTTATCAAAATGCTACTGCGACGCTATGACTATAAATTTGTTAAACAAAAGTGATGATCAATCAGGCTTGTATTCTGCTCATGATTCTGATGCGAAGTCGTCGCCATCATTATCACCGTTAGTATCTCTATTTCCTGACAGTACTGATGCCAGTGCTAGTGCCAGCAATAGCAATAGCACGGCTGATGTCGAGACACTACGCCCGCAGTTTTGGTCGCGATTTCCATTGGCAGAATTAAATCATAGTGAATGGGAAGCCTTGTGCGATGGCTGCGGTAGTTGCTGCTTGATTAAATACATCGATGAAGATGAGAATGGTGATGTGGACGAAGAATTGGTCGAATATACCGATGTGACGTGCCAGCTGATGGACTGTGCGACAGGATATTGTGGTCACTATGCGACACGTCAAGAGCACGTCCCTGACTGTATTCAATTGACCATGGACAACCTGCCGCAAATGATGTGGCTACCATCGCACTGCGCTTACAAGCGATTGTATAAAGGGCAAAACTTGCCAAGCTGGCATTTATTACTGACCCAAGATGCGGTGGCCACGCAACAACAAATGCGCGCTGTTAATGTCGGTGTGGCGGGGCGCTGCGTCTCTGAAATAGGCATGTCTGATGAAGAAATGGAAGATCGGGTGGTTAATTGGGTAAACCCTTAGCCAACCTTCATCAATCCTGTATAAATGCCAAATTATTTTTAGTTAGAAGCCTGAGCTGTAGACTTGGCTTTGGCTTCCGCACTATCTTGTGAGTGAGCCAGTGGCGGCATAGGAATGCCTCGACGAATCTGCTGCGAGAATTCATGGCTATTTTCATCTCTATGAATGCCAGACTGTAGATTGATTTGATTGTTAAAGCCTTTTGCTTTTGGGTTGATATGGGTACGCTCGTACCATGTCTCCATCGACCAAGGCAGGTCTGCCTTTTCAGGCGCGGCATCCAGCATGCCGACAGCGTATAGATAGTTTGGCAGCCAACCAGAGACCCAAATTCGATAATCCCACGGTAGACGATCGTCACTGACGATACGCGCCATATAAAAAATAATATTGGTACAGTTGCTCGTCAACGTATTGTACCAAGCGGGCTTTGCATTTAGCTCATCGGCAGCGGTCAAGTAAGACTCAAACAGTGATTTGACCTCGTGTTGCTGCAAGCTGCTAACAGGAAATAGATAAACTTGCTCGCCGCGTGCATTGCTACGTGTATAGATAATATCGCGTTCTTCTGCGGCAATCAGACTCAGCTCATAGCGTCTAAAAAACCCAGCAAGCGCGGAGAACGATTCGCCATTCTCTTTACGAATCTCAAATGAGAAGGCAAGTGGTTTATCATCTTCAAAGCGAAAGCTGACTAAAGTATGGGCAATCAATGGCCCCATCCAATAAGAGTTGATGACATCGACACCAGAGAGTTTGGACATATCGATTGTGCGAGTGTCCCAATGCTCGGTTGCATCCTCGGCAGTATGCCAATCAAAGTTACGAATATTGGTCAGAGTAATCAAATCAGGATTGCTCGCATCGCGTTCATAAGAGACTCGCTGATCGACCTCAGGCATCCAATCACGATCTTGCTTTGGTTCGATAGAAAAGAACCACCCCACACCCAACAGCCAAATAGCAGCATATAAGCCAATGAGCCGTTTGGTTGCGACATCTTTATGAGCAATCTGTTTGTTAGAAGTCGATTGAGTAAGCAGTCTAGGCAGTATTTTTTTGAGCACCTTCCAACACCGCGTACTCACCAGCGCCGCCAATACCCCAACAATTGCGATAGTGGCCAGCCAAGTTACCACCGAACGTATGCCATACTGGTACCAAATGGCCAACAGCAACCATATTGCTGATAGCGCTAGCGTGACTGCGATAAAGAATTGCAAAAGACGATGTCGCCACGTGGCTGTTGGCTGTTGGCTATTTGACTGTCCACTATCTGATGTTATGTTCTCTGAGTCATGGCTTTCTAGCCTGCTATTTGGGACACGGCTGTGTTCAAGACGGCTGCGGGAGCGCGACGAGAGTAAGCGAGAAAGCAGAGAGCGTAGCGACATAAGATTTGTTTTGTTAAATAAAGGCTTTGACCATAGCAAAGTTTATAACACACTGACAATACAATTTGAGTGAATTTATCGTTGAATGTCGGGGAGCCTTGCGATAAAGTGAAGCTAATTTATACTGGCTTGTTGATTGCTTATTGACTATGTGACAGTCCCTGAATGAGGTTTTTCCTGTTTTATTTGGTATGTTTATCCCCATCTATATGCCAGTCGTTTGTTTAAACGTTATTTTAATTGCCATTCACTAAAGAGGTTAAATCACACCACATGTCTGACGACACTCCCAGCCCGAGTAGTTGGTCGATGCGCGGCTTAAAACGCTGGCTATCGACCGCTCCCGAAACCCGTGACGAATTGATTCGTCTGGTACAAGACTCGCGCCAGTTCCTAGAGCCTGATACGGTTGATATGCTAGAAGGCGTACTCGATCTACCAGCAACCCAAGTGCGCGAAATCATGACGCCACGCCCGCAAGTGATTGGTATCCATGAAAGTACCAGCCTTGCTGAAGTGATGGACATCATTCTTGAGACCACGCACTCACGCTACCCTGTTTTTGACAGTCAAGATGATGATGCCGTTATTGGCATATTATTGGCCAAAGACCTGATCCCTATCTTGGTTCATATGGTGCGTAACCAAGAAGACAGAATCGACAGTCAACGTCTAAAAGACTTGGTGCGTCAGCCACTCTATATCAGTGAGACTGCACGCTCTGATACCTTGCTGCGCTCATTGCAACGTACGCAAGTGCACATGGCCATTGTCGTTGATGAATTTGGTAATTTCGGCGGCGTGGTCACTATGGAAGATTTGTTAGAGGAAATCGTCGGTGACATCGTCGATGAGCATGATGACTTTGATGAAGACAGTGACATCAATAATATCGTTGCGGATCCTGATAAGCCTAATACATGGCGTGTTCAAGCCTCTACCGTAATAGAAGACTGTAATGACGAGCTCGGCAGTCGTTTCGATGATACCGATGTCGATACGATGGGCGGTTTGGTCATGCAAGCGCTCGGCTATGTAGGCGATCTAGAAGGCGAGAGCGTTTTGATAGACGACTGGCAGATCACTATCACTGATGTCGAAGGTCGATTCATCCAAAACCTAGAGCTGACCAAGACCAATGCTGATAAACAGATATTGATAGGCAGTCATTGATTTTCTTATAGCAATGCACATGTCTTTTGATCAATAAGCAGACCCTATATTAAGAAAACCTATCCGTAAGCTTCATAAAAAAACACGACACTCAGTCGTGTTTTTTGCATTTTGTTGTCTGCTATTTTGTATGAGGTTTTGGCAACGCAAATTTACCCACTGATAAGCTATGACTGGTATCATGGGTGGGTTTTGTTTGTGGTGCTGCATACAGCGTGATGCAGTCAGGTTTCGTTTGAGTGTTGCCTCAATGCGAATCCGTGAACATATAAAACTATAAACCTATGAAATTTTAAAAAATATCGTTTTGGATTATTGCTATGCGTCTGTCTACTGTGGATTTACAAAAACGTCTGAACCCCGAAAAACCTAAGGGTTTGCCCATGGGATTGACGGTGCTGATGGCGTTGCTGGCAGGAGCTGCCTTTATATGGGCACTCGCGCCCTATGGGTTTTGGCCCGTTGCCCTGATATCTCCTGCTATTTTATACGCGTTGTTGATGCCTGATATGACAGGTCGTCGCGCTTTTATCATCGGACAGGCTTATGGTACAGGGCTTTGGTGCGTTGGTGCGTTTTGGTTGTATACCTCCATCCATGTCTATGGCGATACGCCTGTGTGGCTAGCACTGCTTATGATTGTGTTGATGGGCCTTGGCATGGGTTTGTTCCATGGGTTTTTGGCTTTGATTTTTAATCGCATGGTCGGCCGTCAGCCGTTGTCTTTTGCTGCCCTATGGATACTCCAAGAGTGGATGAAAACGTGGCTATTCACGGGTTTTCCTTGGTTGTTCGTCGGCTATGCGTTTACTGAGCAGTATTGGCTATCATCATTGGCACCGGTGGCGGGCGTTTTTGCGGTTTCTTTTGTGGCAGTATTATTAGCAGCAAGCGTGGTCGAGCTACTGCGTCGTCGCGGCGGTTACATGATTCCAGCGATGGCATTTCTCGTTATCAGTAGTGCATTGTGGCTGATCAATCCGCAATGGACTAAGCCAAAAGGCACGCCTGATTTATCGGTGTCTTTGATTCAAGGTAATATCCCGCAAGACCTAAAATGGCTCACTGAATATCAGATAGAAACTTTGAAAATTTATGCCACGCTAACCCGTACTGAGTGGGGGCGCGATATTGTGCTGTGGCCTGAGTCATCGATTCCTATGTTTCAGACAGAAGCGGTCGGCTTTATCAATGAAATGGTAAAAATGGCCAAAGAAACGGACACGACATGGGTGACAGGTATTCCCTATAAGGACGAGGCGGCGTTTGATGCCAGTACGGATAAGTACGCACCATTTTATAATAGTGTGGTGGCACTAGGTGCACAGGCGGATGGCTTGTATAAAAAGCAGCGTCTGGTACCCTTTGGTGAGTACATCCCGTTTGAGGGCATGCTCGATATTTTGCCTAACCTAGCAGGTAGCCAAGACATCATGAGCTATAGCCGCGGCAGTGATCAGCAGTCACCACTGCGTGTCCGCGGACACAATTTGGGTGCCGCTATTTGTTATGAGGTCGCCTATCCGGACACCACGCGCAAAAATGCGATTGGGACGGACTTTTTATTGACCATCTCAAACGATGCTTGGTTTGGCACCTCAGCAGGCCCATTGCAACACTTGCAAATGGTACAGATGCGCGCGTTAGAGAATGGTCGCTGGTTTATGCGTGCGACCAATACGGGTGTGACGGCTATCATTGACCATAAAGGTCGTATCGTAGCGCGTGCGCCGCAGTTCGAGCGTACGGTATTGCGCGGTAATATACAGGCACGCGTCGGCAACACGCCATTCATGCGCTTTGGTAATTATCCTATCCTATTCATTATGGCGCTGCTGCTGATGTTAAGTTATCTGGGCAAGCGTCCAACCCCTCTGGTACGCAGTGGCAAATAATACGGATATTTTGCAGATATACAGAGCCAGTAAATGCAGATAGCCCATGATAGCGAGGTGATTTTAAAAATTACCGCCATCCAGACTAAAAGCAGTTGGCAAAGTTTGTCGATAATAAACCCTTTAAATACTTAAGGGTTTTCACAAATCAGTACAAATTACGATATAATAGTTCGATATTTCAAATATTTTGCGCAAGGTGGATAAGGTATGTCAGAAGGTATCGTCAATAATAATCCAAAAAAAGAGCTGTTGTTCACTTTAGGTGGCATTGCCTTGTTCTTAGGTATTGTCTTACTTATTGGTGTTTCTGCATTTTTACGTCCAGCAGGACAGCATATTGTGGTTCAGACTCCTGAAGAATTAGCCGCTGCTGATGAAGCAGCAGTCGCAGCAGCAGAAACTGCTCCAGCTGATGCGGAAGTGGCAACGGCAGAGACGGATGCTGCTGCACCTGATACAGCTGCCGATGCAACCGTCACCCCAGTGGCAGATGCGGACAGTGCAGTCGTTACTGCAGAAGCCGGCACAGCCACCGCTTCTGGTACAGTGAGCCAAGCGGCCGTTGCTGATGCTGATTTGACCGCTGAGCAAGCAGATGGTGATTTAGATGCTGGCACTGCTGCTGATGACACAGCTGCCGCACAGTAATCTATCATGTAGTCATGTAGATGATGGTTATTTAGACAGTCATACAATGGTGCTCTACTATTCAGTTAGTAGCATTATAAAGTCTTTATTAACAGTGCTATAAGTAAAGCAGTAGTGCTGCTGAGACGAAAAAGAAAAGCCCATTTTCAACTTTTGAGAATGGGCTTTTTTGTGGGTATTTGTGTAATTTTTGACCAATTTTTTCTTTACTTGATTATACCCAAGTGAAACAATGTTCCGCCTATATGACCGCTCGTCTGAATAAATGAGGGCTTGGTCATTACCAAAATAATCTTTAAAGGAATAAAGCTGTGAGTACACAATCAAAATCAGAAGCTAGTGCAGCTGAACTGCAAGCACTAGACAATGGCTTTATGGGACATCCTGCGCCATTACGCTCTTTATTTTTCACCGAGATGTGGGAGCGATTTTCTTATTACAGTATCCGCCCGCTATTGGTGCTATTTATGGTGGCGACAGTAAGCAGTGGCGGTTTTGGGTTTGATGAAGTCACGGCATCTGCTATCTATGGTATCTTTGCTGGTTCGTTGTATTTAGCAGCAGTACCAGGGGGCTGGCTGGCAGATAACTGGCTGGGTCAAGAGCGTGCACTATGGTGGGGCAGCATAATCATTGCGCTTGGTCACTTATGTATCGCGCTTTCTGCTATGTTCGGTATGACGCTGTTCTTTGTCGGTTTGATCTGTATTGTCTTGGGTTCAGGATTGTTCAAAACCTGTATCTCAGTGATGGTCGGTGCGTTGTATCCCAAAGGCGACTCTCGCCGTGATGGTGGCTTCACCTTGTTCTATATGGGTATCAATATCGGCGCGCTATTGGCAGCACTGATCGTGGGTATATTCAAAGAAAAAGGCATGTGGCACGTGGGCTTTGGTGTTGGCGGCTTGGGCATGCTAGTGTCGTTACTCATCTATCGCTTTGTGGCACAAAAGAATTTGACAAAATATGCACGTGCTAAGGGCATCGTCGCGGATTGGGAAAATGCCAACGATCGCTACAAAAACATCGGTCGATGGGCCATGGCATTTGTTGCTACTTTGGTCGCTATAGTCATTTTAGTAGCGACAGGCATTGTGCCATTTGCACCTGAGATGGTTGCAGAGTATATGACTTATCTGATTGCCGCTGTGGTCATACTATATTTTGCCGTGATGTTTATTTCACCGCGCCTCGATAAGACCGATAAGCTGCGCCTGTTGATTTGCTTTATTTTAATCATTGGCTCGACGCTGTTTTGGTCAAGTTTTGAGCAGCAGCCGACGTCTTTTAACTTATTTGCTGATCGTTATACCGATCTGAATGTTTTAGGCTTTGATGTACCGAGTATTTGGTTCCAGTCATTGAACCCTTTATTCATTTTGATATTAGCGCCTATCATTAGTATCGTTTGGGTCAAGCTTGGTAACCGAGGACTTGAGCCGAGCAGTATGGCGAAGTTTGCACTGGGTATGTTACTGGCTGCTGCAGGCTTTGCATTGATGATTTTTGCCTCAAAAAGCATCTTAGCGCCTGGTGCTGGCTTGGCATCGCCACTATGGTTGGTGGGTAGTTTATTATTATTGACACTAGGTGAGTTAGCACTTAGCCCAGTCGGTTTATCTGCTATGACCAAGCTTGCACCAGAGGGCATGCAAGGCCAAATGATGGGGCTTTTCTTTGCCTCTATCGCCATGGGTAACTTGGTTGCCGCCTTCTTTGGTGGTCATGTATCTGCCGACAAAATCGAAGGGTTACCGGGTCTGTTTACCACCATGACCATTTTCTTGGTGGTGACCGCCGTATTATTATTGATACTGGCAAAACCCATCAACAAAATGCTAAAAGATAGCGAGCGCGAAAAACAATTGGCCAAGTCGTAAGAGAGGTTGGTGTACATTTGTGAATAACAACAGCACAAGTGACGTATGACGAGACGTGTTACCATCATCGGTAGCACGTCTTATTGTTTTACTTAGTGAGATATTTGGCACAAGCCATTGAAAGCTTACTATCTGCCCAAACATCTAATAATAGCTGACTGTCAACATAAGCAGTCGATGTGTGTTGACGGTAACGTTGCGTTCAATGACCTCAGTCATGTAATGCTAATTTTCCACTGTCAATAAGCAGAAGCTATTCTGCAAATTTAGACAGCTTGCTTGAAGAATCGCCAATAATAAAGGTCTTATTAAAACCAAATTAGTATTCATCACTCTAACAAGACGACTATTCATATAAGACGATTGTAAATAATCGCCAAATTATAATATTTTTATAAAATCTATAAGGACACTTTTAATGAATAAACAAATCATCCATGATCGCATCGATAACTTGCGTAAAGCGTTGGTTGAGCAAGATTTGACCGCGATTATCGTACCCTCTGCCGATCCGCATCTGTCTGAGTATCTTCCTGAATATTGGCAAGCCCGTCAGTGGTTATCTGGATTTACAGGCTCTGTCGGCACGCTGGTTGTGACAGCTGACTTTGCAGGCCTGTGGACAGACAGCCGTTATTGGGTACATGCTGCCGAACAGTTAGAGGGCACGGGTATTACGTTAGAGAAGTTAGCGCCAGGTCAGCCAAACCACATCGACTGGCTAGCCGATCATCTACAAGAAGGGGATAGCGTGGCAGTCGATGGCAATGTATTGTCTATCGCTGAGCAAGATCGCCTATTAAATGCGTTTGATGCCAATGACATTACCTTAATCACCGAGCGTGATGTGCTGACAGACGTTTGGATGGATCGTCCAGCACTACCCGCTGCTAAACTATACGTACACGATGAGCAATTCCTTGCCCAGTCTGCTAATTCAAAGTTAGCTGCCGTACGCGAAGGTATGGCGGCGGCAGGCGCAACACATCATCTACTCTCTAGTCTAGATGATATCGCGTGGTTGACCAACTTGCGCGGTGCTGATGTTGACTATAATCCTGTGTTCTTGTCACATATTTTGATTGACGCTGAGAAGGCGACACTGTTTATTGACAGCGATAAAGTCAGCGAAGAGATTGCATCTAGCCTAAAAGACAGCGGATTTAGCGTGGCTGACTACTCTGCTGTGCAAGATGCATTGAGCGCATTGACGCCAAACGATTTATTATTGTTAGATCCGAGCAAAGTCGCAGTAGGGACGCTCTCAAAAATGGCAGATGATGTTGGCTTTATTGAGCAAATGGCGCCTAGTACGCTACTCAAATCAGTGAAGGCTGACTCAGATATCGAGCATGTGCGTGAAGCCATGCGTCAAGATGGCGCTGCTTTGGCTGAGTTCTTTACGACGTTTGAGCAGCGTCTAGCAGCAGGCGAGCGTCTAAATGAGCTAGATGTTGATAGTATGCTGATAGAAGTGCGTAGTCGCCAGCCGCATTACGTCTCGCCAAGTTTCCCAACCATCGCAGGCTTTAATGAAAATGGTGCACTACCACATTACCGCGCCACACCAGAAAAATTCAGCTACCTTGATGTGGCCGAGGGCGAAGGTGGATTGCTACTGATTGACTCAGGTGCTCAGTACCAAAATGGCACAACGGATATTACACGCGTGGTTGGCATTGGACAAATAACCGCTGAGCACAAGCGCGACTTTACTATTGTGTTGAAAGCGCATATTGCCCTTGCTCGTGCTCATTTTCCTGATGGCATTGCCTCACCATTGATTGACGCCATTTGCCGTGCTCCATTATGGCAAGCGCAAATGGATTATGGTCATGGTACAGGTCACGGCGTTGGTTATTTCTTAAACGTACATGAAGGCCCGCAAGTTATCGCTTATAGCGCGAGCACGCCAAAAGAGCGTGCGATGAAAGTCGGTATGATTTCGAGCAACGAGCCAGGCCTGTACCGCGAAGGCAAATGGGGCATTCGTATCGAGAACTTGGTGGTAAATACAGCAGTTGCCAATCCTACCGAGACCGAGTTTGGTAATTTCTTGAACTTTGAGACCATCACTTACTGCCCAATCGATACGCGTCTGATTGAGCCGTCGTTGTTGGATCAAACCGAGAGAGATTGGTTGAATGACTATCATAGCCAAGTCTATGCAGAGCTAAAAGATCGCATCGAAGGCGCAGCGCTTGAGTGGTTGACTGAGCGTACCAAAGCTATTTAGTACCAAGCTCAAAGAATTTAAAAAGCCCCGTCAATGATTGACGGGGCTTTTTAATGCTTACTACTGAGCGGCTGCTTCTAAATATACGTCTAATATTGAAAAATAATCACTGTTAGTGGATATTTTTCTTAACAGCTTCGTTATTAGTAGTTGAGTCACTCTGTTCGCTAAAATGCTGGGTCACCTCGGCACGCAGCCAAGACTTGAGATTTTCAGACATCAGCATCATTTGCTCACTTAAATAATCATCCACCTGTGTTTCTAGTTCACGAATAAGCTGCTCGTGCGTTGCATCGAGCTGAGTGTCTTTTAATGCCAACTTAATCGCTGTACCAGCTTTATTATTGATGTCTTCGATAGGTTCATCGCTGAGGACATGGATTTTTTCGCTGAGGGTATTGCTGTCAGTGTTTTCATTTTTAACACTGCTAATGCTGTTGTTGCTAATGTTACTCTCGCTACTTATTGTATTAGACGCTGTCTTTTCGATACTTTTACCAGTGTTGCGAGTAATGGTGATATTGGCAATGCCCTTATGCGAGCTGGCTTTATCTGCCTCAGTAGCGGCGCTGTCTTTATCCGCATTATTTTTTTCGATCGCTCGCTGCTCATTCTCTTCTTTTTCTTTTTGAGCCGCTGCGTCTTTGCGTTGGTCCGCTTCGGCCTCTTTCTGTTGCGCTTCTTCTAATCGTTGTTTTTCAGCTTCGACTTGTTCTTGTTTGTCTGTGATTGCTTTGGCGATCGCTTGCTCTGCATTATAGTTATCATATAGCTCATCCACATGGGCATCCAAATCATGCGTATTAAAAGTGAAGCTTTCAAATACGGTGTCTGCTTGCAGTAAGGTGGTGATGTCTTTTAGCTCTTGGGTAATGGCTGCGCGTACTGGCTCAGGTGCACACGTCCAGCGCTGATAAAACTGATGGGAAAATGAGTAGCTTGACATGGTATCTTCCATAAATGTTCCAAAAATTACCCCTTATCATACGCAAGTACGATAAGGGGCTGCAAGTGGACAAACGTAGCAAATCTGACACCAACGTTACAACGCATTCATTACAATGCGCTGCGATGTAGATGGGTGGCTGTTATGGATTGACCGGCCAACGCGCAAATACCAAGGAACCATTGGTACCGCCAAAGCCAAAGCTATTGGACACCGCGTACTGCAAGTTTTCGACTTTACGTGATTGGTTGGCCACATAGTCGAGATTACAGTTGTCTTCGACATCGTCTAAATTGATCGTCGGCGGCACATGCTGATGCTGTAGAGCAAGTACGGTAAAGATAGCTTCAACCCCGCCCGCTGCACCCAGTAGATGCCCTGTCATCGATTTGGTTGAGCTGACCAAAATGCTGTCTTTGACTGGCGAAAACACTGTTTCGATCGCAATTGACTCAGCCACATCGCCAGCAGGGGTGCTAGTACCATGGGCGTTGACATAACCGACGCTTGATGGCTCGATCCCAGCATCATTTAGGGCATTGCGCATGGCTTTTGCAGCGCCGCTACCGTCTTCCGGTGGCGCAGTGATATGGCTGGCATCATCGCTCATCCCAAATCCGACCAGCTCGGCCAGTATGGTTGCACCGCGTGCTTTGGCATGGGCAAGGCTCTCGAGTACCACCATCCCAGCACCGTCACCGAGTACAAAACCGTCACGGCCTTTATCAAATGGACGCGAGGCTTTGGTCGGCTCATCATTGCGCGTCGAGAGTGCATGCATGGCACTGAACCCTGCGATGCCAAGAGGGCTTGAGCCTTTTTCACTACCGCCGGCTAGCATGACATCAGCATCACCGTATGCGATCAAACGCGCTGCAAGACCCATGGCATGAGTTGCAGTGGTACAAGCCGTAGAAGTCGCAAGGTTTGGACCTTTTAACGTGTGCTTGATTGCAACCAACCCTGCGGCCATATTGACGATAGAGCCTGGGATAATAAAAGGTGAGACTTTGCTCGCGCCTTTTTCGTGTAGGGTATCGCGGCTATTTTCGATGGTTTGGATACCACCAATACCTGAACCCAAAATAATGCCAAAGCGATCTTGGTCGACGCCTTGTACAGGGGCATCTGCGGCACTGACTTCATCAATGAGTCCGGCGTTTTTTAATGCCATTGCGGAGGCTGCGATACCATAATGAATAAACTCATCATAGCGTCGCGCGTCTTTGGCATTCATATATTGTTTGGCATCGAAGTCTTTGACCACACCTGCAATTTGTGCGCGGTAACCTGTAGCATCAAAGTGGGAAATCGATGTGATTCCACTGTCACCATTGAGCAATTTAGACCATGAGCTCTCGACATCTAGGCCCAGCGGTGTGATGGCACCCATGCCTGTGACCACGACACGTGTCTCATCAGAGCGGTCATAATGCGGTGGCTTTTGACGGGGTTTGTGCGTAGATGCGGCAGCCGTAGGATTGATCGCCTCATCGGTCGCTTGGTCAGTCGGTGAACTGCTGTTTTGGCTCATAAAATATATCCTGTACTTACGGGTCCTAAGAGGATGACGTTTTAAAAGTATTATAAAGCACGTAGGTGGACGTATGTAAACTAAAATCTAACTGGTCAGACAAAGCAAACTTGCCCCAATACCACGCCTTTACTCGCGCCAGTAACCGCTGGCAAGTTACCCGTTTCGCCCATCAATGTCTGTCTGGCCAACCAAGCAAATGCCACTGCCTCCACCCATGTCGGTGCCAGTCCTAAAGTTTCTGTGGTCTCAACGGTGCAGTAGGGCAGATGTGCTTGCAGTCGTGTCATCAGATAGTCATTCAATGCCCCGCCGCCACAGACATAGACCGAGCTATTGCTATCTGTATTGGTAAACATATTGACCTGTGTACTGGCACTGATAGCGGTCAGCTCAGTCAACGTCGTTTGTACATCAACCGCTGAATAAATGATGTCAGTATTGGCTTGTTCAAAAGCCTGTAATTCATCTTGCAACCAAGTTAAGTTAAAGTCCTCACGGCCAGTGCTTTTAGGATAAGGTTTTGCAAAAAATGGATGCGCTAATAATTGAGTTAATAGCGGCTCAATAATCGTGCCAGACTGTGCCCAAGCGCCACCTGCATCATAAGCATGATCAGTATGCAACGAGGTCCATGCATCCAATAATAAGTTGGCAGGGCCAGTATCGTAGCCAACGACATTCTGCAATTTATCTTCTGACGTATTCTCTGCGCTATCAGCTACCGCTGGCAAGACCGTTATATTGGCAATACCACCCAAGTTCAGTAGCACACGGGTGCGGTTAGGCGTTGCAAATAATGCTTGATGAAACGCCGGTACCAGTGGTGCGCCTTGACCACCGACTGCCATATCACGACGACGGAAATCGCTGACCACGCTGATACCGGTACGCTCAGCGATGATATTGGCATCGACCAATTGCAACGTGAATCCCATCTGCGGGCGATGGCGCACGGTTTGACCGTGACAGCCAATCGCCAGTACTGACTCAGCATCAGTATTTGATTGCTGCAATAATGTATTGACCACTTCGCTCGCGAACTCAGCGTACGCGCGACTTGCCCAGCCGAACCAATCCAGCTCGCTACTTGATTCGCAGTTTGGCTCGTTTGTTAGGCCATCCGCTATAGGTATTAATGCTTGGATGCCGTTTGGCTGACACAGTGCCAATAACACCTCGCGCAGTCGCGGCGGAAAATCTTGGCTGTACGTCGCAAGCAAGCGCATGGGCTGTTGGATATTGTCTTCGTCGCTTATCTCAGGATTAAATTGACAAAGAACAGCATCCATACCATCCAAACTGGTACCTGACATCATGCCGATATATAAGCCATCATCAAAGCTCTCAAACACTGTTTGCTCAAGGGCATCGGTCAGCGTGGCATAGTTCGAATTATCATAGGTCAAGTCATCAATATCGTTTGAACTGTTATTCAAACCATTATTAATAAGCAAGTCTGCAAGGGTATTATGGTCAGTATCAGCAATCGATGCGGGGTTGGTCATGGCAATTTACCTTAAAAAACGCTAGTATATCCGTCAAATTCTATCATTTTTTCTAACCTTTTGAGCTTTTAAACGTCATCAGACGTCGAGCTTATAACCGTCACTCATAAAAATCCCAATAAAAGCGATATATAGAGAACACCATGACCGAAAAAACCTACACTCTAGAAGAACAATTGGCCCTTATCCAGCGCGGCACACAAGAGATACTATCCGAAGACGACTTAGTGGCGAAGCTAAAGCTAAACCGTCCACTGCGTATCAAGGCAGGCTTTGATCCTACCGCACCTGATCTGCATTTGGGGCACACAGTACTGATTAATAAGCTCAAGCATTTCCAAGATTTGGGTCATGAGATTTACTTTTTAATCGGCGACTATACCGCCAAGATTGGCGACCCGTCTGGTAAAAACAGCACGCGTCCACCATTGACCGATGAGCAAATCAAGGCCAATGCCACGACTTATGCTGAGCAAGTATTTAAAATCTTGGACAAAGAAAAGACTCGCGTGGTCTTTAATTCTGAATGGTTCAAGGACATGAGCGCCGCTGATATGATTCAGCTTGCCAGTCAGCAAACGGTTTCGCGTATGCTAGAGCGTGATGATTTCTCTAAACGCTATGCCTCGCAAACGCCTATCTCAATCCATGAGTTCCTCTACCCACTGGTACAAGGCTATGATTCTATCGCGTTAAAAGCCGATGTCGAGCTTGGTGGTACCGATCAAACCTTTAACTTATTAATGGGTCGCACGTTGCAAGGCCGTTATGGTCAAGAGCAGCAAGTGTGTATCACAGTGCCGATTTTGGAAGGGTTAGACGGCGTTAATAAAATGTCTAAATCGTTGAATAACTATGTTGCTATCTATGATGCGCCAGGCACCATGTATCAAAAAATCCTATCTATGCCAGACACCCTGATTCATCGCTATTTTGAATTTTTAAGCTTTAAGCCAATGGACGAAGTCGAAGGTTTATTGGCGGAGATGAAAGAGGGTCGTAACCCACAAGAAATCAAACGTATCTTGGCCGAAGAGTTGATTGAGCGTTTCCATGATGCCGATGCGGCTGCCAATGCGCATAAGTCAGCCGGTAATGTGTTAGCCGATGGCGAGCTGCCAATCGATTTGCCAGAAGTAACGGTAGATTTAGAAGGTCAAGATGCACTGTTTATCACTCAGGTACTGAACCAATCTGGGCTTGCGAAAAACAGCTCATCGGCCAAAGACATGGTAAAACGCGGTGTGGTAAGAGTAGATGGCGAAGTTGTTGATGGTGGCTTTAGTCTCACTTCAGGTCAGACGGTCGTGATTCAAGCAGGCAAAAAAGCTTATGCGAAAGTGACAGTTGGTTAAGTAACATATAAAAATGATTAAAAGCGAGGTCGGCAGTCATTGTCGACTTTTTTTATGAAGCGACCATTAGCAGCCATTTTTTAATATTAGGAATTTGCTATGACTAAAATCATCCCTCAAGGCATCTACCGCCATTACAAAGGCAGCCTTTACCAAGTTTTGCATACCGCGCAGCATTCTGAGACTGAAGAATCATTGGTCGTTTACCGCTGCCTGTATGGTGAGTACGGTGTGTGGGTTCGCCCATTAGCTATGTTTACTGAAACAGTCACCGTAGATGGTAAAGGAATACCACGATTTGAATTAATCAAAGATTTAGCCAGTTAGTTTTGATCTTCTGCGAACTTACATAACAACTCATTAAACAAATAAAAAGCGACTTTCAAAGTCGCTTTTTTTACGTCTGCTAAAACAAGTCTTTTAAAGACTAACTATGCAGAAACCGCTTTAAAACATTGTAAAATCCCACAGGTGCATCCATCGGCACAGCATGACCTGACTTTGGCAAAATAATGCTGTGCGCATTGGGCAACAAAGTGGTCAAACGCTGTTGCCACTCTGCACTATATAACTGTGAACGCCCACCAATCAGTAAGGTAGTCGGAATATTGACCGTTGGCAAAACCTCGCGGTAATCGTAGGGCAGCGCAACATATGCAGATAGGCAGCGCAGTTTATGCTGCCATGTCGCGTGCTGCATTAAGGAGATTTTGTGCGGTGCCCGATAACTGAGGGCTTTTACCAACAATTGCGAAGATTTACTACTGACAGACAGCAGAGAAAAAGAGCGTTCCATGTCTAATAAATTTACTTTTAATCGATAAGGCAGGTGACGGAAGTCAACCATTTGCTCGGCTTGCATATAAGGGGCCACGTCGGCAATCAACCGTGTAAATTCTGCAAACAATTCGGTTTGACGCGCACCAAATACACCGCCACCTTGCCAGTCTGGCTGATTATGAATGATCGGTGCTTGGTCAATATTCAGATAACGACTCACGCGCTGAGTGCCAAAGCGCTGAAAATACGCCCACATGACCAATGCGCCCATCGATATCGCGGCAACAGGAAAAGCCTCAATGCCGGTTTCTTCGCTCACGTATTCAAATACATCTTGGGTATCTTGTGCATATTGCTTAATAAAATCAAACGTTGACAACGCTAGATGACTGGCCAAACCAAACCCTCTAAAATGCGGCAAGTAAAAGCAGTAGTGCTGAATCAGCGGTAAAATAAATGGCAAAAATTGCCTCGCATCCATACCAAAAGCATGCATTAAGAGGACAGGTTTACCTTTGCCAATGACAGAGACGGGCAGCAGTATTCCATCAGTTATTTGGATAGTAATGGTCTTTAGCTGGTAAGGAGTAGAAAAGGGTATGAGGTCTTTTTTCATAAAGTGATATCGCTTTTATCGTCAAGGTATTGGGGTATCAGGTTGTCAAGATATCAGGGTTGATTGGTCGAGATGTATCGTTGCAAAATTCGCTATACCGCTAATAAAAGACTGCTATATTAAAGCAGTCATTTGACCATAGCACAGAATTTAACTCAGGGTAAAAGCCGTCGCAGTGACAGGTGACAACCGATGATAACGGACGATAGCTGATAAGGATATACGCACATGAGCAGATCGACATTGCCATTACTCGATAGCAGCCTATATCCACAGCTGTGGCAGCAGCAGATATTGCTCAGTCCGCAGGCGCTTTTGCTGTCGATGCTTTCAGCTACCCTGAATACGGATGTCACAGCAGATACCAATGATTTTGCTAAGCAACTCGTGGCGAATGAGGTCTATCAAGAGTGGATTAATACCACAGTGTTCGGGCGTTATCTTCATCGTAACTTTATTGCGTTTTATCAGCAGACAGAAGACAGTTTTAACACAGATATGCCTGCAATATTTCGTCAAGAGTTGATGCGCCATACGCAGTATTTACCACTCAATCAGGTATTGTTTTTTGCAGGAGACATGCCCAAAAGTGTGCGACAAATAAAGATACTAACCACTACTGTGAATCCAGCAACTGCGATCATAAATGCCCAGATAATGTCCCAGAAGCTGACCGTGAATAATTCAAAGTTAATCGTTAATCAGATAGCCATCACTGGTAAGCAAGTTTTAGGATTTGCGATACGTCATAATAAACGTACTAGCGAACGTCTTCGTAATGAAGTGCTGATTTTGGACTTTCAGGATTTACGTTTGGTCAATGAGCAAGTTATTGAAGACATAAAAAAAAGCAATATAGAGTTCTCTATATTGCTTCGATCTTATGAGATACGCTAACAGTTTTGGTGTTGATAAATGATACATCGATAAACAACATTGATACTATAACTAGCCGAGCAGTTAATATTAACCTTGCTTGGCAATCGTCAGCCCATTATAGGTCTGGGCGACTGGCATGACTTCTAAACGGTTGACGTTAATATGAGCAGGTGATTCGATTAGCCATAATAAAATATCACCGATATCTTCACCTGTCATGGTTTTAAAACCATCATAAACCTTGGCAGCTTTGTCATCATCGCCATGATAGCGCACGTTTGAAAACTCAGTGCCAGCCACATTACCAGGCTCAAGGTTGGTCACACGCACTTGCGTGCCAATTAAGTCAGCTCGCAAGTTTAAGCTGAACTGTTTTACAAATGCTTTAGTTGCGCCGTAAACGTTACCACCGAAATAAGGCCAGCTACCAGCAATCGAACCCACATTGATGATATAACCGCTATCACGAGCCACCATCGCTGGCAAGACCGCATGAGTCAACGCCATCAAGCCTTTAATATTGGTATCAGTCATGCGCATCCAATCATCAAGACTGGCTTTGTGAGCAGGCTCTGCACCGAGTGCCAATCCTGCATTATTGACCAAGACATCGATTTGCTTAAAATCATCAGGCAAGTCAGCAATGATTTGTGGAATAGAAGCCGTATCACTCACATCCATAACCACGGGTAAAAAAGCCTCACCTAAAGTCTCTGCCAAAGCAGTCAGTTTATCAAGGCGTCTGGCACAGCCGATTACTTGATGACCATTAGCAACCAAACGCTCTGCTAATGCTTTACCAAAACCCGCGCTTGCGCCAGTAATCAATACGTTCATTGTGTGTCCTTATCAGTGATGTTGTCTGGTTTTGCCATAATTTTGATGACGGCTTTATTTACCCTATGCGACTTATCTATTTGATAATTGCTTACCAAAGATTTTATCACCCGCATCACCCAGACCTGGAATGATATAACCATGCTCATCCAAGTGGCTGTCTAGTGCAGCGGTATAAATGGTCACGTCAGGATGCGCTTCATTTACTAAGCGTACGCCTTCAGGGGCAGCAACCAATACCAATGCTTTGATATTCGTACAGCCGTTTTTCTTTAGCATCTCGATGGTCGCGACCATTGAGCCACCTGTGGCTAGCATTGGATCAATGATAAGAGCAGGACGTTTGTCCATATGGCTCACGAATTTCTCAAAAAACGGTACTGGCTGCAACGTTTCTTCATCACGTTGTAGACCGACCACAGAAATCTTAGCAGTAGGAATTAAGTCGAGCACGCCATCTAGCATGCCAATACCTGCGCGTAAAATCGGTACGATCGTCGCCGTCTTACCGATGATTTGCTCACCAGTGATTTCACCACACCAGCCTTCCATTGGGAAAGTTTCAATTTCAAAATCGCGGCTTGCTTCATAGGCCATCAAGCGGGCAAGTTCTTTGGTCAGTGTACGAAATTTATAAGTACTACAGTCTTTTTCGCGCATGAGACTGAGTTTGTGACGGACTAGTGGATGATCGATTACCGTAATGTTTAAACCGCTATTTAAGTCACTCATAAGTATTCTCTTGGGTTCTAGTCTGATGCTTGCGCAGTCACTGCGCTTGCTATTAGTAAAAAAGATACAAACACTTACTGCATATCCACCCTATATTTAGCGCATCAATAGTAAAGTTAATGCTTAGGGTAGCCAAATGCATCTATCACACTTTGGACATGATAGACGTGAGTACAGTACGGCTTATAGGTAGGCGCGATACAGAAGTTATTAAAAAATACATCTAAAGTCGCATTACCTTTTGAGCCGACTATATTTGACTATATAGAATGATTATAAATGTAGTAGTGTTTAGACCTGCTATGATACCAAAAAAACGACTTTTCTGATGAAGAATATCATGACTATAAAAACACCAAGCACCCAAGAAACCATCGATACTGAATCGAAATCACTAGAGAACAGAGCAGTAGAGGTTGAAACCCATCCTTTTGAGCCCGTCTTACCGCCCAATGCAACGATCATGATGATGGGCACCTTTCCACCGACTGCTGATAAATGGGCCATGAGCTTTCACTATCCCAATTTCTATAATGATATGTGGCGGATATATGGTCGCGTGTTTTTTGATGATGCTGAGTATTTCAGAGTAGGTGACGAAAAGCGCTTTAATCCTGAGCATATCCGTGACTTTATGTTTGAACGTGGTATCGCGTCTTGTCCAACCGTCAAGCAAGCCATCCGTGAGACAGGTAACGCCTCTGATAAAAATTTAACCGTTGTTACACCTGTTGATTTAGACAATACATTGCTACAAGTGCCAAAGGTAAAGACATTATTTACCACAGGAGGCAAGGCGACCGAGGTATTACTTGGGTTATTAGATGAGCCAATTGCCAAATCAAAGTACCCAAAAACCAATGATAGTATGAACTATCCATATAAGTGGCAAAGCGCAAGTGATAAAGAAGCAGATGTGAATAACTTAACTTTATATAGACTGCCTTCAACCTCACGTGCTTATCCGTTATCGTTGGATAAGAAGGTTGCAGCCTATAAAGCATTCTTTAAAAAAATGGGTAAGTTATAAGCAGTTATATAGAAAAGAGTGGCGTAGCAGTATTGGTATATCAGTGAGATTTCAATCATATATTATTGGTAAAGTAGAAGCGATTTTCTAAAGAAGTAGAAAGGCATAAGAGCTTTAGCAGCAATATCTAAAATTCTGAATAGATAAATTTATCCTAACCCATTGAAACTAATGTAATATTATATAGGCGATCAAACTAATTAATAAACCTTTGATTAAGCAGTTGACACAGCTTTTAAACTCTATACAATACGCCCCACAGCAAAGGAAGCTAGGCAGTAAGTTAACAAACTTATTACTTAGATTACCGAGTTGAGACAATTTATAAAAAAGCTTGACAAATCAAATCATTATGATAAGATAGTCGGCTCGCTAGATAGCTTAAACCGTAAGGGATTGAGACTAAACAGCAAGAGAGATACCCTATATATCAGTTACTGGACG
>NZ_JADYWX010000007.1:0-163521 GCF_015864565.1 Psychrobacter sp. SWN149
ACGTTAAGTAATGAGCGGTTCATGGCTTTACACATGATGTAAGACAAAATCGCACCGGATGAACCAACGAGCGAACCTGCAATAATCAGCATTGAGTTGCCAAGGGTGAAACCAATGCCTGCTGCCGCCCAACCAGAGAACGAGTTTAATAGTGAGACAACCACTGGCATATCACCGCCACCGATTGGAGCAATCCACATCCAACCAAAGATAACCGCAATCACAGCCATCGCATAAAATGCTGGTAATGAGTCAGTGACGAAATACACGCCACCAAAACCAATCATCGCAATGAACAATAACGCTTGGACAGGTTTTACCCAGCCGCCGACCAACGTTTTAGCCCAGCTTTTTGCTGCCAATTTACCAAAGGCAAAGACGGATGCTGAGAACGTAATCGCACCGATGAAACAACCGATAAATAGCTCTACACGGGCAACAGCACCATGCTGTTGCTCAGTGTGTAATACCGTCGCAAGTGCAATCGCGACTGCAGCTAAACCGACGAATGAATGCATCAAAGCGACTGTTTCGGGCATTTGGGTCATTGCGACCGTTTTTGCCTTCCACATACCAACGAGGGCACCTAAAATCATCGCACCGATGATCAACCAAAGAACAGGGCCTTCTGCTAAGAAGAAGGTCGTGACGACAGCAATTGCCATCGCTACCATGCCGAAGCGGTTACCACGAATAGCCGTCTTTGGGCTGGATAAACCACGTAAGGTTAAAACGAAAAGAATCGCGCCGACTAGGTAGAACCAATCCGCATTTGCCGCAATCATTGCTGAAAAGTCGTTCATGCGTCACCTCCAACATCAGTGGTTGCTACTGGTGCTTTTTTTACTTTCGGTTTGAACATCGCAAGCATACGCTCGGTCACGGCAAAACCACCGAAGATATTGATACTGGCTAAAAATACGGCGAAAGCGCCAAGTATACTGGTTGGTGTAAAGATAGAACCATCAATGGTGACGGTCTGTAGCATGGCACCAACGATGACGATACTTGATAGTGCGTTGGTGACGGCCATCAATGGCGTGTGTAATGCAGGCGTAACGCCCCAAACGACGTAGTATCCAACAAAGATAGCAAGTACAAATACGGTAAAAATCGCGACAAATGGCGTACTGGCCATGGCGGCACCGGCGGGTGCTGACGCTAAAATAGTGGCAATCATCTAATCCTCCTAAAATTTATTCATGTCTGGCAAATATGTGGTGACAAAGTTTGTCGTGGTAGACCATCAAACTAGCGTTTGGCCAGTCGTACCTGATTGTCATGTGTCACTGCCAGTGCGCCCTGAATCTCGTCTTCCATGTCTACGTTAAGTGCTAAGTTAGGTGCTGAAGCGTCATCGCCAGCAGGGGCAATTAAGGTCGTGATAAAGTTAACCAAGTTATTGGCATACAAATCTGAAGACTGGGCGGCAAGCTGTGAAGGGATATTGGCAGCACCAACGATACGTACACCATTGTCCGTGGTGATGGTTTGGTCAGGCAAGCTGCCTTCGACGTTGCCACCGGTACCAGCTGCCATATCGATCAATACTGAACCTGCTTTCATTTTAGCGAGGGTTGCACCGTGCACTAGACGCGGGGCATTACGACCAGGAATCTGTGCCGTGGTAATGACGATATCCGCATTGCTGAGCGCTTTATCCACGACAGCTGCTTGATCTTTGACATATTGCTCTGATGGCGTCCAAGCATAACCACCGGTAGACTTAGCAGTCTCAGCCTCCTCTGCACTCATCGGCACATCTAGCCATTTACCACCGAGTGACTCTACTTGCTCGCGAGCCGTTGGACGTAGGTCACTGGCTTCAACGACGGCCCCCAAACGTTTGGCGGTTGCAATGGCTTGCAAACCTGCAACGCCAACACCTAGGATAACGACCTTGGCTGGCTTCACTGTACCAGCTGAGGTCATAAACATTGGAAATGGACGTGAGTATTCATTAGCTGCTAGCAATACTGCTTTATAACCTGCAAGGTTAGCCTGTGATGACAAAACATCCATATTCTGTGCGCGTGACAAGGTGCGAGGCAGTAGCTCCATGGCAAAGGCCGTGGCACCTTTGGCCGCATAAGTGTCAAGCTGAGTATTGCGATAAGGATCCAGCATGCCAATGACAATCTGACCAGATGACAAGCCATCAATGGCTTCAGCTGGTAGGTCATTGACGGTGGTAATAATCTGAGACTGGGTAATGACCTCGGTGCTGCTACTGGCAATGTCGGCACCAGCAGCTTGATACAACTCATCAGCGTAGTACGCTGCTTGACCTGCGCCTGACTGAATAACCACGTCAAACCCAAGCTTACGCAGTTTCTTTACCGCATCTGGGGTTAGTGCGACACGGCTCTCGCTCGTGATATCTGCACTGATTACACCGATTTTCATACCGTCTCCTTACGTCTAGTGATTATTCTTCCGTTTTCGTCACTCAATTAGCAACAAGCTTTAGCCTAACGTACTGAAATATGCTAGGAATAACATGATGAAGATGAATAATATGGGTAATAACCACACTATTTTATCAACCTTACCAGGGACAACATACCAGCCATCAACTTTCTCAGGTAGACCTTCAGCTGCGAATTTTAACTGCTGACCTTTGACCGTTTGTACATGCCAATTTTTTTGCTTACCATCAAGTATCAAGCTTGCAACGATTGACACAACAATGTTAATCGCGCCGCCGATGACGACAAACCAAGGCCATGCGATAGCTGGTGGTGTCCAATCGGTAAACGGGATACCTGCTGCAAACACGTACACACCGATAAAACCAACAATTACACCAATAATGAGACCTCGCTCTGTGGTGTGTTTCGAAAAGAAACCTAAGCCAAAAATAGCCAATTGTGCACCAACGAAATATGAAGAGACTTCTGTAAATGTCTCTAAGATAGACCCCTTACTGTCAATAAATGCGAATGCAATAGGAATAATAAATATTGCCCAAGTGATAGTAAAAATACGAGAGGCTGATAAGTAGTGCTTTTCGTCACCATCTTTTTTGATATACGGCTGATAAAAATCGAGTACGGATATCGNGAAGTCGTTCATGCGTCACCTCCAACATCAGTTGTTGCTACTGGTGCTTTTTTTACTTTTGGTTTAAACATCGCAAGCATACGCTCGGTCACGGCAAAACCACCGAAGATATTGATACTGGCTAAAAATACCGCAAAAGCACCAAGGATACTGGTCGGTGTAAAGATAGAACCATCAATGGTGACGGTCTGTAGCATGGCACCGACGATGACAATACTTGATAGTGCATTGGTGACGGCCATCAATGGTGTATGTAATGCAGGCGTCACGCCCCAAACGACGTAGTATCCGACAAAAATAGCGAGTACGAATACGGTAAAAATCGCGACAAATGGCGTACTGGCCATGGCGGCACCGGCGGGTGCTGACGCTAAAATAGTAGCAATCATCTAATCCTCCTAAAATTTATTCATGTCTGGCAAATGTGTGGTGACAAAGTATGTCGTGGTAGACCGTCAAACTAGCGTTTGGCCAGTCGTACTTGACTGTCATGTGTCACTGCCAGTGCGCCCTGAATCTCGTCTTCCATGTCTACGTTAAGTGCTAAGTTAGGTGCTGAAGCGTCATCGCCAGCAGGCGCAATTAAGGTTGTGATAAAGTTAACCAAGTTGTTGGCATACAAATCTGAAGACTGTGCGGCAAGCTGTGAAGGGATATTGGCAGCACCAACGATACGTACGCCGTTGTCCGTGGTAATGGTTTGGTCGGGAACGCTGCCTTCGACGTTACCACCGGTACCAGCCGCCATATCGATCAATACTGAACCTGCTTTCATTTTGGCGAGGGTTGCGCCATGTACCAACCGCGGAGCATTACGACCAGGAATCTGCGCCGTGGTAATGACGATATCCGCGTTGCTGAGCGCTTTGTCCACGACAGCGGCTTGATCTTTGA
This sequence comes from Psychrobacter sp. SWN149, assembly GCF_015864565.1. Classification (NCBI taxonomy): domain Bacteria; kingdom Pseudomonadati; phylum Pseudomonadota; class Gammaproteobacteria; order Moraxellales; family Moraxellaceae; genus Psychrobacter; species Psychrobacter sp. SWN149. The sequence goes on from NZ_JADYWX010000007.1 coordinate 3,958, forward strand.
CATATTGCTCTGATGGCGTCCACGCATAACCACCGGTAGACTTAGCTGTTTCAGCCTCCTCTGCACTCATCGGGACATCCAGCCATTTACCACCGAGTGACTCCACTTGCTCGCGAGCCGTCGGACGTAAATCACTGGCTTCAACGACAGCACCCAAACGCTTGGCGGTTGCAATCGCTTGCAAACCTGCAACGCCAACACCTAAAATGACCACTTTAGCGGGCTTAACGGTACCGGCTGAGGTCATAAACATTGGGAAAGGACGCGAATACTCATTGGCCGCCAGCAGTACTGCTTTATAACCCGCAAGGTTGGCCTGCGATGACAGTACGTCCATATTCTGTGCGCGTGACAAGGTGCGTGGTAATAACTCCATGGCAAAGGCAGTGGCGCCTTTGGCTGCATAAGTGTCAAGCTGAGTGTTACGATAAGGATCCAGCATGCCAATGACAATCTGACCAGATGACAAGCCATTAAGGGCTTCAGCTGGTAGGTCATTGACGGTGGTAATAATCTGAGACTGGGTAATGACCTCGGTGCTGCTACTGGCAATGTCGGCACCAGCAGCTTGATACAACTCATCAGCGTAGTATGCTGCTTGACCTGCGCCTGACTGAATGACCACTTCAAACCCAAGCTTACGCAGTTTCTTTACTGCGTCTGGGGTTAGTGCGACACGGCTCTCGCTCGCGCTATCTGCACTGATTACACCGATTTTCATACCGTCTCCTTACTTATGTCAAATAAATACCTTTAATACCCTCAACGCACCTCTAAAAAGCACAGGGGACAAAAAACCTTTGGTCATGCTCAATACAAAATGACGACTAAAGCTTATCAATTTAATAAATGATGGCTAATTTACCATCATGCCTTTTTATTATAGAGATATCGTCTTGTAATTTTCATTGCCTAATGGTGACCACCAAGTAATATAAAAATTTTGGTATTTACACCAATAGCATAACTTTTGTTGTTATATTAAAGCCTTTTATCTTTTTAAACAATCATAAAGCCTTATACATCAAGGCCTAAAGCCATCAATTACTTAGCATTTCAAACATACAAAAACCAAAAATATCTTGCCAAGACAGATAAAATATCTAGTAATAGACCAAGTTAAATCCGTGACTGCCGTATAATAAGCGTACTTGACACTCTCATAACCTGATTATTGACACCCTATAATAAGGAAGCATGATGTATTTTTTACTTTCTCCTGCCAAATCTTTGAATGAAACCGATGCCATAGCTGTAAATCTGGGAAATTATTACAGTCAGCCTGAACTTATCGAACACTCACAGTCATTGATGAAAATACTTAAGTCAAAAGAGCCCCTCGATTTACAGGAACTGATGAGCATATCCGATGATCTCGCCCAGTTAAATGCCACACGCAATCAGCAATGGCATTGGAGTCAGGATCAGCCATTTACTGATGACATCTCTGGCAATATAGCAAAACCTGCAGGGTATTTGTTCGATGGTGACGTTTATACTGGGCTTGATATGTATCATATGGATAAGGACACGGCTGTCTACGTCAATGAACACTTAGGGATATTGTCTGGGCTGTATGGTGTATTAAAACCACTGGATCTTATCCAGCCTTATCGATTAGAGATGGGCACCAAACTAAATAATGAGCGCGGTAATAACTTATATGAGTTTTGGGGCGAGGAAGTGACTGAGGTTATCAATGTACGAATGGCTGATAGCGACGATAAAACATTGATTAATCTAGCTTCTAATGAGTATTTTAAATCTGTAAAAAAGAAAGCCCTAAAGGCTGATATTATCACGCCACGATTTGAAGACGAGAAGAATGGTCAATATAAAGTGATTAGCTTCTATGCCAAAAAAGCACGAGGCTTGATGGTCAAGTATGCCGCAGATAACAAGCTGACCAATGCTGAGCAGCTAAAGCAGTTTGATTTGGCAGGATACTACTACTGTGAAGAAGCATCTGATGATAAGACGTGGACGTTCCGACGGGATGCTGTGAATCAGTAGTAGTAATAACTATGATTAACCTCTGATGATAAAACCCTGATAGTCTAAAATATATCAGGGATTTATTTTATGTATATAGAGTAAGTTATTCATAAATGATGGTTTATAAAAAATCAGTCATAGAGTGAAATCACTACAAAGAGAGTTCAACCTCTATTTTCACTAGTATTACGCTCCCTATTATCAAACAGCAATTGCATCTAATCTCGGGGTATTAAAGAACTATTTGACGATGTTTGGCAAGATTTAGCCATTCTTAGACCATTGAGATGGCTAGCGAGTGAGCTGAATACATGCTTTAGACTCTAAAGCGTAATTCATCTCTTGAGACATCTAAGACGACCGTCTGATCATAGACATTATAGGTGTGGAGGCGATCAATATCAGCCTCCCAGTTGGGTTCGATATAACGTACAAAGGTTTCTTGATAGGAGGTCGGCGTCAACTCTTCTACCAGATATAAAGCAACTCTGCGGCCATATCTGATGGTGCCATCCTGAGCCGTACGAAACAGCTGGCCATTTTTTCGAAATAATGCCCCGGCTAATCGTGATCCACGCACATCAATCTTCAAAGGTGAACAGGGATGAATTGTCCAGTCGTCGGACTCCAATGTATCAGATGTATAAATATGCAACTCTAAATCCATGGTAAGCGTTGAAATCGAACCATGCGTCGTAAACAGATACCACAGTCCATCGTGTTCGATAACGGCACTATCTGCTGCAGAGACTCCTGAAACCAATTCATTGACCTTTTCCCACTTCTGAGGAAACTCTTTTGCTTTAAATAGGTTAATACACTTGGTCTCTGCGGCTTCTGGAATCATGTATATAGTATTGTCATGCTTGAATACATTAGGAAAACTTAGATGAGAGCGAATACCTAAGTCTACGGGCCCCGAGTTAATCACTTGATAGCTCTCGTTGAGCTCCACCCACTCTATACGGCCGATATTTTCTTTGTAATTTAAGCTCTCAAAAAATATGTAGCGCTTTGAGTCGTGTTCAATGTAAAAAGGGTCAGCCCAAAAACATCCTTTTTCAGGCAGTATTTCTGTATAGGTCTGTATCGATTGATCAATGTGACCAATAAATATGCTCCACTGATTCAGATAAAAGCTCTTGTAGAACGTTTTTATCGTATAGTTTTTCAAGAAACTCGCCAAATGCTTTACGGCTGTTCGCTGTTGCACCGCCTCATAGCTTGGGCAGTCATTGATTGAATGGGTAAAATCTGCACGTTCAACACCGATTTTATTTTTATGAAAATACCAATATAGTATGGATGCAGCGACGCCATTTATTTTATGCTCGGTTAAATTATAGTCCCAATAAAATAAAGAGCCGTAACCTCTCCCAACCACTTTATCTACATTAAGATGCTCATTTAACAAGTGTAGCGTGACTACGCTATTTTCCCATTGTTCGGCAAACTGCCAGTACAATACAGATCCATTTCTTTGTGTGGTTTCATCGCCATAACGAAATAAAAGAATACCTTTTTTTGAAACACTCAAAATCCTTCCTGCCAAGGTTCGAAAGCCGAATTTTACGAGATAATCTAGATTGGCAGCTTCAAGCTTCTCAATTACTGAATCCTCAATCTCATCATAAATCTTATCCTGATGTGCCACTGATGTTATGACAGGCATATCACCATCAGCCACCAAGTCATGAATAGAGTAACGCTTGGTACTACTCTTATTTCGAGAAAGCAAAGAAAATAGCTTTTGATTGATGGAAGGGATGACTTTGGATAATCGAGATAGGTTAGATGCTTGTTTTTTATCTCGTTGTACAGCAATACAAACCTCAACCTTGCCTTCATCGACGAGAGATTTTAATGGTCTGAACTTATACCATGCCAACGTTTCCTCTTCGACGAGAATCCCAAGCCTAATTTTTTTCATCATCATCACCTTGAATTGCGCAAGAGTTTGTGGCTGTTCAGCCATAGCAGGTGCTCAATTTTCCTTTGATAAAGTATCAGTCCATTGAATACATTCAAATAATACCATATAAAAAAAACTTTATATATTCAATGCCTTTGGTAATATGAGGTCGACTTCTTTGATCTCACTTGCACCGTGAGTATTGAAATCCTTAGAGATTAGATACAAAAAAGCCCTGCTATCTTTCGATAGCAGAGCTTTAGTGGTTAAACAAACTTTATGACGTTGGTCATACTTCTTACTAACAGTGATTTGTCGAGGAAGATAAGCGAAAATAGTACCTATCGTACATTGAGCATATCCGACAAAGAGAAATCACTTTGCAGTAGAAGTAAAATTACATCATGCCGCCCATTCCACCCATACCGCCCATTCCAGCGCCGCCGCCCATGCCAGCCATACCGTCATCACCTTGTGGCAAATCAGTAATCATGACTTCGGTGGTGAGCATTAGGCCTGCAACAGATGCAGCGTTTTCTAGTGCTGAACGTGCTACTTTAGCTGGATCAAGGATACCCATCTCTAGCATATCGCCATATTCACCAGAAGCAGCATTGTAACCATAGTTACCGCTACCGCTTTTCACTTCATTTACCACAACTGACGCTTCTTCACCTGCGTTGGTTACGATTTGACGTAATGGGGCTTCCATTGCGCGGCGTAGGATATTGATACCCGCGTTTTGATCGTCGTTATCGCCTGTTAGTTCAGACAATGCGTTCATCGCACGTACTAGCGCAACACCGCCACCAGGTACAACACCTTCTTCAACCGCTGCACGAGTCGCATGTAGCGCATCGTCAACACGGTCTTTCTTCTCTTTCATTTCAGTTTCGGTCGCTGCGCCAACTTTGATAACTGCTACGCCGCCAGCAAGTTTTGCAACACGCTCTTGTAGCTTTTCTTTGTCGTAGTCAGAAGTAGACTCTTCGATTTGACGGTTGATAGACTCAACACGGTTTTCGATGTCAGCTTTGTTGCCAGCGCCATCAACGATTACCGTGTTTTCTTTACCAACAGTGACTTTCTTAGCCGTACCCAGTTGCTCTAGAGTAGCAGTCTCTAAGCTCAGACCAATCTCTTCAGAGATCACTGTACCACCAGTTAGGGTTGCGATATCTTCTAACATTGCTTTACGACGATCGCCAAAACCTGGTGCTTTAACGGCACAAGTTTTTAAGCCGCCACGCATGTTATTTACAACCAATGTTGCCAATGCTTCGTTTTCTACGTCTTCAGCGATGATTAGCAATGGTTTGCTTTGCTGCATGACTTGCTCAAGTAATGGCACGATTTCGCGGATGTTGCTGATTTTTTTGTCAACCAATAAGATATATGGGTTTTCAAATTCAGCAGTTAGGCTGTCTTGCTTGTTAGCAAAGTACGGGCTGATATAACCACGGTCAAACTGCATACCTTCTACTACTTCTAGGGTATCTTCGAAGCTTGAACCTTCTTCAACCGTAATAACGCCTTGCTTACCAACTCTTTCCATCGCTTGAGCAATCAACTCACCGATTTTGGTGTCTGAGTTAGCAGAGATAGAACCAACTTGGGCAATCGCTTTTGAATCATCAGCTGGCGTTGATAACAAATGGATTTGCTCAACAGCAGCACGTACCGCTTTATCGATACCGCGTTTAAGATCCATTGGGTTCATGCCAGCAGCCACTGACTTCATGCCTTCTTGCAAGATTGACTGAGCCAATACAGTTGCAGTAGTCGTACCATCACCAGCGACATCATTTGTGCGGCTAGCCACTTCACGGACCAACTGTGCACCCATGTTTTCAAATTTGTTTTCAAGCTCGATTTCTTTGGCAACCGATACACCATCTTTAGTGATGGTAGGCGCGCCAAATGATTTATCAATAACAACGTTACGACCTTTAGGGCCTAGGGTGACACGTACTGCGTTTGCTAGAACGTTTACGCCGTCCATCATTTGTTTACGGGCATCTATGCCGAATTTTACGTCTTTTGCCATGTTAAATTACTCCACTATTATAAGTATGAGAATGCAATTGAATGATTTGATATTTGCTTATCAAAAGCTGTTATCAAAGACTGTTATCAAAATGTGCTGAGTATAGAAATATACTCAAAAGGACTAGCCTTCTAGCACACCCAATACGTCAGATTCTTTCATAATCAATAGTTCTTCGCCGTCAACCTTGACAGTTTGACCAGCATATTGACCGAACAATACTTTGTCGCCAGCTTTTACGTCTAACGCGCGGGTTTCGCCGTTGTCACGAATCTGACCGTTACCCGTAGCTAGTACTTCACCTTGTGATGGCTTTTCTTGAGCTGAACCAGGAAGCAAGATACCACCAGCAGTTTTTGTTTCTTCTTCTATACGGCGGACGACAATACGGTCATGTAAAGGACGAATGTTCATCGATATGACTCCAAAAATGGGTTGTTTGAATTAAGGGTTTATTTGAATTAATAGTCTCAATACCAGTATCTATAAGCGCTACCATTTAATAGTAACCATTCAAAGATACGCTTTGAGCTTGTAACAAAAAGTGGGGGCAAGAGGGACTGGCTTCAAGTGTAAAGCCCAAAAATTTACAAGATTATTCTGATAGAAGTGCCGTATTCAGTGTTTTATATCATCCAATCGAATCTGCTAAAGACTGTTTGCTAACTTTTAAAAAATGGGACGTGAATAAACTGACTAGAGAGCATAGGTTGGATCACAGCCTGATAAAGGATGGTATGCATTGACGGCGATATTTAACGGCGTCAAATGAGCCTCAATATCTAATCGACTTCTAATACGGCATCTGTTTTTTATTTATCGCTTATTGCTGACTTTACAGCAAGTTACTATTAATCATCGCATCAGTCATTGTAGCAATATTGGCTACAAGCACTACACATGCTCATCTGCCGTCACTCTTGAAAATGTAACAAAGTATGGCCATTATAAGCCTTATCAACATAATAAGAACGATCGATAAAAGCGGCTATATCCGTATTATATTAACTAAGAGGTGTTTATGAGTTTTTTGTCCCTGAATAAAACGTTATCGAATGACAGTTCTAACAACGCAACTCGCAGTCCGTCTAAATTTTTATCTGCCTTAATCACAGGTATCAGTATTTCTACCGTTGGAGCTCTTAGTATGACCGCACCTACCATTGCTAGCGCAAAGACCGTTCAGCCATCGACGGCCAATTATAGCTTTACCGTTGAGGATAAATACAAAGGAACTGCGACTCGTGCACTCAGCAAATCTGGTAATACTTGGAAATACAATGTCAGTGCTCGAGTAGCAGGCGTGGCGAGTGCCTCACAAAACAGCACCTTTACCATCAATGGCAATAATGTCAGTCCGACCCAAGCCAGTACGACGTATAAACTATTGGGCATTGGCCGTACCCTCAAACTTGACTTTAATCCAAGTAGTAAGATAGTTATCAGTAACTATAAGGGTAAGTCGACGACTATGACTATGTCGCAGCAAGCCTTTGATGATTTGAGCCTTGAGGTGCAAATTCGTCAGGATCTACTCAACGGTAAGTTCTCCGGTAATTACTACATGGCGAAAAAAGACAAGATTGAAAAGACCCCGTTCAAAAAGTCTGGCAGCACTAAAATCACCGTACCAGCGGGCACTTTTGATACCGTACGTGTTGACCGCGTCCATGATGACGAAAGCCGCTCTACCAGTTTTTGGTTGGCGCCGAGCTTAGACTATCTACCAGTGAAAGTCAGTCAAATTAACGATGGTAAGAAAATGGATCTAGAATTGACCAAGATTAATTAATCCAATTGTTTTTAGCAGTACTATTAAACAAAAAAGCGGCACCCTAAATGGAGCGCCGCTTTTTTATGCTATTAAAATATAGGTATGACTTGATAAGAAACAGATTGGTTAAGCTATTCGTTCAACTATTTAACGGCGAGGCTGTTTGACCACGTTGTTCATCGAAGGCAGGCGTTTGAGCAAAATAAACAACCAAACGTTGATGGCAAGTAATAGTAAGAAATCCGTTAAATATACGGCTATTTCGGCCCAGCTACTGCCATATATACGAGTAAACAGCACCACACCACTTGCGCCCAAATATACCAGGGTAAACATACTGCTTATCAATAATGCATAAGGTGAGCGTCCACGTAATATCCATGGTGTCAAAATAAATGCTGGGACTAGCCATAATGCCTGCCAAGCAATACCGCCAACGATATCAGGGCTACTTAGGTTAAAGATATTGATAAAAATAGGTAGTCCAAGCAGTCTATACACTAGCCAAATCAACCAAGTAACCATCAAGCGCTGCGCAATAGGTGCAATCGGCTTGATAGCTTTAGGGAGCTTACTATTGGAGCGGTTTGTGGCCATTAGATATTTTAATTTCCTGAATGAATAATATACTGATGAACGTTGATAATTAGCACTTGGTTATGACCACTTGCTTATAATCAAGTGGTTATAAGCATTCAATCGTAGATTTTAAGACCTAGACAATGTTAGGTAGCAGCTTTATAAAAGTTGCTTAACTTAACGACCCCAGTTTGCTTGCGCTAATGCAGTGGCCGTAATTGCCAAACGACGACCTTGAGCAATCCCTAGCTCACGCTCGTCAGAAGATATTGGCTGATCATGAGACGCCCCGCTGACGTGACTGGCACCATAAGGCGTACCGCCACGATGGGTACGATTGAGCGCTGGCTCTGCATAGGGCACACCCACGATAATCATACCGTGGTGCATCAATGGCAACATCATGGTCAGTAAAGTCGTTTCTTGACCGCCATGCATGGATCCCGTCGCCGTAAATACCGAGGCTGGTTTGTTCTGCAAGTTTCCTGCTAGCCATAGCGTGACGGTATTATCCCAAAAGTACTTCATAGGTGCTGCCATATTCCCAAAATGCGTTGGGCTACCAAGCGCCAGACCGCTACAGTCTTTTAGATCATCCATCGTACAGTACAAGTCACCCTCATCAGGTATCGCAGGCTTGTGGGCAGTGGTTTCTGGCGCAACTGTCGGTACAGTGCGGATACGAGCGGTCATGCCAGCATCTTCAATACCTTGAGCGATAGCATATGCCAATGTCTTCGTCGTACCGTAATTAGAATAGTAAAGCACCAAAACATAAGGGGCAGTCTGACTCATTAGCAACACTTCCTCATAAAGTCGTTCACGTGGTAATTAATAGCAGTCATCTACAATCTAATACTGCTAAAACATAACGTATAACTAGCATTGTAGAACATGTGCACATTATGCCCGAGTCATTCACTGACATGCAAATAACCTTAGTTCATAACATGACTTATGTGGTTCATAATTTAGCTTATATAGTCACTCCACTATAAAAGTGTTACTGCGTTAACCTCGCTCAAAGTATTTAATATACGTCTACACTCGGTTGCCTTGTACTACTTTTCAATTGAATCGTCTATATTGTAGCGGAGCTTATATGATATCGAGGGCCTTGATCTAATACTGCTTGTTGTGCATTTTGACACAATTAAACCGCAGATGATAACGTCTCATGTTTGTTACACTATTGTCACTACTACTCTTGCTAAATGGTCGACATGGAAAAATTATCACAAAAACTCCCGTTTTTACAACAACGTTGGTTTCAGTTCTTACGGTTTTTGACTCGGCATTTTTTTGAGGATAATTGCCAGCAAAAGGCGGCATCTCTGACCTACACTACTATGTTATCAATCGTACCTGTATTGACGGTACTACTGATGATTCTGTCCTCCGTACCAGCACTCGCGTTGGTTAGGGCACAGATCTACGAAGTGATCTATAGTAATCTATTGCCGCAATCGAGCATGCAGGTCAGTGAGTACATCAACAGTTTTGCCGAAAAATCTTCCAACCTGACTATCATCGGTGCGATGATTTTATTCCTCACGACCATCATGACATTGACCACTATTGAGCGTGCCTTTAACCAAATCTGGCGAGTAGAAGACCGCTCAGGTGGCCTTAAAAGCATGCTGCGTTATTGGACCATCGTAACCTTGGGACCTTTAGTATTAGGTACCGCCTTTATCGCCTCAAGTGCCGTGCAGAGCCTGAGTTTTCTCAATCGACAAATCGCAGGTTATGGCATTGACTGGGGTTTTTGGGTACAGATGGTATCGATTGGTATCACCATGGCAGGTTTCATCGGTATGTATTGGTTTATCCCTAAAGCGCGCGTCCCTGCAAAGAACGCTGTCATCGCAGGCGTGTTTGTGGCCGTAGTTTTTGAGCTAATGAAACATCTGTTTGGTACAGTCATGGCTAACTTTACCAGCTATGAAGCCATTTACGGTGCATTTGCGGCTCTACCTATCTTCCTATTGTGGATTTACCTATCATGGAACCTGATTTTACTGGGCGTTGAAATCAGCTATACCTTGACGATTTTTGAGACAGAAGAGGTCTACCCTCGCCACCCATTCCTTAGCTTACTCGATATGCTGAACTTGGTCTATACCCACCATTTAACAGGGGAAGCGGTCAGCGAGCAGGCGCTGCGCAGCGTACTAGGGCGGAAAGAGCTACCAAAGTGGTATACCTATATCAATTACCTACAAGACAGCAATCTCATTACCATGACAGAAGATAACGACTATGTGCTCAAAAAAGATCTGAATGCAATGACGTTATGGGATTTTTATCGCACCCTACCTTATCCGTTACCGATTAAGGATGAGCTCGATGAGATGAAACCAGAAGACCAAAAACCTTGGCTTAGCTTATTGATAGATCGTTTTGAGCATACCGAAGCCTATGCCAAGCAACAGCTGCATCTACCATTGAGCGCTATTTTTGCCAACAGCGAACCGCGCAAAAAATCATCTGGCAAACATAATGATGCCAAATTTTTTAGAAAGACAAAGGCTGCAACAGATGCCTCGTTGACAAGAGGTGATGCCAATCTTGAGTCATCCGCACATTTAGAGCCAATGGCTTATGATAAAGACAGTGACATTGATTACGATGATCATCAAAACGAAGCCATTATTCCAATAGGATCTGCTGAGCAACCTAGCGAGTCGGATACGACCAGACGTACTCATAAAAACGCAATCATTACAGAAGCAGATAACCCCACAGCCTCTTAAGTGACTTACATGAACTGAGGTGTATGATTTGAAGCAAATTGACCAAGATAATGACGTTTTGATGTGTGAGAGCCTGTTTAAGGTAAATGAATAAACAAGTCATAAAAAACTGTTTTTGGAGACCTTAAAACTGATGGCAATAAATAAAAACAATAAAAAAAGTGTCTGGGAAAGTACGATTCATGCCAGCCAAGCGAAGCTAAAGCAGTTGACTCAGCTGTGGTCGATACAGACATTAACTGACTTGCCTGACCGCCTTAGGAACTTATGGCAGTGGCTGATCGGTTCTTACTGGTTTATTCCAACCGCTTGTGTGATTGTTGGTATTTTACTGGCGCCTTTACTGGTGACTATTGATCAGCACTTTGATCGCGAGACGGTGCGAGAGATCTCCTTTGCTTTCACTGGTGATGATGATGCAGCACGCGCCATCATGACTGCCATTGCTGGTGCTGTATTAGGCGTGGCTGGCACGACATTTTCGATTACGATTGCAGTGCTGTCTATGGCCTCGTCACAGTTTGGCCCTCGGTTATTGCGCAATTTTTTAACTGACACACCAAATCAGTTCGTATTGGGTGCTTTTATCGGTACCTTTAGTTATAGTTTACTGGTATTAAAATCCATTCATAAATATGATGTGTCTTTTGGTGTGCCGCAACTAGCCGTCACCTTTGCCATCATTATGGCCATTATTTGTGCCCTCTTATTGGTGTACTTTGTACAGCATATGGTACATGCTATTCAAGCGTCTCACGTCATCCAAAACGCCAGTAACGATGCTATTCTTAATATCGATTACTGGTACGACGATCGATGCGATATTCAGCACCAACGCGATACTGAGCATCATGATATTGAACAATTCCATCACTGGTCTGCCACACCTATCTATTCCCCGCAAACTGGTTATTTGCAGCAAATATATCTTGAGTCCTTGGTTACACTGTCTCAGGATTATGGCGGTGTGGTACAAATGCATGTCAATTTGGGTGAGTATGTCACTGACAAAAACGTCATTGGCTATTTTTATCAGCGACCAGCAGACCACCCTAATAATCAACAAAAAACAGCCACACCGCATTTGGCAGTGATACCGCGGGCACCTGACGGCTTGTTTTGGCAGCGCTTTACAGGCTGCGTGCGACTCGAGCAACGACTGGCGCATTCTAATGACATCGCCTACAGTTTGGGTCAAATGACTGAGATTGCCGTACGAGCGTTGTCCCCTGGTATCAATGATCCGAAGACCGCCGTTAACTGTGTGCAATCTTTGACCAGCTGCTTAAGTATCATGATGCGTCGACAGCCACCAAGCCCTTATCATTTTTATATACCGCAGCCAGATGTTCATATATCGCAGTCAGATAATACTGTCACCAATGATGTGATCGAGCCTCAGCGCCTAGCGATACTGGCATTGGTTACTCATACCCCTAAAATATCTGACTTTATTGACGTATCAATCGGCGAAATACGTCGTTATGCGGCAGCAGATCTGATGGTACTAAAAGCGCTCTGTCAGGCCATGGTCAATTTGAACTATACACGGGTCAATCAGGCTCAGCAGCAAACGCTATTGCATGAGCTAAATCTGATTCAGAGGGCGGGAGAGGATAATCTGAGCTATCCAGAACTCATCACAGATTTAACCGCTATGTGTGAGCAGGCTAAGCAGTTTATTCTTGATGATGATGCGCAGCACAAACACTTTGATTATATCAGTGAATTTGCAGCTACTATTCGTCAGGCATTACAAACGCAGTCCAGCTAATTTAATACTCAGTTGCTAGTATAAGGGCATGTTAAATATTCAAACATGATATTGATTATGAATAAAGCCGCTATCAATCAGTCCACATCAACAAAGCTAGTTTTTATGAGCATTGTGCTTAGAATACTTTTTATCTTTATACGAGACCTACTTTATGGCACCCGCAACCAGCCTGACCATCCTTGAAATAAGCGCCATATTTTTATCGATCACTGCCCTACTGACCTATGTCAATCACCGTTTTATCGGCTTACCCACCACCATTGGCGTGATGGTCATCTCTATTTTACTGTCGATCGGCGCGATATTTTTGGGCTTTCTAGGCTTTGATCAGCTGATTGATTACGAAGTCAGCTTATTGGAGCAGCTTGATTTTACCGAGGTGTTATTAGATGGCATGCTCTCCATGTTGCTGTTTGCTGGAGCATTACATGTCAATATTAGTGATCTGAGGCGCTATAAATTGCCTATCGGTATTTTGGCTGGTATCGGCACTATCGTGTCGGCGATGTTGATTGCCACCGCGATTTACTTTATGTTGCCACTACTCGGTTTCGGTCTACCCTTTCTGTGGTGCCTATTATTCGGCGCTCTTATATCGCCGACTGATCCCATTGCTGTGATGGGCATTCTCTCATCAGCAGGTGCGCCAAAAAGTATCGAGACTGTCATCGCAGGTGAATCATTATTTAATGACGGTATCGGCGTGGTTATCTTTGTGCTGCTACTTGGTATTTTATCGAGCGGTGATATCCCGACTGCCAATTACGTCGCACATACATTGGCGGTCGAGGCTGGTGGCGGCATTGTCTTTGGCTTGGTACTCGGGGCAATTTTGTATTACATGCTCAAAAGCATCGACAGCTATCAAGAAGAGGTATTATTGACATTAGCAGGCGTCATCGGTGGCTATGCGCTGGCCAGTCACTGGCATCTGTCTGGCCCACTTGCCATGGTCATGATGGGCCTAATGGTTGGTAATCGAGGACGAGCGCTGGCAATGAGTGATAAGACGCGTCACTACATTGATTTGTTTTGGGAACTGATTGATGAGATTTTAAATGCCATCTTGTTTGTGCTCATCGGTCTAGAAGTGGTCATGATTGCTTATTCAGGCAATTTATTTATCGCAGCGGGTTTAACCATTTTGATAGCTTTGGTTGCTCGATTCATCGTGGTAGGCATGACGACCAAGACCTTTCATCGTCAGTTGGACCTGCCCACCGGTGCTTGGAAAGTGCTGACCTGGGGTGGACTACGTGGTGGTATCTCCGTTGCCCTAGTATTGCAATTACCTATGGGCACTGAGCGCGATATATTATTGGCACTCACTTATGCGGTGGTGATATTTTCTATCTTGGTACAAGGTCTGAGTGTTGGTAAAGTGGCCAAAAGCATTCGTAAAGATGAAAAAACAGTAGAGGTATAAGCTGCAAATATAACAGGTAAAAAAAGCCAGCATAAGATAATTATCTTATACTGGCTTTTTTAACTTAAGTTTAAACGCTATATCAAACCTTTTCGCTTCATATTGCGATAGACCACGATAATAATGAGCAGGTTAGAGACCAGTATCCCAAGCTTAAACCAATCAAACGGGCTAACTATTAAATAGTAAATTTCTATAGGAATAAATACCCCATATCCTAGCACCCCAAACCAATATGCCCATGTTTTGTCATGCCACAAGCCATAAGCTTCAAGAAAGCGCAAACTGGCATAAGCAAATATCAATAATAAAAACAATGGCCAGTTCTTACTTGCCTGCTGAGCAATACGTACGGCACTGTCGATTTGCGGTGCGAGCAGATGACCGAAGCTGCGCTGCCAAGTATCCGTTGCCGTCGTCAGCCAATGATCAAGATTGGTATGCCACCACCATAATGCCCCTGCTCCCAATAACGCGCCAACACCTTTGACTACCTCATAAATGGCCACTGCTTTGATAGATTCGCTGGCTGTGCTGGGCGGTTTGGCTTGTTGACTACTCTTAGCACCCCTTTTATCACTCAAGGATGGCGGCAAATGGTCATCCTGTCGGGGCAAATTAGCCAAAGAATGTCTCCACAACACGTCCTTGCAACTGCTGATTGAAAAACGGCGTATTCTTACCGTTCGAAAGCATCGATTGTGCTGTCACTTGCCATTCAAGATTAGGGTCGACCAACACTGCACCACCGATGGCTTCATACTGCTCACTAATACCGGCAATTTTGGCAGGGTTGAGACAGATTTTGTCGACCAGTTGCGTGAGTGTTAAGACATCGTCATTCACCAGCTGACATGCCAGCGCCATAAACGTATCAAAGTTTGATATACCTGGCGTACTTTCAGCAAACGGTGCTTTTTTGGCCGTGCTATTCAATGGTTCATGGTGACTACAGATGGCATCGATAGTGCCGTCTTTTAGTCCGCGGCGGATGGCTTGCTGGTCCGTATTACTACGCAGAGGTGGCAGCACGTAAGCCTGAGCATTGAAGCCTTCTAAGTTATCATCGGTTAAATAAAGCTGATGCATCGCCACATCACAAGTGACTGGCAGACCTTTGTCTTTTGCCCAGCGCATAAGCTCGATAGATGACTTACATGATAGCTGACTGAAATGGGCGGCGATGCCAGTCTCTTCAACCATCAGTAGCTGCGTAGATAAAGCGACTGTTTCTGCAATCCAAGGAATCCCTTGTAAGCCATGATAGGACGCAATATAACCCTCATGTGCGACCCCATCTCCTGACAGACTGGCCTCATCAGGATAAAAGAACACTTTCATACCAAACGTCGCGGCATACTCTAATGTACGTAGAAGCACGAGGTCATTACGAAAAGGTCTACGCGCATTAGAGACTGCGATACAGCCGCCTTTTTTGAGACCTGCGATATTAGATGGCCGTTCGCCCTCTAGCCCTGCAGTCAATGCGCCCAAAATATGTAAGTAGATACCGCCATCTTCCAAGGCTCGCTCACGCAGCCCTTTTAAGAGGGAGCCATTTTCTAAGATAGGATTGGTATCAGGCGGCGTCACCACATGCAAGAACCCATTACCACGCGCAGCACTGCCTTCTGATTTTAGCGTACCGTGTTGCTGTTGGCCTGGCTCACGCAAGCGCGCACACAGATCAACCAATGGTGGTAATAGCCACATCTCACGACCAGATTTCAGTGTGGATAGCTTTTCTATCGTGGTTTGAGACAGCAACTCTTTAAAGGCGGTTGGCAGTTGGTCAATAATAGGTGCATCAGTATTCAGCATGGTAGACATAACGTTATTACCGTATCAATAAAATGAAATAAATGAGAATAAGTTCGCGCAATAGACTGTTACTTGCCAGCCGCTTGATGAGCACGCTGACCTTCCATCGCAAGCGATAAGACCGCCATTCGAATGGCAATGCCGTTATTTACCTGCTTTAAAATAACAGATTGTGCGCCGTCCGCCACGCTAGAGGCAATCTCAACACCTCGGTTCATCGGCCCTGGGTGCATAACCAATGCATCAGGCTTGGCAAGCGCCATACGCTCTGGTGTGATTCCGTAATGCTTGTAGTATTCACTTGATGATGCCAATAGCGGCGAGCCAATACGCTCATTTTGTATTCTTAATCCCATGATCACATCACAGTCAGTGACGCACTCATCCATGTTCTCATATACCTGCACACCAAAACGCTCAATGCCTTTGGGCAGTAAAGTGCGCGGCGCACAAACACGGATGTCTGTCACACCTAGCGTTTGCAGTGCACTGATATCAGAGCGTGCTACGCGTGAGTGTTTAATATCCCCAACGATTGCGATAGACAGCTCTTCAAATGGTCGCGGTGCCTCACGGTGAATGGTCAACATATCGAGCATCCCCTGAGTTGGATGTCCATGCCAGCCATCGCCGCCATTAATGATAGCAATATCAGGCGTCACTTCTGTCGCCATAAAATGCGCGGCACCTGATGCTGAGTGGCGTACCACAAAGATATCTGCGGTCATTGCCTGTAGATTCCACAGCGTATCGCGTAGGCTCTCGCCCTTTTTGGTACTAGAGCGTTCAATATCGATATTGAGTACGTTTGCCCCTAGTCGTTTTTCGGCCACTTCAAACGTCGTGCGCGTACGCGTCGATGGTTCAAAGAACAGGTTCATTACCGTATAGCCCTCTAACTCAGGACGATTGATCAGCTGCCCATTGTCATCAAAGAAAGTCTCTGCTTTTGCAATGATCGCCTGTAGTTGGGCCTTGTTGAGACCTTCAACGCCCAAAAAGTGGCGAATACTACCATCAGTATTGAGCTGCGGACGACTGAGTGATGTATTGAGCCTTTGATGAATGGTACTAGGATCAAATTTTGCATAATCAGTCGGCGAAATCGTATGCATAGAGCTGCTATCGAGAGAATTTGACATAATGACAAGTCTTTATAGTAGGTTTATATGGGTCTATATTAATCGCTTATTCATCGTTTTTCGAACATTTATCACGGATATACACAGAGACAAGGACATTTTCACGCTTATTTGCTACAATTCACCGTAATCAAACCCGCCAAAAAAGCAGCCTATCAGGCAGAGCAAACAAACACGCAGTACGCTTATCGCCAATGATTTTGTCAAAACTATAAACGAATAACAATAGATATAGTGTAGCTGATTTTGTGGTCGGGACAAAGATGCCGTATTAGCTATTTAAGAATTTACCTATTTCAGGTGTGCTATCACGTGTGCTGAATGCCACATGCTTCTTTACTTTGACAACTATCCGTTTCTTTACTTTTCATACCCTTTATTAGGAAGCCTTATGACGACCTTAGCAGACTATCTAAACGAACATGCCACTACCCCTGCACTCAACGACGTGATTACCACTGTCACTGATGTCGGCAAAACGATTTCACAACTGCTTAGAAAAGGCGCTTTAGCAGATATCTTAGGCGAAGCTGGCAATCAAAACGTCCAAGGCGAAGAGCAAAAGAAACTTGACGTACTGGCCAATGACCTACTGCTAGATGCCTTGGCAAAAAATGCTCATTGTGCTGGTGTTGCATCAGAAGAACTCGATAACGCTACCGCTGCTAATGATGATGGTAGCCTATTGGTGTTATTTGACCCATTAGATGGCTCATCAAACATCGATATCAACATGGCAGTGGGCACGATTTTTTCTGTTTTGCCGTATGAGCGCCAAGGTCAAACCAGTGAAAACAGCGACTATTTGCAAGCAGGTAATAAACAGCTAGCAGCTGGTTATCTATTATATGGCACCTCTACTGTACTAGCGCTGACTATCGATGACAAGGTTGTGATGTTCAGTCTAGACCCAGAGACGTCCGACTATGTGTTGATAGAAGACAACGTCCAAATCGATGCCGATACCAGCGAATACGCCATCAATAGCTCAAACTATCGCTACTGGCGTGCTCCGATGCAGCAGTATATTGATGAGCTCATCGCAGGTGAAACTGGTGTACGTGGTCGCGACTTTAATACCCGTTGGGTAGCCGCCATGGTTGGTGACGTCCATCGCATTTTATGCCGTGGCGGGCTCTTCACTTATCCGTTTGACACCAAATACGCTCATAAAGCTGGCAAATTACGCTTGATGTATGAAGCCAACCCAATGAGTCTATTGATTGAGCGAGCGGGTGGCGGCGCAACCGATGCAGTCAATCGTATCCTAGATATCGAACCGACTGACATTCATCAGCGTGTCCCTGTGGTACTTGGTAGCAAAAATGAAGTCAATTACGTCAAAGATTTGCACGTTAACTATTCTGATAAATAATTAGAATAATTATTAAGTACGATCAGCCTAATGTTGGATAATCAATATTAGGCTGATCATCTACATTACTCCCACTCTCTTCTCTAAGTGACTCACCATGGTAACAAATCCCACCGAGCTGATTACCTCAGATAAGAATACGACCGTCAAGCTCGTAAAAGCGCTGCTCGCACAGGCTCGCCAGCGTAAAAAGCACGGTCAGACAGTCATAGAGGGCGTTCATCTCATTGATGCCGCACTTCGTAGCGATTATCCATTCGTCCAGATACTCTTGTCTGAATCGGCACGCAGTCACGCTGAAGTTCAGCAGGTGCTTACTCGCCTGCCCACTTACACGCCCATTCTCACTTTATCAGATGCACTTTATGAGAGTATCCGCAGTTTGGGTACAGGCATCGATATCATGGCAATCATTAAGGTACCTGAGCCTAATTTATCGATGATCGATGAGGACTGCCTGATCCTAAATGACGTACAAGACAGTGGCAATGTCGGCACGCTATTACGCACAGCAGCGGCCATTGGTATAAAGAATATCCTATGTACCAGTGCAACGGCTCAAGCTTGGTCTCCTAAGACGCTACGAGCAGGTATGGGCGCACAGTTTGCGCTGACTATCTATGAGGGTCTGAGCACACAAGACATTTTAGATTATGTACAAGTGCCACTTTTAGCAACCAGCTCACATACCGATACCTTGATTTACGACCATGATTTATCTGCCCCAGTGGCTTGGATTATGGGACACGAAGGTCAAGGCGTCAGTGATGAGCTGATGCAGTGTGCCACGCCTATCGCTTTACCGCAGCCAAACGGTCAAGAAAGCTTAAACGTAGCGATTGCAGGGTCGTTATGTCTGTATGAGACCTTGCGTCAACGAAACTACTCTTAGCCTCCATTTATAACTGCTATTAAAACTCTATCTATCAAGCATAAGAAAACCCACCATCAATTGATGGTGGGTTTTTTATGTACGTCTATTACTACTGATATATTAAACCTTGCTGGTTAGCTCAGGTAGTGCTGCGAACAAATCCGCTTCTAAGAAGTAATCAGCCACGCTAGCGATAGGTGCTTCTGGATCATTATTGATAGCAACAATCACTTTAGAATCTTTCATACCAGCCAAATGCTGAATCGCGCCTGAAATACCAGCAGCGATATATAAGTCTGGTGCAACGATTTTACCCGTTTGACCAACCTGCATATCGTTTGGTACATAGCCTGCGTCAACAGCGGCACGTGACGCGCCAACAGCAGCGCCTAGCTTGTCTGCCAATGGCTCGATGTACTTAGTGAAGTTTTCACCATTTGCCAATGCACGACCACCAGAAACCACGATGCTTGCTGAGGTCAATTCTGGACGATCTGACTTAGCCATCTCTTCACTAACGAAGCTTGCTTTGCCAGTTTCTTGTACGTTATCGAGGGTCTCAACAGTGGCTGAGCCGCCTTCGCTAGCTACTGGATCAAATGCTGTCGTACGTACAGTCAATACTACTTTAGCTTCTGAGGTTTTCACAGTTGCCGTCGCGTTACCTGCATAGATAGGACGCTCAAACGTTTGCGCATCTACCACACCAGAGATTTCTGACAACATGCTCACATCAAGCAAAGCGGCAACACGTGGCATAAAGTTTTTGCCAGTGGTTGTCGCAGCCGTTAAGATATGGCTATAGTCACCCGCAATATCTGCAACCAATAGCGCGATGTTACCTGCCATTTGGTGGTCGTAAGCAGCGTTATCTGCAAGCAATACCTTCGTCACGCCTTCAGCCTTTGCTGCTTCATCAGCGACTGCCTGAGCACCGCTACCTGCGACCAATACATGGATATCATCGCCCATTTGCTTAGCAGCAGCGATTGTATTTAAAGTTGCCTTTTTTAGACTGACATTGTCATGTTCTGCATATACCAAAATTGCCATGATTTTAATCCTTTATTTATTCGTATCATCTATTCATGCGGTTGTTTGCGTACAGAGCCAGCTGTATCGATGCTATGCCTATGGTCTATGTCAAATAAACACGCTAGATATATAGCCCTGTACCTGATATGCCGTAGCGAAGTATCCAATCATTAAAACATTAAATGACTTTTGCTTCGTTTCTTAGCTTATCGACCAACTCATCAACTGACCCTACTGTAATACCAGCTTTACGGTCAGCAGGTGGCACGACTTTAATAATCTCTTGCTTAGATGTCATATCAACACCGAAATCCGCTGGCGTTTTTTCATCAAGTGGTTTTTTCTTCGCTTTCATGATGTTAGGCAATTTAGCATAACGTGGTTCATTCAAACGCAAGTCAGTGGTGATAACCGCTGGTAGAGCCAAAGCAACCGTCTGCAGGCCGCCATCGATTTCACGCGTGACGTTTACTTTATCGCCTTCAACTTTCACTTCTGATGCAAACGTGCCCTGACCGATACCCATCAATGCCGCTAGCATCTGGCCCGTTTGGTTGTTGTCATCATCGATCGCTTGTTTACCTAGCAAGATGATATCTGTGCCTTCGGTTTCAGCGATGCTTTTTAGAATCTTAGCCACTTGTAACGGATATGGTTTTTCATCACTCACTACTAGTACGCCACGGTCAGCACCCAGTGCTAGTGCTGCACGGATCTGCTCTTGCGACTCTTTAGGACCGATTGATGCAACAATGATTTCATCAATGACGCCCGCTTCTTTTAGACGAACGGCTTCTTCTACAGCAATCTCATCAAAAGGGTTGATTGACATTTTAGTGTTTGATAAATCAACGCCAGAGTTATCGGCTTTTACACGAACTTTTACGTTATAATCAATGACACGCTTGACCGCTACTAATGCTTTCATACGTTCCTCGTTTATTAATGTTATGAATTAAAAATTATCAGTTAAGAACCAAAGGTTCATCGTTGTTCAAACTGTCGTTCAAAATTGTGCTAAAGGTTATTACTACATCAACAAATATATTGTTCATTAAAAAGATGGGCCATTATCAAAATAATAATAACACTGCATCTCTTGATAATAAATAATAATAAATCTGCTAAGGCTAAGCCAACCGTTATTATCAGACCTATGTATCTTGCGTGAGCATGCCCATAAGGTCAAGACACTGCCGTGAATAATGCGTCATAAATTTGTCACCACTCTACAATAAATCTTCTATAAGTCCATAATGTTGTGATTTTCTTAGATTGATTTACTTTAGCGTCTGCACCTTTATAACATTCTGTGTGCTAGACGTACTTAGTATTTTGTTATTATTTCTCTCTTTGAGATTAACTATTCAAAATGATTGAGTAACCGAGGCTTATTGCGTGCCATTCTTGTTAGCATCGATTAACAATTCACTGTCACGTATGTCATCGAACAGTGACCAGTCAGGTGCCACATCGTTGTGCTTGATGACACTCATATCACCTGTCGTTTCCATAATAACTGCAAATACCTCAGTTTTAGATTTGATACCATTTTTGCGCAGCACTTCTTGCACATCACTCCTACTGAGATTCGCCTCTTTTAAATTATCTGAGAAATACTCGCCATGCGCCATGAGTATAATCGCCTGATTGTCTATCAGAGCTTTTAGTGGTTTTACTTTACGTCTAATCAGTGAGACAACGCCCTGAATCAAAAACAGCACTGCCACAGCACACAAACCTTGCAGCAGAGAGGGCTTATCGGACAGTACAGTCGAAGCTAATATACTACCAATGCCCACTGTCATAGCAAAATCGTGGCTCGATAGCTTAGAAAAACTGCGTAGACCCATCAACCGAGTAAAGAGCATCAGGCCAATATAGAATCCAACCGCCGACAAAGAGATGCCTATAACTTGTTGCCAGTCAATTGAAAGCCAAGTCTCCCATTTCATAACAACTCCTTATCTATTACTATTATTTTTTTGAATTAATCTCTTTTATTAGTTGACGACGATGGTGAAAAAATCAATAGCATTTCGTTTTTCTCAAAAAAATGACACAAAAAAAGCAACCTGATGAGAGGTCGATTTTTGATAAAGCCTGATAAAACCTGATAAGCCTAAACCCTTTGTTTTACGTGCCTTTGGTGCTAATATAATCACTTGTGATAACGTTAGTGCAAACGTGGAAATGGCTACCAAGTGGCTACCAAAATGGCTACCAAATAAAGGTAATAAGACAATGGCTAAAGCAGACCTAACAACTGATACCCAAATCAAGAAAGCAATCAAAGACACTATTAAGGCTACCAACACAGCCAACTACCCTATTGCTGGCTACAAAGGCTTAGAGCTACGCATAAGACCCCACAAAGACAGCCCAGACGCTACCACAGACTTTAGACACCGTTACACCCACCCTATCACTGGCAAACGCCCATACATGACATTAGGACAATATCCAGCGTTAAGCCTTGCCGATGCCCGCCAATACCACAGCGACAACATGCAGCTATTAGCCAAAGGTATAGACCCTATAGAGCATAGAGCCGATGCCAAGCAAAAAGAAATAACAGACCGTCAAAATACCTTACAATACTTCATTAATGAATGGCGCGATATTGAAACTAGCAAAAACCTAGCTGCAGCTACTATTAGTAAAAACAAAAAACTGTTAAAACCGATTGAGAGCCAGCTAGGACATATGAAGGTTACAGATATAACCCCTAGTATTGTTATCAAGTTTATTAACAACATTCAAAAAAATTACACTTACAAAGGATTGAGAGTAAAAACAGTATTAAAAAGCATCTTACAGATTGCAAAAGCTCATATGGTGATTGAGTACAACCCAGCAAGCGAGCTACAGGGAACACTCAAAAATCACAAGGTCAAACACCGCCCAGCGTTAAGTAATGATGTTACCTCGTTTGCCAAACTGCTAAACGACATTGACCAGTTAGACGATACAAGCCAGCTATATAACAAAAGCATCTTACAGCTATTAGCCCTTACGTTTGTTCGCATTGGTGATGCTTGTGCGATGCAGTGGGCAGATATTGACCTGAACGCCAAGCAATGGCATTTAGAGCCGCAAAAGAGCAAAGGACGGGGCGACATGGTGGACAGCATACTCATACCGCTAGCACCGCAAGCTATGGCTATATTGGAGCGTATGCAGCCACTGACAGGCGATTATGATTATGTATTCTATAATAGCAGACGCAAAAAAGCGCCCTATCACCATGTGCAAGAAATCAACAAAGTATTGAATAGTGAATTGATGAATGATGGACAAGGCTACAAAGGCATTCACAGCCCACACGGTTTTAGAGCCAGTGCAAAGACTATGTTAATGGAACGCCTAAACTATGATGAATTAGTCACTGAGCTGGCACTAGGTCACGCAATGCTTAACAAGTACGGCAAAGCATACAACCGCATGACGGCAATAGATGATAGAACGCGCATGATGACCGAATGGGCAAACTACCTTGACCAGTTAAAAGCTGGCAAGTTTGATAATGTGATCCGTGCTGACTTCAAGGCACAAAAACGAAAGCTAGGTTAATACTTAGCACCAACCATGCAAGGCTAGGATTAATTACCCGAACGACAGCTATTTTTACACGCCTTAAGCTGTCAATGCCTTGTACCTTTTTATGATTTAGAGGTGTGTAATTAAAGGCGCGTTATTATGTTAGATTATTACACCCTTCAAAAGACAATTTCAGAATTATCTAATGATGAACACGAATATACAGCTAAAGACATAGCCACATTATGCAGACAAGGCAAGTTAACCCCTTTATTCTCTTATAATCGTTATATAGCCCACATAACACCAATAATGGATACTAGAACAGGCAAGGATTATGAGGGCTTTGAGCCAGCTACTATGAAATTATTTAATGATGGTTATCTAACCAACCGCAAACTATTAGACTTATTAGACGGCTATAGCGATAGTGTTGCTATTGGCCATGCTCGTGATGAGATGGGCTACGAATGTGAATTGTATTATAACGCTATTAATATATATCGTTATTTTAATGATGAAAACTATAGCCCCTATAGTGATAATGATATTTTAACAGTCACTAAAGAGCATCTATCCTTCAAACGTGAGCAAGTACAAAGCTATATAGCATCAAGGCAGAACAACGAGCAGAATACCCCTGAGCAGCAAGAAATAGCCAAGCTAAAAAAGGAGATAGCAGACCTTCAAAAGCAATTAGAGGAACGTAACGACACGCCAGCTTATGACACCTTATTAACAGCTATCCATGATAAGAGCAATGAATACCACGCCCCTGATTTGAGCCACGCTGTTAAGTTATGGAGTAATCTATATATAGATGGACTGATAGGCACTGACTCACATTCAAACAAAGCCGATAGATGGATAAACAGCAATACTTCTTATGGTAATAATGCTGAGGACAGCTCAGTAAAGAGATTAAGACAAGTTAGCACGCCATTAAAGGATTTTGGAGGGCAGCGTAAAAGATAAACTTTCAGCTAAGTCATTGATTTATATATACCTTAGGTAGCTTACCTAGGGTATTTTTTTTGCTTACCCCACTTACCTGACCTGCTAGGTAAAAAGTTAATGTGTGATCTTCAATCAGCACTAATCAACGGAGATACAGCAATGACAAACCTGAGCACTACCACCACCGATAAAGCCAAACTAGCCAGCAATGGTTACACACGCATAATGCCAATGGCGGACTATTTAGGCGTACACCACCAAAGCATTAGACGATGGATCAAGCAAGGCAAAATGCCCGCCCCTAAATCAGTAAACGGCTTACAGCTTTTTGACAATGCCGAAATTCAAGCATGGTTAGAAAATCAGAAATCAGCTAACGAGGGGGTTTAATCATGAATACAGCCGAACTCAAAGACATAATCGAAAACCTTGAGCACTGCAGACGGTTAACGACAAGAATAATGACCGCAATGCTAGAGGAGGATTTAAGCCCGTCCGATTTTGAATTCAATATGCAGGTACTAGCAAGCGATATTGATGACGAGGGTATCCGATTAAATGTAATCCTGAACACCATTACAGACAATAAAGGGGCTACTAATGAGTAATCATAACAAAGACCATCTAAAAGCCCATGACAGCGCACAGGAGCGCAAAAAGACGGACAAACTTGGCTTACTAATAGAGTTTGTCATATTCATGGCAGTGGTGTTAGTGATAGGCATTTACTCTATATTGTCATTGACCACATGCCAGCAAAACAATAAACAGGCAGCGGACAAGATACAGCATGATAAGGATAATAAATAATGAGCACACTACAAACAAACAGCCATGAAAAAGCCCATGCTGAGAACATGGGCGACTTCATTAGCTATATTGCTGATATTGAAAACTTGACACCTGAACAACGCGCACAAGATACAGATATCAGCCAGTTAGACGGCTTGCAGAATGATTTAGGACTACCAACCAATCATATAGATAATACGCGCTATCTACACGATGATATTAGCATGAAGGGCGGTAATAGCAAAGGTGAAAGACTGCCTAATACTAAAGGCAGGTATGGCCTTGTCATGGTCAATAATAAGGGCGAACCCGTCAACATAGCAGCACGCACGCCAAACAATGATAACGAGTCGCCCATCATATCGGACACCACACAAGCAAGTGCCTACGCTATAGGCTTAATGAGTCATGATAGCAACTGGTGGCTAGTGACCGACCTAAGCGATGCCGTGATGTTATACGCTGCCTTAGCCGTGAATGATCCTAATGTCACTGTGTTGGCATGCCTTAATAAAAGTATGTTTGATATGACGTTAAGACATTTTAGCGAAGTCAAAACCATTCATATTATGGACACAGCCCAGTACAAGGACAGGCTTGTTAAACGGCAAGCAGGTATAAATGCCATTGCTCATATAACGATAGATAGCATCATTAGCAGACTGAACGAAGGTGATTTAATAGGCGACCTTATTACAGATGCGGACACTATCGAGCTTGAAGTGCTGGCATGGGGCGAACCTGAACCCTTAGCCAGTGACCCAAGCCAGCCCACACCATACCCTATAGACGCGTTCACAGGCTTACTAAAAAAGGTTGTTAATGCGGTAGCGTATTACTCACAAGTACCTAATGCAATGGCGGGACAATGCGTTTTAGGAGCACTGGCACACATGGGGCAGCGATTTATTGATGCACCTATGGGGCACGGTCACCAACCCGCTAGTTTAATGATAATTATTGAGGGCGAAAGCGGATCAGGCAAATCTCAAGCTATGGGCTTAACTCACTTTAAAATTAGAGAGTATGAACGCCAACAATACGATATTTATATAAAAGATATTAAAAAATGGGATAAGGACAAAGCAGCAACGCCTATTAAAAACATGCAAGCGTTTCTTGAAGCAAACCCAAAGCCAAAAAACCCCGTAACCGTATTTAGAGATGCCACTATCGAACCGATACTAGATAAATTTGTTAGTAATGAAATGTATAACGCATCATGGACAACAGACGAGGCGGGGCAATTTTTTAGCGGGCATACCATGAAAGGAGATACCGCAGGCAATGCCTTGTCAGCACTTACTACAATGCATAGTGATGGTGAAATATCCCGCCTACGATCACAAAAGAACGCTTATGCTATAGCTAAAACCAACGCCTATCACGTCCGATTAACGCTAGTTTTGATGGGGCAAAGAGTAGTATTAGAAGGAGCATTAACTGACCCGCTAATGAATGAACAAGGATTTTTAGCCCGTGCCTTGATTTCTTGTCCTGAAGACTTGCGAGGTAAAAGAACGTTAGACGATATGCAGCGTATAAAAGATAACCCGCATGATAACCCTAATTTAATAGAGTACTGGACACGCTGCCAAAATCTACTAACCCCCTTCTTAGGTAACATACCAAGAGGATTAGACAGCAAAGACAGTCCACGTATAAAAATACAATGGGCAGATGATCAAGCAGAACAAGTATTTTATCAGCATATGCAAGGCATAGAAAACAGGCAAGCAAAAGGCAAGGAGTTTGAATATCTAAAAGGCTATGCGTCACGTATGGCAGAAAATGCCAGTCGTATAGCGTCATTAATGGCTTACTTTGAAGGGCGCGAGACTATAACCACTGATGATATAACACGGTCATTTACGTTAGTAGAGTATTCAACAGCTGAACGTTTGCGCTATCTTGATGCAACACCGCAAGGTGTACAGAACGATAGTGAGAAGTTATCTAGCTGGCTAGTGGATAAAACCAAGCATAAAATCCCGCCTATAATAAATCGTACTGATGTTTTTAATGGCGCACCTAAGCCGATGCGTAAAAACAATAAGGTGCTACAGAATGAGCTTGATAACTTAGAAAGTATGGGACATATCAAACAGATGGAGGACGGTAAAAAGAAAGTGATCTATATTAATCCTAAGTTATTTATATAAGCGTGTGTACCTGAAAACGTGCCTTTTTTGCCTAAACAGCCCTTAGCCCTTACAGCTAGGGGCTTTTACTTATTAAAGGCGTTTGCCTAACCGTGCCTTTTTTGCCTAAACCGTCCTAAAGTTATAGCTATTTAGGCACAATAAAGGCAATTTAGGCACACTTAGGACGGGGGCATTACTAACTCAATCGCTTACAGTGTATGGCTTACAAGTAATTTAGGCAATTTAGGCAGCTTTTAGGCGGTATCTATTGGCAGGCATGAACGTCTGCTTTTTTTGTGCCTAATGTTTATAAATATTTATCGTAAGATCAGTTTGAGCACTAGCAGCCTGTTAAGGCATGTTAAGGTTTCCCCTAGTTTTCGGACACGTTAGAACCTAACATTCAATATAAAGATACAAGGTAATAAACCTGTCAAAACCTTACATTTAGAAACAACTTGCATCGTCTTACATGTTGTCAAAAGCTAACATTCAAGCGTTAGAAAACCCAATCAGAAAATACTAAACACTGGCATAGATATCCCTAAGTTTGGGGTTATTTATTTTTTAGAGTCCCTAAAAAGAGGAGTTTTGCGAATCCATAAAAAGGGACTTTTTGGACAAGTATCGAGAGAGGTTATTACACAATTTAGGGACTTTTGCGACAAGTAACGTAAGAGTAGGACTTACAGCCACTATCAGTAGGTTAATGCTAGGTTAAAAAGTTAAAGCAAGTTTAGGGACAAGTATCGTAAGCACGAGCCACCGCTAGTTAATGTTAAGGACGCTAGAAAAGCAGGCAGGTAACAGCATAGCTTACATAATAATTACATCACCCTATGGCTACCAATAGCCAAAATTTAAAGCTACTGGCTACCAAAACGGCTACCAAATATTAATAGTATTAATAAATACCCAATAAAAACAATAACTTAAGCACAAAAAAAGCAACCTGATGAGAGGTTGCTTTTCTTTAAAATAGGTACAGTATTTTTATTGTTTTAACAAACAAAGCTATCAATGCAGATTCATAATCTAATTGTCATTAAGTTCACTGAAAATCAGTTTACTCAATAACGAATGAGATTATAGTGCTTCGATTTGCTCAGCTTGTGGGCCTTTTTTGCCATCACCTAAGATGAAAGATACTTTTTGGCCTTCAGCTAGGGTTTTGAAACCGCCACCTTGGATAGCGCTGTAGTGAGCGAATACGTCTTGTCCGCCATTGTCTTGAGCGATAAAACCAAAACCTTTAGCTTCATTAAACCACTTTACAGTGCCTTCAACTTTATCTGACATAAATTTTCCTGACTCTTTAACTGTTGGCGAGACTTGTGTCATCACCGATTAATTGATATATACCTGAGTATCTTGTGCTAAATGCGGCGGTTCAAAATTTAAAATATTCTTAAAGAAAACTTAAAATTCTCACCTCAAACACTCTTGGTATAATCTGATTATAACAGTTTTCCATGCAGGTAACAGTCTAAATTACTGATTTTTGTAAATAAGTTTTAACTGTCTTTATGAATCAATATGGGCAGAAGACAGTCATATATCATATTGATATAAAAGATTTTTCTGAACTATCGGCATTCATCATCTAGCGATAAATACTCTCTCTAACCAAATAAGATAGAAAATTATGGTATACACATTTTAATAGTGCCTACTGTGCTACCGGTAACCATGCTGAACTGAGTACCAATAAACATAATGCAAAAAACACTAAGGAGAACGATTGGCTGTAGGCGATATATTTGGCTGGTATGACGAGATCTTTTGGAGAATCAGGAATGCCTTTACGCTTTAGTAGCTTTGTGCCATATACCCAACCAAAAGTCGTATACAGACCGTAGGCTGCAGGAATCGTTATGGCCAATGGTGTCAGTTCAATCACGTATAACATCAACACCGAGATAAAAAACCACATCGTATCTAAGAGTGAGCTGAATTTAAAAAATTTAGATTGAGGCAGTTTGCCGTCAGTTTGCTTGAGCATCTCCCCTTCTATCCAAATTAAAACTGCTACCACAGCGCTAAAAATAACATAGACGAATTGCGGCGTTAGCCAGTCTGAATAAGATATTTGCACAACATACAACCTGTAATCTATAGAAAGAGAGTGTAGGGAACTCATTTGCCTTAATCATTCAGAGACAAATGCTAATCGTAAAAGCGCTTTGGTCAATGCCAAGGTGCCGGCTCATATTAGAGAGACATTTTATATTGGGTAACGACTACCTGTTTTCAACCAAGATATACAAGGGTACAGACATCTGCTAAAAATTGCACATAAAAAACCCGTGCTATCTACTGATAACACGGGCAACTTACTCTAAATCAGATATTTATCTATAAAAAGAATTAGTTCTTTTCTTTATCGATGATTTTGTTGCCACCAATCCAAGGCATCATGCCACGTAGCTTAGCGCCAGTGATTTCGATTTGATGCTCAGCATTGTTACGACGACGCGCGGTCATTGATGGATAGTTAGTAGCGCCTTCAGAGATGAACATTTTTGCATATTCACCAGACTGGATACGTTTTAGTGCATTACGCATGGCTTCACGTGACTGCTCATTGATGACTTCAGGGCCTGTGACATATTCGCCGTACTCAGCGTTGTTACTGATTGAGTAGTTCATGTCAGCGATACCGCCTTCATACATCAAATCAACGATAAGCTTTAGCTCATGTAGACATTCAAAATAAGCCATTTCTGGTGCATAGCCCGCTTCTGTTAGCGTCTCAAAGCCCATTTTAACCAGCTCTACTGCGCCGCCACAAAGTACGGCTTGCTCACCGAATAGATCCGTTTCAGTTTCGTCTTTGAACGTGGTTTCGATGATACCTGAACGACCACCACCAACACCAGCAGCATAAGATAGTGCTAGTTGTTTGGCTTGACCTGAAGCATCTTGATAGATTGCGATAAGATCAGGGATACCGCCACCTTTTGCAAATTCTGAACGTACAGTATGACCTGGTGCTTTTGGTGCAACCATGATGACATCAAGATCGCCACGTGGTACGACTTGGTTATAATGAATCGCGAAACCATGAGCGAAAGCCAACGTAGCGCCTTCTTTGATGTTTGGTTCGATCACGTCATTATAAAGCTCTTTTTGGAACTCATCAGGCGTCAAAATCATAACAACGTCAGCAGCTTTTACCGCTTCTTCTACTTCAGAAACTTTTAGGCCAGCATTTTCAGCTTTTTTCCATGAGCCTGAGTTAGCGCGTAGGCCAACCGTTACATCGACGTCTGATTCTTGTAGGTTAAGTGCGTGCGCATGGCCTTGTGAACCGTAACCAATAATGGCAACTTTTTTACCTTGGATAATTGATAAATCACAATCTTTGTCATAAAAAACGTTCATAAATAGAGTCCTTGTCTTCAATCATGGCTTGCCATGGATAGTAAACGCTTATGCTATAGCCAATATAAGAACTAAGATAAGCGCTTTGTTGATTTAGATAAATAATTCTTGATTAGAATAATTTTTAATCAAAATAAGTCGTAATAATGATTAAATGCTAAGCGTTTTTTCGCCGCGAGCAATACCGATAACACCCGAGCGAACCACTTCCATAATACGCTCACGTCCAAGCACATCAATGAAGCCGTCAAGTTTGGCCTTGTCACCGACGATTTGAATCGTATACAAGTTGGCATTTACATCGACGATTTGTGCACGGAAAATATCTGCGCTGCGTTTAATCTCTTCACGTATACTGCCAGTTGCCCGTACTTTGATCAGCATCAATTCACGCTCAACGTGTACGTTATCCGTTAGATTAAGCACTTTAACCACTTCAATCAATTTATGCAATTGCTTAGTGATCTGTTCAATTCTTTCGGGTGAAGTAATGGTCGTCAACGTCAAGCGTGAAATGCTTGGGTTGTCAGTAGGCGCGACGTTGAGCGTTTCGATATTATAGCCACGCTGTGAGAACAAGCCGACTAGACGCGACAACGAACCCGCTTCGTTTTCCATCAATACCGAAATCAGATGTTGTTGTTGCATTAGGTACGCTCCCCTTTTGTTAACCACATATCACGCATAGCCTGTCCAGCGATTTGCATCGGATACACATGCTCATTACGATCGACATAAACATCGATAAATACCAGTTTGTCTTTCATGGCCATCGCTTCAGCCAATTGTGCTTCCATGGTCGCAGGGTCAGTAATTTTGATACCGACGTGACCATAACTTTCAGCCAATTTGACAAAATCTGGTAAGGAGTTCATATAAGACTGAGCATGGCGACCTTCATACAGCATGTCTTGCCACTGCTTCACCATACCTAGCTGTGCGTTATTTAAGTTCAATATTTTGACTGGTAAATTGTACTGTAGGCAAGTCGATAGCTCTTGGATGTTCATTTGAATAGAGCCTTCACCCGTGATACAAACTACATCACGCTCAGGGTTAGCAAGCTTGGCTGCCATCGCATACGGCAGACCAACACCCATGGTACCAAGACCACCTGAGTTCAGCCATTGACGTGGCTCATTATAGGTATAGTAAAGCGCTGCAAACATCTGATGCTGACCGACGTCACTCGTGATAATAGCGTTACTATTAGTCACTTTATCTAGAGCTTGTACGACACTTTGTGGCTTGATACCATTGTCTGTACTGGTGTCATAACGCAAACCATGACGCTTACGCCACTCATTAATCTGTGACCACCAATCTAGCAATGCATGCTGCTCTAGTTGCTTATCTTCACCGACTATTTCTAACATATCAGTTAGGACAGACTTTACATCGCCAACGATAGGAATGTGCGCAAGAATGGTCTTTGAAATCGAAGTGGGATCGATATCGATATGAATAATAGTCGCGTTAGGACAGAATTTTTTGACGTTATTGGTTACGCGGTCATCGAAACGCGCACCAACTGCCAAAATAACATCAGCATGATGCATGCTCATGTTGGCTTCATAGGTACCGTGCATACCGAGCATGCCCAAGAACTGCTCATCTGAGCCAGGGAACGTACCAAGACCCATCAATGTGTTGGTCACTGGTAAATTCAGACGATGAGCCAAATCGGTCAGCTCTTCGTGGGCCTTACTCCAAATCACACCGCCGCCTGCATATACGACAGGACGCTGCGCGGCTAATAAAGTCTCAACCGCTTTTTTGATCTGACCGCTGTGGCCTTTAAGTGAAGGCTGGTAAGAGCGTATAAATACCTCTTCTGGGTACTCATAAGCGAATTTTTCGCTAGGGGCAGTCATATCTTTTGGCACATCAATGACGACAGGGCCTGGGCGTCCGGACTGCGCGATATAAAAGGCTTTTTTGACGATCATCGGAATTTCGCTAGCATGGCGTACTTGGAAACTATGCTTAACGATAGGACGTGACACACCGACCATATCCGTTTCTTGGAAAGCGTCTTCGCCGATTAGGCTACTTGGCACCTGACCTGCAATCACTACCATCGGTACTGAGTCCATAAAGGCTGTCGCAATAGCAGTGACAGTGTTCGTTGCACCAGGACCTGAGGTGGCCAATACGACGCCCGTATTACCCGTTACTCGTGAATAAGCATCTGCCATGTGACCAGCGGCTTGCTCGTGACGCACCAAGATATGCTCAATGGCTTCTTGCTGAAATAGCGCATCATAGATGTGCAGAACAGCACCGCCTGGATAACCAAAGATATATTTGACACCTTCGTCAGTCAGCGCTTGTACCAGCATTTCAGCGCCCGATAGCATCACAGGCTGTGCACTACCTTCTGCCAGGCGTTGTTGTTTTTCTTCAAAATTTTTGGCGGCATTACCCGTTTGGGTATGTCCTGTCATATTCGGACTTTGCGTGGTTTGAGTCACTGTCATCACCTTTTTTTGCGGCGAGAATTCGCGGTATCTTAGCGTCAAAATAATCCAATATCAGCATTATTTTGCCTTCATTTGACACCAGCCAATCCTTGTCCATATCAAGAATTTCTGCCTATTATACTCAAGCAATGCGTCCTTTTGAGGTAGCATATTACTCAAATACAGCAATATATGTATGGTCAGGTTTGTGACAGATTTATCGATATATAATGACAAGATGCGAGCGCATCTATAAAGAGACTTATTATTAAGGATTACGACGAGCCAATATTGAACGAATCATTGCGACAGATTTATAAATATTGATAGCAATATTTCAGTCGCCAATATTGATTTATAAGAATATTAAATCTTATAAGTCTATTTAGGAAACCACAAAACTATGTGTTTATATCTCGTTTAACGCCACTGCATGTTCGCATTTAGCCATTTTAAATAATAAGTTTATCTCAGTCATTGTAGACGGATAAGTCCGGAGACAATGGATACAGCGATCGATAATAGTCATCATACCTACTACCTGCGCCCTATCATTATCACAAAGAAAATAGAACTTCTTAAGTCACCGATAAGCAACTTATAGCGCTTATTTTCAAGTGCCACGGCAATATCATAAAAGCCGCTCACTGACCAATCAACAGCTATTATATTCGGTGGTTTGCGCCGTATTGTCAAGAAAAACTTATAAACCCTACCCCTAACTATTGGTTATTAAATAATATACATTGATAAGTATTATTTGTTAGAATCAAGTGCTAGTACGTTACCGTTATCACCAAGACATTCAAATATTACTTCCATACATCGTTCGTTCAAGATAATTTGGATATAAAAAAGGCAAATAATAGCGCTATTAGTGTTCAGTAGACTAAATAAATAGTAGAACATACAAGCCTGATACCGTATTCAAGTTATATAAGACTGACCACATCTATTTTTTGACCAAAAAGAGGATTGCTACTATGGCATATGCGTCTAAGATACACACCGCTGTCAAATTATTAACAAGTACCGCGTGTATGCTAATGCTGTCTATGAATGCCAGTCAGGCCATTCAAGTCTATAAGTCGATTGGGGCGCATGGTGAAGTTAAATACAGCCAACATGCCCCGCAGGTGGGTAAAAATATTGAGCTGATCGAGTTCCGTAGTGACGGTAGACAAAACAATGCCGGACAGTTAGCTGGTAAAACAGATGCCAGTCAGAGCAACGCCCCTAGTGCAGAAGAACAAAGAGTCGCAGCGCTTGAGACACGTATTAAAGAGCAAGAAGCTCAGGCGAATGCTCAGCGCTGTCAGTCGCTACGCAATAACTTGACCAACTTAAACGTTGGTGGACGTATCTATGAGATGGATGCCAGTGGCAAACGTCAATATCTAGATGGTCGCGAAATCGAGCTGAAACGTGAGCGTGTTCAGCAGGCAATCAGCCAATACTGTGGTAATGCTGCCACTTAATCGCTTCAATACATAATAGTCATCAATTGCATCACATGGCGAATGGCTGCTGGCATGTCTTGAGCTTGCAGTCCTCGCTGACCAACCAAAAGCTGCTCGCTACGATGGCTTCCTGATGTTTGATTGACCAGTGTATCTCCAGCAAACCCATGAATCATCACGGCTTGGTGCAAGCAGCGCGATAATGCGCTTAAGTCTTGTTGTGCAAGCAGACCAGCCATCACTCCAGATAGTACATCGCCCATGCCAGCGGTTGCCATACCAGCATTGCCCACATTACATACATATATTTGCTGTTGTCCTGCTATTTGCTCCAGCACCAATGACCCTGCCCCCTTTAGCACCCAGTCGCCACCATAAATATCAGCCAACTGTTTGAGCGCTTTTAGCCTGTCTTTCTCTACCTCGCTTATTTTTTGATCGAGTAATCTAGCCGCTTCGCCACTATGCGGTGTCAGGCAGACTCGATAATTGGCGCTATATTCTCGAAGCTCTTTTACCAGTTCATGGTTGCCCATATGCAGCGATGCTAAATGATAAAGTCCATCGGCATCAATCACGATTGATTTTTGCTGTGCTATGGCAGTCTGTATGTAGTCGATAAATAGCGCTTTTGCTTTTTCGTCACGGCCCAATCCCATGCCAATAGCCACGACGCTAGCTTGCTCAATCAGCGTCTTTACCCCCTCTGCATCATGTAAGTTGATGGTCATCGCATCTGGCAATGAGGTTAGTAAGGCACCATGGAAGTCCTCATGACAGGCAACGGTTATCTTTCCCGCGCCCGTTGCCATTGTACTACTTGCAGAAAGTATTGCCGCACCGCCCATACCTTGAGAGCCATTGACACGATTGCCACCGATAATCAGCACATGTCCATAGCTACCTTTATAACTGTTTTGGCGTCGCGGCTTCATACTGTGTGCCGCTGTCAATAAGGTGGCCACTGGCACGCCTACTTGAGAGTTGTCTTGTACAGATAGTTTGTCAGGCGCTATACAGTGATCAGCTGTTTGATATAGTGAGTGTTGAATAGGGATCAGTGGTATGTCGATTACCTCTCCGCTATAGTCAGTGCCATCTTTGGTGTGTAGACCAATTTTTCGCGCAATCAAACACAACGTTACATCAGCTTGTATGGCTATGCGCTCAAACACTTGCCCTGTAGAGGCTACCAACCCACTTGGGATATCAACGGCGACTGAGAGCGCACGATGCTGCAGAGTGGCATGGTTAAAAGCATGAATCGCCTGTTCATAAATACCTGTCGGTACACGGTCAAGCCCAATACCAAACAAAGCATCGATATATATATCTGCTGACAAAGCCATCGCTTTTAATTCAGCATCACTAATTTTGTCCCTATCAAACGCGTCAAAACCTTGATAGTTAATATTGTCAGACAGGGCTATTTTTAACGCTTTGGTAGCGTCAGTGTCGACATCACTGCTGATATTCTCTTGCTTGGTTGTCTTTGACTGGCGATGTCCGATTAGGTCATGATCGCTAAATCCTACTGCTATGACCTCCACTTGCCAGCCAGCTTGCTGCAAATAATGAGCGACGAGCCATCCATCACCACCATTATTGCCCTTTCCTACCCAGATACTTGCGCGTGGCAAATAAGCACTGCGATGATAAACATCATTGTTATCCGAAGAGTGATGGCCTAGATACTTTTTCTCAAAAAGTAGCTCTATTTGCTGCGTCATTTGCCAAGCCGCTTGTTGCATCAATCCAAAGCTGTCATATCCTTGTGTAAACCATGCTTGCTCCATAGCATAAACCTGCTCGCTACTATACAGCGCAATGGGCTTGGTATTTTTGGCAGATGATAAGTGCAGCTGATTTTTCATGACTAAGCCCCTTTATTTAAGTCTCGCTATTTTTACTGATGTTTTTATAATATTGGGATATAACTTATATTCTTTGATATCAGCCTAGCAAACCCTTGCATCCATTTATGTATCAATATGCAGGTAAGTTTATGTTCTTTTATACTTGCGCTCATGACTCACTGGCTTATCATAGCGGTATTAATATAATCACTGACGATCAGACATGAATAATTCCACCGAGTTTACCCAGCACACACCTGTCAAGAGCGAGAAAAGCAAAAACACGATTGCGATTAAAGAGTCAATCGAGTTTATAACAGCAGCGGATGTGAAGCAATGGATCACAGAACAAGCACAAGCATTAGGGTTTGCTGACTGTGGATTCTTGTCTGTGCATCATCCTTTGTTTGCCAAGCAAATGGATCAATTACAGCAGTGGCTTGATAAAGGCTTTGAGGGCCAATTGCAGTTCATGCACAACAATCATCATTTGCGGGCGCACCCTGACCAGTTGGTAGAGGGTGCAAAGACCATCATCAGCGTACGGATGGATTACTTGACTCAAGCGCCCACACCGCGCACTGTCGAGGATAATGATCAGCCCAATCAAGGTATCATCGCGCGCTACGCAAGAGGACGCGATTATCACAAGACAATGCGAAGTCGCTTAAAACAGTTGGCGCTGAATATCGAAGCAATGCTACCGGAATGGCAGCATCTAAATATTGGCTCAGAAAAAGAATTTATTTTTAGACCTTTTAGCGACTCTGCCCCAATCTTTGAGCGGCCTATTGCCGATGCGGCAGGGCTTGGCTGGACAGGAAAGCATACCTTGCTAATTAATAAACAAGCGGGTTCGTTCTTTGTACTTGGCGAGTTGTTTTTAAGCCTTGAGCTGCCTGATGATGCGCCTGTCAAAGAACACTGTGGTAGTTGTAGCGCCTGTATCGATATCTGTCCTACCCAAGCCATCGTAGCACCTTACCAACTAAACGCTGCTGCCTGTATCTCTTACCTGACTATCGAGCATGACGGCATTATTGATACCAAGTATCGACGTGCGATTGGCAATCGGGTCTTTGGCTGCGACGATTGTCAACTTATCTGCCCATGGAATCGATATGCCAATCTGGCTACTGTCGATGACTTTGCCCCGCGCCACAATCTTGATAGCAGTAGTTTACTTGAACTGTGGCAGTGGCAAGAAGCTGAGTTTCTAAAAAACACTCAAGGTAGTCCATTGCGACGCACAGGTTATGTCAATTTTTTACGCAATATTGCCATTGGACTTGGCAACGCAAATGCCAGCTTAGAGACAGTCGAACAACTGCAATCCAAATTGGGCATACATAACCCTATGCTTGATGATCATATCGAATGGGCGTTGCTTGAACAGCAGAATAAATTGGCAGCGCAATAAAAAACGCTCTCTAAAATTATGCATTAAAAAAGCCTCTTAATGATTAAGAGGCTTTCTTGCATTGTACTTATTGTATCTAAATGCTAATACATCATTTCAAATGCTGGTTTAATATTGTCTAAATACTATGGCTTAGGAATGCGTAAGACTTGACCTGGATAGATTTTGTCTGGATCAGACAACATTGGCTTATTGGCCTCAAAGATTGTCATGTAGTTACCAGATGCTCCATAAACTTCTTTAGCAATTTTAGACAAACTGTCGCCAGACTTCACAGTATACATCGTTGATTCTGGTGCATCTTCTTCAATATCGATATTATCAATAACTTTTGCGACGTTCTGTACGTTACCGATAGCAATGATGGCTTTTTCGCGATCAGCCTGAGTTTTAGCATTACCACTAATTTCTGCCGTATCTGTCGATCCATTATATTTGATTTTTAGATTACTAATATTGAGATTTTGCTGCTGAATACGGCGCAATAAGATATTGGCAACTGATTGTGCTGACGGCTCACTACTCTGTACTGGCGTGCTGGCATCGGCTTTCGTTTCTGTTTCCGCGTCATGCTTAGCATCATCGCGATTAAAAATCTTATCACCGATATCTTTTGCAAAACTGAACATACCCATTTAACTACTCCTTGAAATATTATTATTAATCGTTCTTTTTGTTGATGCATGTACCTAAGTTACATCATGCTTTATTACGGCTTACCAAAATGAGTATAAACATAGGTGGTTGAAGTAGCTAGTAATAGTATGTTGAGTAATGTTTAATTGACGTAGTTTATGTTAATAAATCTGGTAAATTGAAACGTACAGTTCCCAAAATCCAGCCATAAAAAAACCGCTTAACCATAAGTTAAGCGGCCTAGTAAGCGTCGTTACATTACAAACAAACTATAGCTGTGCTTGTACGTAATCGATTGCTTTTTGAACAGTTGTAAGCTCTGCAGAATCTTCATCAGGAATAGTAATGCCAAAGTCACTTTCAAAAGACATAACTAGCTCAACCAAATCCAATGAATCTGCACCTAGATCTTCCATGAATGAAGCATCAGTGTTGATCTCTTCAACATTCATACCTAATTGCTCAGCCACAGCTGCTTTTACTCTTAGCTCGATATCATTACTCATGTAGATTACTCCTTTATCATCTATTATTTTTAATAAACTGCTATAGCGCTGTATTTCAGCTCTATAGCATAGTATATAAAATGTATTTGCCAGACCGATACTGCTGTCTGATTACCATATGACACGTTATACAGTCTGTCTAATGCCTAATAAAGCCCTGCTATCATACAGGGCTCTGACACAAAAGTATCCGTTATTATAGCACCCTTTATTATAGTTTACACTCGTTCACACAGTTTTTTATTATAACTGTGTAACACTCGCATATCGACTACATATACATGCCGCCATTGACAGCAAGCACTGCACCAGTGATGTAACTGGCTTCATCGCTGGCTAAGAAATGTACAGCTGCGGCGATATCTTCTGGTTGGCCTAAACGGCTGATAGGCACAGCGTCTAGCATAGAATTCAGCAAGCGCTCATCCAGCTCATCTGTCATATCCGTCTCAATCAAACCAGGTGCCACACAGTTGATAGTCACTTGACGTGAGCCAATTTCGCGCGCTAGCGTACGGCTAAAGCCTTCTACCCCAGCTTTGGTAGCAGCATAGTTAGACTGACCTGCATTGCCCATTTGAGCGACGACAGAGGTTATATTAATGATACGACCACGGCGGGCTTTCATCATTCCGCGTACTGCGCGTTTGCTCATGCGATAAACTGAGGTCAAATTGGTGTCGATGACGTTTTCCCAATCCTCATCTTTCATACGCATGAGTAATCCGTCTTGAGTGATACCTGCATTATTGACCAATACTTGCACAGCACCATAGACACTCTCAATCTCTTCAAACAACTTGTCAATCTGAGCGGTATCACGTACGTCTAAAACACGACCAATGCCACCTGTGTCATGAAGATAATCATCAATCAGCTCAGCACCCTTTTCGGTGGTAGCTGTGCCAATAACAAAATGCCCTTCTTTCGCAAAACGTTTGGCAACTGCTTTGCCAATGCCGCGGCTTGCGCCTGTCACTAATGTAATCGTACGACTCATGATAACACCTCAAATAATTTTTCTAGACGGGCAGGCTTGTCAGTAGGATAGCTGGTAATTGGTTGCGCTTGACGCTTAGCTAAGTTGCTGAGCACGTTGCCACTGCCACATTCGATTAATATATTAATTTGTTTATCCGCCAATTCTTGCATGGTTTTTGACCACAACACAGGCTCACTCAGCTGCTCTGTCAAGGCTTGCTTGATACCTACCGCGCTTGTCTCAACACGGGCATGGCGGTTTTGAATCACCGGAATAGTCGCTTGATCAAACTTAATCCCAGCCAATATTTCAGCCAGTGCATTACTTGCAGGCTCCATCAGCGCACAATGTGAGGGCACGCTCACCTTTAGCGGAACAGATTTTTTGCCAGTATTTTTTACTTTATCGATAACAGCATTAACGCCATCGGCATTGCCTGAGATAACGACCTGCCCTGGGCTATTAAAGTTGGCTGCACCAACAACCGCTCCTTCGACATGCTCTGTTGCTTGCTCGCACAAGTTCTCGACTCGATTGTCTTCAAGTCCTAATACAGCAGCCATGGCCGTATCGATACCGACAACGGCTTCTTGCATCAACTGACCGCGTTTATGAACTAAGGTTACCGCATCGCCAAGTGATATCACATTGGCAGCACACAAGGCACTGTATTCGCCCAAAGAGTGACCCGCTAGATAGCAAGGCGTGTCGGTCATTTTTTGTTGTAAGACGCGCCAAATCGCAATACTAGCCGTGAGCAGTGCTGGCTGCGTATAATGAGTTTGACCAAGTTTTTCTTCATCTTGACAGATTGCCCACAAGTCCTCGCCAAGCGCTTCACTCGCTTCGGTAAAAGTATCGCGTATCTCTGGATAAATCTCGGCAAGCTCACTTGTCATAGCGACAGCTTGAGAGCCTTGTCCAGGAAAAACAACCGCAATACGAGCAGGTTGCTTTTTTACCGTATCGGGTACAGAAGCCATAACCAATATTCCTTATCTGATTGAAGATATCCCTAAAAATGATGGGGTATATTATATTATTGGATGTGAGACAACGCCGCTATCTCAGTCAAACGAACAGCGTGTCGATAAACTATACACTGACGCACACTATTATCATAGCGTATCAAAATCAAAGGACGCTATTTTAATAGCATTAGCAGATTATATCAGCACAATTTTTGCTCTATCAAAAACTAAAAAGACAAATCCACCTTACAATTAGCCGTCAAGCAAATAACAAAAAGCCAAGTCATCCGGCTACATAATATATGATAGCGAAATAACTTGGCTTTTTTTAGCTCAAAGTGTATTGCTCAGTATCAGCTCAGCAAACGAACAACAGTCACTAGTACTATCATTGGTTTGCTAAAGCCATTACATAAACAATATCTTAGGCGTCTTGACTAACTTTAAACAACTGACGACCACGATAAAAACCATCTTTAGTCATGTGATGACGACGATGTTTTTCACCAGTAGTAGCATCAACGCTTATCTCAGCGATTTCCATGCGGTGATGTGAACGGCGCATGTCACGACGAGAACGACTTTTACGACTTTTTTGAACAGCCATGATATAGCTCCTATACTTAAAAGGGATAAGCTTAAAATTCAGCTTTAGTCGATACTGACAGAGGCTATATAATCACAACAACCTAAGTCTTAAGCATCATTAGTTAAATAGATTGCCACTCACATAAACCACTGACTATGTCTAAGATTTATAAAAAATCTGCTTAGTCAGTTTCTATCAGCAAGCAACAAGTTGCTAGAATGCAATAAACCGGACATTATACGCATGTTTATTGGATTAATAAAGCCCTGCCTAGCACTCTTCGGCACAAAGCAGATAAAAGGCTAAATAAATGCATTTCATAAACCATTTTGACGCTTATAATTTGCCTTTGAGAGACGCTAGAGCCGAAAAAGGATTTTCAGTTTCTTCTTCTTCTGGTATCTCACCAAACTGCTCAACCGACATCTCACAATCATCATGCTTGGGTGCCATCGGTGTCTTCAGCAATATCTCGTCTTCTACCAGTTTTTTAAATGGCAATAGTCGCTCTGGTGATTGCTCAGTAACAATCTCGTCTAACAATAAATAATCCTGCTCTTCATTAACTAGGCGCATCTGGCTTTCATCATCAAGAAGCGCAATATCATACTCATCACTCAAATCAACAGCAATCGGTTGTAGGCAGCGTTGACACGTCAACCAAACTTCACCAGTCAGTGTAAAAGCCAGATGCAGTACATTGTTACGGCGATATAAGTTGGTATTTAGTACAATATTCGATTGCTCATGTTCGCTAGCTAAAATAGTCGCCAGCCGCTCAAAAGAGCTGGGCGCGGCTTTACCTACCCATTCAAAGCCCGTATCTTCCCACTTATTCAAAGAGATGTTATCAGGCATGCTGTTTGACGCAGGCACTGGTGTTTTACTGGCATGAAGCGCTGACGGCTTGTTATCTTGGGTGCTTGACATACGCGGCCTCATTGATCAAAAACGGTGTATAATATTGCCTGCCATACTAACGGAAAGCGCCCTATTGTGCTAGCGCTAGTATGTTAATATTTTTTGATGGTGCATTTACTTATGCTCTTTTCATCTTCCCATTTTTTCTAGAGATTTTCTATCTTTAGCATTTATCGAGTCTGTTTTTTATCTATGAATGTGTCTAATAACTCAGTCGATTTTTATGACTTACTGCCCTTCTCCAAAGCTCACGTATTGCTACAAAGGATAGAACAGCTGAACAGTACCGTAGAAACATCTTTGGTCGATGCTTTATATGCCAAAAAAAATCGATACTCAGATACATGGCAGCGTCAATGGCGACAAATTCATGCGAACCATGCTGATGAAGCTCATCAAATAGAAGCAAGTTTAGTCATGGATAGTGAACAAGCTGCGACTGATTGGCTAATAGACTTATTCAATGATTTATTTATCGATCAACATGTCGTATTGGTTCGCAGTGATGGTGAACCAGAGTATTTTCCCGCACAAGATAGTCATCCTGCGAGAATTGAGTTTGCCCATGGATTTTTTGCAAGTGCATTGCACGAGCTAAGCCACTGGTGCGTAGCTGGTGACGCTCGTAGACGATTACCTGACTTTGGCTATTGGTATGCACCTGATGGTCGAACAGCTGCCCAGCAGCAAGCATTTGAACGCGTAGAGATTAAGCCTCAGGCATTAGAATGTTTGTTTACTTTGGCTTGCGGGCGGCAGTTTCAAGTCTCACAAGACAACTTGTTTGCAGATTTTGATACCAGTAGCAGTACTTTTACTGATGATATCTATCAGCAAGTAAAACGCTATATAGCTGAGCCACATGCTCTACCACGCGATGCCAAGACTTTATTACATGCTTTACTCAGTATCTGTGCGACTAATTAGTAACTGATAGCCATAATAGCTCTATTCATGATGGTAGCGCTTTGTTCGTTAACGATTTTCTACGCTTGGTAACCCCTTGCCACTAAACATAGTGATGCTTTGAGCTATACTGATGACTGGAACCGTGTCATTAGACAGGTCATATTGGTTAATATTATATGTATTGGCTGATATGGCTATCTAATAAACGCTTTTTCTTTAAGTAATGAAGCATTTGTATCAATTTAAAAATCAATAAT
The DNA here is from genome assembly GCF_015864565.1 of Psychrobacter sp. SWN149. Classification (NCBI taxonomy): domain Bacteria; kingdom Pseudomonadati; phylum Pseudomonadota; class Gammaproteobacteria; order Moraxellales; family Moraxellaceae; genus Psychrobacter; species Psychrobacter sp. SWN149. The sequence goes on from NZ_JADYWX010000007.1 coordinate 48,257, forward strand.
TATAAAATAAGGAACTGTTATGCAAGTATTCTATGTTCATCCAGAAAACCCACAGCCACGTCTCATTGAGCAGGCTGCTGAGTTATTGCGCAAAGACCAATTGATCATTTACCCTACCGATACTAGCTATGCCTTTGGCTGTCGCCTTGGTGCAAAAGACGCCTTAGCAAAGCTCAAACAAATTCGCGAACTCGATGACAAACATCAATTCACCTTACTCTGTCGCGACTTAAGCGAGATTGCCAATTATGCCGCAGTGGATAATGTCCAATTTAAGCAGCTTAAAGCTCATACACCCGCGCCAATCACCTTTATTTTGACGGCGACAAAGGACGTGCCGAAGAAATTGGCACATGCTAAGAAAAAAACCATTGGTATCCGTGTCCCTAGCAATCCGATTGCCCAAGCGTTGCTAGAAGCGATGGATGAGCCTATTTTGACCAGTTCATTGATACTGCCTAACCGTGACGATATCCTCGATGATCCCTTTGAGATCGAAGAATTGCTAGGGAATCAAATAGATGGCCTTATCAATGCAGGTATAAAAACCACCAAGCTTACTACTATCGTAGATATGACCAGTGGCAAGCCTGAGGTTATCAGACAAGGTGCTGCCAACGTCGATGCCCTATTGCTCTAACAAACGATATAATTCACCAAATTTAAGACATAAAAAAAAGCTCCAATTGAATTGGAGCTTTTTTTGTAAAATATGTCTTTAGTGCAAAATTAGTCGCGATCAACCAATTCTACATAAGCCATTGGCGCATTGTCACCATCACGGTAACCACATTTTACGATACGCAAATAACCACCTGGACGTGTTTGGTAACGAGGACCTAACGTGCCAAATAATTTGCCTACCATAGCTTTGCTACGCATACGGCTGAATGCTAAACGACGATTAGCAACGCTGTCTTCTTTAGCCATAGTGATCAATGGCTCGGCAACGCGACGTAGTTCTTTAGCTTTTGGTAAAGTTGTTTTGATCAGTTCATGCTCAAATAATGAGTTAGTCATGTTCTGAAACATTGCCTTACGATGACTGCCGGTACGACCCAGCTTGACTCCACTCTTACGATGGCGCATAGTCAAAAATCCTTAAAGTTTAACGGCTACGATAAGAAAAGCGATCATCAACACGAAGGTCAGCTGGTGGCCAGTTATCTAGGCGCATACCGAGCTCTAAATCTTTAGACGCTAACACGTCCTTGATTTCCGTCAATGATTTCTTACCAAGATTTGGGGTTTTTAGAAGTTCAGTCTCTGAACGCTGTACCAAATCACCGATATAGTAAATGTTTTCAGCTTTCAAGCAGTTGGCTGAGCGAACCGTTAGTTCAAGATCGTCCACAGGGCGTAATAGCACCGGATCAACCTCTTCTTTTTCTTTCACAGGCTCAGGCGCTTCTTCAGCTTCTAGGTCAACAAAGATAGAAATCTGTTGTTGTAAAATAGTGGCTGCTTTACGAATTGCTTCTTCTGGATCTATAGTGCCATTAGTTTCAAGCTCAATGATAAGACGATCAAGATCAGTACGCTGCTCTACACGAGCGTTCTCAACCTGATAAGCAACACGAAGTACTGGACTAAAACTTGCGTCAAGTTTTAGGCGTCCAATCGCTTTAGTATCACCATCTTCACGGCGCTGATTTGCTGGCTCATATCCACGACCCATTACTACGCGCAAACGCATCTTAAGATGACCACGGTCACTCAATGTACCCAATACCAATTCTGGATTGATGATGTCGACATTGTGTGGTAACGAGATATCTGCAGCAGTAATAGTGCCTGGACCTTGTTTGTCCAAGGTCAAAAATACTTCATTTTGGTCATGAAGGGTAATTGCCAAGCCTTTTAGATTCAAAAGCAAGTCAAGCACGTCTTCTTGTAGCCCTTCAAGCGTAGAGTATTCATGGTCAACACCATCAATCTCAGCTTCAATGACTGCAGCACCAGGTAATGAAGATAACAAGATACGACGCAGGGCATTACCTAAAGTATGCCCAAAGCCGCGTTCTAACGGTTCGAGCGTGACTTTCGCAATCGTTTCATTAACCGTATCCACGTTAATGGCATTCGGCGTTAGAAACTCAGTTGCATTTAGCATCATGATGTCACCTCGATTTATTAAACTGGTTTAATTAACGTTGATTGCTCAATGCCACTTACATGACATTGAGCAGTACGTCATTACTTAGAGTATAGCTCAACGATCAAGCTTTCGTTGATTTCAGCAGGTAGATCAATACGATCAGGTGCTTGTTTAAAAGTACCCTGTAGTTTGCTGTGATCAACATCAAGCCATTCTGGAATGCCACGTTGTGTCGCTAGTTCAATAGCGTTTTTAATACGTAGCTGTTCGCGAGACTTCTCTTGGATAGCGATGACATCACCATCTTGAAGCTGAATTGATGGAATGTTCACACGAACAAACTCATCACGGCCAGCTTTTTTTACCATAACAGTGCGATGACTGACTAGCTGACGTGCTTCTGCGCGAGTTGAGCCAAAGCCCATGCGATAAACAACGTTGTCTAGACGACTCTCAAGCATGGCCAGTAGGTTCTCACCAGTAGCACCGCGCTTACGAGCAGCTTCTTTATAGTAGTTTGCAAACTGACGCTCTAGTACACCATAGATACGCTTAACTTTCTGCTTTTCACGCAGCTGTAGAGCATATTCTGAGGTCTTGTTACGGCTTACGCCATGTTGACCAGGTGGACGACCAGCTTTCTTAGTTTTAACGTCGTATGGTTTAACGCCAGACTTAAGACCTAAGTCCGTGCCTTCACGACGTGATAATTTTAATTTTGGTCCAATATAGCGGGCCATTGTTATGTCTCCTATAAGCTTTTGATATAAAAAGCTTCGTCTTTAATATTAGACGCGGCGCTTTTTCGGCGCACGGCAACCATTGTGTGGGATTGGGGTTACATCAGAGATGCTGTTAACTTTATAACCCAATGCACCTAGTGCTCTTACCGCAGACTCACGACCCGGTCCTGGTCCTTTGACCAAAACATCGATATTCTTAACACCATATTCTTGGGCCGCTTTACCAGCGACTTCAGCTGCAACCTGAGCTGCAAATGGTGTAGATTTACGTGAACCACGGAAGCCTTGTCCACCTGAAGTGGCCCAAGCCAATGCATTACCTTGACGATCGGTAATCGTAACAATGGTGTTATTAAAAGACGCATGGATATGGGCAATGCCCTCCGATACTGAACGACGAGTCACCTTTTTGCGACTGCGAGTGTCTTTTGCCATCTTTTAGCTTCCTAAGTTAATTATCTTTTGAGAGGGCGTGTCGGACCCTTACGAGTACGAGCGTTGTTCTTAGTGTTCTGGCCTCTAACTGGCAAGTTACGACGATGGCGGATACCACGGTAGCAACCAAGATCAACTAAACGCTTAATATTCATTGACACTTCACGACGAAGATCACCTTCAGTCATGTATTCTGCAACTTGTGCACGGATAGCATCTAACTGTGTATCATCTAACTGACTGACTTTAGTAGTAGGGGCAATGCCAACTGCTTCTAAGATTTTCTGAGCAGTGGTACGACCTACACCAAAGATGTAAGTTAGTGAAATAACAGCATGCTTATTATCCGGAATGTTTACGCCGGCAATACGAGCCATTGATTTCTCTCCATTAAAGAAAAATGGGCTTTATCTATCGATAAGGCATTATTTTTCAGATTTGTTGCTGTTAATACTAGAGCTTTTATAGTAATTATCGATGTTTTGACTATAAGTCTGCTCATCGATTCTATTATAAAAGATTTTGTATAAACACGGCAAGTGGCGGATGATATCGCATCCGCCGTTATTTTTCAAGTATTAATTTAATTAGCAGTGAAAACTAGATGTTTTCTAATACTAAATATTAACCTTGACGTTGCTTGTGGCGAGGTTCTGCTGTACAAATAATATGTACACGGCCTTTACGGCGCACAACTTTACAGCTACCACAAATCTTTTTAACTGATGCTTGAACTTTCATAGCATGCTCCTTGAAATATCGTACCGCTCATTTAAGGTTGAGTGGGCGATTGAATTAACGTCTGATCATGATATTGATGGGTCATCAAATGCGCTTGAATCTGCGAGATGAAGTCCATTACCACAACCACCATAATCAGTAAAGACGTACCACCGAGTTGAAACGGCACACCAAACGATGACTGGACGACCATTGGCATTAAACAAATAACCGTCATATACATCGCGCCAATAAAGGTCAGTCGGTTTAATACATGATCGAGGTAACGCTGAGTTTGTTGTCCTGGGCGGATACCTGGGATATACGCACCACTACGTTTAAGGTTCTCTGCTACTTCACGCGGACTAAATACCAATGCCGTATAAAAATAACAGAAAAAGATAATCATTGCGCCGAACAGTACCAAATATAGCGGCTGTCCTGGAGACAACACCAATGCCATATTTTGAAGTATTTTCTGTACAAAGGTAGGATCAGTCGATTGACCAACCCACTGCCCTAAACTTGCAGGAAACAATAACAAAGAACTGGCAAAAATAGCTGGGATAACCCCTGCCATATTTAGCTTCAACGGCAAATGTGATTGCTGCTGAGCGTAAATTTTGCGGCCTTGTTGCTGCTTTTGAGCATAGTTCACAGGAACACGGCGTTGAGCACGTTCAATATAAACGATACCCGCAGTAACCGCGATACCTAGCAGTACAAAAATAAATAGAACAATCAAGTTCATCTGACCTTGATTGACCTGTTCAATAGACTGCGAAATCATACCTGGCGTACCAGCCACAATACTCGCAAAAATGAGCATTGAAATACCATTACCTACGCCGCGCTCTGTAATCTGCTCACCAAGCCACATTAAGAACATTGCGCCTGCTACTAAAGAAGTAACAGCTGGAATATAAAAGGTAAGACCAGTAGATAAAGTAAGGTTTTGGCTGATTAAGCCGGCACACATTCCTAATGACTGTACTAGGGCTAAAGCAAGCGTTCCCTGACGGGTATACTTGTTTAGCTTACGTCGTCCCGCTTCACCCTCTTTTTTGAGAGCTTCAAGCGATGGCAATACTGCAGACATCATCTGTACAATAATTGATGCTGAAATATATGGCATGATACCAAGTGCCATGATAGACATACGTTCTAGCGCACCACCTGAGAACATGTTAAACATGCTCAAAATGGTGTTTTCGTTGCGCGAAAACAGATCAGCCAAGTTAACCGGATTGATACCCGGCACTGGAATATGTGATCCTAAACGATAAACAATCAATGCGCCGATTAAGAATAATAAACGCGTCCATAATTCATCATACTTGCGTATGAAGGCAAATGGGTTAAGCGGAATACCAGACGATGACATTGATTGCTTTGACACGTTATTACTCCTCGATGCTACCACCAGCAGCTTCGATTGCTAGCTTAGCGCCTTTAGTTACTTTGATACCTTTAAAGGTATAAGCTTTAGTAACTTCGCCTGATAGCATAACACGGGCACGCTTCATATCATGACGGATAAGGTTAGCAGCTTTAAGTGTTTCAACGCTAACCACATCACCTTCAATTTTATTCAGTTCAGAAAGACGTACTTCAGCAGTCTTCATAGCCATTTTACTGGTAAAACCGAATTTTGGAAGACGACGATATAAAGGCATCTGACCACCTTCAAATCCTGAGCGTACGCTCGAACCTGAACGAGATTTCTGACCTTTTACACCACGACCACCAGTCTTACCAAGACCAGAACCGATACCACGACCACGACGTTGTGCAGTTTTCTTTGCGCCAACACCTGGTGATAATTCATTTAATCTAAGACCCATTACGCTTCCTCCACTTTTACCATGTAGTTAACGCGATTTACCATACCACGAGTTGAAGGAGTATCTTCTACTTCAACAGTATGATTAATACGGCGTAAACCCAATCCTTTCAAGCTCGCTTTGTGGCTCTTTAGGCGATGGGCACCCGATTTAAATTGAGTGACTTTCATTTTTTTCATCGTAACTCACCTAGTCTAAGTTAACCCAAGATTTCGTCTACAGATTTACCACGTTTAGCTGCCATCTTCTCTGGAGTTGACATATCACGTAAACCGTTAAACGTTGCGCGAACAACGTTAGCAGTATTGGTAGAACCATAACATTTAGTCAAAACATTCTTAACACCAGCAACTTCTAATACAGCACGCATTGCGCCACCGGCGATTACGCCAGTACCTTCAGATGCAGGTTGCATATAGACTTTACTAGCACCATGACGTGCTTTGATTGGATGATACAAAGTTGCATCATTTAGCTCAACAGTAATCATATTACGTTTAGCAGCTTCTAGTGCTTTTTGGATAGCAGCTGGCACTTCACGTGCTTTACCGCGACCAAAACCAACACGACCGTTGCCATCACCCACTACAGTTAATGCAGTGAAAGAGAAAATACGACCACCTTTAACAACTTTTGCAACGCGATCAACGGTAACTAAGCGTTCTACTAGACCGTCAGTCTGTTCATTTTTATCATTTTTATCATTTCTAGCCATGATTAAAACTCCAATCCGTGTTCGCGAGCAGCTTCTGCCAAAGCTTTAACTCGACCATGATATTTAAAACCACTACGGTCAAAGGCAACTTTAGTAATACCAGCTGCTTTTGCGCGTTCTGCGATCATTTGGCCCACAGACGTTGCTGAATCAGCATTGCCAGTCGCGCCTGAACGCAAGCTGCCGTCTAAGGTAGATGCCTGAGCAATCACTTCACCACCGTTCGGAGAGATAATCTGGGCATAAATATGTTTCGACGTGCGGGTAACCGTTAGACGATGTACGCCTAAGAAACGGATATGCGCGCGGGTTTTCTTAGCTCGACGCAGACGAGCTGCTTTTTTATCAAACATTTCAACTCACCTTATTTTTTCTTGGCTTCTTTGCGAATCACATGCTCGTCACTATAACGAATACCTTTACCTTTATAAGGCTCAGGTGGGCGGAAACCACGGATATTAGCCGCTGCTTGACCAAGCTGCTGTTTATTGTTTGATTTCAAAACAATTTCAGTTTGCGTTGGGGTTTCAGCTGACACACCTTCAGGCAACGTATATTCTACTGGATGAGAGTAACCGACGTTCAAAGTTACTTTGTTACCAGTAATTTGTGCGCGATAACCAACACCAATTAACTGAAGACGTCTTTCAAAGCCTTCGTTCACGCCTTTAACATAGTTGTTAACAAGAGCGCGCATGGTGCCAGTGTGCATCATAGCTTCTTTTGAATCGACTGTAGGTGAGAAAATGATAGCATCATCTTCCTGTTTCAGCTCGACCAATGCATGCAGGCGTAAAGACAAAGTGCCATTCTTGCCTTTAACTTCGACCTGCCGATCGTTCAAAGTAACGCTTACGCCATTTGGCAGCGTCACTGGGGCTTTAGCCACACGAGACATAGGAATATTCCTTAAAAAATTTAACTTCTTTATATTAGCGAAAAAACTAACAGGCTAAAAAGCGTGTTAGTTTAGCATAGTTGACCGCGTTAGACACCTACCAATGTTAAATAACTTATCATTAACACATCAATAGAAGCCTAACCACGTCAAGTAGACTTTATCGTCGTGTAGCTTACGCTACAAATGCGACGATTTCACCACCGATACCAGCAGCGCGTGCAGCACGATCACTCATGATGCCTTGGCTAGTTGATACGATAGCAACACCCATACCTTGCTTAACAGTAGGGATAGCGTCTTTACCGCGGAACTGGCGCAAACCAGGACGGCTAAAACGTTGAATCGTTTCGATGACAGCACGGCCTTCGAAGTATTTTAATTCAATAGTTAGGGTTGCTTTGTTGTTTTCTTCTTCAGCAACAACAGCAGTGGCCACATAACCTTCGCTAACTAGCAAATCAGCGATTGATTTGCGTAATTTAGAGCTCGGCATTGCTACCGATACTTTGTTAGCCATTTGTGCGTTACGAATACGGGTTAGCATATCCCCAACGGTATCTTGCATACTCATATAGTTACCCCTTACCAGCTTGCTTTACGAACACCAGGCACATCGCCTTGCATGACACGCTCACGCAGCATATTGCGTGATAAGCCAAACTTGCGGAAGTAACCGTGAGGACGACCGGTGATAGCACAACGATTGCGCAGACGTACTGGTGATGAATTGCGTGGAAGAGCTTGTAGCTCTAACATTGCTTCCATACGAGTTTCGTCACTTGCAGTCATATCACTGATAGTTTCTTTTAGCTTGATACGCTTATCAGCGTACTTAGCAACCATTTTTTCGCGCTTTAATTCGCGGTTAATCATGCTCTTCTTTGCCATAACGTCTTTACCTTATTTAAATGGGAAGCCGAATGCTTTAAGCAACGCACGACCTTCTTCATCAGATTGAGCTGACGTGGTGATTGTCACATCCATACCGCGGATACGATCAATCTTGTCAAAATCTACTTCTGGGAACACGATCTGTTCTTTGATACCCAATGAGTAGTTACCACGTCCGTCAAAGGCTTTAGGTGAAAAACCGCGGAAATCACGAATACGAGGAATTGCAATGGCAACGAGACGATCTAAAAATTCGTACATTTGCTCACCGCGTAGCGTTACTTTACAGCCAATTGGCCATTCTTCACGAATCTTAAAGCCAGCAACTGATTTACGCGCTTTGGTGACAACAGGTTTTTGACCAGCAATCGCTGTCATATCAGCTACAGCACCTTCAAGCAATTTCTTGTCTTGAGACGCGCCGCCAACACCCATGTTAAGTGTGATTTTAGTGATTTTAGGCACTTGCATCACATTTGCCAAACCAAGCTCTTCTTTGATTTGCTGCTTTAGTTCTTCGTTATATAAAGATTTTAATCTTGCCATTACCATTACACCCTTAGTGTCTTACGCAGTCGCCACTACTTCACCGTTCGAACGATAGACGCGTTGTTTGTTGCCGTCTTCGCCGAACTGATAAGTAATACGATCAGCTTTTTGGGTTTGCGCATTTAATATTGCGACATTTGAAATATGTAGGAAAGCTTCTTGCTTAAGAATGCCGCCTTCAACGCCAGTTGCCTGATTTGGCTTCTGATGTTTAGTGACAATGTTAACGCCTTCAACTTTGATACGATCATTTTTTACAGCTTGTACAGTACCTTGCTTGCCTTTGTCTTTCCCAGCAATCACGATAACTGTATCGCCTTTACGTAATTTTGACATGGATTACCTCACAATACTTCTGGTGCTAGTGATACAATTTTCATAAACTGATCACCACGTAGTTCACGAGTTACCGGTCCAAAAATACGAGTTGCAATCGGCGCTTTGTTTTGGTTCAACAATACCGCAGCATTGTCATCAAAACGTAACACAGAACCATCAGGGCGACGAACGCCTTTTTTGGTACGTACAACTACTGCATTCATCACGTCGCCTTTTTTAACACGACCACGCGGAATGGCTTCTTTAACCGTTACTTTAATAATGTCGCCAACTGATGCATAACGACGATGAGAACCACCCAGTACTTTAATGCACTGAACTCTTCTTGCACCGCTATTGTCTGCAACTTCCAGCATTGACTCAACCTGAATCATAGCGTTACTCCACACGTATGAGCAATAAAAACCAGTTGCTGCCGCTAGCACAGTATGAGTAGACGGCATTTTAATATAAATAACCGCGACTTACTCTTAATGTGAGTGATATACGCTCGGCGCAATCAGCATCCTTAAAAAGGCGGCTATTTTAACAGCTTCTGGCTTTTAATGCAATTTACTTAGATTTTTTCTACTTTTTCAACCACATCAACCAAAGTCCAAGACTTGGTTTTTGAGATTGGACGCGTTTCTTTGATACGGACAAGATCGCCTTGTTGGCAAACATTATTCTCATCATGTGCTTTGATTTTTGTAGAACGACGAAGCTGCTTGCCATACAAAGGATGACGAACCAGACGCTCAATCAAAACTGTGATGGACTTGTCCATCTTGTCGCTAACAACTCGACCTGTCAATACGCTAGCATTGGTAGCTGTTTGATTGTTATCGCTCATGAGTCGCCTCGTTGTTTCTCGTTAATCAAAGTCTGAAGCTGAGCAATCGTGCGACGATTGTCACGTACTTCATGGGTATTACCCAACTGACCAGTTGCTTTAGCCATACGAATACGGAAAGCATCAAGTTGCTTTTCATCAAGTAACTGGGTCAGTTCTTCTAATGATTTATCACGTAATTCACTGATCTTCATTACATTATCGTCCGCTTAACAATGGTAGTTTTAAAGGGCAGTTTTGCTGCAGCAAGCGTGAAAGCTTCACGTGCAAGCTCTTCTGGTACCCCTTCAATTTCATATAGCACTTTACCAGGTTTGATTTCGCATACCCAATACTCTACAGGACCTTTACCTTTACCCATACGTACTTCTAGAGGCTTGTTGGTAATAGGCTTGTCTGGGAATACACGAATCCAAATCTTACCGCCACGCTTAATTTTACGAGTGATGGTACGACGTGCTGCTTCGATTTGACGGGCTGTCATACGACCGCGCGTCAATGATTTTAGACCAATTTGTCCGAATGCAACGGTGCTTCCACGATGAGCTAGCCCAGTGTTACGACCTTTGTGCATTTTACGAAACTTGGTACGTTTTGGCTGTAACATAGTTTAACCTCTGTCTGAGTTTCGACGGTTTCCGTTTCCGCGACCACGGCGTTTTGGCGCACGAGCCTGCTCTTCTTTGACCGGATTATAAACGCTGTTCATACCGTCAAGAATCTCTCCGCGGAAAATCCAAACTTTAACACCGATAGTGCCGTAAGTTGTCTCTGCACGAATTGACGCATAGTCAATATCAGCACGGAGTGTATGCAGTGGCACACGACCTTCACGGTACCATTCAGTACGAGCAATCTCAGCGCCGCCAAGACGGCCAGACAGCTCAACTTTAATACCTTTAGCACCAGAGCGCATGCTGTTTTGTACCGCGCGCTTCATCGCACGACGGAACATAACACGACGCTCAAGCTGACTGCTGATACCGTCTGCTACCAAACGTGCATCAAGATCAGGTGACGTGATTTCTTCAATGTTGACCTGAGCAGGTACGCCCATAATTTTGGTCAACTCTTTTTGAAGTCTTTCGATATCTTCGCCTTTTTTACCGATAACGATACCAGGACGCGCAGTGGCGATGGTAATCTTAGCAGCGCCAGTAGGACGCTCGATCATGATGTTGCTGATCATAGCGTTGTCTAGCTTTTTGCGTAGATATTCACGAACACGAATGTCATTGATTAGGTATTCTGAGTATTGTTTAGGGCTAGCATACCAGTTTGCGTTATGCTTTTTTACAACACCAAGACGAATTCCGATTGGATGTACTTTTTGACCCATAACTTATTCTCCTACCTTTATAGTGATGTGACAAGTACGCTTACTGATACGATCAGCGCGGCCTTTGGCACGTGGTAGGATACGTTTTAGCGTAATGCCTTCATCAACGTAGATAGTTGATACTTTAAGCGTATCGATATCTAAACCGTTGTTGTTTTCGGCATTGGCGATGGCTGAGTTAAGACATTTCTTAACAAACACAGCGCCTTTCTTATTGCTATACGTTAGGATATCCAAAGCACGCTCAATAGATTTGCCACGAACTTCATCAGCAACGAGTCTAACTTTTTGTGCCGATATGGCGGCACCGCGTAATTTTGCAGTTACTTCCATGGTAAGCACCTTATCTCTTAGCTTTTTTGTCAATGCCGTGACCACGATACGTACGAGTCGGGGCAAATTCACCTAGTTTATGACCAACCATCTGTTCGCTCACGATAACCGGTACATGAGTACGGCCGTTGTGAACAGATAAAGTTAGGCCAACCATTTGTGGCAGGATCATCGAGCGGCGCGACCAAGTTTTAATTGGCTTGCGTGAGTTGGTTTCTAATGCATTCTCAACTTTAGCAAACAAGTGCGCGTCTATGAATGGACCTTTTTTCAATGAACGAGGCATGAAATTCTTCCTTTATTTCTTCTTGGCGCGGCGGCGGATGATCATGTTGTCAGTGCGCTTATTGCTACGCGTTTTAAGTCCTTTAGACTTCTGACCCCAAGGGCTAGTTGGATGGCGACCTTTGTTACGACCTTCACCACCACCATGTGGGTGATCAACCGGGTTCATAGCGACACCACGAACTGAAGGACGAACACCACGCCAACGTGAAGCACCGGCTTTACCAAGTGATTTCAAGTTGTTTTCAGTGTTAGAAACTTCACCAATAACAGCACGGCAATTCACGTGTACACGGCGAGTTTCGCCAGAACGTAAACGTAGAATAGCATAAATACCGTCACGACCTAATAACTGAACACTAGCACCCGCTGCGCGAGCCATCTGTGCACCTTTACCGATTTTAAGTTCGATATTGTGAATCACAGTACCCAATGGGATATTTTTTAGTGGTAAACAGTTACCTGGACGAATTGGAGATGCTTCGCCTGACATTACTGTATCGCCAACTGCTTGTTTTTTAGCAGCGATGATGTAACGACGTTCGCCATCAGCGTACTTAAGTAATGCAATATGTGCAGTACGGTTAGGATCGTATTCAATACGCTCTACCGTTGCTGGAATATTGTCTTTAGTACGTTTGAAATCGATAATACGATAATGCTGCTTATGACCACCGCCAATGTGACGAGTAGTGATACGGCCATTATTGTTACGACCACCGGTCTTACTTTTTGATTCTAGAAGTGCTGCAAACGGACGACCTTTATAAAGGTGTGGATGCACTACTTTTTCAACAAAACGACGGCCTGGTGATGTTGGCTTTGCTCTTACGATAGGCATGAGTGTAATCCTTATTCGTTATTCGCTGTTTCACTAGTAGAAGCAGTCGTATTAGCGACCTCTTCACCAGCATCAGCCATTTGTACATCTTGACCAGCTTTTAAGGTAACATAGGCTTTTTTGTAGTCATTACGACGGCCGATACTTTTACCAAAACGCTTTGTCTTACCTTTAACATTCAAAGTGTTTACTTTTAAAACTTCAACACCTTCAAACATCATCTCAACTGCTTTTTTAACTTCAAGCTTAGTAGCCTTAGAGTCAATTTTAAATACCTGCACACCAAGTGAGTCGCCAAGCATTTGAGATTTCTCTGAGAATACAGGTCCTCTTAGGATCTGATAAAGTCTTGCGTTATTCATGCTAGTGCTTCCTCAAATTGTTTCGCAGCTTCAACTGACATGATTACTTTATCAAAAGCAATCAAGCTCACTGGATCCACTTCACTTGTACCAAGTACATTGACATGTGGGATGTTGCGAGCAGCTAAGTATAAGTTTTCGTCAACTTCTTTAGTGACGATCAAGGCACGAGGTGCACCAAGCTCATTTAACTTTGCAATCAGCTCTTTGGTCTTTGGACCAGAAACGCTTAGCTCTTCAACCAAAATTAGACGCTCTTGGCGAATCAATTCGGCTAGGATGCACTGCATTGCACCGCGATACATCTTACGGTTAACTTTCTGTGACCAATCTTGTGGTTTAGCCGCGAATGCACGACCGCCCCCACGCCAGATTGGGCTACGAATAGAGCCCGCACGAGCGCGACCAGTACCTTTTTGGCGCCATGGCTTAATACCACCGCCAGAAACTTCGGCACGGGTTTTTTGTGCGCGTGTACCTTGGCGAGCACCAGCTAAATAAGCGGTGACGACTTGATGCACTAGTGCTTCGTTGAATTCACGACCAAATGCCGTATCAGAAAGCTCAACCGCAGCACCTGTAACTGTTTTTAAATCCACGTTAATCCCCTTGCTTAGGCTTTGACTGACGGACGTACGATAACATCGCCACCGGTGGCACCTGGGATAGCACCCTTGATGACAAGTAACCCTTTTTCGGCATCAACCGAAATCACTTCTAGGCCTTGAACAGTAACACGTTTGTTACCCATCTGACCCGCCATCTTTTTGCCTTTGAATACTTTACCTGGTGACTGGTTTTGACCAGTTGAACCATGTGCACGATGAGACACTGAGTTACCATGAGTAGCATCTTGCATACTAAAGTTGTGACGCTTTACAGGACCTTGGAAACCTTTACCTTTACTGTTTCCTGTCACATCAACCATCTGACCTTGTTCGAACAAGTCAGCTAGAATCTCGCCACCAATCTCACGACCTTCAAGATCGCTTTCGTTGGCACGAAATTCCCAAACACCACGACCAGCGGCAACGCCAGCTTTAGCGAAGTGACCTTTTTGAGCTGCTGTTACGCGGCTGTCACGACGGGTACCTGTGGTAACTTGGATGGCTTGATAGCCATCTACATCAGTATTTTTTACTTGAGTAATGCGGTTAGCACTGATCTCAACCACTGTTACAGGGATAGAAGCACCTGTTTCAGTGAAGACACGGGTCATGCCGCATTTTTTACCGACTAAACCGATCGCCATTTTAGACCTCTTTATATCTTATATTAATGGGTTGGGTGTTTATGTGCATTAACCCAAAGCAATTTGAACGTCAACACCCGCCGCCAAGTCAAGCTTCATTAGCGCATCCACAGTTTTGTCGGTAGGTTGCACGATGTCAACCATACGCTTATGGGTACGAATTTCGTACTGATCACGAGCGTCTTTGTTTACGTGTGGTGAAGTTAGAACGTTGAAGCGCTCAATGCGAGTCGGCAACGGTACAGGACCACAAACTTGCGCACCGGTGCGCTTTGCAGTATCAACGATCTCTTGTGCAGATTGATCAATCAGACGATGATCAAAAGACTTAAGACGGATACGGATTCTCTGGTTAGCCATGCCAGCAAGCTCCTAATATGTGCTTTCGTCATTCTTGCGTTGCAAGATCATGATCAAAAGCAGTTTGGTTAAATATTCACTTAAAGCGGCCTTCTGTTCTTAACCAGAATGAGTTCTTTATCCGAACTTGTAGCGTGCCAAAAGCAAAATAGTTTAAAGCCCCGCCGACCCTCCTATAATTGGAAAGCAGCAAAGGCATAATGAAATAGTGCCAGAAACGATGCTCTGGCTGTCATAGCGCCAGCTTTTTTATTCAGCTGCGCATATATAATTCAGTGGTGTATATTATACATAGTATTCTACCGATTGCAAGGGCAATATCTAGAACGACTAAAGATATCAAGTAATTAAGGTAACTTCTTAGATAAGCTAACCTTATAAAAACCGACTTATTCTATTTAATAAAATCAATCTAGCACAATATCATACTGCTCTTGCGTATAAAGGTTTTCTACGTCGAAGGTAATGACTCTGCCAAGCAAATACTCTAAGTCTGCCACTGTGTCAGATTCTGAGGTTAGCAGTAAATCAATGACAGCGGCATGTGCCACGACAGTGAACTTTTTGGGAGAGTTATAAGTACGAGCGCAGCGCATGATCTCACGAAATATCTCAAAGCAGACGGTTTCGGCCGTTTTAACAAAGCCGCGTCCTTGACAGGTTGAACAAGGCTCACAGAGCTGCTGGCCCAGTGACTCTCGGGTACGCTTACGGGTCATCTCTACCAAGCCAAGCTCACTAACCTGCGTAATCTTGGTTTTTGCATAGTCTTGGGTGAGCTGCGACTGTAGACTCTCTAACACATCATCTTTGTGCTGCTGCTCTAACATATCGATAAAATCTAGAATAATAATGCCGCCCAGATTACGCAGACGTAGCTGACGGGCAATGGCATGTGTGGCTTCTAGATTGGTTTTGTAGACCGTGTCTTCTAGCGATCGGCCGCCTACAAAAGAGCCGGTATTGACATCAATCGTGGTCATTGCTTCGGTCTGATCGATAATCAGGTAACCACCCGACTTTAGATCAACGCGGCGTTTTAACGCATCACGTAAATCATCCTCAACACGGTGCACATCAAAGAGAGACTGTTCTGCAGTATAGTGCACGATTCGATCATAGACAAAAGGCACGAATTCTTTGGCAAAGGATCTGACTTGCTCATAGATTTGCGCATTATCAACGATCACCTTTTCGGTATCGGCATGAACCAAGTCACGAATAGAGCGCAGCGGTAGAGCCAGCTCTTGATAGATAAGCTCTGAGCTTTGGTGATGAGTGATCTCTTGACGACGGGCACAGATGGTACGCCACAGCTGTAGTAGGTAATAGATGTCTTCTTCGAGCTTATCGACAGGGACACGCTCAGCGGCGGTACGAGCGATCAGCCCGCCTTTTAGGTTGACGGTCTGCATCAAGCTGCTAAGCTCTGTTTTTAAGCGGGTACGCTCTTCTTCACCATCGATACGTTGCGAGATACCGATATGTTCGCTCGATGGCAAATATACCAGATAGCGTGATGGTAGCGAGATATTGGTCGTTAAACGCGCGCCTTTACTGCCCAACTGGTCTTTGGTCACTTGTACCAAGATACGCTGACTCTCATGCAAACGGTGCTGAATCAGTGTCTTGGACACAGGGATGATCTCAGAACTTTGCGTGCTGACGACTGGCGGCATCATTGCCAAGCTCTCATCAGCTGTCGCTAGGATAGCGTCGCCACTATCAATGTCCTTATTAGCACCTTTGGCAGCTTTGTTTTTATTTTCTGCCACTGGACGAGGTAGTCTCTGCATATCATTGACGTGCAAAAACGCTGTCCGTGACTGACCGATATCAACAAAAGCTGCTTGCATACCTGGAAGGACACGAACGACTGTGCCCAAATAAATATTGCCGACCAACCCCAGCTTGTGATGTCGCTCAATATAGATCTCGCCCAAAATACCGTTGTCTAAAACAGCAACGCGGGATTCCATTGGACTAATATTAATCAGCAGCTCTTCGGACATAGTTTTCTCTTATCTCTTAGCTTTTTATTAGACGTTCATCGTCTATTAGAGTGACAGTGTAACAAATGCGCTTGGCTCTTGCCCATCAGCCTACCGTGTCATTATGTGCATATCTCACTATAACGAGTTTACTGACTTTTCACTGTCTGGGGTTATGTCTTTGATAAGCGCCAGTGTCTGCGCCAGTGGTAATCCAACCACATTGGTATAGCTACCATTGATACGACTAACCCAAGCAGCGCCTAAACCTTGAATCCCATAACCACCCGCTTTGTCAGCTGGCTCTCCACTGTCCCAGTAGTCGCTCATCATCGCTTGTGTCAATGCGATAAAAGTCACTGAAGTGCGCTCAAGAATGTGCTGTTGGTCAATCATTTGAAAAACTGAATCACATTCTGAGGCGTTATCTGATGTACTGCCTGATGTGCAGTCTAACGCTACTAGAGTCGCTTGTACGGCTGTCCATACTTCGTGTTCGGTATCAGACATCTGCTGCCACATCGTATAGGCATGCTCACGATCGGTTGGTTTGACCAATACCGTCTTACCATCTGCCAGTACACCAATAGTATCAGAGGTCAAAATCATGCAAGATGTCGCGCCATCTTGATTGCTGTTTGTGGTCTGATTTAATTGCTGTATAGCAGCATTGGCTTTGGTAGCGACCATGCGCTCGATATAGTCTGTTGGTGATTCATCATTGTGCCATGTCTCATCAACATCGACGCTCAAGATGGTAAAATCTAGCTGCACTCTTTCTAATAGCTCACGGCGGCGTGGCGAACCAGATGCTAGGATAACCTTCATGACGACTCTCTCAATAAATAAATATAGGGTACCGGTACTCGCTAGCTATGGTGCTAATGATAGCTGAGTGATTAACGCGCAAACTTGCGTAAGAACAGCAATATGATTGGCCAGCTGATGATACTGATGATCAATGAAAACGCAGACTTTGTCACAAAAATATTTTGTACAAACATCTGTAGCATCCACAGCGTTAGCTGAAAAACGACCAATCCTAGACTGGCGATAAACCAAGCACTGCCCGTACTGAGCTGCCTGACATAGACACTCGTGATTTTGACAACCAGTGCAACCACAACAGCCGCAAAGGCTTGCTGCCCTAGGTGAGTGTCCATCAACAAATCAGCGATAAGCCCAATGGTAAATGCGGTAAAAATACCGACATAGCGCGGTTGAAACAGTAACCAAAAAATCAGCACCATAATCATGACCATAGGGCGCAGCACAGCCATACTTGGGCTGAGTGGATAGACACTGAGTGATGACGCAATAATAAAGCTCAAGGCAATCACGACAATCAATAGTCCTGTTGCATTCTCAGAATCAGGATACGACATGAGTACTTACCTTAGCGAGTGTGGTGACTGATAGTTTGATTGGTTAGGGATTTACAGGTATTACGATTTGGTGAGCAGATGACTCGGTATTGACCAGCGAGGCGTTATGCAATGAGATTAAGGCACAATTGATGTGTTGTCTTGCTCTAAAAGCTTATCTTGAAGTATCAACACATAAGCATTATCAACGAAGTTTGCTGCTGGCGTGACTTCGATGCTTCTGAAATTGTCAGCTTGCCCATCTCTAACATGAGCGATGCGACCGACGCGATAGCCTGCTGGAATACGGCCGCCTAGCCCTGAGGATACAAGCTCATCACCCACACGCACATCGGAGGTCTTAAAAACATAGTTTAGACTCAAGGATGTTGGAATACCTTCTCCTGTGACAATGGCTCGCTGACCTGTGCGTTTGACCGTAACCGCAACCGACTGCTGCTCATCCGTAATCAGTAGCAAACGGCTGGTATTAGGGTAGACATTGATGATCTGACCCAAAACGCCATTTTCATCAATCACAGTCTGTCCAACTTGCACACCGTCTTGCGCACCTTTGTTTAGCACCACAATCTGGCGGAGCAAATTGGTGTCTGTACCAATGACTTGAGCCAAATTAAGATCAAACTGCTCAGGCTTGGTGGTCGATAAGATACCTTGCAGGCGGGCGTTTTGTGCCAAGATATAGTCTTGCTGTTGCAGCTTGGCGTGCGCATGAATCAGCTGCGACTTTAATTGCATGTTTTCGCGGCGCAGTGCTTCTTTTGACTGCAAGCTACCACTCGCCCAGTGCTTGGCATAGCTCGGTAAGAGCGACAACTCATAGATGGGCTGCATAGCGGCATGACTGGTGCTACGTATAGGATTGAACCACTCTGAATTTTTGCTATCAAACCACATCAGTATTAAGGCTGCTATCAAGACGATGGCAGTCTTACGAAGTGATAATGCTTGGCGCGCAAAAATACTTGGAGTCATAAGGTGTCTAATTTAAAAGATCTAAAATGAGCAATAGCACTTATTTATAGCATGAGTGTTTATCGAGGACATTGGGTTCTAGCATGGATTAATGCAATTAAAGGCAGCACAATCGGCTACCTTTAATTTTATATCTTTATAAGCACATGACATTGCGAGCGACGGATCGATACTGCAAAGTCTACAGCAATAACAAAGTCGTGATAAGCAAACACCATTTAAGCGAAACTGATTAGACAAAAATCATGTTTAAGCTTTTGTTATTGATGAAATCAAGCGCAATACCACCACCGCGGCTGACGCAGGTCAATGGGTCTTCTGCCACAGTCACTGGTAGGCCAGTCTCTTGTGAGATAAGCTTATCTAGGTCACGCAATAATGCGCCACCACCAGTCAGTACAATACCGCGCTCAGCGATGTCTGACGACAACTCTGGCGGCGTTTGCTCAAGTGCTACTTTTACCGCACTCACGATGCCGCTTAATGGATCGGCCAAGGCTTTTTGCACTTCTTCTGAATTAACAGTGAATGTCTTTGGCACACCTTCTGCCATACTGCGACCACGAACTTCAACTTCTAGTTGGCTGTCTTCATTCAATGCAGAGCCGACTTCTTTTTTGATGCGCTCTGCCGTCGTTTCACCGATGACACAACCGTGGGTACGGCGTACATGCGTGATAATGGCTTCATCAAACATGTCGCCACCAATGCGAATCGACTCAGCGTAGACACAGCCCGACAGTGCGATAACCGCAATCTCAGTCGTACCACCACCGATATCGACTACCATAGAACCACTGGCCTCATGAACTGGCAAGCCTGCGCCAATCGCTGCCGCCATTGGCTCTTCTAATAGCAGCACTTTACTTGCGCCTGCTGATGAGACCGCTTCACGAATCGCTTTACGCTCAACCAACGTAGACTTGCATGGTACACAAACCACCACATTAGGCTGTGCCATAAAACGCTTGGCTTTTACTTTTGCAATAAAATGCTTCAGCATTTTTTGCGTGACTTCAAAATCTGCAATCACGCCGTCTTTTAACGGGCGAATCGCGGTGATGTTGGCAGGCGTACGACCCAGCATCTGCTTGGCATCAATACCGACAGCTGCGACGGTCGGGTTTTGAGTACGGTTGCTTCGCAATGCGACTACCGTAGGCTCGTCAAGCACGACGCCTTTATTAGGAATAAAAATGAGGGTGTTCGCAGTACCGAGGTCGATAGCGATATTATTTGATAAAAATCCAAACAGGTTCATGACTAATATATCCAGCGTCTTACGAATGAGGCGAATGAGATTGACTAAAGTGTTACTCGTCAGTGTTTAGCAGGTCGTCGTTAGACATCAACGATCACGAAAATAACGCATCGCAACCAGTCAAACCTAAGCAATAATGATGAAATGAAAAAACTGAGCTAAATTATACCGATTTAGCTCAAAAAAAACATAGGTATTTGCATCAGTAAGTAAGGATTTTTGTCTGAGACGATAAAAGTTGTTACAAAGTTTGAAATAGTAGGGACTATCATTCAACTCAATGGAACATCATTTAATTCTATAACTAACAAGGCTCTACAAGCAGATAATGGTTTTACTTAGTAGCAGGTGCATACTGTAACGTATTTTAGAACCTAATTGGGGCGCAATTGAAAATCAATCATGAATTATAGGGTCAGTTTTGCAAATCTTTGTGCATTTCTGCTTATTGACTGATACTTTGCACCACTAATATGTATTGGTTGATATTGTGCATCAATCAAGCGTCATGTTCTGTAAACTTGGGTCAGATGCTTTATAATAAGCCAACTCTGTAGCCAATTTTGTTTTAAGGCTCATGTATTTTCGTTTTCGCCATTCATTACTCTAACAAAAACTGTCCTTAACTGGAGAAACCATGTCTCAGCAACCAGCAGCGTCTGATCATGTCAGCCGTGAAGAAATCCTAGAAGTGGCCAACCTTGCACGCTTAGGTGTCGATGAAAGTACTGCCGACAGTTATGCCGATGATATCAGTAAAGTATTAAAACTCATGCATACGCTATCCAATGTCGATACTACAGACATCAAGCCACTAGCGAATATCCATGAAGCTTGCCAAGAACTGCGTGTTGACGTGGCCGAACACAATATCAATCGCGAGCGTAATCAGTCAGTTGCCCCAGCGGTTGAAGAAGGCTTGTATCTCGTACCGCAAGTAATCGAATAGCGACTTATTATACAGTCGCCTATTTTAAGTGATCGCTTATTAAATAGCCAATGAACGCTATTGTGACCTCTATCTCATTTTACTTTTGTTATTCACATTTTGACGGACGACACCTTATGTCTGAACTTCATCTATTAAGTACCCAGCAGCTTATTACGGGCTTACAAGACAAACAATTTAGCAGCGCGGAATTAACCGAACACTATATTAAGCGTATCGATGCGCTAGACAGCAAGATTAACAGCTTTATCACTCATACCTCTGAGACTGCACGCGCACAAGCAAAAGCAGCAGATGAGATGCGTGCACAGGGCGATCAACGTCCCCTACTCGGCGTCCCTATGGCACACAAAGACATCTTTTGTACCCAAGGCGTGCTAACCACTTGTGGCTCAAAGATGCTGCATAACTTTGTGTCGCCTTATGACGCGACTATCGTTTCTAACATCGATAAAGCAGGCATGATTAGCTTGGGTAAGCTCAATATGGATGAGTTTGCGATGGGCTCAGACAACAGTAGCTCATACTACGGCACAGTACAAAACCCTTGGAACCTAGAACGTGTCCCTGGTGGCTCATCAGGTGGTAGTGCTGCCGCTGTTGCCGCTGGCTTCGTCCCTGTCGCGACTGGTAGTGATACGGGTGGCTCTATTCGTCAACCTGCTTCATTCTGCGGCTTAACGGGTATTAAGCCTACTTATGGCCGAGTGTCACGCTTTGGTATGATTGCCTACGCTTCAAGTCTGGATCAAGCTGGTAGCATGGGACGCAGTGCTAAAGATTGTGCTTATTTGCTACAGCCAATGATTGGTCATGATCCACGCGATGCGACTTCTATCAAATATGACATGCCTGACTACGTACAAGACATCAATGATGCAGAAGCCGCTGCTGGTGACAAACCTTTTGCTGGCTTGCGTATCGGTGTGGCTAAAGAATACTTCGGTACAGGGCTTGATAGCGAAGTTGAACAAGCAGCACGTGCCGCTCTGAAGAAGTACGAAGAGCTGGGCGCGACCATTGTAGAAGTGAACATCACTGATCCTGAAATCACGCTTGCTACTTACTATATGCTAGCCCCTGCAGAAGCATCATCTAATCTGTCACGTTTCGATGGCGTACGCTTTGGCTATCGCTGTGAGAACCCAACGGATCTGATTGATCTATACACGCGTTCACGTTCTGAAGGGTTTGGTCCTGAAGTACAGCGTCGTATCTTAACCGGCACTTATGCGCTCTCGGCAGGCTACTTCGATGCTTACTATACTAAGGCACAGAAAATCCGCCGCTTAATCGTAAAAGACTTCGATGAAGCATTTGCGAGCTGTGATGTGATTGCCAGTCCAACTGCACCAACTGCTGCCTATAAATTAAGCGACAACCTTGATCCTGCGACCATGTACTTAGGCGATGTTTATACCATCGCGGTCAACTTAGCGGGTCTGCCTGCGCTTAGCCAACCAGTCGGTTTGACCTCAGACGGTCTACCAATTGGCTTGCAATTAATCGGTAAGCACTGGCAAGAGAGTCAACTGCTCACGACCGCGCATCTGTTCCAGCAGCATACGGATCATCATCTACAGCACTCTGCCATCGCAAAGGAGACGGTATAATGAGTACAGCTACTACTGATAACAATGCCGTCCGCGAGCATGCCGTGCGTAAAGAACTGTTCGTTGATGGTTATGAAGTCGTCATCGGCATCGAGATTCACTGCCAGCTTAATACTGAAAGTAAGATATTCTCAAGTGCACCGACTGACTTCGGTCACGAGCCAAACAGCCAAGCTAGCATCGTCGATTTGGGCTTGCCTGGTGTGTTGCCAGTGCTAAATGCTGGCGTGGTCGATCGCGCGTTAAAGTTCGGCATTGGTGTCAATGCTGAATTGGGTCTGTTTAATACATTTGATCGCAAAAACTACTTTTACCCTGACCTGCCGAAAGGCTATCAAATCACTCAGATGGCCAACCCTATCGTGGGTGAAGGTTACATCGATGTCGTAGTCAATGAAGGAGAAAAGAACGAATATCCTAAACGTATGGGTATCACCCGCGCGCATTTGGAAGAAGATGCTGGTAAATCTGTGCATGATGCCGTCGATGGTATGACGGGCGTCGATCTCAATCGTGCTGGTACACCGCTGATTGAAATCGTCTCTGAGCCTGATATGCGCTCTGCTCATGAAGCACTTGCCTACATCAAAGCGATTCATCAGTTGGTCACTTGGCTGGGTATCTCAGATGCCATCATGGCAGAAGGGTCGTTCCGCTGTGATTGTAACGTCTCTGTGCGCAGACCAGGTGATGAGCTTGGTACACGTACCGAGCTTAAAAACTTAAACTCGTTCCGCTTTATCGAACGTGCCATCAACCGTGAAATCGAGCGTCAAATCGATATCTTAGAGGACGGTGGCAAAGTTGTCCAAGCGACGATGCTATATGATCCAGAGCGCGATGAAACTCGTGTGATGCGTACCAAAGAAGACGCCAACGACTATCGCTATTTCCCTGATCCTGATCTGCTACCTGTCCGTATCGAGCAGCATACGGTCGATGCGATTAAAGCGGCCATGCCTGAGCTACCTGTAGCCCGTCGTGCACGTTTCGAAGAAGCGCTTGGTCTGTCAGAATATGATGCTCGTATCCTCACTGGTAGTCGTCAAATTGCCGATTACTTCGAAGATGTGGTCGCTGAAGTGGGACAATCAGATGCCAAAATGGCAGGCAACTGGGTCATGGGTGATTTGCTCGGCGCTCTGAATAAAGATGACAAAGACATCATCGACTCCCCTATCAGCGCCAAGCAATTGTCGGGTATGCTAAAACGTATCAAAGACGATACGCTATCTGGCAAACTGGCCAAGAAAGTCTTTAGTGCTCTATACGAGCGCGAAGGCGGCGATGCTGATGATGCAGCCGATAAGATCATTGAAGAAAAAGGCCTCAAGCAAGAAACTGACACTGGTGCTATCAAAGCCATCGTTGAAGACGTCATTGGGAAAAACCAAGCGATGGTTGATGAGTATCGCGGCGGTAAAGAAAAAGCCTTTAATGGTCTAGTCGGTCAAGTCATGAAAGCCAGTCGCGGTAGTGCCAATCCGCAGCAAGTGAACCAAATCCTAAAAGAATTATTGGGTTAAGGTAAGCTACTGGTTGGTTCAGCTGACTGTAATAGGCAAAATAATGTGATAGATTTTGGCTACTATAAATAGCCCTTGCAATATGCATAATTTTGCGTAAAATAGTCAGTCACTCGGGGCGTAGCGCAGTCTGGTAGCGCACTACACTGGGGGTGTAGTGGTCGCAGGTTCAAATCCTGCCGTTCCGACCAAACATAATATTAGGGCTGACCGTCATTGACCGTCAGCCCTTTATTTTTATAGCTTATAGATAAACCCTCCTCCATGACCCACCGCCTTAATACGTGGCTATCCGTGTAAAAACGCGGTATATTCTACGGTATATTTTATTCCTTCATGGAAATATACCGTCATGTCTTTAACCGATAGTCAAATCAAACGTCTTAAGCCTTCTGAGGCTTGTACACCCAGCCGACCTGACAAATATAGCGACGGTAATAACCTTCGCCTATGGGTTCGTCATACTGGTAGCAAGGTGTGGGTAAGCGACTATAAATACGCAGACAAGCGCCAAAGCCTGACTATTGGTAAATATCCTTCTATGGGTTTAGCCGATGCTCGACAGCACAACCAACAAATAAAGGATTTAATAGGACAAGGTATTAATCCTAAGCAAGAAAAAAAGCGCTTGCTGTCTGATACTGACTGTACGAAATCCTTCGATGCCATAGCGCAACGCTGGCATGATGCTCGTAAAGCACATATTGCTCATACCACCTACAGCCGTGACTACTCACAGTACCAACGAGATATAAAGCCCGCCATTGGTCACTTAAACATAGATGATATAAACGCGCCTGATATTTTAGCTATAGGTAAATCTATAGAAGCAAGAGGTGCTACCGACATGGCGCGGCGGGCAATACGTCAAACAGGGCAGATATTCAAACAAGCAATACGTGAAGGCTTAATAACTCATAATCCAGCCAATGACCTAACCGAAGCGTTACAACCACATAAGGTTAAACATCACAGCCGTATAACTAGCCAGCAATTACCGAAACTACTACAAGATATAGAAGACTATGACGGCGACATCTTAGTGAAATCAGGCTTATGGTTTCTATGCTATACGTTTGTAAGAACTCAAGAGCTTAGACAGATGGAATGGGCAGAGATTGATTACAAAGCTAACGTATGGCGCATACCAGCCGACAAAATGAAAATGGATAGACCGCACTTAGTACCGCTTGCCCCGCAAACAATGGCAATATTAGAAAAAATCAAGGCGCTGGGGTTTTCGGACAAATATGTATTCTTTAATCCATCAACCCGTAAGCCATATAGTACTAATGCTTTTATCACTGCCTTATGGCGCATGGGCTATAAGGGACGAATGACAGGTCATGGCTTCCGTGGGCTTGCCAGCACTACCCTACATGAGCAAGAGTTCATGCACGAAGCTATAGAGCTACAGCTAGCACATGAGAAAGAGAACAAGATAAGTAAAGCTTACAACGGGGCACAACACCTCCCCTATAGAACGAACATGATGTGTCACTGGGCAAAATTTATCGACGACGCTTATGCTGGCAAAATGGATAACTTGATCCGTGCAGACTTTAAACAACAAACACAAAAGCATGGCTAATATCATGCCGTAACGACCATGCAAGGCTAGGACTAATTAACCGAACGATAGCTATTCACACCCTTACGCTGTCACCGCCTTGCACCTATTTTCACTCAAGGGTGTTTGGTTGTGATTATGAGTAATGAAGCTGAAAAATTTACTATGGATGATGTTAATAAAAGTCTATATGTAACGATGAAGCTGAATCTCCGTTATCCGATAAATGAAATAGTAGCGTGGTCAATCTTTGGTGATACAACATCTTTAGAGCCTAACACACTGCTTTATTCAAACTATTCTGAGGGGATTGTAAAGAATATTTCAATCAATAAAGCACATATAGAACTAATGAACAATATTGAACAAGATATAAAACAATATATATCTAAGAATATTCATAACGTTGACTTCTCAACAGTAGATAGCGCTGATGAGGGTATCAATGATCTTTTAGATGACTTTCTTCCAAAAAAGCACAAAGAACTCGCTCTTTTATCATTTGAAAAAAATAGTATTTTTAAGGGCTATCCGATTTGGTGGGCATCTTTAGTAATAGCATATAGAGAAATGGCAATATTCGCTTTTAGTAATGAAAATTATTACGTAGCTATACAGCTGAGTGAATTTTGCAGAGAGTGCCAAGCACAGATGGTCTTTAAAAATGTAGTGTTTATTGATCAGTATAAAAAGAAATTCTCTGGAATGAATAAAAAAGCATCTGACACAAGATGGCAGCCACACAGAGAAGAAAAAAAGAAGCGTAAAAAGAAATATCTTAAAATAATGAAAGATAAAGAATTTAGTACTTATACTGATGCAGCTACATATATTAAGCAGTATATTGATACAGATAAAAAACCTTCGTTTCCAACTGTATTTCGTCTATTGAGTGAAGCTGATAAGGGGAATTTCTCATAATAGATTGTCGTATGCATGCATCGAATACTCTATGCACGTATCAATCATTCTATGCACGCATAAGTATTCTCCTATTTCAATCCAACCAATAAGATGACCCATACAAGCTATTACACACCGTAGTGGCGCATAGTATGGAGTCATTAATATGACAGACCACATAAATATAGACAATCCAGTTATCGCTTTCACTGATAACACATCTAGCAGCACCGAACCAACAATCACTTCTATTAAGCATTTGCCAACACAAGGCATGAGCCGTGCCACCCAACTATTACCTTTTCTACCGTTTGGTAGCAGTACTTTATGGGCATGGTCACGCAACGGGCTTTTCCCAGCTCCTGTGAAGCTCTCACCTACTATGACTGCATGGCGTAATTCTGATGTGATCGATTGGCTAAACAACCCAGCCTCTGCTATTAGTAGTGAGGTGTAAGCCATGAATAACTCACCAAAAAATAAGCAACCAACTCATAGTCAGATAATAATGAGTCATATGCTGGCAGGTCAAACTTTATCAAACATGCAAGCCTACCATTTATATAGCATGACTAGCTCTCTACGTCGCATAAGTGAATTGCGTGCCGCAGGAGTTCCTATAAGAGATAAAGTAATCAAACAGAATGGAAAGAGATTTAAACGATATTGGATAGATCAGCCGACCACTAATAATGACGAGGTGACAGTATGAGTCAGTCTTTGAAAATCTTAGAATCCCATCTCCTCACACGCCATGGTCAAATGCTGTCAGTAGCAAACGACCACATTCAAGACTATTCCAACGATTGTGACAGGCTAGCCGATACACTGAATCTCATTAAAGTTGATGATCCAGAATCAAAGGCTATGATAATAGCTATAAGATCTGCCTTATTCGTTATCAGCGAACACGCAAGCGATTTAAGCGCGGATATCATAGTACAACTTATCTCACTGCCTGCAGTGGAGATATCAAGCCATGAGTAGGAATGACAATAAAACCAAGCTAGAAGCTCTTAGCGGCTTACCTGATAACGCCTTGTCTATCAGTCAAACTAGCCAGCATAAAATAATCGACACGACCACTGATAACGACAGAGAAGTCGTTGTCTTATCAGCACATGATCTATCAGATATTGCCTGTGATATCGAAGGCGTGGTCACTGTATTGAATGATATTGGGCATCTGCTAGCGCTTGTTCACTACGCCAAGATACCACCACATACCGTTGTAACCATGTCACGTTTAACAAATGACTCTGTCAATACATGGATAAATCTATTAAATGCCAGATTAGAGAAAACCAATCAAACCTTAGCATTGACTCGTTACGGCAAAGAGGTACCACGGTGAGAAGCTACCCACCAAAGCAAAGCCGTAAGCACGCCAAGCGTAAGAGCTACTATAAAAAGTACAGAGCCACACGCCAGCCGAATCAGTCGCAAGCAAGGGGGACTAGATGACCACCACACCACAAACGATGGACAATAAAAAAGCCCATGCGGACAACATGGGCGCTAATACTCTCTTACAAGGTTGCAAGCCAGCTACAGAGGAACAACTGGCAAACGATCCATTCTTAACCAAGCTATGCAGCATGATAGAACCTGAACAACTGCTATTTGTTACAGGTGATACTACTATATATCATGGTGATGATATTGGCAAAACCGAAGCGACAGCTGGCACGATAGCACTAGCAATTACCAACAAACAAGGCGATACAGTAGGCGCGGTATTCCACACACCAAACAGCAAAGCAAAGCCTATTGTCATTGATCCTACAGGTTATGGCGCTATCGTCATTGGTGACACTAACAAAGCCAATGAGGTGATAGCACTTGATAACCTAGATGATGGTATTGATATTTATATGCATCTAATGGCTAGTGATAAAACGATCATCATTAGCCCTCACAAAACAAAACAATGCCTTAAAAAGATGGTGCAGCACTGGAGCAGCGGTTCACTTGTTACCGTACCGATGACACTTGATGACAAAGGCATGATGAACCAGCTGGCAGGTGTGAGGGCGCGAGCATTGGTTACTGTGGCTCATATCGTCACTATGCTACAAGATGACAGCTATGAAGCCATACTGGCAGCTGATGACACCCAGCTAATCAACTTACAAGATACTGCCTATTATCCTGAATGGCGCGATGACCCCCAGCTGAATGAACCGATGACCTACAGTGATGGGCGTTTTGAGCTATACCACGATGGGCTATTTTTCGTGAAGTATAACGATGATGACCCATCAAACATTACTTTTAAGTTTAAGGCGTTTGTGTGTTCACCCATTGAGATTATCGCTAAGACACGGGACATAAGCAGCGGTACATGGGGGCGGTTATTACAGTGGCGTGATGATGATAACGAGCTGCATAAATGGGCAATGCCGTTATCTTTATTGCAAGGTGATGCCCGTGAATACCGCAAAGAATTAGCCAGTCAAGGCTTGAACATTACTACCAACCCCAAACAGCGCAGCTACTTAGACGCTTACTTACAAGATTATCCAATCTACAAACGCGCGCGGTGTGTCGATAGACTAGGCTGGGACGGTGAGCAATATATCTTACCTAATGGCGCTATCGGTGGTGATGGTAAAGAACTTATTGTCTATCAGTCTGCAAATAGCATTAACAGCACCCTAGCCCAGCAAGGGACATTAGCCCAATGGCGTGATGAGTTATGCAGACCACTAGCAGAGCAAAGCCGTTTTGTTTTCTCTATTGCTTGCGCATTTGCTGGTCAATTACTCGCGCTATTAGAATCTGACGGGGGTGGTTTTCACCTTTTAGGCTCATCAAGCATGGGTAAATCTTTATCGCTTAAGTTGGCTGCTAGTGTATGGGGTAATCCTGATAAGTATGTTAAGACATGGCGCAGCACTGATAACGCACTTGAGGGCACAGCAAGCGAGCATAACGACAGCTTCTTGCCTCTCGATGAGATGAGCGAATGTGCCCCCAAAATAGTAGGAAAAGCCGTTTATATGCTAGGTAATGGTCAAGGTAAAGGACGTAGCACGACTACAGGACACAACCGCATAGCCAAAGAATGGCGCATTATTTTTTTATCCAATGGTGAAGAGTCGCTGCAAAACATCATGGCGCAAGCAGGACAGAAAACCAATGCAGGTATTGAGGTTCGGGTAGCACATATAGATGCTGATGCTGGCAAAGGTTTAAAGACTTTTGATAGTTTGGTATTGGCACCCACGGGCTCAGCCCAAGCCGATAAGATCAACGAGCTATCACACGCTTATCATGGTGTGGCTGGCATAGCATGGCTTGAACATATCACCACTGACAAGGCAGCGACCACAGCCACCGCTAGAGGGCTTGTCACTGATTTTATGAGCCAATACACAGACCTTGCTCCACAAGCGCATAGAGTGGCTAAACGGTTCGCTATTGTGGCTGCCGCTGGCGAGATGGCAACTCAGGCAGACATCACAGGCTGGCAAGTAGGGCAAGCAACCACAGCCGTGATGACGTGCTTAGATAATTGGCTTGATAACTATGGGCGTGATGGTGAGCATGAGCAGCGCCAAATCATCAAACATATTCAGTCGTTTATTGAACAGCATGGGGCAAGTCGCTTTCAGACTTGTTTCCAGACCACCAGCACCCGCCCCAACTTTGAGGAAAGAACACCCAACCGTGTGGGCTATCGCAACGAGGACACAGGGGACTATTATTTTTCTAAAGAAACTTTCAACAGCGTATGTGAGCCATTTAGTAAAAGAAAAGTATTGCAGGTGTTAGATGAAGCAGGCTTGTTACTTTCAAATCAGGGTGACCGTAAAATTTATAAAACCCCTAATACTCTATTTAGTGGTAAGGTTCGCCCGTCTGTTTACGCGGTTACTGCTAACATACTTTGTTGTAAACCTTAAAAACCGATGGGACAGACGGGACAGCTATTACACAGTAAGGGGTAGAGCTGTCCCGAAAGCAAAAACGGAAACGGTACAAACGGGACAGGGTGTTATGTTGTAACAATCCTGTCCCGTTCTGTCCCGTAGTGAAAAACATAAACGGGACGGTTGAAAGCTAATAACTATGGGGGCTGTCCCGCTTGTCCCGTCTGTCCCATACAAAAAACTAGGTTACAGCAAAAATAATCAAAGGTAGGCGTTTATCGTCTGCCTTTTTTACTGTTTGTACTCTAATGGTATTAGTGAAAAATATTGGAAGCAAAAATAGCAAAAACATAAAAAAGTGGAAGCAAAAAGACCCTAAAATAAACTGCTTCCAACATAAAAAAATCACGCTTAGACCAATCATATAGGGCTGTTTGGCTTGGAAGCAAAAAATCTTGTGGAAGCAAAAAAAATCATAGAAATGGAAGCAGTTTCATTTGATAATTATGTCGATATTACGCCAACTAGCCAGCATGTCCGTACTATTAATCTTGCTGTGAAGTGATATTATTCGCTACAAAATATTGGAACCAAAACAGCCAAATTGTGGAAATTTGGAACCAAAACACGCCTGTTTTCTCTTTGGTTCCAACATAAAAAATCGCGCTTAGCCCAGTCATGGAAAGTGATTCAGCTCGGAACCAGAAATAATTTTGGAACCAAAAAAAAGCTGGAAAAATGGAACCACATTGGTACGATTATAGCGAGAGAACGCTTCTTAAAACCAATCTGAGATATGACATCGTTGCCTCAGCACCCAGCTTCGTATCAAGCATCAATCGAATGAACTGCTTAAACTGATTCGGGTTAGATAGTAGATGCATGGTCATGGCTTCAAACGTACCTTTGGCATCAAACATAGCGTCCTCGGCAGCGTTTGGATAGCCGCCCAGCATAATCTGATCAACACTGTTATTGGTGAACTGCTTGACCACAATCTCGTTCTCCGTGACCTTATCCCAAATAGTATTCATAAAATTCACTTTGTCTTTATCGGTAAAGTCCTCACCAGCAAAAACCTCGTTTAATCTATCAATAACCTGAGACAGTAGCGCTTCTTGTTTATCCTTGGGTGTTGCTGTACCCGCTCCACTGCCACCATCTAATTGATATTCAGACTTGCCCTCTTGTAGCTTTAAGTCCTGCTGGTGCAGCTTTGAGACGCGGTAATGACTCATAACGATGTTACTTAGATCGACGTCTTCTTCATTATCCACGCTTTCACGTAGTAGAGGCTGTAGGTTACGCGCGTATAGGCTTAGTTTCTCTAACTCTTTGTCGTCATAGTCCACAATTTGCGACATAAACTCATATTGGCGGGTAAATGTGCCTAAATCCTTTTTAAATATTTCCAGCGCATCCTGATCGGCCTTAAACCCTTTGTAGTCATTCTCAGCATTGGTCATCAGTACCACATCGCCCGTTGCTTTGGTACGCTCAAGCATCACTTTGGCGTGCTGTGCTTGCTCACGTGCCAGCTTGTATTTCTTCTGCCAACGCTCAACCGCTGGCTTGCAGATATTGCTGATGGCGGCGTTAGACTTGTTCTTACTATAAAACGCCTCAACGAATTGTTCTACCTCATGCCATAAAAAAATACCGCTAGCACGCAGCTTTTCATAAAGGTCAAACACCTGATCAGGGTCAGACACATCCGCTAAGGTTGCGGTCTCATAGTATGGCTGGAAGGCTTCAAAAATATCGTCAGGATCATTGAAGAAGTCGAGAACAAACGTACCGCTCTCTGCTTTGCCCTTATATGTACGGTTCAGCCGTGAAAGCGTCTGTACACAGTCCACGCCCGTCAGTTTCTTATCCACGTACATGGCGCACAGTTTGGGTTGGTCAAAGCCTGTCTGGAACTTATTAGCCACTAACATCACTTGATAGTCATCACTGTCAAAGGCTTTACGTAGATCACGGCCTTTTAGCCCGATATTCATATTATTCTCGGTGAACTTCTCACCAAGTAATGCGCCGCTATCAGGATCATTATCGTTAAAGGTGACTTCACCTGAGAACGCGACCATGGCATTGATGTTTCTATAACCGTAATCAGCAATATAGTTATCAAAGGCGATCTTATAGCGTACCGCCTCTTTACGTGAGCCTGTCACTACCATCGCTTTGGCTTGCCCGCCCAATAAGCCTTTAATATTGTCATTAAAGTGCTCAATGATGATCTTAACCTTCTGGGCGATATTGTGCTCATGGAGTCGCACCCAGTTATTAAGCTTAATTTTGGCGCGGCGAGCATCGACCTCATCATCAGCGGCGGCCAGCTTTTGCTTGAGCTGATAGACTACTTTATAGTTGGTATAGTTTTTAAGTACATCTAGGATAAAACCTTCTTCAATCGCTTGGCGCATAGAATAGACATGATAAGCGGCTGGCAGGTTATCTTTAGAGGCTGGCAAGTCAGGGTTAGGCAGACGTCCGAACAGCTCGATGGTTTTCGGTTTAGGCGTGGCGGTAAAGGCATAGTAGCTGAGGTTTGGACTGCTACGGCGGGCGGCTAACGTAGCGTCCAGTATGTCTTCGCTAGATAGCGGTGCATCATTCTCAGTATTGCTGTTCTCTATATCACCTGAGACCAACACTTCTTTAAGCTGGCGTGCGGTAGAGCCTGTTTGTGAGGTACCAAAAAGAAAAGGAATATATTAAGAGAAACTGGCTGAAGTAGCAAGAATCGATAGAAGCTATATGGGAAGTATTGAGCACAGTGAACAGAAATTAAGCTGGAAAAGGCGTTTGAGATCTGTGATAAGTTAGATATTACATTAATATACAGGATTTGATTTAAAGCAGAGCTTTTCATTAGAGATGTCTTAAGATAAATATAGTGTTATTATCCTAACTTTGGCAAACTATTGTAAATACTTAGATAACAAAGGAGATATTATTTGAACGAAGAAGAAGAAGAACTATATCCTCCTAGCGCTATTTCCTCTTGGAGCGGATTTGTATATCAAGGGAAAATCGCTCTTTATCATTGTTTAAAACTGTTACTTCAGGATGAACTTGATTTCGATCTACAATTGGATAGTACAGAAGATTTTGCAATTTACAGAGATGGGTTACTTATAAGTGCCCATCAAGTTAAAGCGAAAGTTGGGAAGTATAGAAGTAATTATACATCAGCTCTAGAAAAAGCGAGTAATATAGAAGGTGATAGAATTAGAGGCACTACTCGATACATACATGTTTCGGTTGAAATAAATGATACTTGTGACTTCGTTGCACCTAATGAAGAAGTTGTAAGTTTTTATGATTATGGTACCAATAAATATTGTGGGCTAGGAGACATCGAGGACCTTATCAAACAACTAATTATAGAACTATGTCAGAAAGAAGAAGTTCTGTTATCTGAAGTCCTTGTGAACACAAACTACTGTCTAGTATCAGAAATAATAAGCACACAAGCAATAGAGATCCATAGAAGGAATCAGGTGGATGGCTTATCTGAAGACGAAGCAGCATATACTTATACAATTAAGTCTAGCGATGTTCTATCAAATATACTTAACAATAGCCCATACACAGATATCGAATATTTTGCTTTAGAGTTGAAAAATGATTTATACAAGCATTTAGAAATAAAACTAGATTCAGCTCTCCCTACTATGTCAGAAGCCCAATATAGTAGAGCTAAAAATTTATTCTTCCATATATATCAGTTAGAATTAGACGAATTAAAGCATCTTTGCCAATTAATAAAACCTTCGGAAAAGTTTTCAAAAATACAAAAAATGGATATCAGCAGATACTCATCCTTAATTCAAAAAATTTTTATAGATCCAAATTTTAATGGGATACCACATTATACAGATAAATGCCATAATTTTTATTTACCTACAGCAATATCGCTAAATGATTCTGACGAGAGCTTAGACTGTATTAACCAGATTAAGCAAGAAACTAAAAACAATAAAACTTTGTTATTTTTACTATTTGAATATGGAAACCTCATAGCTGCACAGATAACCAGTTCCTTTGTAGTAGAATCAAAAATAACCGATGTTAGTGAGTCAGGCAATGGAAATACTCTTTCAGAAAAAGAAAATAACATTACTAAAGAACTAAACATAAGTGTTATAACATTGGAAGAAGCAGAGGGGAAAATAAATGCTTAAAAAAATAATAGAAGAAGCACTGATTGAAAATAAATTCTCCCTAAAACACCAAATAGAAGATAGTTCGTACTATATTCTCGAAAAAGATGAATCTGTTAGGTTTTCAGTCATACACGAAATATCAGACATACCATATCCTAGTGAGCTAAATACTGAAATCACCAAAAATGCACCTGAAGAATTTCTAAAACATCCAGCATTTAAAAAAAATTGTGATTTAATTTGTATATTAAAAATAGGGAGTCTATCGGAATTTAAAGAAAATGAAGGGAAGATCTTTGCTATAGAAGAAGACCCATATCAATATAAAAAATATATTCTCTATTACAGCGAAGTAGAGAAAGAAATGATTAAAGATAAATGCTATAAAGATATTATAAGAATAATCTCTGATAAGAATCAATTCAGAGCATATAAAATTGATCCTCTTCAGTCTTCGATATACAGTCTAGCAGCAAAAATATTTATTAAATTACCATTTTTAGAGTTGCCTCACGAGAAAAAGGATTTGGTACCACTAAAGTTACAAGCAAAGGAAATAGTAGA
Source organism: Psychrobacter sp. SWN149 (assembly GCF_015864565.1). Lineage (NCBI taxonomy): Bacteria > Pseudomonadati > Pseudomonadota > Gammaproteobacteria > Moraxellales > Moraxellaceae > Psychrobacter > Psychrobacter sp. SWN149. Next base: position 83,883 of record NZ_JADYWX010000007.1, read on the forward strand.
TGAAGTTGGGCTTTCATCTTTATACGAAAAAATTCAAAATTCTTTATGTAACGGACAAGATGAAGATATTTTTATTAAGGAGCTAATTCAGAATGAATTGGAAAATATCACGGATTGAAATATCTAGCTTTAAAGCTTTCAAACATATAGTACTAAACGTAGATGGTAAATCCCTTCTAACTTTAGATGGACCTAACGGTTTTGGGAAAACTAGTATTTTTGATGCTATAGAGTTATTGTTAACTGGTCGCATAGCTCGAATAGAAAGGTTGTTTAATAAATTGATACCGGGTCAACAGGTAATCTATGAGGACAATCTATATTGGAATACACGCTCATTAAATTCAGATCTTTGCATTAAAATTGAATTCATAGATAAAGAGAAATCTTTTGTACTAGCAAGAAAAGCTAGTTACAACATATTAGAGAACAAAAGAAATAATAAAGCTAATAACTTTTCTTACTTTCTACTATATAAACTTGATAATTTCGAATCTGAAGAATATACATCAGAAAATATATGTTCAGATACTTTTATTTCAAAAAATTTCGGAGAAAGTATTAAAGAAAACTACTCACTTCTTAATTATTTAGAGCAAGGTCAGAATGAGTATTTATTCTCTACAGGAATTCACGAAAGGAAAGACCAACTAGAGAGCTTAATAAGAACTACGGAAGTCAATGAAGAAATAGAAAAATGCAAGTTAGTAGAAAGGAAAATAACAAGATTTATAAATCAGCCTGATAGAATACAAAAGAAAAATGATTTGGAAGAAAAAATTAGAGTCCTTCATACAGCTTCAAATATAGATTTAGATAGCAGTAATTACGAAAAAATAAGCACTACAGATAGTCAGCCTACTTGGGACAAAGAAGATTTCATTAATACTTACTCTAGAGAATTCTATACTGAATGTCTAACTAAAATACAAGAAATTATAGACTTATACCCACTTAAGCAATCAATAATTTCCAGAATCTATAATAATAAAATTGATAAATTCTTAACTCAAGAAAGGGAAACTATTAGAGCCTTAGTGCAACTAGGTAAAAATACTAAAAAAATATTACATTTCGATGAACAAATAAAAATAATTGATTCATTGAACTCTGATATATCTACTCTTCAGAAAGATACAAACTCCATTAGTCAATCCGATATTGAAATTATTGAATTTGAAAGCCCACTTATAATCGAAGAAATCAAAAAAGATATACGGCAACGAGATACTTTCCTTCAGAATATTAATAAAAAATCTGCTTTAGCTTCTGAAATAATAGGGTTAAAGGAAGATTTGATGGGCAAAAAATCCATATTAACTCCTGATGACAGTTTTTGCCCATTATGTGGAACTGACTGGGATTCTCATGAAAGACTATTATCAGCTCTAGAAAACAAGAACAAAGAACTATCCAGTAACTTAGATAACGAAGGAAGCCTTCTTCTTTTAATTCGTAGGTCGATAACAGAAAACATAGCTATCTTGCTAGAAGAAGTAAATAGAACTTACGTTACTGTTAGCTTTGGTTACGATCGAGCATTACATCAAGTTTTACTTAAAAATAGAGAACGAATAGGACAAATAGAAGCTCTAGCTTCGCGTCTTGAACAAATCAACATACATTATTATGATGGTTTCACTATGGATGAAAAAGAGATAGATAGACGTTTAGAGATTTTAGAAAGATCCATTCTAGCTCAAAAGAAAGAGGAAAAAAACCCACTACCAGAAAACTGGGAATCTACTATCAAATCAGCATTCAAAAAACCTGAGGATTTCTATATATTAGAGAGAAGCGCTTTAGAAATGAAAAAGAATTACATTTCTTTCAAAGAGAATGAGTCTAAAAATAATGCTCTTATAAAAATAAAAGATGAACTCTCTAGGTATGAACAAGAAAACCTTGCTGCTAGTACAGTCAAAGAAAATACTACCAAACTCAAAGAGTCATTAGTCAAAATTGAAAAAAACTATGCTGACCAAACAATTTCTGAAATTGAACTCATTTTCCATATTTATAGTGGGAGATTAATACAAAACTATCAACGTGGTCTTGGTTTATTTATTGAGAGCAAAGAAGGTAAACAATTAAGGTTTACAACTGCTGAAAAATCTGAGCATGACTCTATTCTTTCTATGAGCTCTGGGCAGATTTCAGCAATTAGCTTAGCATTCTTTTTTGCACTCAACAAAGTTTATGCTAAGACTTCTATGATATTAATTGATGATCCTTCTCAATCTTTAGATGAAATAAATATCGCATCTCTTACAGATTTATTGCGCTGTGAGCTGAGAGACAGACAACTTATAGTTTCTTCTCATGAAGAAGATATTTCTACTTACATGAGATATCGTTTTTCTAGAGCTGGACTTAGCTCTAAAACAATCAATATGCAGAATCATACAAGAAAAGAGCCAATATAAAACATAGCTAAGCTATCTAGAATCTCTAGATAGCTTAGCTCTAATATCATCGCGCTTGTTCCAGTCAGTGAATTTAGCCCTCTCATCTATGAGCTTTTTCACTTCTCTGGACAGCTCAATCAGCTTAGTTTTTGGATAAGTAAAGCCATACTTATGTGACAGTAGAATGTCATAAAACGCTTTCTCTTCAAAGTCGATACCCATTTCAATCCGTAGCTCATTATACAACTTAATGACCTCATCAGAGAAGTCGCCTATGACTTCGGCGCGCAATATGTCTTGCTCGTTACGGTCGTCATACTTCTCAACGAGCACATTCGTTGTCTTACTAAAATCAATACACTTAACCTTAGGTGCATTTTTTGCGTGTGAAAAAACCTTAATTCAAATTAGAAAATACAGACACTGATGCACACATCAATGATTAGGCAGTACTATAAAGTAAAGACATAAATGTATAAGCGTGGCAAAAATGACGATTACAAAAATAATGTTCGGAGAGATATTATGATTAATACATTTATATATTTGATGAATGCTTACTTCTATCAAGATTGGCGGGCAGAGTACTCCGATTCTAGAGCTAATGATAAAGACGTACTCGTACGTTTTGCGAGTAAGGAAAATATAGAGATATTAAACAGCTTAGTTCAAGACCTTGAATATATACTAGAGAATAATCTTGCAGAGAGAATTTTTGCAAGTAACAGCTTTGATTTCGATCCCTTACTAAATGGTTATTCTAGTGAGCAAGCATTGGTTGAGTCAGCTTATAAAGCTCTTACTACTGAAATAAATTAATGCTTTATTATTATCGTTTTACTTTGTGAAGTTTCTGATTGAACAGGTACTACAATCTGTAGTGACTTTTGCATAATGCGGTATATTTTGCGGTATATTTTTTATTATAAAAACACCAAACCTTTAATATCATTGTACACAGCCAATGCTTTACTTCCTGCCGTTCCGACCAAACATGGCAGTAACAGAGAAAAGCCAATCATTGTTTTCAATGGTTGGCTTTTTTTTGTGCTAAATTTGGCTGATGATTAAAGAAAGAAATAGTAAAATTTGAGCAGGACTAGGATTCATTACTCAAAAGCCAGCCACACACCTTTAGGCTGGTACTGACTTGCAACTACTATAATTTAAGGGTGTGTAAAGGTGTAAATTATGGTTAATTCTAGAGAGGATTTTTCAAATACTGACCTTCAAAAAATTCTCGAACAAGCCGAACGAATAGAGTTTGAAAGATTGCAACATAGAGCAACTATACCCACAGTATTTATAAAAGAATTACTAGATAGCCCACCTAACTTCTTACTAAGTCGTAATTTTTTTGACGTAGGTTATAAAGATAGGAAGAGAATATCAATCATTCATGAGCTAATAGAAAAGATAGAGAATATTGCTATTGAAGACTGCAAAGAACTTTTAGAAGAACAGGGTTATCGTGTAGATTTCGAGAAAGAAGAATCTATTATGTATAGATGATTATCTGCTCATATTATGCTCAGTAACAAAGATATTTATTTAGAGTCAAAGGAGCTTAAATGCTTGAACTTTCATAAACTATGTGACTGTATCAATTTAAAAGCTTTTGCTAGACTTTATTTTGAGAACCAACAATATGAAGCTAGTTTTTACTGTATCAACTTAGTTGGCTATGTTTTTGGTGCAGGAACAAATGAAGTTAGAGGTGATAACGATTTTCAAAAAAAACTATCAAAGTCCAACAAGACAAAAGCAAATAAAAGATGGTCAAAACACAATCAAACCAGACCTGAAAAAAAGAAACTATACCTAGAAATTATGGATCAACAGAACTTCACTACTTTTTCTGAAACAGCCGAATATATTAAACAGCACATTGAAACAGATAAAAAACCATCTTATGACACTATCAAACGATGGTTAAGCCAAGCCAACAAAGGCGATTTTTCATAACCTATTATACTGTGGTATGCAGGCATACAACACACTATGCATGCATAAGTATTTAGCTATAACCACACAACCTATAATATAAATCCATGAACCGTTACGCACCGTTGTGTAACGGCATAACATGGAGCTAAACATGACACAGCAAGATCATACCTCACATAATTTAGAGCAGCAGCCACCGCATAACGCGCCTAGCAACTTATCAAAATGGCTACTCCCGATACTTAGAATAGTACTCAGCATTCTATTACCCTACCTGCTATCACCACCTGATATCAGCATTCATATCCATCACATTAATATCATGTTTTAAAGCCAAAAAACTGAGCACTACCCTAGCCGATACTCGTGTCCTATAGACTTTTATAGAGCGAGCCGTTAGGGTAAATGCTACATCTTCACACTGGTTTATCCTATGTCCGAGCCTATCAATCAGCCTACATTTAATCGCCTCATAGATGATGCACCTTGGGAGCGTTACCGCCGTCCCTATGTGCGTGATTTGGCTTATGCGCTTGCTTGTCCCAATGTTTTGACGCAGTGGTTAGACTTTGCACCGCATGAGAATACACATGCTATTTCAGTGCATAGCGCTCACTTTTGGCAGTCGCAATTCAAGGCGTATGAGCAGCGGTTAACAGAGCTGGATACTACTAATGACTATCAAGCGCTGACTCGCTATTTACTCAAGCGCCCAAGTCCCAATCGATTAGGATTTCACTTTGAAGGGTTGCTGTCATTTTGGTTAGAAGATGGGTTTGCGCGCAAGCTGCATCCGTATGAGACACTTGCGAATAATGTGCAGCTATATAATGGCAAGCAGACCGTTGGTGAGCTTGATTTGATTTTGTATAATCATGATGAGAATCTGGTCGAGCATTGGGAGCTGGCCATCAAGTTTTTTATGGGGTCAGCGCCGTTTGAGCCTGTGAACTGGGTGGGGATTAATGCCAATGACAATCTACAGCGCAAGATGACGCACATGCAGACCAAGCAATTTCGGACAGTATGGGTAGATACCAAGGATAAAGGTCAGGTTAAAATTGATAAGCGTTATGGCATCATAAAAGGGCGATTTTTTCTGCCAATAGATACCAATAACTTTAGCTACCCTACTTGGCTAACACCAAGCTTTCCACTACATGAATGGTGCGATAAGAAAGACGAGGCAGGTCTTGTAACCATCGATATGACGACGTTGCGAGCCGCGCATTATATTGAATGGTTCACCAAGCGCGGCTTTTACGATGAGCGACATGATTATGATGGTCAGCAGCAGTCAGCATGGTCGGATGATGAGCTGATGCTTAGAACAGGATTATATTTTGTGGGTGATAGGCCGATTGTCATTTATCCAAGGCAGCCAAACGAATAGCTGTATTCAACTCGAACAATCGAATGAGTCATCGCTGGTTGCCCTAATCCGTTAAGCGAGGTACGTAGCTAACAAAGATTTAGCAATACTTACCTCACTTGATTAATACCTCTCAATGACATGCATCAGCTCATCTCTGAGTATCTCAGCACTCGGCATACGCTCAGCATGGAAACGCACCATCGCAATACCTGCACTGGCAAGCGCCTTATCCTTTTTATCATCGGCTTTTTGGCGCGCTTTACTGCTATGCGTCCAGTCATCCAGCTCTATAGCCACCAGCGTGTTCTGAGCATCGACATCTACGATCACATAATCAACGCTCTGGCGACAGATACGATTGAACCAAAAGTTACGCTCTGAGGTCTCACTGCTGTTGGCCTCGATGATTCGTGATAGCTGAACTTGGACAAATATATGATACTCAGGCAGTGCCTTTTTTAACTTATCAAAAAATATGACTTCAGTATCAGTCATGATGGGCATGGGCGCAAATGGCCAAATAGCCAACTCATCACCGCGTACCGGTTTTGGATCAGGCTCGGCGGCTGGCGGCTTTGCTAGCAGCTTGGGTAATATTATTACCCCTAAAAACCCAACGGCCAATATTAAAAATATAACACCAAATGACATGGTTTTACCTTATACGATATGAGAGTGATTGGCCGAGTGTTATAACTTCTATTCGTATCATGACTTCTATCAGTATCATGAATCCTAGAAGCTTCATAATTTCGTTGAGCCATTAACTGGCCAATCACAACAGGTCAGCCTCTACAGGCCGACAGGTTATAAAAATAGATAATAAAAATCGTGCTTATCCTAACCAAGTACGCGCCAATCAGCAAACCTAAAAACAAAAAACACGACATTAATTGTCGTGTTTTCATAAAAGGTATCAATGCGCGTTCTAATTCTATAAAACGCTCACTCAAGCTTCTGTATTAACGCCAGTATAATACCCACGCACTGGTCGTATTTACTTTCGGGTCGCTATTGATCTTGTCTTTTAGTGCCAATGCGGCGACTTTTCCGCGTTCAGGCCCGACCACTACACGGACACCGCGGCTGGTTGCACTGGTTTTCACCTGATAGCCTGCCGATTTGAATTTCTTTGCCAACTCATCAGCTTTGGCTTGATTGTCAGCTAGCGCAACTTGTACCCCAAAGCTACCTTTGGCATCCGTCTCTTTAACTTCCTTACGCGCGGCACTGAGCTTTTGCTGGGCATCACGCTTTGCATCGGCAGATTTCTTTGCGAGGGCTTCTTCTTGTTGGCGCTTCTTCTCACGCGCTTGCTCGGCAGCGACTGCTTCACGCTCTAGGCGCTGTACTTGAGCACGTGACGGAATCGTTATACTTTGCCCCAATTGTAATGATGCTGACGGAGAGATATCATTGGCTTGTGCCAACACTTCGACAGGTACATTATATTGTCTTGCTAACTTAATGAGCCCATCACCTCTTTTTACTTCATAATCAGAAGGTGATTTTGGTGGCTCGTTTTTGGCCTGAGCCGCTTCGGCAGCTTCTCGCTTTTGTTCTACCAGTGCTTGTGCTTCAGCCTGCTTTTTGGCCTCTGCTTGCCTCTTTACTTTGGCTTGCTCGTTTGCTTCAGCGGCTTTTTTACTATCCGCTAATTTTTTAGCAGCGGCTTCTGCTTTGATCGTAGCTTGTCGCTTTGCTTCTTGTTGCGCTTGAGCCGCTTTTTGCTTTTCAGCATCACTAGACTTCTTGGCATCGATAGCCGATACATTATCAGTACGAGGCTGAACGGTTAGGTCTTTATTGATATCTTTTGCAGTATCTGTGCTGTCTTCTACGTCAGGTGTGCGACTTGCCACATATTGTTGGCTCTCGGCACGGGCTTTTGCCAACGCCTCCGCTTCTGCCATCTCTTGCTCTGTCAAAAACTCTTTTGCCCGTTTTTCTTGCTCTGCCACACGCGCGGCACGCTCTTTCTGTTTTTGCGCAAGGATGCGCTTTTCTGTTTCGATATCAGTCGTCAACGGCTGTGACGCTGCTTGCTCTACATCTGGCTTATCTACCATCACTGATTCAGGCTGCGGTGTATCACTCTCACCAATCTGTTGCACCATGGCATATAGCATGACGCTACCGCCTATAATCATCCCAATGCCCAATAAGGCTTGTCTCGAAAAGTTCATCCGTTTACGTCTCTTAGTTGGTAATAAGGTTGACCCGGCAGCGCCGAAAATCTCTCAAAGCAACACGATAAATTGCTTTATTCAGACTCTCTTAACGCCAATTACGGTTATCAAGGGTTAGATATGTGCTGACTTTTTATGCGCCCAATTTCTAGACTCAATCTTATAAATCATTTTGATTATAAAGCATATTTTTCTTGCTGTCTGCTATCAGGCGACGACTAAGGTTAACACTAAACACGTCTTACTTTAACTCATATGATCAGAGCTGTAGCGCAGCCAATGCCTCACCAATCGTGTGAAACGAACCACACACGACGATTAAGTCTTGTGGTTCGCTAGCTTCTATTACTGCATTCGTTGCCGACTTTAGGCCATCAAACGCATGTATAGCATCACTATCAATATAATTGACCAAGATGCTCTGTAGTTGCTGGGTACTTGCCGCACGTGGATAATCAATCTCCGCGATGAACCACTCGCTAATGGGCAAACCTGCCTCAGTCAAACGCTGTACCACCTTATCGATGTCTTTATCACCAAGCATAGAGAACAGCATTTTTATCTTTGGCGGGGTGACAGTCGCTGAGCTATTTTGATTCAGTTGACTGTCTACATGCTGCTGCCAAAAAGGTAATAGCTGTGCTAATAAGAACTCAACGCCTTTCTCATTGTGTGCCACATCAAATAGCCAATGACGACTTTGACTCTCACGATAGTCAAAACGCCCTGCCAGCTTGACCCTGTTTAGTGCTTGCTCGATGGCATGGATATCGACATTCAGTGGACTGGCGAGTACTGCTGATAGCGCATTGGCGGTATTGGTTAGTGATAGCGCTGGACGTGGTAATTGCAATGTCACCGCTGCATTACTATATTGCCAAGTATCTGAGCTGATATCACGATAGCTAAAGTCACGCCCTATCTGATAGCAAGTCGCTTGCTGAGTATCAATGGCGTGCTGCACGCTGACTGGCATCTCGCTTGACCCATAGACTACAGAAATCCCATCGCGTAATATACCTGCTTTTTCGCGGCCGATGTCTTCAACATTATCACCTAACCAGTCGACATGATCGATGCCTATATTGGTAATCACTGCCATGTCAGGATCAATGATATTGACCACATCTAGGCGTCCGCCTAATCCCACTTCTAATACCCATACATCGCAGTCTGCTTCAGCAAATATCAACAAGGCTGCGAGCGTTGTCATCTCAAAGAATGACAAGGTCAAATCACATTGTAAGCGAGCTGCTTCTACTTTACTAAATGCAGCAATCAGAGTCTGGTCACTGACCATCTCGCCATTCACACGTACGCGCTCATTGAAGGCACTGAGATGTGGCGATTGGTACAGTGCCGTCTTATATCCTGCGGCTTTACACATTTTGGCGATGACGGCGGTTGTAGAGCCTTTGCCATTAGTGCCTGCCACGGTAAATACATAAGCGTCATCTTTGGCTGATTGCACCACTCCTAATGCCTCTGCGACAGGCAACACGCGTGACAATCCCATATCGATCGCCGATACATGAATCTGCTGCATATAGTCTAGCCACTCAGTCAGGCTAGATTCGTTATTAGGGCTACTAGGGTTGGGTGCTAAAAGGTCAGACATGAATAGAACCTATATAAAATTTAATAAGAGATAAAAATATATGTGTTAGCTAAAACCAAAAATAGCACTTATCGTGCAATGACGATAAATGCTATTAGAGGGTCTTGCATATGTAGTAGATGTTAGCACGCGGCTAAGCCGTTATGCACTCAATAAATGACTCGATATACTGAGTAACTTACCTTATCGAGCATCTCACTTTACTGAGCATCTACGTTTGGTACGCGGCATAGTTTTGCAAGCAAACGATAGATCGTATCAATTAGCTGATGACGGTGCACCACTTCATCTACTACGCCGTGCTCTAACAAAAACTCTGCACGCTGGAATGGCTCTTCTAGCGTCTCGCGTACAGTCTGCTCAATCACTCGCTTACCCGCAAAGCCAATCATGGCTTTTGGTTCTGCTAAATGAATATCACCAAGCATCGCGAGTGACGCAGTTACGCCACCATAGACAGGGTTGGTCAATACCACAATATAAGGAATACCAGCGATTCTTAAACGCTCAATCGCGGCAGCAGTCCTTGCCATTTGCATCAATGACAATAGGCCCTCTTGCATACGCGCACCGCCAGAAGCGGCAAAGCATACTAAAGGTATCTTTTGTTCTAGGGCTTTTTCGGCGGCTTGCACAAAACGGTCACCAACGACTGACCCCATTGATCCGCCCATAAAGCGGAAATCAAAGGCACAAGCAACGATATCAAGATTACGCAGTTTGCCATACATAGCAATCAGCGCCTCAGACTCGCCTGTTTTTTCTTGTGCTTCACTCATACGTGCAGGATATGGCTTACTATCCACAAATCCGAGTGGGTCTTTTGCCGTGAACTCTTGCCCTGTCTCGCCTTCTACTTGATCAAGCAACCAATTCAAACGCTCACGAGCGCTCATCGGTAGATGGTGATCACAGTGTGGACAAACATAGCAGTTAAAGATAAGCGCGGTATTGGTAATCATCGAATGACAGTTGCTACACTTAGTCGACGGCTCGGTCTCTACCGCTGTCAGTTGTGCAGTTAATTGCTGCTTGATACCTGGTATCGGACGATTGAACCATGACTGTCCCGCATTGCTGTTTGGCGCGGTGGTAGCAGTCGTGTTATCGGGTGTTGTTATTGTATCAGTCATATTATTTGCCATCATAAAAGGCTTACTGACAAGTTGGCTCATTCGCTTGTCATTGAAAGTGTCATAGTGGTCTGCGCTAAGCGTTACATCCAGTCATAACATGAGCCATCATACAGCGCGATTACGTGTTTAGCTTTTCACTTACGCACCGATAGGTTGACTGTGTGCTTATCGATAGCCGCTCGTAACAAATAGCAGCTACTAGACCCTATGTAATAGTCGTATTAGTTTACACTCGTAAACTAAATTTAGCAAAGTCATTTGATATTGTCTTCGGTCGGCACTGATAGCCATGTAAGCTTATAAATCAAAGATGACCACATTTGGTCATCTTACTATCTATATACTAAAGTTCCACTGCTATGCACTTAAACTGTCTAAAGCACTGCGCAGCTCATCCATTTTTTCCATGATTTTTTGCTGAGCATTTGCAACAGCAGCCGCGTCGTTGGCATCGATATCGGCAAAGTTCTGTACCAACGCACTACCGACGATTACGCCATCTGCATGAGTACCAATTGCCTTGGCTGATGCGCCATCACGGATACCAAAACCAACGCATACTGGCAGGTCTGTCTCTGCTTTAATTGCTTTAACTTGAGTTGCCACAGCATCAGTATCTAGCGTCGCTGAACCAGTCACACCTTTTAGTGATACATAATAAATATAGCCACCACAATGGGTCAATACTTGCTCACGGCGCTCAGGCAAAGTGGTCGGTGATAGCAAGAAAATCTCATTCATCGAATGATCTGTCAAATGCTGAGTAAAGCTACCCGCCTCTGCTGGTGGTAAATCCACCATCAATAAACCATCGACGCCTGACTGTTCGCATAGCGTCACAAAGTTATCATAGCCGATGATTTCAACAGGATTGAGATAGCCCATCAAGATGATTGGCGTCTGCGCGTCCTGCTGACGGAACTCTGCAACCATTTTTAGCGCATCACGAGTACTTGTACCGGCGGCTAATGCGCGCTCGCCTGCCAAAGCAACCACAGGACCATCTGCCATTGGATCAGAGAACGGTAGACCGACTTCGATCATATCTGCGCCATGTTTCACTAAGTCATGTAGCAAGCCGACTGTCGTGGTCGGATTGGGATCGCCTGCCATCACATAAGGAATCAGGGCTTTTTTATTTTGTGCTTTTAAGGTTTCAAAAGTGCTTTCAATTCTGGTCATAATGGTCTCTTAATTATTATAAACTGGCTTGTTTGACCTTTTATTTAATAATCTATATTGAACAATAAAAGGTCAAACAATTTTTCCTATAAAGAATAATCTAGTAACTTATTGCAAATGCTCGTTACTACATCTCAATCCCTTCTGCCTTCATCACTGAATGCAAATCTTTGTCACCGCGACCTGACATGTTGACGATGATCGTCTGATCAGGTGTCATGGTTTTAGCCAGTTTCAATGCATAAGCGACGGCATGAGCAGTCTCAAGCGCAGGGATGATGCCTTCTTTGCGCGTGGCCTCATGGAAGCCTTCTAGCGCCTCTTTATCCGTACAGCCGACATATTCAACGCGCTTCATGTCTTTTAAGAAGCTGTGCTCAGGGCCAACACCAGGATAATCAAGACCTGCTGAGATAGAATGTGTCTCTTGAATCTGACCATCATCATCTGCCATTAGGTAAGTACGGTTACCGTGCAGTACGCCGATACGACCAGCTGCTAGTGGCGCTGAATGGCGACCTGTTTCGATACCATCGCCTGTTGCCTCGACACCGTACATCTTAACGTCAGTATCATTTAGGAAGTCAAAGAACAAACCAATCGCGTTTGAGCCGCCACCGACACACGCAACCAAGGCATCTGGCATTTTTCCTGTTTTTTCTAAATGCTGAATGCGTGCTTCTTTACCGATAATCGCTTGGAAATCACGAACCAATAGCGGATAAGGATGCGGACCTGCAACCGTACCAATAATATAATACGTGCTATCGACGTTGGTGACCCAGTCACGCATCGCTTCGTTCATCGCATCTTTGAGTGTGCGTGAGCCAGAAGTGACTGGCACAACTGTTGCACCAAGTAAGCGCATACGATAGACGTTCATCTTTTGACGTTCGACATCGTCCGCACCCATATAAACGATACATTCTAGCCCTAAGCGTGCCGCAATCGTTGCCGTGGCTACGCCATGCTGTCCTGCGCCAGTCTCAGCGATGATACGTTTTTTGCCACACATTTTGGCAAGCAGTGCCTGACCAATGGTGTTATTTACTTTATGCGCACCTGTATGGTTTAGGTCTTCACGCTTAAAGTAAATTTGCGCACCACCAATCTCATCGCTCAAGCGTTTAGCATGATACAGCGGCGTTGGACGACCGACATAATTGACCAAATCATTATGATACTCTTCCCAGAACGCAGGATCTGCTTTGACTTTAGTATAAAGCGCCTCTAACTCCTCTAGAGCAGCCATTAGCGTCTCAGAGACAAAACGACCCCCATGTACACCGAAATGACCACGTGCATCAGGATACTGGTTAAAATCCTGTACATTTTCAGGATTGGTAAAAGTATTGATAGATTGTGCAGTGGCAGATAAATCTTTGTTTGCGACATGACTCATGATAATTCCTACTGTAATAAGTGGTATTTTTTAGATAACTTTAGATAACTAGAGAGAAAATAATAAAAGGGATAACAACGTAATAAGATTCAAGCAGAAAAATCGGAATAACGAACAACTAAGCAGATTATGTATAGCAAGCAACTTGATACAAACCCACTTAGATGGCGTCAGTGACCGTAGCGTTTTGCCATCGATCGCGCTTGACCGCTTTCATAAAGGCACGCATTTTGGCAGCGTCTTTTTTACCTTTATCAACTTCAATACCACCGCTCACATCGACACCATAAATAGGCAAATCTAATGTCGCGGCAACATTGTCGGCATCGAGTCCACCAGCCAAAACGATCGGCAATGCGCTGTCATGTGGAATGAGACTCCAGTCAAAACGCTGCCCTGTACCGCCGTATGCATCTTGATGATAAGCATCCAGCAAAATACTACTGGCACCTGCGGTCGCAAATTGGTTAATTTGGGCGCGAACGCTATCGAGGGTATCTTGCTCTGTATTGATACGTAACGCTTTGATCCAGCGTTTATTGACCATACCTGCCAGCTTTTGGCACTGCTCAGGTGTTTCATCACCATGGAACTGGATAATATCAAAAGCAACGTTGTTTGCTAATTTGCTCAGCTCATCTTCAGGCATATTGACCACCAACGCCACCACGCTGACAAAAGCGGGCACAGCAGCGCTCAGGGTTTGCGCCTGCTCTATCGTGACTGCACGTGGACTTGGTGGATAAAACACCAAACCCACTGCATCTGCACCTAGCTGTGCCGCAGTCTGTATGTCACTAAGCTGAGTAAACCCGCAAAACTTAACGTGCATTTTGTGACCTTGCGTTTCATGGTACTGAATATGACACCGATTATAGCGGCATCAGATAGGTTCAAGCTAAAGATAAATCGTTAGATGTGATGAGGTTTTGTTAACCAAACGGCAAAGCCATTGCATCCAAAAACTTATCCTAGCATACTTTTATCCTTAGTTTTGTTTATGATTGCGATTGATTAATATAGGGATACTTTGATGTCTAAGACTGCACAGACAGCCGCTACTGATACTGATACTGATACTAACGACAATGCTACTAGCAAAAATCCACCGCATTACTTGATGTGGTTTCGCCGTGACCTACGTATCCATGACAATACCGCTTTAGCAGCGCTTTGCGAACGTGCAAAAGAGGACAACGCCTCAGTATCTGCCGTATTCTTTTTGACGCCTAAGCAGTGGCAAACGCATGACACCTCCCTTGTACAAGTCGATCATATTGCCCGCACGTTACCTATCTTAGCAAAGACATTGCAAGAAAAACTAAACATCACCTTGATCGTTCAAGTTTTTCCAAACTTCTCAGACTGTATCGATGCTCTAACCACCTTGTGTCAGGATAATGGTATTAGCTGCGTTATGGCCAACCATGAGTACGAAGGCAATGAGATTGATCGTGATGAGCAATTAAGCAAACAACTGGCAAAAGACGATATCGAGTTTGTCCGCTGGCATGACCAGTGCATTTTGCCGCCGCAAAGCATCACGACTAATGATGGCGATAGTATGTATAAGGTCTTTACGCCGTTTTATAAAAAGTGGCGACATACGTTAGACGTCAGCACTATTCAAATGCATGAAGCACCTGCAGTGGATAGTGATTATAAAATCGAACTAAAATCATCGCAAACGTTTGCCAATACAATCGACGATATCAAATCACTAAATGAAAAAATGCTCAGTGACTACCAGCAGACATTAGAAAAGAACGACTCTCTGCAACATATCGATATGACAATTCAGCTTAACCAAGCAAGAGACACTTATCCTGCAGGTGAGTCTGCCGCTTGCCAGCGCCTAGCAGCATTCGTCGATGATGATATCAACGACTATGATGTGAGCCGCGATGTACCGCACCTACATGCCACCAGTCAGCTATCGGCTTATCTGACTATAGGATCTATCAGCCCTAGACTTTGCTACCTACAAGCAAATGAAGCGCAAGAAGTTCTACATGGCAATGATGGCGACAATGAAGACATCAATCGCTGGATAAGCGAGCTTGCATGGCGAGACTTTTATCGGCACGTGCTGGTCGAAAAGCCAAACCTGATTCGTCATAAAGCGTATAAAGAAGAGACTGATACCAAGATTAATTGGTCGTATAACACTGATGATTTTGAAGCATGGTGCACAGGCATGACAGGTGTGCCGCTCGTAGATGCGGCGATGCGTTGTTTAAATGCGACAGGGTTTATGCACAATCGCTTGCGTATGGTGACTGCGATGTTTTTGACGAAGGATTTATTGATTGATTGGCGCTTGGGTGAGAGTTACTTTATGCAGCAGCTCATAGATGGCGATTTTGCGTCCAATAACGGCGGCTGGCAGTGGAGTGCTTCAACAGGTACAGACTCAGCACCCTACTTCCGTATTATGAACCCCTTTAGCCAAGCTAATACACATGATCCTAAAGCTCTGTTTATTAAGACGTGGCTACCAGAATTAAAAGATATTCCTAATAGCATCTTGCATAGTGAGGATAAGATACGTAAAGAACTGGCAAAGGGTGGTAAATTTAACGATGTTGATTACCCTCTGCCAATAGTTGAGCATAAAGTGGCTCGTCAACTGACTATTGCCGAATTTAAAAAAGAGGCTTAATTTTAGAAAACAACTAGCAGACTAGCCATTAGTAGTGACTGGCAATTGACATGCGCCTGCACCTTGTGTGGTCACCGTAACGACCGCACCTGTCAGTGCAAACAATTGTTGCAACTGTGTCTGTGCATTTTGTAATGCCATCGTCATCACACCACCGCGACAAGCGCGCTCTAGCACTTCTTTTTTGGCCATGCTCTGTGCTTGGTCAAATATCTTGGGGTCAACTTGCATCATGCCAAATGCCCCTGTCTGCCAATCATAAATCTCGATATCGTCTAGATATACTGAGAATATCTCTGAGGGCGGCAAAGTAATATTGATTTGCGGCATAGCCGTGTTACTCAATGCTCTTGGTTCACCTTCTGTTGTCTCATCAGGTTGAACCGCTGGCACCACTTGTACCATCTCTGGCGTCAATGCACTCAGATCTACCCCTGCTTCTACGCGGCCATGCGCGATGAATAGCCCTTTTTGCTCATCTTGCCACAGCTTTTGCCAACTACCATTGCGCTCACTGGTGATAACCGTATCAACACTGAATGAGACCGTTTCTAAACGATTCAAATTTTGGATTTGTGTGACCACACCTTCACGGGTAATGGTTTCTATCGGCGCTTCTTCTGGTTTGTTTTGCGCACTATAAATAGCAAATACAATGGCAGCTAGGCCAATAAGCAAAACCACCCACGACATCTTAGCGATCGGGGTTTTGGTAGGCTGGCGAGTTGCATTATTATTCATATCAGGACTATTCATAGAAGCTACCCTTATGTTGTATCGTTTTTTATGAGCTATTATAAAACTAGAGTCCGCAAAACCAAAATCGACGTCTAAAACTTAAATGTGACTGCCGAGCTATAACTTCAAGTAATCGCTACCAATCTTCTACATAACGATTTATTAAGTTAAGTTACCGCTGAAATATAGCGCTTTTTTGTCGTAAATTTATATAAACGTCTCCGTTATTTGAGCCTTATTTTCGCCGTTACGTAACGTTCGGTCTGAAAAAACAAAAAGTCATTGCGTCTTAGGCCAACTTTACCTAACATAGTCAGATTGTATGCATAAAATGTCAGTGTAAATGCGTTTGTCGGACTTTTGATCTGAATACTTCGCATTTCGACATGATGATATCTCAATTCAAATCTACCCCTCTTTCATAAGGGTGGTTTTTGCTGATATGCTTTTTATATAAGCATGTTCGTCACTAGGAAATTCCCTAGATTCTTGCTAAGTAATAAAGGTAAGTTTGCCGCGGCAGTGAAACGATTGGCCGTACGCTCAACATCCTACTATTTCTTCTTATTTTTTTATCGTTGATAAGGTTCCGCTTTATTTATGAAAGCCAGTCAATTTTTATTTGCCACACTAAAAGAAACCCCAAGTGACGCCGATATCGCCTCAAGCCAATTGATGGTGCGCGCGGGTCTTATCCGTAAAATCGCTTCTGGATTGTATATTTGGTTGCCCATGGGTCTACGCGTCTTACAAAAGGTCGAACGTATTGTTCGCGAAGAGATGCAAAACATTGGCGCACAAGAAGTGCTCATGCCCATGACCCAGCCTGCTGAGCTTTGGCAAACGACCGGACGCTTCGACGATTATGGCCCTGAATTATTAAGATTCAAAGACCGTCATGATCGCGATTTTGTACTGGGTCCTACGCACGAAGAAGTGATTACCAACCTAGCACAAGGTGAGCTGCGCAGTTATAAACAGTTGCCAATTACGTTCTTCCAAATTCAAAACAAATTCCGTGACGAGATTCGCCCACGTTTTGGAGTGATGCGCGCCCGTGAATTTACGATGAAAGATGCCTATTCGTTCCATGTTGACCAAGCGTCTTTGGCCAAGACTTACGATGACATGTATGAGGCGTATACGCGCATCTTTACCCGTTTGGGTCTAGATTTCCGTGCAGTACAAGCTGACACGGGTTCTATTGGCGGTTTTGCTTCCCATGAATTTCATGTGCTCGCAGACAGCGGCGAAGATGACATTGCATTCTCAGATGCCTCTGACTATGCCGCCAACGTTGAACTTGCCGAATCGGTAAGCACAGCAGAGCGTCAAGCGCCGAGCGTGGCACGTGAAGATGTGCTAACAGAGAATATGACCACTTGTAAAATGGTGGCCGAACATTTGGACATGCCACTCACGAACACAGTTAAAACTCTGATTGTGCATGGTCATACCGAAGACGATCAACCACAGCTGATTGCTATTGTATTGCGCGGTGACCATCAGCTAAACACCATCAAAGCTGAAAAAATCGAAGAAGCCAACGTGCCACTGACATTAGCGTCTGATGAAGAATTAAAAGCTGCCGGTTTGCACAAAGGTTATATTGGCGTTGATTTAGACATGCCAGTTTTCGTTGATCGCTCAGCTGCCACGTTGTCAGATTTTGTGGCTGGTGCCAATACAGTCAACCATCACACCATTGGTATGAACTGGGTACGAGATGCCAGCATCACACGTATTGTTGATGTGCGCAACGTGCAAGAAGGCGACCCTTCTCCTGATGGCAAAGGCTTGCTAAGAATCAAGCGTGGTATCGAAGTGGGTCATATATTCCAGCTAGGTGATAAATACTCACAAGCGCTCAACTGCCGCGTTTCAGGCGAAGACGGCAAACCTGTGACCTTAATGATGGGTTGCTATGGTATTGGTGTGAGCCGTATCATTGCAGCGGCTATCGAGCAGAACAATGATGAAAATGGCATCATGTGGCCACAAACGCCGCATACCGCAGACTCAATTTCGCCTTTTGAAGTCGCTATCATACCCATGAAGTCAAAAGAAGATACTGTCATGCAAACGGCCATGGCACTATACGAAGAGCTAAAAGCTCAAGGTGTCAATGTGCTGCTAGACGATCGTAACGAGCGCCCTGGTGTAAAGTTTGCCGATCTTGAACTGATTGGTATACCGCATCGTATCGTCGTGTCTGATCGCAACTTGGCGGAAGACAAGTATGAATACGTGAATCGCCGCGATACCGAAAAGCAGTTATTAAGCCGCGAAGAAGTACTGGCCACTGTGATGAACAAATAGCATTACCAGTAAAAGCAGCCATATAAAAAGCGCCTATCTCAAATAATGAGGTAGGCGCTTTTTATTTATGGCTAACTGCAAATTGCTATTTGATATGATATTTCTTAGCAATTACCTTACTACGTTTCTGTGTCTCATTAGCTGTACACACATCAGCACCAATCATGGCGTATACCACAGAGTTGTTCATTTCCCCATCATAATCAAAGTCGCATTGATGATTACGAGCCTTTAGCCAGAGTATTTGCTCTTTATCAAGCTGCTGCTTTTGAGTGGGTGATAGCGTACGATAAGCCGTCATATAAACTTTATTTAGCCTGTTTTTTTCTACTATAACGGCCTCTTTGGCACAGTCGTATGACTGCTCCATGTACAGGCTTTCACAAACATACTCATTATCAGCTGCTGCCTGCGCTGATAACATCGTAGAAAGCGATAGCACAGTTACGCCTACTACCGTTACAACATGCGTTCTCAATTTCATACTGGTATCCTTACCTTAGATGAATAAAGTTGATTGATTATAGGGTGTCACCGTGACTCATAACGTCGATATTTACTTACTGACGAATTAAACGGCTTGGCTGTGGCAGTAAGTTTATATCACTCACACGGCAAGGGTTGATATCGATACCGCCGCGGCGCGTATACCAAGCCCGCACTATCAAGGCACTTGGCTCATAATGCTGGCTCAAATCAGCAAATATCTGCTCAACACACTGCTCATGAAAGCCATTATGCTGACGAAAACTCAGTACATAGCGTAGCATTGCAGCGTGATTAACAGGCGCTGTACTAGTGATGGTAACAGAGAGTGTGCCCCAATCAGGCTGATTGGTGACCGGACAATTACTGCGCAATAAATTAGAATAAAAAGTCACTGGGGCACGGTTACTAACCTCTGCTGTGCCATCATATTTATCTGTTTTATTACCATTCAATAGAGAGGCATCAGGGTGAGCCACTAGCGCAACTTTTTCTGCGCTGTCTGTTAAAGCGTTGTCGATACACACACCCTCAGGCTGGGTAATCAGCAACCTTGATTGGCTGTCTTCTAATGCAAATAGCTCAACCGTTACCTCTGCTTGTACGCAAGCAGAGAGATCTTTTGCAACCAATTGTTGTACGATATCCCAACTGGCAAATTCTGTAAAATTAAAGCTATTTAAATACAGTTTCAATGATTTAGACTCAACAATATAAGGCGCGCTTGCTGGAATACTAAAACGTGCCATCGCCACCTGCGAGATACCTTGCAGATTGAGCCAAGATACCTCAAACGCGTGCCACCAGTCGACACCTACAGCCAGCTTGTCATCTTGCCAACCTATGGCATCGCGACCAATACTACGGGCAATGGGATATAACGTTTGCGGGCTATATTCAGTCGGATAATCTGTGGTTTGCTCGCCTAAAATACCGTGTATGCTCATAAATTGCCTTCTAAACTATAGAATATATTCAAATAATAAAGGGGTTATTTTACAGCAATAACACGCTGGTCGATAATGAATTTAGCTTAAGCAAGCATCAGCATTTAACTGCCAATCCGCTTATTAAAGACAGTATTTCCATAGCCTGTCTAGACTGGCTAGCCGAATCAACCCCCAAAGAGGTGCCATAAAAAAGCCCAACAGTGTCAGGCTTTGATAGTAAAACGGTTTGTTTGTTTATAACAATTTTGGTTACAAGCGCACGCGTGAACCGTTGCTGAGTAAGCGATAAGCAATGGTATAAAATATCGCACAGAACACAAAAATAGCAGCCATTGAATACCAAACATTGACATCAGAATAGCCCAAAATGCCGTAACGGAATGAGTTGACCATATAGACGATAGGATTCAATAGAGAGATGTTTTGCCAAAATGGTGATAGGTTTTCCATTGAGTAAAACACGCCACCAAGATAGGTCAGTGGCGTCAATACAAAGCTTGGAATGATAGAGATATCATCAAATGAGCGCGCAAACACCGCATTGATAAAGCCGCCCAGCGAAAACAAGATAGAGGTGCCAAGTACCGTAAATATGGTCACGAATACATGCTCAATACCGAGGTCAGTAAAAAATAGCGCAACGATTGAAACGATAACCCCAATGGCCAGTCCACGGAAGATACCGCCGCTGATATAGCCCATCAGAATCGCATGCTTGGATACTGGAGAGACCAGTAACTCTTCGATACTGGATGTGAACTTAGCACTGAAGAAGCTCGACACGACGTTTGAATAACTGTTGGTAATGATCGACATCATAATCAGGCCAGGTACGATAAACTGCATGTACGGCACCCCGCCCATCTCACCCACCCGCGAACCGATCATCTTACCAAAGATGACAAAGTACAAGCTCATCGTGATGACTGGTGGCAGCAGTGTCTGTGGCCAAATTCGTATTATCCGGCGCCCCTCTTTTAATAAGATGGTGCGAAAAGCAATCCACTTTTTGCTCCATGACATGGTTTTATTAGGATCTATCATGTCCTGACTCATAATCCCGCCTCCTTCATACTGTCTGCACTTTGAATATTTTTATCTACTAAGCGCATAAACAATTCTTCTAATCGATTGGCTTTGTTACGCATGCTGCCCACGGTAATACCCTGCTTCGATAACTGAGTAAAGACGTTATTCATTGACTCGCCTTCTGTCAAAGTTACCTCAATTGTCTGCTCATCAGGTTGCGCAATCCCTGTTACCCCATCCAAAACCAATTGATGAGTAAGCGGTGCTTCCAAATCAAAGACAAACGTCTCAACGGACAGCTGCGCGAGTAAATCTTTCATTTCTGTATTGATACGAATCTCACCATGATCTAAGATGGCGATGCGCTTACACAGTTGCTCAGCTTCTTCGAGGTAATGCGTCGTCAGAATAATGGTGGTGTTTTCCTCGATATTAATCTGCTGCATAAACTCCCACATAGAGCGGCGCAGCTCAATATCGACACCTGCTGTTGGCTCATCCAAAATCAATAATTTTGGCTTATGAATCAGCGCGCGGGCAATCATCAAACGGCGCTTCATACCACCAGATAGCTCGCGTGATTTACTGTCGCGCTTATCCCATAGTCCAAGTGCTGTTAATAACCGTTTTGCCCGAGGTTTGGCTTCTTTGGCTGGAATACCGAAATAACCCGCTTGGGTAATCAAGATATCTTCGACTTTTTCGAACATATTGAAATTAAACTCTTGTGGCACTATGCCAAGATATTGCTTGGCAATCGATGGGTTCTCTAATAGATCCGTCCCAAAAATATGCACGCTGCCTGTGGTCGGCTTGAATAACGAGCTGATAATACCAATCATGGTTGATTTACCAGCACCATTGGGACCGAGTAGCGCAAAGAACCCACCTTGAGGAACGGTTAAATCAACCCCTTTTAATGCCGAAAACCCATTGTCATAGGTCTTGGACAAGTTTTTTATCGTAAGTGCTGGCACATCAGACATGAAGACCTCTTTGTTTGTCATAAATATTTATAAAAAGCGATTTTGGAATAATAGGCCGTGTTGAACATTCGACTATCATTCTCATATAGGCAAAAGCCGTATAAGAATGTTCAACACACTCTACTATCTAAAGGAAACAATGTACTGTACTAAATGAACTAATCTCATAAAATGAGGCTACTCATGGCGAATTTCAACTGCCTTATATTCGAAGTACCATATTAATAATACTCATCATGAAAAAGCGCCTATCTCATCACTGAAATAGGCGCTTTATAGATAACTATCGTAAAAGCTTGGAAGATAATCAACAAAGATTAGCTTGCTTCTGCAACCATATAATCTACGGCATTTTGAACTTCTTCATCAGGGATATCCGCGCCACCTTTGGCAGGCATCGCATTAAAGCCGTTGATAGCATGAGTATAGAGAGTGTCTTTACCCTTTGCTATACGTGGACCCCAAGCACCTGCATCACCAAAGATAGGCGAGCCAAGCAGACCAGCTGCGTGACAAGTATGGCAGACCGCGTTGTATACATCCTTCCCTTCACGAGGCCCGTCACCAGCTGCTGGGCCAGATGAACGTGCTGTCACATCACAGACCTCATCGTCTTCAAAACAGATAGTCGCAACAGGTTGAATACGAGCGATCAAATTAGGATACAAAGCGATCAGCTTTTGTACTTGCGGCGTATCTTGTGGGATTGGTACTTCTTCAGCGGCAGGTGCTGCTGCTGCGGTTGCTTCTCCATCCTTTGCTACGGCGGCGTCATCAGCAGGTGCTTCGCCATCAGTCGTATCTGCGGCAGCTTGAGTCTCGTCACCTAGCATTTGAGGTGCGGCCTCTGCAGCTTCTTGGCCTTCTGCCACGTCTGATACAGTTACAGGAGTCTCTACAACATCTTCAGCTTGGCTCACCGCGATACTAGCGATTCCTAGAATGGCAGCTGCCGATAACATAACTACTTTTCTCATTCGTCACGTTCTCTTATTACGTATACAATGGCTTGCACAGCTCAGACATTCTGTCTGTCCTCGTTCGACGACCTCTAAGTCATCAATAGCAGACAGCCATCCCGCGTGCTAGCACACTTGCAATCGGTGATTATAAATATGAATTCTCCCCAACATTATAAGGGAAAAGGCAGGTAAATTGCCATGCTTGTTTAATAACTTGGCTGTTTTTTCTCAAAAAACATCAATCATGAGCGTCATTTATTGGCTTTATGGCTTTTATTTGGTAGACTAAGCGGTCTTAATTTATCGACACCTAGTACTTTTTATTTATGCTTCTCAGCATGGTTTTATCAGTACAGCATTCAGTCGTTATATGCGCTCGTAGCTCAGTTGGATAGAGTATCGGTCTCCGAAGCCGAGGGTCGTGGGTTCGATTCCCGCCGAGCGCACCAATCATTGTGTTTTACCACTTCCTAGCATTACCCCACATTGCCCATACTTATCAAACACACTTCAAAAGATTTGCAGCTTTTCTGTGCCTATATACTTCTAAATCTCTCACCTATAGTCGGTTCAGTATAATTTGGATACAAGGAAGCCGAGTGAAAGTACTACAAGTAGTAGACTGATCGAGACTGACACCTTACCCAATTTATAGAGGATTGACTATACAGCAAAATTACTCTGCGTCTTGCAAGTTTGCCATCAGCTGAGCGCGACTGGGTACACGGTGATAATTGATCACAGGCACGTCTCCTAACAGTCTCTGACCTGAAGCAATCTTTTTATCAATCGTAATCATTGCAATTTTTCTATTTTGCTGGCTGATAAGCAAATGATTCGATTTGCGTGCAACTTTATAATCGGGAAAATACTGCTTTAGTAAGACAGATGTCTTTTGCAAAGCATCATTAGATGTTGTGTTTTTTGACTTGGCACTACCGTGCTTTTCGCCTGCTTTTGCACCACGTGATTTTGCTACGAACCATAAAACTGCGATGACGACGAACAATATGACAAGCCAACAAATTCCATCTATCATAAGAAAAAATATCCATTATTTGCAAGGGTTGGCTCATGTTAGCAGAATTATCACCAGCGTTAATAGCAGAAGTAAAATTTGCGGCCACACTATTGGCATCGAAACAGCGTATTTGTATTTTGACGGGCGCTGGCATTTCAGCCGAAAGTGGCATTCCAACGTTTCGCGATAAGCAAACAGGATTATGGGAAAACTATGGTGTGGAGGATTTAGCAACACCTGAAGGATTTGCTCGTGATCCAAAGCTGGTATGGTCTTGGTATCAATGGCGCCGGCAGCTGGTTGCCGATAAATCACCCAATCCAGCACACCATGCGCTGGCTCAGTGGCAGTACCACGCTCAGTCTTCTAAGCAGCAGATTACTCTCATTACCCAAAACGTCGATGACTTGCATGAGCAAGCTGGTAGCTCGGTCACTCATCTGCATGGCCAACTTTCACGCAATCGCTGTAGTAGTTGTGAGACGCCCTATCAAGACCAATCAAGCGCTTCCTATGACACCCAAAACGTCTTAAATTTTGATAATACCTTGATTACCTGCTCACACTGCGATGGCTATATCAGACCAGATATTGTTTGGTTTGGAGAGGCACTGCCCGTACAGGCATGGGAGACAGCTGAAACAGCGGCCGCTGATTGTGAGGTATTTATCAGTATCGGCACATCGAGCCTCGTTTATCCTGCTGCAGGACTGGCGCAACTGGCCAAACAAAATGGCGCTCATATCATTGAAATAAACCCTGATCCAACCCCCAATAGCATCGTCGATATCACGCTATCACAGAAGGCTGGCATCGTCTTACCGCTGCTGATAGCAGACATTACGGCTTTATAAGTGTGGGTATCAAATAAATAATAAAAAAGGCTTAACGATTGATATAAATCGTTAAGCCTTATCTACTGCAGCGTCGCTCATGGAGACTTACTGTAATGCAAGATCCACTCTCGCTAAGTAAGCATCTTTTAGCTCATCGCTGATAAATGCTGATCTAAAAGAATTCTTTACTAGCGTGACGATGTCCTCTTCTGTCATTGGCAGATTTTCGCATAAATTGATGAAATTCTGATTCACATAACCTTTAAAGTACGCAGGGTCATCTGAGTTGACACTGATGTTTAGACCGTAGTCCAAAAGCTCTTTGATATTATGCTCTTTGTAAGTATCAAAGACTCTTAGCTCGATATTTGAGTTCGGGCAAACGGTCAGTGGCATCTGCTCATCTTTGAGCCTTTGCATCAGCTCTGGGCTCTTTATAGACTGTACACCATGATCGATTCTATTGATGTTCAACAAGTCTAATGCTTCATAGATGTATGAAAAATCAGCTTCTTCGCCTGCATGAGCGACCAACTTAAAGCCTTCTTCTTCGGCTTTCTTAAATACTTCTTTGAATTTCGATGGTGGATTACCCAATTCTGATGAATCAAGACCCACACCGATGATGTCGTCTTTGTACGCCAATGCTTGCTCTAAGGTTTCAAACGCCTCTTCTTGTGATAAATGTCTTAGGAAACACATAATGAGGCAAGAGGTAATACCATACTTTTCTTTGGCATCGGCGAGTGCTTCTTTGATACCCGTGATGACAGCTTCGAAAGGCACGCCTCGGTCAGTATGTGTCTGTGGGTCAAAGAATATCTCTGTATGAATGACGTTGTCTTCTACACATTTGAGAATGTATTCCCACGTCAAATCATAAAAATCACTTTTGGTGAGTAGGACATTTGCGCCTGCATAATAAATGTCTAAAAACGTTTGTAGATTGGTGAAATTATACGCATTGCGTACGTCTTCTATATCTTTGTAAGGAATTTCTACCTTGTTTTTTTTGGCCAATCTGAACATCAGCTCAGGTTCTAAAGAGCCTTCAATGTGCAAGTGTAGTTCAGCTTTTGGTAACTTCTGTATTAAATCAATCATAGTATTCCAATAATAATTTTATCGAGACGAGTACTAGTAAATGTTACATAGCAGGATAATCAAGCTATGCATATATAAGGCGTTATCTGTCCCAGAGGCGTCATTTTAACACTAAAAGCATATCGCCTAAAACAAAACCCTTTGACTGCATAGATAATCTGTTTATAAAAGTAGCTTTCTTAATAAAACCGTACAAAGCGCAAACTACTTTAAAAATACTACCGTATCAGACAACTCATTGCCGGCTGGGTCATGCTCAAGATGATAATACTGACGCAATACCTGCCCAATTTCGTCTAGCAGTTCAGCCAAGCTTGCTTCTGTTTTTTTATTGGCAATACCTGATACTGCTTTTTCGCTCATGGCGCGCCAGACAGTTGGACTGACATGGTTACTGATGCCGCGGTCAGCAACTATCTCTAGTTGATGCTCGCAGATATTGACATAAACCAAGACACCTGTGTTTTCTTCAGTGTCCCAAACTCGGTATTCACTAAACAAATCAACGGCGCGCTCGCGGCAATCCATCTGATAAGCGTCTTGAATAGGTAGGTGGTTTTCTACGATTAAAAACACCTCACCGCGATGTCCAAGCTCAGCACGGGTCACCTCGTCTGTCAGGCGAGCTCTAGCATCTGCTGTCAGCCACTTGCTATGCAATAAAGGCACGAATAAGACCTGACGCCACCAGCGGGCAAAACTGGCTTTTGGAGCATTGTTTTCTGACATTTAATTGTTTCCTCACAGACATCATTTTTGCAGGTTGTTTTACTGCAGCTTCATTTGCTTGGTTTTTGCTAACTGGCTTGTAATAGGCATTTACCACGAGCCACCAGCACCGCCGCCACCGAAACCCCCACCGCCGCCGCCAAAGCCACCGCCTCCGAAACCACCACCACCAAAGCCGCCACCACTTCCGCCGCCCATACCAGGTAAGAAAATCATACCGCCGCGTCGTCTACCACCTTTACCGCCGCCACCTTTGCCACCGCCGCCGCCGCCGCGCGAGATCAGAAACATCCATATAAATATTGCCATAATCAACGTCATAAAGAACCCGCCGCCCAGTGCCAAAGAGCCAGCAAAAAACCCGCCTGCGGTAATAATAGAACCAAATACTCGGCCTAAGATGTTGGTAATAAAGCTACCAAAAATCATCGCCATGATGAATAAGAAAATAGGTGATGGTAGCTCATCTGAGCCTTGTTGTGCCGTGCGCTCTGCAGCTTGCGCATCAGCACGCGCCAACACTTCAGGATCAGCAGTTAGGCGCGTTTTGAGTGCATCGACACCAGCGATTATCCCTGCGCCATAGTCATTTTGCTTAAATAAAGGCGTGATATCTTCACGAATAATACGGTTGACCACCGCATCTGGTAGCACACCTTCTAACCCATAACCGGTTAGGATATACATTTCGCGATCGTTGACAGCGACGACGACCAATAATCCGTCATCGATTGCTTTATCACCCAATTCCCATTTTTCTGCAACCTGCAACGCATAGTCAAAGATTGGTACGCCATTGGTGGTTGGGACGATGACAACGGCTGCTTGCGCTAAGCCTTGCTGATAGAGGCTTCTGAGCTGTGTCTCTAGACGTAGCTTTTCTTGCGGATTTAAGATATTGGCCTGATCAACGACAGGCTCGTTGAGTATCAGCTTGTCGGCAGCGACACTCTCAGCACTGGATCTGATTGGTGGCTGAGCGGTCGTGTTTGAACCAGCGGTTGCTTCGTCACTGACACCGCTTTGATTGATAGCATCGTTGCCTAGTACTGCCTCATTAATGGCCTCATTATTCAACACCGCATCATTGATCGCTTCGTTGGACTCTCCTGCCTTGGCAATCGCCACCAAGTCTTCGACACTACGGTTTTGTAGATTCGGGGTATTGTCTGCCGCCACAGCAATATCATTACCATCTTCATTGGGCGCAGCATGCAGCACTGATGCGCCACTAACGCTCAGTGTGAACAGTAATGCTGATAGGATTGCTTTTGAATGATTCATCTACTCTCTACCACCTCAAATGACACGTTTACAAATTAATGGACATTAACCAACCGTCATTACGTTATCAGCTAAATAAACAGAACGGCATAGACCGCTCTGTTTTTGTATATCCCTAACACGCTCTACTTTGCCGCTTCTTTAGAATCACCAAAATCAACGCTAGGTGCAGTAGAGATGGCTTGTTCGTTCTCTACCGTAAAGTTGGGCTTGGTGTCTAAACCAAATACTTTTGCGGTGATATTGGTCGGGAACTGGCGTACGGTTGTATTGTAGCCTTGCACTTCTTGAATATAGCGATTGCGCGCTACTGCAATACGGTTTTCAGTGCCTTCTAACTGCGCCTGTAAGTCTTGAAATAGCGCATCCGATTTTAGTTCAGGATAACGCTCAGACACGGCCATTAGACGTGATAATGCGCCTGTCATTTGACCTTGAGCCTCGGCATAACGCTCCATCGCCTCTGGGTCATTGAGCAATTCAGGTGTCACAGTGATGCCGCCTGCACGTGAACGCGCTTCAGCCACTTGAGTGAAGACCTCTTGTTCTTGGTCAGCGTACTGCTGCACGACTTTGACCAAGTTTGGCACCAAGTCAGAGCGACGTTGATATTGGTTAACGACCTCTGACCACGAAGCTGTCACTTGCTCATCCTGTGCCTGAAGATTGTTATAGCCACAACCGCTCAGACCAACGGTAGACGTTGCTAATACTGCTGCGAGCAAAATAGGTTTTACAATTGATTGACGCGTCATCGTTAACTCTCCTAATAATGATAAATCACAAATATCTGGGAATACATTTTTAATCGTTTTTGAATTTGTCTCGTAGCATACATCTAGCATTCATCTAACTGTCATGTACGCTCTATACTTTAGATAGAAATACATACCTTTGGTCACTATTCAAAGACTGCTGCCTATATAGCTATTTCTACTATCATAGTGAGGTGCTATAGCCGACTATTTATCTTGCTAATAATGCCGACATAATCTTATGTTTACAATTGAACATTACCAAAAAACAACCTCAACCGCTCTAACAATAACGCATCTCTACAATGATAGATATGGAACAAAAATAAGACTGACTCACACAGCTTTACCAAATGTTGTGTAATCATAAACAATTAATCATAGGTTTGGCGCATCTTACCCAAGTATCGACAAAATTAAATACGAATATATCGACCGTCTATAAAGAAAATTCTAGTAATTAGTACAAAAATATGGCAAATTGCAGTTACGTAGCCGTACGGTTTGAATACATTTGGTAGTGGACTTATAGTTTGATTAGTATTAGCGAATGGCTGATTTAGATATAAAAACCTCAATTAGTGCTCAATTACTCGCCAATATCGTCAATACGCCCTACCAATAGTGTAGTCAATCGGAACAGCTCATAGCAAATTGAATACCATCATGATGCGTATTCAATCATATAACCGCCTGTTTTGTCCGCGGGTTAACTTATGACTCATCTCATTCATCACACGATGATAGGATACGGCAGTGACAAAGGTTGCAATACAAATCTAAATGCAGCTGATATTAATGTTGTGAGTGATACACGCTATGTAGATAGTTACTATCACGGATGAGCCAAGCGGATCACTACAGAAAATTACAGTCCATTCTTGGTGGCAAAGCACGCGTAAGGCTTCATTCATATGTAAGTCGGTGCAGATAATTTAACTGCTTAACTTAAATAAGTAAGTTAACCAGTTAGCTTACTCCTAGCAGACAGCGCCACCTTGAGACAGTACTAGGAATATAAATATGGAAGGTTTAGTTAACTTAGTAAACGGAATTATCTGGAGCCCAGCACTGATTTATCTCTGCTTGGGCGCTGGTCTGTTCTATTCCATTATGACGCGCTTTGTACAAGTACGTCTGTTCGGTGAGATGATCAAACTACTATTCACTGGTAAATCTAGTGCACAAGGTATTTCATCATTTCAGGCACTAGCCGTTTCCCTCGCAGGGCGTGTGGGTATGGGTAACATCGCTGGGGTAGCTGCGGCTATCGGCTTCGGTGGCCCAGGTGCGGTATTTTGGATGTGGGTTGTGGCCTTCTTGGGCGCATCTACTGCTTATGTCGAGTCTACCCTTGCACAGATCTACAAAGAAAAAGATGTAATCACTGGCGAATATCGCGGTGGCCCAGCTTATTACTTTGAGCGTGCCCTTGGTCAAAAGTGGTACGGCATCCTCTTCGCAATCGCTTCTATCTTATCCTGTGGTATGTTTTTACCGGGTGTACAGGCGAACGGTGTTATCAGTGCATTTGCACAGGTAATGGGCGAAGGTACGATCATGAACGTAGCAGGCCTAGAAGTTGGCTCTATGCGTTTGGTCGGTTTGGCTATCATCTTAGTCGTGCTAGGTATCATCATTTTCGGTGGCATCAAACGTATTGCAACCTTTACTGAGTTTGCCGTTCCGTTTATGGCAATTGGTTATATTGCTTTAGCCTTAATTATCATGTTCAGCAACTTTAGCTTGATTCCAGATGTATTTGGTATGATCGTTGGTGATGCATTCACTGCACAAGCAGGTTTTGGTGCGGCGATCGGTTGGGGTGTGAAACGTGGTATTTACTCTAACGAAGCAGGTCAAGGTACAGGCCCTCACGCTGCTGCTGCTGCTGAAGTTGAACATCCATCACAGCAAGGTCTAGTACAGGCATTCTCAGTATATGTTGATACATTACTGGTATGTTCTGCGACTGCATTCATGATTTTGTCTACTGGCATGTACAACATCCAAGGTACATTACCAGATGGTCAGTTCATCGTGCAGAACGTTGCCGCTGCTACTGAAATCAATGCTCCTGCCTTTACGCAAATGGCAATGGAATCTGTATATGGTACGTTTGGTAATGTGTTTATCGCCATCGCTGTATTCTTCTTTGCCTTTACAACCATTTTGGCTTACTACTACATCGCTGAAGTAAACGTGGCTTACTTGACACGCTTCCTCGGTCGCGGTGCAAACAAAACTGGTTTATTCTTAGTCAAGATCCTAATCATGGTGATGGTTGCCTATGGTGGCTTGAATTCAGCTGGTTATGTTTGGGCAATCGGTGATATCGGTGTTGGCCTGATGGCTTGGTTGAACATCGTTGGTATCCTCATCATCTTTGTCGTGGCACGTCCAACGCTTACTATGCTTAAAGACTATGAAGCACAGCGTAAAGCTGGTGTGACACGCTACAGTTTTGATCCTGCCAAGTTTGGTATCAAAAACGCTCCTTATTGGGAAGAGCGTCACTTAGAAGAGCAAAGAAGAATGAATGCAGATCCACTACGTAAAGACAATGTGTAATACTCTTTAATGTAGTACTGCTAAAGTACTAACCACTAAGTAAAAAAAGCCCGAGACCATAGTCTCGGGCTTTTTTATTTATATATTTTTAATAAGTTAGATCCAAACGAAAACAGCCAAAATATAATAAAGTAAATCATCCGCTCAGATAGATACCTACTCTTCTATTTATATAGTCGATTCAATATAATTTGGACATAAGGAAGTCAAGTGATAGTACTACAGACAGTAGACTAAGCAGGACTGACACTATATCGAATTTATAGAGGATTGACGACAAATAGTATTTAGGCACAAAAAAGCCCAGCTAAAAGCTAGGCCTTTTCGATATCATTGATAAAGTATAAACAAATAAGTTAAAAACTTACTCAGGCATTAATACCGCATCGATAGTGTGAACCACACCATTGGTTGCCATGATATCAGTACCTGTGATGTTGGCTGTATTACCAGTTGCATCAGTAATGACATTGGCATCGCTAATGTTGATTGTTTTACCATTAGCTGTTTCGATATCAGTACCATAAGGGATATCAGCTGCTTTCACTTCCATTGGCACGACATGATAAGGAAGTACTTTTTTCAGCAAATCAGTATTTGCTAATAGCTCTTCTTTGGTCACGCCCAATTTTTCTAATACAGGAGCAAATGCATCATCTGTTGGTGCAAAAACAGTGTACTTAGTATCTTCCATTAACATGGTATCTAAACCAGCTGCTTTTAATGCTGCAGTCAGAATGGTTAAGTTTTCGTTGCCTGCAGCAATTTCAGCGATCGTTTGCGTGGCTTCCATGTTCATGTCGTCAGCCATAGGTTCAGCTTCAGTCATCGGCTCTGCTTCAGCTGCTGGTTCTACAGCCATCTCTTCAGTGGTTACTTCAGGCTCAGCGGTCTCTGTAGCTGCTTCTTTGTCACTACAGGCTGCCAATGACATCGCTGCAGTTACTACGGCGATAGATAACAAGTTTTTCTTTAACATAGGTACTTCCTTATGGATAATGAATTAAATTCTGTGATTAACGAACGTTTATCTTTCATTAATGTCTGTTGATAAAGATAACAGTGACTGATATCTCGTAGATATTATCGACTACTGATTATCTAGTCCTGAGATCAAATTCGTCATGTCGATACATACAATACTAACGGTTTAATTTTCAATTGGTATTTACTTAGGTAGCAACACTGTATCAATCACGTATATGCTGTTGTTTACTTTTATTTGCTATATTGTCTATTCAGCAAATAACTGCTGTGCAAATTACAACATTCTCTAACGTTGTCTGATATGGTCTGGCATACCAAAAATAAGTACTACTGGCCTGATATTTATTCTGTGATACAGAACCAAAACAACCACTATCTGCCTATTTATTTATTACAGATAGTGGCTGCTCTATTCAAAACTTTATCTTGTCGTACTTACACTTTCAAAAATTTAAGAAATCAAATCATTGCGTGTAAGACCATTGTGTCTAATATTATTACATTTACTTAGGCATCAATACTTTATCGATGACATGTACCACACCGTTGTTCGCAGCGATGTCAGTCTTTAAGATATTGGCTGTACGGCCGTTCTCATCCATCAATTTACCGTCTTTGGTAACTGTTAATGTATCTTTACTGGCGGTCATCACATTGCCTGGCTTCACATCTTTTGCATACATAGCCATATCGCCAGCTACTACGTGTGAGCCTAGAATTTTGGTCAATAATGGCTTGTTTGCAAATAACTGTGCTTTGGTCATGCCGGTTTCTTTCAATGCTTGCATGAATGCATCATTTGTCGGTGCAAACACAGTATAGTGAGCGTTTGGATCAGACAACATACCTGCTAGACCGGCTGCTTGTACTGCCTCCACCAATACTGAGAACTCAGGATTGCTTTGCGCCACTTGTACCACATTCATTTTTGCCATAGATTGGCTATGCATTGGCGCTTTCATATCTGCGCTTTTGCTTGGCATCATGTTATTACAAGCGCTTAGGCCTGCGATTGACAGAGCAAGTGTACCGATAGTAGCGATTTTGGTAAGTTTCATAACATTTTCCTTAATGATTGATTATTTTTCACTGTACTATTCAATTTAGATTACTCAATTGATCACAGTTTAGAGTGTCTTTCTTTATAAGTGGTTTATGATAAGCAGCTCATCATAATTAGCACGCGGTATAGACATTCATCATATGAAAAACCCATATGACTGAATGACTGAAACATGCATTTATAAGCAGTGCTTACGAAAAACCTATCTTTCTGAAATCAAATTAACATGTCTGAAAACTTTATCAATCTGCCTTTACGCAACTTTTTGTAGTAGCGATGTAAGCTGTGTTTGACTTCTAAGCACAACCGTTTGTCTTAGATTACAGAATCAACACTTTGTGTAATAGTCAAACTAAATGAGAGTCATTTAGCTTTGTTTGTAAGGGGTTTACATTGCCTACTCTTGTCTAAAAGCATTACCGTATTAAGTAAATCTTTTACTTGTCTACTGCCAAAGTAGAATATGCAGTATCCTAATACGACAGATGTTTCATGCTAGAATAATGCGACTTTTACGACGACTTTTATAGACATTTTCACCCTATTTGTTACTCCCTCCTTTTATAATATTGACGATATAAGCAGCGCTCCTATGACCCAAACAATGACTTCAAACACTGATGCCACTTCTCACTCATCACAATCCGCTGATGACTTTATACTGACGCCACCTGCCGTGTTTCCGTACAAAGAGCAGCAGCTAACAGCACGTGCCCGTATCACTGAGCAAATGGCCTCAAGAATTTTGATGTTAGACGGGGCGATGGGTACGCAGATTCAAACCTATAAATTAAAAGAAGCAGATTATCGCGGTGAGCGCTTTGCAGATATAGACCAAGACGTGCGCGGTAATAATGATTTGCTCGTACTCTCGCAACCACAAATGATTATAGACATTCATAACGATCATTTGACTGCTGGCGCGGATATCATCGAGACCAATAGCTTCAACGGTACGCGTCTATCCATGGCCGACTACGATATGCAGTATTTGGTACCTGAGTTAAATAAAACGGCAGCTCAACTTGCCCGCAGTGCAGCAGATGCGTTCACTGCCAAGACACCTGATAAGCCTCGTTTCGTCGCTGGTGTCGTAGGCCCTACCTCACGCACGTGCTCGCTATCACCTGATGTCAATGACCCTGCGTTTCGTAATATCACCTTTGATGAATTGGTACTCAACTACCGTGAAGCGACCTTATGCCTGATAGAAGGTGGTGTTGACCTTATCCTAATCGAAACTATTTTCGATACGCTCAATGCCAAAGCGGCGATATTTGCCATTACTGGCGTGTTTGATGATATTGGTTTTGAATTACCGATTATGATTTCGGGTACGATTACTGATGCGTCAGGTCGTACGTTATCAGGTCAAACGGCTGAAGCATTTTATAACTCAATTCGCCACGCCAAACCATTATCGGTTGGCTTCAACTGTGCGCTTGGTGCCGATGCGCTGCGCCCACACATTCAAACGCTATCTAATATCGCCAATACTTATGTGTCAGCGCATCCAAACGCGGGTCTGCCCAATGAGTTTGGTGAATATGATGAAACGGCTGATGAAACCACTGCACTGCTAGAAGGCTTTGCGAAAGCAGGCATCTTGAATATCGTGGGCGGCTGTTGTGGTACGACACCAGAACATATTCGTCAAATCGCGAATATGGTGAAAAACTATGCACCGCGTGTGATTCCTGAAATCGCCCCTGCCTGCCGCTTGTCTGGACTTGAGCCATTTACCATCACAGCAGACAGCTTGTTCGTCAACGTGGGTGAACGTACCAACGTGACAGGCTCCAAAAAGTTCTTACGTTTGATCAAAACTGAAGCCTACACCGAAGCCCTCGATGTCGCTCGCGATCAGGTAGAAGGCGGCGCGCAAATCGTCGATATCAATATGGATGAGGGCATGCTCGACTCCAAGCAGGCGATGATTCATTTCATCAACTTGGTATCAGGCGAGCCAGACATTAGCCGAGTACCACTCATGATTGACTCCTCTAAATGGGACATCATCGAAGAAGGTCTAAAACGCACGCAAGGCAAATCTGTCGTCAACTCTATCTCCTTAAAAGAAGGTCATGCTGAATTCGTCGAGCGCGCCAAACTGTGTATGCGTTATGGTGCCGCCGTTATCGTCATGGCATTTGATGAAGATGGTCAAGCCGATACTTACGAGCGTAAAATCCAAATCTGTCAGCGCAGCTATGATGTGTTGGTTAATGAAGTCGGTTTCCCTTCTGAAGATATTATCTTTGATCCGAACATTTTTGCCGTTGCCACTGGTATCACTGAGCATAACAACTACGGTGCGGATTTTATCAACGCCACTAAGTGGATTACGGATAACTTACCCAATGCTATGGTGTCGGGCGGCGTGTCTAACGTGTCGTTTAGTTTCCGTGGTAACCCGATTCGTGAAGCCATTAACTCGGTATTCTTATATCACGCGATTACAAACGGCCTGACTATGGGTATCGTCAACCCAGCCATGCTTGAGTTATATGATGATATTCCAAAGGAAGCCCGTGACGCGATCGAAGATGTCATGCTCAACCGCAATCAAGGCGAAACAGGTCAGGACGCAACTGAACGCCTAATGACAGCGGCTGAAAACTATCAAGACGGTGGCAAGAAAAAAGAAAGCACAGTTGACATGAGCTGGCGTGAAGGCACCGTCGAAGCCCGTATTGCCCATGCACTGGTCAAAGGTATTACCACTTTTATCGAAGCCGATACCAAAGAAGCGTGGGAAAAGTATCCCAAACCGCTAGAAGTCATCGAAGGCCCACTCATGGACGGTATGAATATCGTCGGTGATTTATTTGGTGCCGGTAAAATGTTCCTACCGCAAGTCGTCAAATCTGCCCGCGTGATGAAGCAGTCAGTCGCTTGGCTAAACCCGTACATCGAAGCCGAAAAAGTCGAAGGCGAAGTCAAAGGTAAAATCCTGATGGCAACCGTCAAAGGCGACGTGCATGATATCGGCAAAAATATCGTCGGCGTGGTGCTCGGCTGTAATGGTTATGACATTGTCGATTTGGGTGTGATGGTCCCTTGTGAAAAAATCCTCGATACCGCTATCGCCGAAAAAGTCGATATCATCGGTTTGTCTGGCTTGATTACCCCAAGCCTCGATGAAATGGTCTATGTCGCCAAGCAAATGCAAGAGCGCGGCATGACGCTACCACTCATGATTGGCGGTGCAACGACGTCTAAAGCGCATACTGCCGTTAAGGTTGAGCCGCAATATCAAAATGATGGTGTCATCTACGTCACTGATGCCTCACGCTCCGTCGGTGTGGTCACAAAGCTGCTATCAAAAGAGCATCGTCAAGCGCTGATCGATGAGACACGTGAAGAGTACGTTAAAGTACGTGACCGTCTGGCCAAGCGTCAGCCAAAAGCGGCCAAGATCTCTTATGCGAACTCGGTCAAGATTGGCTTTCAGTACGATTGGGAAAACTATGTGCCACCAGTGCCTAATAAGTTAGGACAAGTGATATTGGATGATTACCCTATCACCAACCTACTGCCATATATTGATTGGACGCCGTTCTTTATCTCTTGGGGACTGGTCGGTAAGTATCCGAAAATACTGCAAGACGATGTGGTCGGCGAAGCGGCACGAGATTTATTTGAAAATGCTAATGAACTGATGCAAAAAATGATCGATGAGAAATCACTCGTGGCCAAAGGTGTCTTTAAACTCATGCCAGCGCGCCGTACTGGTGCCGATACCGTCACAGTTTATGACAATGCACCTGCTGATGGCGGCAAACCGACCTATCAGTTTGAACACTTACGTCAACAAAGCGACAAAGCAAGCGGCAAGCCGAACTTTAGCTTGGCGGACTTTATCTCGCCATCAGAGACGCACACTGACCACTTGGGCGGATTTACCGTCTCTATCGTTGGTACAGAAACACTCGCTGAGCAATATAAAGCGGCAGGTGATGACTATAATGCCATCATGGTACAGGCACTGTCTGACCGTTTAGCTGAAGCATTCGCTGAACATCTGCACGAGCTCATCCGTAAAAAGCATTGGGGCTATCAACCGACCGAGTCACTCACCAATGATGAGATGATCAAAGAGAAATACGTCGGTATCCGCCCTGCACCTGGCTACCCTGCTTGCCCTGAGCATACGGAAAAAGGCAAATTGTTTGATTGGCTCGGTACGGTAGATGCGATCGGTACGACTTTGACCGAGAGCTATGCGATGTGGCCTGCGTCATCAGTGAGCGGATTCTATTACTCGCATCCTGATAGTGAATACTTCAACGTCGGCAAAATCAGCCGTGACCAGTTAGAGAGTTATGCTGAGCGTAAAGGCTGGGATATGAAAACTGCTGAGAAGTGGTTAAATCCGAATTTGTAGTCGATTAGCTAATGCAATTATAGAAACCTAATAGTTCTTTTTTGGCTTACTTATTTAATATAAGTAAGCCATTTTTTATGGCATTCTATTCTGCCTGCCATCTGCAAACTTATCGCTACGTTCATAGCAAAATACTTTCATCATTTGCTAACAAGAACCATGCTAGATTATTGTCTATTCTATTATTTTTATCTTTGTGAGATAGGCTATGAATCAGATTGCATTACTTTCTAGTTGGATTGGCAAAACCTTTGCAATCTGGGCATTGGTCAGTGCTGTTTTGGGATTTATTTTTCCTGAATTTTTTGCCTCGTTGGCTTTTTTGATCGTTCCCATACTTGGCATCATTATGTTTGGGATGGGCATGACGCTCAAAACAGAAGATTTCCTAGAAATTGTCAAACGCCCCAAACCTGTACTGGTTGGACTATTGGCACAGTTCACGCTAATGCCTCTCATTGCTTACCTGTTAACGGTAATTTTCAACCTCGATCCTTTGATAGCAGTCGGTGTTATTTTGGTTGGCTGTTGCCCTGGCGGTACGTCTAGTAACGTGATTACGTTCTTGGCCAAAGGTGATGTGGCATTGAGTGTGGCGATTACTTCTATCTCTACCCTACTTGCACCTTTTCTGACCCCTATTCTGCTCAGTGTTTTTGCAGGTCAACTAATTGATATCGA
Organism: Psychrobacter sp. SWN149; assembly: GCF_015864565.1. Taxonomy (NCBI): domain Bacteria; kingdom Pseudomonadati; phylum Pseudomonadota; class Gammaproteobacteria; order Moraxellales; family Moraxellaceae; genus Psychrobacter; species Psychrobacter sp. SWN149. The sequence goes on from NZ_JADYWX010000007.1 coordinate 122,690, forward strand.
TTTGGCCAGTATGATGATAACCATTACGAAAATCGTAATTTTGCCCATATTACTGGGTGTTATCTTTCATAAATTTTTGGGTAAAAAGATCGCGTTCGTCACCGAGGTATTACCGATGGTATCGGTATTGGGTATTTCCATCATTATAGCGGCGGTGGTAGCCGTGTCTAAAGCGACCATCTTAGATAGCGGTGCTATCGTATTTATCGTGGTTGCCTTACACAATATGACGGGTTATACCTTGGGATATGTAATCGCCCGTTTGTCCGGCTTTACGGAGAAACAACGCCGCGCGATTATGATAGAAGTGGGTATGCAAAACTCTGGTTTAGGCGCTGCCCTTGCGGCAACTTATTTCAACCCTGTCGCTGCCTTACCGAGTGCAATATTTAGTGTGTGGCATAACTTTAGTGGTGCGTTGGTTGCGAATATTTTTGCGAAAAGAGATGCTAGGTAGGTGGTGCCTTCTATGACTCGCATCTGAATGGTAAATACTTTAACGTCAGTAAGATCAGTCGTGATCAGTTAAAGAACTATAAAAAATATAAATTATGATGCGTCAAGAGAATACTACTGAGTAATTCTTTCATTTGCAGTAATTGAGTGCTTTATCATGCGGTCAATCACTGCAAATCTATATGTAGCTATACCGTCTGCTCTACTTCATTTAGTAAAAATGCAGTAGAGCAGACGGTATTTCGTTATGTATATCTTCTTATTTTTAAAATAGACACTGTTATTGTTCAATCTCCTCCATCAAAAGTATCCGCAATGAAAAAATCTTCAATAATGTGATTATTTTGCTAATAAACTTACCTTCAATAGACCTCTTCCATTTTCACACTCTTTTATCTGATAACCAACCTTTTCATTTTACTGATTTAGAAAATACTTTTTGGATTGGATTAACTGAAAAATGTTTGATATATTCGTTAATACGTATATATTTTCTTTAATTATTGTATTAAGGAGGTACAAGGTAGTTATCTTTAGCTGAGTAAGATTTTATATTTTTAAATCAAGGAGCGATAAAAATGAAATCATTTAAACTAACACTATTAGCCATTACAACTGCTCTCATTTTACAAGGATGTGGGGACGACTCCGATTCTGATGACTCACCAACATCGCAACCTGATCAACCAGATATCACACAACCTGATCAGCCTAATATAGATACCGAAATCATTGGGATGTGGAGTAGCGATGATACCCCTAATGGAGAACTATCAACAATTATATTCATGGATGATGGGACCTATATACAGACTCAAGTCGATGGTAGCCAGTCAACCAGTGAAGCTGGAAATGGTATGGAATTAGGCAGTTATAGCGTCAGTAGTACAGAAGGCAAACTAACCGCTACGCCTATCTTTGATAAAAACGGTACCTCTGGATTATCAGATTCTGTCATGCGTTATGCTCAAGTATCTAACGGTAAGCTTATCCTGAAAGTAGATGAGAACGAAAATGGCATCATTGATAGTAATGAAAGTTATCGCTTCTCAGAAACTAAGTCTGAAGGTATCTTAGGACCTTGGGATTTTGATGATGCTGATGACAACGAGCTGCTTGGCTTGGCATTCTTAGAAAATGGCACTTATATCCAAGTGCAAGTTGATGAGGATGGTTCAGTCAATAACTCCGAAAACGGTATGGAATGGGGGAACTACACTATTGATGCTGTTACTGGTCAACTATCTACTACAATAATTTATGATGATAACGCGGGTACTGGATTATCAGAACCACGCACGCGTTACGCTCGAGTGATAGGTAATACTACCCTTACTATTGAAGTGGATGATAACCAAGACGATGTCATAGACGATGAAGAGATGTTTAAATTCTCAAGACCTTAATCTAGTAATGTAACAGCCACTGACAGCCAATAAAAACGTTAGAGTTATATTTTAGTGATAACGACTTTAGTATTTTTAGGCAAAAACACTTATACGTAAATGACCTATATCCCATCTTCTATAAATTAGACGATGGTGTCGCATGGAAGAAGTACTCATGAAAGAACATTACTAATAATGAGCCATCAACTTAATAAAGCTTCAGCCAATCTATGATCGGCTGAAGCTTTATTAAGTTGGTCTATTCATCTTTTGCTTTTCCCCGCCGACACCGCTCAGAACAATAAATCACCTGCTCCCAATCCTTCTCCCACTTCTTGCGCCACGTAAACGGACGCTGGCAGACGGGGCAGGTTTTTTGCGGTAAGTTTACCTTTTTATGTGCCATCGTCTGCTCCTTTGTTCCTATATAACTCTACTTCACTACTAAAGACTACTTATCTTCTTTTTGATGATCCAGCCCTTCGTACTTTTTCACCCGTCGGCATTGGTCTGAGCAATAAACCATGCTCTCCCAGTTTTTATCTAACTTTTTAGTCCAACTGAATTCACGCTCGCAGACAGGACAAAGTTTTTTGCGGACGTTCTTCTTTTTGTGCGCCATAATTTTCTCATTGGTTTGATATAGTCGATTCACTACCATCAGATACGGTGTCAGTCTTGCTTGACCTGCTGTTTGTAGCACGCTTACTCGCTGTGATTGTATCCAAAGTAGCTGTTGCCGACTATATTACCACTGTCTCTTAATCATAAGCCCTATTTATACGTGCTATTCATGAGTGATGTTCATAAGTGCAAGTCATCAGCATTGCTCATAAGCGTTAATAATTAAGCATTAACGCTTAATCGTTAGCCATCAATCATAGCTGTTAACCAGTGGTGACTAATCGTCAGCTATTAATCAGTAGTGATTAATCATAATCATAATCATCAAAGATTTTATTAAGTCGATTTAGACTATTAACGATTAACTTACCAGATTGATCAGTACTGGTATCAATCGCCAGCTTCTCATCCATCCGCATCGTCAATGGCTCTAACGCTTGCTTGAGGGCAGTTGCCATCAATGCGGTCTGCTGATGAATATCAGGGATATCACTATCGGCTGTTTGATTATCATTATTGCTAACCAAGCTATCTGCCATTTTTTGCGCCAGTTGTTCCACGGCATTGACCAGCTGCACCATCAGTGCTTTTTGTACGTCTTGGTTTTGCTTGAGATACTCACCTTCCGCCTTTCCAGCATTGTGATCGTGCTTATATATTTGCACCAACTGACTCATGCTTTTCTCAAAGCCATTATCAATACTGTCGCTGACGACTTTGGCGTTATTGATCACGCTATCGGCAAGTATTTTCTGTGCTTCTAATTGGGCGTTTAGCTGGGCATCGAGTTGCGCTTGCTGTCCTGCTTCTCGTAAGCGAGCGATTTGCTCTGGGTCGTTTTTCGTTAAGTATGTCTCAAACTGGCTACTGATGGCATTGAAGCCACTGGCCAAATCGACCAACTGGGCGACGATACGTGCGCCAGTATCACCATCTTCACCGCCCATGGCTTTGTTACGTAAGAAGTCGGCTTTGATTTGCGCCCAACGCTCTGTTTCTGCTTCGGTCAAGACACCACGCATCTCACCAAGCTTGAGCAAGTTGCTCTCTGCGCCTTGGGTCAATAGCTGCGACTCGCCCAGATAGTGATCATCTATCAGCTGGTTCAACTCTTCTTCATTCATGACTGCCGACAGCTTTTCGGTCATCTTATTCATATTGCGATAACTGCCCTGTAGCTTAAATATCGGCTCAACACGATACTTATCGTCTTGCGAGGCGGAGGCAATATAGGCTTGGTTGACGTCCAGAATGACTTCTTGCACCCTAAACATATGGCGCAAGATGGCGATAATTTCGTTAACTTCTGAGGTGCTATACGGATACGTCAGATCGCTGCTTTGTGCTTGGGCAAGATTCGCATTGTCCGTTTTTGCCATTTTAATCAAACGATGCACATCGCTTAAGTCACGGTTGGCCATTGGTGCGAGGACGGTATTAGAGGTCAGCGAGTTTTCGATATAACTGAGTGCAAACACCTCTTCCATGCCGCTCATGATATCGCCTAGGTTATAGATATCGGCACGGTTGGCGAGCATGTCCGGCACTTTGAAGGCCTCGCCGCTTTCGGTGTATGGGTTACCTGCCATGACCACGCAGAACTTTTTGCCACGCATGTCATAGGTCTTGATTTTGCCTTGCCAGACACCATCGATACGGCGTGTGCCATCACCCAATGAGATAAACTTCTGCAAAAACTCTGCGTGCGTATGCTGAATATCATCGAGATAAAGCATGACGTTATTGCCCATCTCAAAGGCTAAGTTGATTTTATTCAGCTCTTCTCGGGCGGTAGCATTGGGGGCTTTTTCAGGATCTAAGGACGTGACGTCATGACCGAGTGACGGACAGTTAATCTTCATAAAGATAAGGCCAAGACGATTTGCCACGTATTCCATCAAGGTGGTTTTACCATACCCTGGTGGCGATATCATCATGAGGATACCCATCAAATCGGTACGCTTATCCTCGCCGACCGTGCCCATCTGTTTGGCGAGGTTGTCACCGATAAGTGGCAGATAGCTCTCGTTAATCAGACGGTTACGCACGAATGAAGACAATGGACGCGGCATAAATTCGTCCAGTCGTAATGTCTCTTTTGAGTCATGCAATATCTCTGAGCGCATGGCCAGATAACGTCTGTAGGCAGGGATGACTTGGGTATCATGATGATGCAAACGATTTAAAAAATCATCGACGGCAAAAGTTAAGGTCTGCTGATGAATACGTATATGTTCACCCAGCAGGTTATTGACTTGTATCTCAAGCGATACCTGACCCGTGCTACGTTCAAAGCTTTGCACTTGATTAAGCGGGTTATTAATACTGGTCAATGATGTAGTCGATGAAACTGGCGACGAGGTGATTGAAGAAAATGACAAGGCCGATGGCGTGGTACTTGCGCCTTGATTGCCTACTCCTTTAGCACTTAGCCCTTTATTAAAAGCCCCTTTATTAAAAGTAGCACCTGAATCAATCAATCGTTGCACCAAAGCTTCACGCTGGGCATCATTTAATTGGGTAAGCAAGACGGCAATGGCTTCAGGCACATAATGACGGCCACTTTCTAATTGCTGCTTGCGTAGCGCGTTTTGTGTTTCAATCTCGGCAAGCTGCTCTTCACTGAGTGCCTCGCCTGCCTCATCCGTGCCATTAGCTGCGACATTAGCCGAATCAGTACCACCATAAGTCTTATCAAGTAGTGCATGAAACCATGTGGCTAATAGCTCATAGGCTGACTTGGGTTGGAAGCCAAGCTTACTGATAGAAGATTGTAGTTGGTCAAAACTGGCCGTATTTTGCGTGCTGCCTGAGGCACTATTTAGCGTTTGGCTTAGTTGCTCACACAACTGCTGCGCTTGTTGACTGGTTTGCCAGTTTATTGTGTTATGTGCGCCTGCATTCGATTCCGCTGACTGCCCCATGACGCTCACCAAATATTCACAGGCAAGCTGAACATAGCTTGATTTGAAGATGTTGGCGTTATGAACATCACTGGTATTTGAATCTGACTCTGGTTTTGATGTTAACTGCTTGCCAGCGCCACTATTAATGCCAATACTGTCATCATTATGAGCCATAACAAAATGACGCATCACTTGGCTCATGTCCTCGACCAGTAAAGATTTAGCCGTATCACTGCCCAATGCACGGCGCAGTTGCTCGGCGGTCGCGGCTCTATCTATCCAGTTATTTGCGCGCGTCAGCACTGATTCATTTAACCAAGCGTCATAACCAAATTGACGCAAGCTATCTAAACCAAGCGCTTGCACGATATTTAGCTGCCAATAGAATAATTGCGCCAACGCACGTACTTGCGGGGTATAAATCAGCAACCCTGCCTCACGCAGTGTCGGCAATATTTGCATCAATAATAGCGTAGCATCATGGTCATGAATGCCTTTGTCATAGCCAAGCTGATAGCGAGGGGTGGCGTAAGCTTTGACCAACTTGGACAATGGACTGTCATTATCAATATCACCATTAACATCTAGGGTAATGATGGTCGCGTCGTATGCTTGATATAAACGTTCTTCGGTTAGTCCGTCTTGACTGTTCTTGGCACTTTCGATAATGCTATAGGCCAAGTACTCGGCGCGGTACACCTTGTCAGACTCGGAGGCGATATTCATGTCCCAATACGGGCGCAAGGCGTTTAGCTCAGCATTATTAAGCACTTCATAATAGTCTGTACCCGTTAGATGCAAGTTCAGCACACGCTTGCCATCTGACTGCTGACGGCTCAATAAGGTCAAATCTAATGGCTGAGTATTAACCGAAAAACGGTGCTTACCCAGTTTGATGATTTGACCACCATCTTCAAACAAGTCCGACTTGTCTTTTAGACTCTTATAGCTCTCGATTTGGATGGCTTTTAGACGTGCATCGATGTCATCGGCTTTTACGCTAAAGCCCATCGCTTGCAGCTCTTTTGCGATGTTGCGGACTTTTTGCACCAGACCATCAGCCGCAAAGTACGTATTCAGCGCTTCTTCTTCTGTAAATCCCGTGACGCCAGTGCTTTGCGTACGCTTTTTTATACTCTCAAGCATCCGCAGCGCGCCATCACCTAAGTTTTGCGCTTTGCGATTGCGAGCATCGAGCAGTTGCTGCTTATGATTTTCAAAAGTCTCGTAAATCTCTTCACGCTTGCTGATGATGTCGGCTAAAAACTGATCGCCACTGTTGGTCTCTGGATCAGCGAATTGGCTTTCCAACTCTTCTAACTGTACCAATAGTTTTGCCATTTGCTCATCTGATTTCTCAGGGGTATCGGCAATGGATAAGGCATTAGCAATGGACTGACCGAACAGCTTAAACTGCGCGCCAAATTGCGCCACGGCCTCAGCAGATCCTAGGTTTTTACGCTTATGGTTGAGCTTGGCTTTACTTTGGTTCAGGCTGGCATAAATGGTCGATATGTCATCGATGATTTGCGTACGCACCGTGGCATCGGCCACATCTAATGTGCCTAGCAACTCCGTTAATAAATCTAACCCTTGCGCTGTCTCATCAATTTTTTCTAGTACGGGTTTTAGCTCGGCATGGGTTTCTGCCGTATTTAAGCGCTCACTGACATCGACCAATATGCCTTCGTAGCTTGATAGCGCCTCTTCACCACTTAAAAACAGCACCGTTTTTTCGGCAAGCTCGCTTTCGGCTTCCTCTAACTGCGTCTGCAATGCTTGTAACTTATCGGCATCTAGATAGCGCAAATCTTCCAAGCTGACCAAACGGCCTTTTTGACGTCTTAACGCTGACAACTGATCGACATAATCACTGGCAGACTCAAAGCTAGTGACACGTATCTGCCGCAAAATCTCACTTTGCTGCGTATCAGCATCGCTCAAAGCCGTTTGGGTTTGCTTTTGAATACTTTGTACTTTAGCGAACTCATCAATGACCAGCTCAGCCGTTGCCGTCACTTCCTTGATACTACTGGCGACTTCGTCAAGCTCAGGTTCAGACAGCCAATAATAGCTGTCAAAGAGTCGGCTGGTATTATTGGTAAGCTCTTCATAGAGTTTTTGTGACACGCTTTGATTATCAATCAGGCGAGTAATGCTATAAAGATCTGAGATACCGCGCACCAGCTCTTTATTGCCAATCTTGCCATAAAAGCTCGTGCTCTCTGGCAGCTCACTCACATACTCATGTGAAGCATAAGGCGTATGCCATATCTGCATCGGATGAATACGAGACGGCTCACTTTGGTCACTGAACAGCACCAAACGGCCATTCTCAGCCAAAGCCATACCGTTACAATAGATAGGATTTGCCAATTGCTTTTTAATCAAGTTATAAGGAAACAGCCCTGTGACGCCCAAGTCTCGGTCGTAAAATAAGAATAAAACATCTTCCCCATTCGGCGATACAATTTTACGCTTAAACCGTAAGTCAGTAGCGCCAACGTTATTGGCCTCAAACAGCTTATACTCACCCGTCTGTAGATAGTAACCACCCGGAAACATGATGCCGTGGTCTTCTGGTAGCTGAACACACGACTGACCAATCGCATCCAATCGCAGCACCGCTTCGGTCAAGGTGTTATAAACAAAATAACGGTAGTCTTCTTCACGATAGGGCAATATTTTGAGCAGTATTAGACTGCCAACTTTGGCATAAGCAATCTCAGCGTCCGTCAGCGACTGGGTGCGGTCATTGACCGGTTCGCTATAAATACCCTGACCGGACTGCGTATTATCCTCAATCTTAATGGTCAAATCACCACCGACCGTTTCTACAAATATCGTGTCTAAGATATTCATATGGGGATATTTACCATTCACCATTTGATCGCGCGTGGTCTCAATCCAGTCAAAATCATAAGCAGGCGGCAGTTCAATGTCACGCTCGCCTCGATTGTCCACATAAGCGACTTGCGCCGACTCTGGTGTCCCTTGGCTAAAATCTAACGCAAAACGGAATACTCGAATATCAGTGATGCGTTCGCCAATCTGAAACGCTAACAGCAACTTGCTGTCTTTCACCGTTATTTGAATCAGGCGCGTTTGCTTGTAATATCGATACAACTCATTAAAGTCTTGGACAAAGGCATCTTGAGCCAAAAAAGTGCCTTTTAGGTCAACCTCTTCGAGCTGATACTCTTCTTCATTACCAGCTGGCTCGTTCAGACGATATAACGACAATACATCCTTAATATTGCTCGCGCGTTTGAGCCCCATAAAAACGTTGTAGCCAAATAGCAAATAATCGCCGACCTGCACCATGTCTTGTGCCACACAGTTGTACTCGGTACGAATACGGGTACGGGCGATGACTTGCATTTGGGTGCTGCCAAACTCTTCGAGACGCGCATTATTTAGCGTCTGCGTCTGCTGCTCTAAACGACCGCCTTGTTCCGTCAGACGTTTTTTGATGAGCTCATAAGCATTGCCCGAGGCAACTGCCTGATCGGTTTGGTTGGCTTGATTAGCCTTGTCGTTGCTGTCTGAATTTGTTGAGTTTTGCGTGTCCGCCATCGTTGCTCGTCCGTTTCTGTTTTTACGTAATATAGTCAATCCTTTATAAAAGAGCTACAGCGTTAACCTCGCTTGAAGTATCACATATACATCTGCACTCGGTTGCCTTGTATCTCTTTTAAACTGAATCCACTATAAGAGAATTTTGGGCAATAAAGAATCATTGAAAGTAAAGAAGCACTTGGCTAATCTAAAAAAACGAGTCGTCACTGCTATTTTTTTAGATTAGCCAACTCATCATGATTCGTCATTCTGAATCACTCTGAGTTAGCCAAAAAAATCTGCCGCCTACACGACAGATTTTTTATTTCAGAGAATATTACTTATTCATACTGTTAGATAAAAACTTGCTCACTAATACTTACCCATTAAGGCTAGGTATTTGGACCCTATTAATAAGTCGTTTTATCATCATTTTTCTGGTTTGATTTCATGGCTTGACTGGCCATCACACCATTGATGATACCGCTCAATGTGTCTGACTTGCCCGCTAGGCCATCGATGGCTTTACCGATAGACAGTGACTTGGCAAAGTTATCAAAGAAATGCGCTTCGCCGCCAACAATATCAATTTTGGCTTTCTGTAACGCGACTGCCAATACTTCAGCATTTTCTTTCGCAATCTCTTTACCAGCGTCAATCGATGCCAATGCTTCTTGTAATGCTGTCTCAAGGCTCATGCGGAACTCTTCGTGCTCACGTGCTTCTTTGCTCATGCTACCCATGGCATTGAATTTCTCGACCAGACCATCTGCTTCGGCTTGGAAGTGTGCGCGAGTAACTTCGGCTTTTGCCAATCCAACTTCGCGTTCTGCTTTGGCATTTGACTCACCGCGAGCCGCGATGACTTGAGCATCTGCCATGCCTTTTTCACGCTCAGCTCTGGCAGTAGATTCACCGCGAGCGGCGATGATTTCTGCATCGACCATACCGATATCACGCTCAGCTTTTGCCTTAGATTCCCCACGAGCAGCGATAACCTCAGCATCTGCCATACCTTTTTCACGATCTGATTGCGCTTCAGCTTGTCCAGTCGCTTTGATAACATTGGCTTTCGCAATGCCTTCTTTTTCCAAAGACGCCGCTTTGACTTCTTGGATAGCCGCTTCAGCGAAGCCATGTGCTGACTCTTCTGCTTTGGTACCTTCGGCCATTTTAATTTTGGCTTCTGAATCTTTAGCAGATGCTTCAAGATTAGCAGCAGCCAATGTGGTGATTTCGACGGCTTTATGCTTAGCAGATAGCTCTTCTGCTTCGGCTTTTTTCACCTGACGTACTTTGATTTCTTCCGCATCGGCTTCTGCTGCTAGGACGCGTGTCTGCTTAGAACGCTCCGCCTCGCTAATCTCGCGGACTTCTTTAATACGCTCTTCTTCTTGCGCAACTGTTTTATCTACCGCGATACGCTCACGGATGACGTTGGCGATTTCTTTTTTCTCAAGCTCAATCGCACGTTCAGCTTCGATACGTTGCAAGTCAACTTCACGCTCACGAGAGACAATTTCTAAATCACGAGCACGCGTCACTTTTTCTTCTTCGATGACGACTGCACGCAGACGATTTTGACCTGCCACTTCGATTTCACGCTGCTGATTCTCACGTTGAATCGCTAAATCCTGCTCAACCGAGATAACGGCTGTTTCAGACTTTTTACGCTCTTCTTCTTCAATCTTGCGAGTTTCAGCCGTTTCGCGGGCAATCACTGACGAGATTTCACGTTGCTGTTTGGCTTCGGCATCGGCTTGCTGACGCTCTAGCTCTAACATCGCCTCTCTAGTTTCGACATTCTTTTTCTTAACGGCCAGCTCTTCATCACGCTCAAGCTCGTTGGTGATGACGTTCTGAAAGGCCGTTAATTGAGTAATCTTTTTGATGCCTTCAGCATCTAAGATATTACTTGAATCTAATGACGCTTTTGGGGTTTGCTCTAAATAATCAATCGCCACATCTTCTAAGACATAGCCATTCAGATCGTTGCCAATTTCTTGAACGATACTGTCACGAAATTCGCTGCGGTTTTCAAACAGTTTGACGAAATCAATCTGCTTACCAACTGTTTTTAAGGCTTCCGAGAACTTGGCATTAAACAGCTCGTTGACAGCGACTTTATCTGAGGCTCTTTCAACCCCAACCGATTTGGCAACTTTTAATACATCCTCTTCGGTTTCATTAACGCGTAAATAAAATGCCACGGTGATATCAGCACGCATGTTGTCTGCGCAAATCAAACCTTCTTTACCGCGTCTGTCCACTTCTAACGTGATAAGCGAGATTCTCATCAACTCTTTTTTGTTGATGACTGGCCAAACAAAACCACCATCAAAACGTACGGCAATTTTACTCACACCGTTGATAATGAGTGCTTTGCCCTGCTCGACCTTAAAGTAAAAGGCCTTGAGCATCAGTAGTGCGACCATCATAAAAACAAACGCCAGCACTACAACCACGCCGACGATAATGAGTGTGTCCATATCCATTCCTTTAATTAAAACATTCCATAATCAATTCTATATAAATCAGATACGCTATCAGGTTTGTTAAATTTACTGTTTATAACACCTTTTATAGCACGTGTGCTTTATAGCCCTGTCACGCACCATTCTTATATCTGCATTATTCTGAACCGACTATAACCAAATTTAAAACCGTTTAAATCATTGCTAAAAATATTATTCATAAACCAGAGATGCTTCTAAAATCTCTGGCTAAATCCTTGTTCATTCTGTGAGCTTGTTCTGTGCTAAAAGCGATAATGATATGCTGAAAATAATGATGGAGAATCATCGTGACTAAATTACTTACTAGTGGCTAAATTATTTATATAGTCGATTCAATTTAAAAGTAGTACAAGGCAACCGAGTGTAGATGTATATCAAATACTTCAAGCGAGGTTAACGCAGTAACACTTTTATAGTGGAGTGACTATAGTGGTTATTTATCTTTTACAGGGGCGACGCGATAGGTATTGGCTGCCTCTAAATACTCCACCAACATCACTTGATCGCCTTGTTTCAGCGAGCCATCATTGATGTCTGAGCGAATTTTGAGTATCAATCCTGCACCGCCATCATTCAGTTCCACTTCGCCGTGTTTGTCCGTGACACTAAGGGTACGCACAACCGCGATTTTGCCGATATTGTTAGCAGCATTGCGTCTAGGTATTTTGGCTATTTTGTTGCGGATGGGAGAAATAATAATGCCTGTCAGCCACATGGAGACGACCAATACAAAGATTAGCGCCCCAGTGCCGAATAGGTAATATAAAATGCCTGAATCAAAATTTTGATGTAAAAAACTGGTATAGAAGTAACTTAACAACCAACCAATTAAGCTGATTAGGCTAAGGATAACGATAAGCGGCACGCCATATAGACCGAACTTAAGTAGCAGACCCGACACAAAACCTGATGAGGTCAAATTGCTACCCTCGCCACTTGCATCGCCAATATCTACTGTATCCATATCTGCCATACCAAGTAGAGAAACCATCCAATACAAGGTCACAAACATCACCAATCCTGTAAAGACTATCGTCGGGTACAAGCTGATTTTGGTGATGAATATCAAAAACGACTCTTGCATTACGTACTTTCTCCTTTTGACGCTCTAAAAATTAGACTTTTAGAATCAACTTATGTTTCTTTATTAATCATATACAGATTTATTGATAGAAGAAATAGATTTCGCGATTAACGCCCCCAAACTGGAGAACGCACCACGCTATTATTCTGACCACTGATGGCATAGCTTGTGTTACCCAAAAGCGAATATATAACCAAACTGCCACTATTTTGGCCGCCCACTTGCGACAATTTTGTCGGATAGACAGCATAGTTACCAGAGGGAGATAAGCGCGCTGGCTCATCGAGTCCCGTCTCTGCCAAATTGGTGACTTGTCCCGTACTCAGGGTCATAACGGCCGCCTTTCGACCATTTAGGTAGGCCATACGCTGACCGTCTGAGCTAAGCTGAGGACTCGCGACATAGCCACTAGTCGGCATAGCCGTCGCATTGCCTGTAGCGAAGTCATAACGATAAATACGTGGACGTCCAGCACGGACTTTATCACTGGTATAAACGAAGCTTTTGCCATCAGATGCATAACTTGGCTGAACCTCCGTACTGGGCAGCGTCGTTAGTTGCCTCGTATCTCCGTCACTCAGACGCATCTCATAGATATCAGCATTGCCACCGACCGTCGAGCTATAGAGCAGACTTTGGCCATTCGGTGAAAATGATGCCGACATATTACTGCCCTCAGCATTTACCACCAGATTGCGCGTATCACTGCTCTTATCATAAAGATAGATTTTGGGATGTTGACGCGCGGATTGTTTGCTATAGGCGAGCCATTTGCCATCAGCTGACCATGCAGGCGCGTAGATATAACCCTTTAACTGATCAATCAACTGACGATCGCTACCGTCAGGACGAATGCTATAAAGTGTCGACACTTTGGCCGCGCCAAACCCTTGCTCCTCGACATAAGCGATGTACCCTTGGCGATCAATCGTAGGCATGCGAGCGGTTAATGGATTGGTATCGACTGTACTTTTTGGCTTTTTTATTGGCGCACTAGATAGGGTCTGACAGCCAGTGAGCACCGTAGCTATGGCTATCGTCATAGCGCCTGTTGCTGTGAGCCTATTCATGGCTAGTTTTGACATAGCTGATTTAAGCATAAAGTGATATCCAATAGAACTTGATGATAAAAGTATTACAGAACCATTACTCTAGTGTAGCGTAAACTGCATCAAACGTTGGATAAAAAAAGACCCCACTTCTTAGTGAGGCCTTGTTAATTGCAACTGCAATGTCTAAATTGTTTTAGTTCATCATCAATTTATTTAGTGACCGCTTTAAAGTAAGCCACTTGGTTATCATTTTTGATGGTCAGAATAGGCACGTTTTTGGCATTTTTACTGAGGCTGTATTTGCCTTGCACGGTTGCCAAAGTGGCTATATCAAAGCTGGCTTGTGGCTCAGGACACGCCATCATAGTGCTGATGCCGTTTTTGATTTGCACATCGCCGTTGACAACGCTATAGCTCGCACTCATATTGTTGCAAGTGTTCATAAATGCCATGTAATCGCCGCCTTTATCACTCATGAAATTAAGCGTCAACGGCTTGGCTGGGTCAAAAAATAGCTGAGTGATCTGCTCTCCGTTACTGCGTTTGGCATCAACCAACTGCCAGTTGTGTGCTTGCAGCACATTTGCAGTGATTGGTTGACTGACAGGCGCAGGTAAATTGGCTGTAGTCTGGCAACCAGCAGCAAGTGCACCAACTGCAAAGGTAGCTGCCATCATTACCGTCGTCATATTTTTCATATCAATTCCTCGCTTTATTAGACCTAAAATTTTCACTAAGTCTGAGAGCTGGATATTAATACCAGACCTCAAGTTTAGTGAAAATTTTGATTTATTATGTTTTGTTTATTGTCTTGTGCATTGTTTTACACAATAGCGATATTGTGGATGACTAACAGTCAGGTGTCATTATGAATTGGGTAATTACTTGGAAAAGGACTCTATGTCACTTTGCAAGGATGTGACCTATACGCTTTTCCAGTCGTGATATTACCTGCTAACACTTTTTTTCTCAGTCAATGTTTGACCAGAAGTTTTGCAGGATAAATGTACCAGTAAGTATAGATGGTCAAGCAAAATGTACTGACTACTTTTGTTGTTGTAGGGCAGCATAACCTTCTAAACGCTTGCGCTCAGTATCATCAAACAACTGCTGCTCAAGCTGCGTGATCTGGATTTGCGCTTGAGCTTGATCTGCACTTTGACTTAATAGGCGCTGTTTTTGGGTTTCATATTGGCTAAAGCGTTGCTCAAAATTGGCATCCTCTCGGTCTACCTGCGCCAGTCTCTCGGCGGCTGGCGCACCCACTAGCTCTCGGCGCATATTATATAGTGCTTCGGGCGTCGCGCCACGGGCTTTCATCTGTTCGGTACGTGTTATCAGCTCACCCAGATTGGCTTGCTGCATGATATTGGTTTTGGTAGTGCTATCTGGTAGGTGGCTGACATAGTCTTGTCTAGCGGCTTGTTTTTGTACATCAGACATTTGAGTGTTTTGGTTGATTCTGACCATCTCTATACTATAGTCATCATAGTCGTCCCCTGCCCCAAAGAATGCAGTGATGGTTGGCTTATCAAAATACTGCTGACGTAGATTGGCCACATCCCTTTTTTGCTGAGCGACTGCATTCAAATCTAGCTCACCGCTTTTGGTCGCTTGTAGTTGCAGATTGCCATAACGTTTTTCTATCTCTGGCAGTGCTTTGAGATAGGCGACATATTGATTAAATATAGCGACCGCTTGGCTGGCGGCAGGCTCTGGCGTGTGATGGCGAATGTAACTTTCCACACGAGCAACTATAACCGCTTCGTTCTCCTCTCCTAATGCTGATAAAAAATAATCGAATAAACGCCGTAGACCTTCAGTAACGACCAACTGTTTGTTTTCATCAATGATGATCTCACCATCGATTTGCGTACCTTTTAATGAACGCGGCAAACGCTCCAATCCAGTGACAAATGGAGACTGGTTCTGGTTAGTAGTGGTTTGCACCATTTGACCATCATCTAACGCGATAGACTGAGAACTGTCAGCCTCACTGGCGAGGGCATTGGATACTGGTTGCGCTGGCGTGATACGCGAACTGTCAGGCTTGAACCACATAATCACCGCCGCAGCGACCGCTATGATAACCACAGCGATGATAGCGATTGGTAGATAGGCTGGGCGGCGATTATTTGACATAAATGAGGGTTCTTTTTACCAGTCCGTTTAAAGGCTTAAGTTCTTAAAAACTTACGTTCTTAAAGGCATATGCGCCTAAAAGCTATTGCTCTTAAAGCTTACATTATTAAAGGTTGGCGTTTTTGAGACGATTGACCTGAGTACGATAGATAGATTTTGGCTCAGACTCACCCCATGCGGTCAGACCCAATACTTGATCAGCTGAGTCTAAATGATTCATTCTATAGTCATCGCGAATCACATAACCCAAACGACTTGAGCAAGCAGATACCAATCCATCATTCGACTCACCGGCGAACGGTACACCAGTTGCTGCCAATAGATAATCACTAGGATCAAGAGCGCTGGTTATTTGTCCAACGCCGCTAAATGAGTAGTATTTAATGCCATTGGCGGCCGTACTGGTTGGTTGACCACAGTAGTTTTTTGGCATGGCAGCAGGGAATTTGGCATTGAACTTAGCTGCGCCGCTGGTCGATAGAGCCACGAGTGCTTGCCAGCCATCTTGCTGTTGTATTTGATTAAAACTGATGCCCGAACCAATATCAGTAAAGCCACCAATTAAATTGAACACACCCGAGACGAGCTGTGTGGTGACGTTTGATGGAGTACCTGTGGTGTTGTTTGGCTCAAGGGTATTTTTGACAAAATCTGCGGTTTTTGACCCTTGTTCTGGGCTTGAGACTGCCGTGACGGAGGCCACGTATTTTGGCGCGACGCCAGCGACATAGCGAATGTCTATACCGCCTTGGCTGTGTCCAAATAAATTGACTTTAGGCTTGCCAGAAACAGCAGAAATGGTTTTGACTTGTTGTAGCAGCTGCTCTCCGCGAACCTCACTATTATTGACGGCTGAGGTTTTGGTGGTATATACCTCTGAGCCGCCTTTCATCAACTCTTGAGGAATACCGTTGAAGTAATCAATGACCCCAAACAGCTTAGTGAAGCCGCCAAGCCCATGAGCCATAACGACCGGATACTGAGTTTTGGTATAACTAGACGTGAAGTACTTACTATCGACTAGCGTACAACCATTGGCATTGGCACAGTTATAGTATTGGCCTGCTGCTTGGGCTGATGCGGTTTGTAGTGTTATCAAAAGAACACCAGTACCGATTGACCCCAGTATTGGCAAAAAAGCGCGTGGCTTGAGCGTGGCACGAACGTACGAAGAAAGTGTCATAACAACATCCTTGTTATCATTAATGTGGGTTATCTTTACCTCACAAAATCGGCAAAGATTGCTGCTAATCCCTTTAGCAGGCAAAATTACATTACTTATATCTTCTGTAACATTCAACCCATTTATCAAAATATGAATATATTGGCGTGACTAGAGGGTCATGCCCCTACTTTTGTGCTGTAAAGCAATTATTATCAATCATAGTGATAGATTTACCATCATTCAATCCAGAACTGTCATCCATCCATTTATGGTATAATCTGCCCATATTAAACCCATAAATATAAGACAGAAAACGATGACTAAAAAATCTCTTATCCAGTCAGCCGACGCCATAGAAAAAATGCGTGTTGCCGGCAAACTTGCTAGCGACTTGCTGGTGATGTTAGACGAGCACGTTAGAGTAGGCGTCAGCACCGAAGCATTGAATCAAATTGCTCATGACTATATTGTCAATGTACAAGGTGCTATCCCAGCGCCACTTAATTACAATGGTTTCCCAAAATCAATCTGCACCTCGGTCAATCATGTGGTTTGTCATGGTATCCCAAGTGAAAAGAAACTGCTAAAAGATGGCGACATCATTAATATCGATGTGACGGTTATCAAAGATGGCTATTATGGCGATACCTCAAAAATGTGGATCGTGGGCAATGGCTCTATTATGGCAAAACGTATCTGTAAAGTGGCACAAGACGCCCTCTATGCTGGCATGAGTGTTGTCAAAGATGGCGCACGTCTAGGCGATGTAGGTGCAGCGATTCAAGAAGTGGTCGAGCCTGAGCGTTTCAGTATCGTTCGTGAGTTCTGTGGACATGGTATCAGTAATGAATTCCATCACGAGCCACAAGTCATGCACTATGGCAAAAAAGGCACAGGGTTCGAGCTAAAAACAGGCATGACCTTTACCATCGAGCCAATGATTAATGAAGGCAAATGGCAGACCAAAATCTTACCTGATGAATGGACGGCGATTACCAAAGACCGTAAACTGTCTGCGCAGTGGGAGCACACCATGGTCGTCACAGACAATGGCTGTGAGGTGTTTACTGCCCGCCCTGAAGAAGATTTAAGTTTTTTGACACAGTAACATCATAAAAGATCGCTTAGGCGGTCTTTTTTTTGGCCAACAATTCAGGCATATTGAGTATTGTGCTGACAGACTTTTTGTCTTTATACTCTAAGACGTGTCCTCAACCTGATTGCCGAGTTACTTGCTAAGTTGTTTACTTAGCTACTTACTGAATTACTTAATAAGCTGCTGACTGATGTCTTTACTGCTGCTTTTGGCAGGCTACCAATCATCATACTGATCGCCACAGGTTTTTCAGCAAATATTTCAGCTGGCCTCCTCTATTTCTAAATTTTAACGGGATAACGCTCATGTTTAATTCTGATGGCGCTTCTATCGATTTAACGCCTTTGCCTCTGTTAGCAGACGAGACAACAAACGATACGTCTTTGTCACCAGCCCAAAATGCGACAGAAAAGATGCTGCTTGGGATTCCTGAATGGCTCGCACAAATCAATGAGGATATCAGCCGATTACTTGAACGCGGCACCAATATTCGTCAACTGGTAAGCGCTCGTGCCTCTGCGATTGATAGCTTATTGATTGCATTGTTTAAATGGTTTGAACTGGATAAGACTGATTTGGCATTTTTTGCCACTGGTGGCTATGGTCGCGGTGAGTTGTCTCTATATTCAGACATCGATATTTTATTGCTCTCTCCTGATGAGATAGGTGCTGACGCCAGTAGTAAGATTGACAAGTTAGTCGCCTTATTATGGGATATTGGTCTCGAGCCTGCCCTCTCTGTGCGTAGCATTGATGATGCGCTAGAGGCGGCGCTTGACCATACTATTGCCAGTGCCCAGTTAGAGGCGCGACTGCTCATCGGTAATGAAGCACTACAAGACATGCCTATTCAAATCGTCAATAAACTGTGGTCGCCGCGCGCGTTTTTTGATGTAAAGATGCAAGAGTCCAAAGCGCGTTATTTACAGCACAATGCCACAGAATATAATCTTGAGCCAAACATAAAGACCGCGCCTGGTGGCCTACGTGATATTCATATCATTGGCTGGGTGACCAAGCGTTACTTTCGAGTGGGTAAACTATATGACTTGGTACAACAGAACTTTTTGACTGAAAAAGAATTTGATGAGCTCAGTTTCTCAGAAGGTTATTTATGGCAAATACGTCATTACTTGCATGTACTGACCGGTCGTAATGAAAACAAGCTGTTGTTTGATTATCAACGTGAGATTGCACAATTAATGGGCTATGAGACCCAGCCAGATGATCAGCCCAATGCTGCGGTTGAGCGTTTTATGCGCGATTACTACCGCTGTGCCATGCAGATATCGACGTTGTCTGAGATGCTGACCAATCACTATTATGAGACCATCATAGAACCGCAACTGCCTGATGATGAACGTCCAAAAAAACAGCCCATCAATGCGCGATTCAATCGAATTGGCAATCAGATTGCCATCGCCCATCATCGAGTGTTTGCGCAGCACCCTGACGCCATTTTAGAGATGTTTTTGTTGATGGGTCAGCACGGCATCGACAAGGTGCGTACCCATACGCTACGTGCACTCAAAATTGCGGCACGAGGTATCGATCAGGTTTATAGAGACAACCCTGCTCATAAGACGTTATTTTTGGCCAATCTAAAAGAGCAAAACTATCTGTTTCATCGATTGCGTACCATGAATCGCTATGGGGTATTGGGCAATTATGTGCCTGCTTTCGCGCAGGTCACGGGCCTCATGCAATATGATTTGTTTCATCGCTATACGGTCGACGCTCATACGTTGTTTTTGATTCGGATTTTACACCGCTTTACTGATCCGATGTTTTGTGATGAGTTCCCATTGGTCAGCTCCATCTTTCAGCGTATCGAGCGCAAAGAAATTTTGGTACTAGCAGCCATGTTTCATGATATCGCCAAAGGTCGGGGCGGCGATCATAGTGAGCTTGGGCAAATAGAATCAATTGAGTTTTGCTTATCGCATGGCATGAGTTTGGCAGATGCCAATTTGGTCGGTTGGCTGACCCGCTATCATCTACTGATGTCCATCACTGCCCAGAAAAAAGACATCTCAGATCCTGAAGTGGTGACTATCTTTGCCGATCTCATCGGTAACGTGACCCACCTAAACCATCTCTATGTACTGACAGTGGCTGATATGAACGCCACCAATCCACAGCTTTGGAATAGCTGGCGGGCGACACTCATGAAACAACTATATTCGCAGACTCGTCGTATCTTGCGCGCTGATATCGATGCGCCGACCAATCGCCAAGATATGATCAGCGCCACCCGCACGCAAGCGCAAGCGATGCTAGACAATGTCAATAACCAACACATGAACCGTGATGAGGTATTGCGGCTGTGGGATGACCTAGGCGATGAGTATTTTTTGCGTGAGATTCCAGAAGACATTTTATGGCACACTGAGGCCATTCTTAATCACCCACCGATTGGTCTGGCCTCTAATGCCGATAGCCCGCCGTTGGTCGTACTACGTGAGCACCGTGAGCTGGCACTAGATGCAGTGCAGGTCTTTGTCTATACCCAAGATCAGATAAATCTATTTGCAGTCACTATGGCAGTGTTTGATCAGATGAATCTCGATGTTTTGGATGCGCGTATCATCACGGCCACTCGCGATTTTGCCTTGGATTCTTATGTACTATTAGACCCTAGTGGTACGTTATTGGTCGATGAAGACAGTCAGCATGAGCTTAAACGGCGATTGATTAATGCTTTCAAAGATCCGACTGTACTCAAACTCACCAACAAACGTATGCCGCGTCAGCTCAGACACTTTGAAGTGACAACGGTGATTAATTTTGAGTTCAATGACGCATCAGATCAGCATATCCTGAGCTTAGAGACACTCGATCAACCCGGCCTATTGGCAAGGGTGGGTCAAGTGTTTTTACAAGAGCAAATCGAGGTGCATGCGGCTCGCATTACCACGCTAGGTGAGCGCGCAGAAGATATGTTTTATATCAGTGATCAAAACGATGAGCCGTTGTCCGCAGACAGACTTGAAGCCTTAAAATCAGCTTTGATGGACAGTCTCACTACAAAGAGAGAAAATAACGTGGTTTATAGCTATTAATTGACTTTATAAGAGCACGTTTTATAGCGTGCTCTTATAAAATATTTCATCAGCGTGTTCATTGAGATCACCATCAGCAAGCTCTGGCGGCAAAACACCCATTTCTAGCGGTTGATCTCCTATTATCAAGCGTCCAGCATCAACTTCCTTTTGTAGCAAACACTGCAAACTCGCCAAATGAAGCTGACCATCGAGATAATCATCTAACTGCTTTAGAGAGATAGGTGATTTGGCATGTACATCCGGATAAAGGCTGTCTTCCGCCAAAATAACCATCTCATTAAGCATCTCTTCGCTCATCAACTCATTGTTGTCTATTTTGCGTTGTAGCTGATTTTCGAGCCGACCTTTCGCTGCGAGCATACCGATAAAAAATACAGTTTGTAAAACAAATAAGGCAACGTATTGCCATAATGGTAGCGATACATTCAAAAAATTATTAAGTAGCATTAACACCATGGCCACAACCACGTAACCCACCAGTTGCCACAATAACCACATAAACAGGCTGTTGTCACCGTACCAGAACATTTTCTTTTCTTGACGCTCGATCAGCTGTTGGCGCGCTTGCCACCAGCATTGTTCACGCTCTTTTAGTAGTTTATATAGGTCTGCACGCTGCAAACCTTCATCGAGATTTTGATTACTGATATCTTTAGCGATGAGACCATCATTGTTTAGCACACTAGACATATCAATTTATCCTTAGAATACTCTACCGATAAGACTGGCAGTCACTCTTTATATTGTTATTAGTTATTAACCACGAAAATTTTTTAAGTGTTGTGCTGCGGGCTGTCATACAATTAATCATTCAAGCCCGACACAGTTTTCATCATGATATAAGAAGAAAAAGACAAAAAATTAGAGAAGTGCTACACTGCTCTAATGTAAATTTTCTTTATAACTTTATTATTAATTGTCTATTATAGTTACCGAACTTATGAATCACAACTTAAAGCATCTACACCCATATCCCTTTGCAAAGATGGCTACTTTACTGGCCGATAGTAAGCCTGCTAATGGCTACAGTGAAATAAAACTGGGTATTGGTGAACCAAAACATGAGCCGCCTGCATTTGTGCTGGACGTACTACATGAAAACTTGGACAAAATAAGTCGTTATCCGACGACCAATGGCTTGTTTGAGCTGCGTCAGACCATCGCACATTGGTTAGAAAAGCGGTTTTTTCTCAATCATGTCGATGCCAACTCCCAAGTAATACCAGTGATGGGCACACGCGAAGCCATTTTTAGCTTGGTGCAAGCCGTCGTCGATCATAGTCCTGCGAGTACCGAAGAGGCAGATACGTCAGCCACATTGTCTGACGTTTCTTCTCAAGACCCTCTAGCTCCTCAAGACCCTCTCATAGTAATGCCGAATCCTTTTTATCAAATATACGAAGGGGCGGCGATATTGGCACAAGCAACGCCTTACTTCGTTCCTTGTACACAGGATAATGAGTTTAAGGGTGATTATCGTGCAGTCCCAAAAGAAGTGTGGGCACGCACGCAGCTGTTGTTTGTCTGTAGCCCGAATAATCCCACGGGCTCGGTCATGACAATGGATGACTGGGAATATCTGATTCGCTTATCAGACCAGTACGGTTTTATCATTGCCAGCGACGAGTGCTATAGCGAGCTGTATTTTGATACAGCACCGATTGGCTTGCTACAGGCCTGCGCGACACTCGGTCGTCGTGACTTTAAAAACTGTATTGTGTTCCATTCTTTGTCCAAACGCTCCAACTTACCAGGTCTACGCTCTGGGTTTGTGGCAGGTGATGCTCAGATTTTGCAGTCCTATTTACAGTATCGTACGTATCAAGGCTGTGCGATGCCGATACCGCATCAGCTCGCCTCTATCGCAGCGTGGCAAGATGAAAAACATGTGGCGCTCAACCGCGCACTGTATAAAGAAAAATTCGCTTTATGGATGTCTGAGCTGGGTCAGTTATTGGATCTGCGTATGCCAGATGCTGGGTTTTACTTTTGGATTAAAGTTCCTGAGCAGTTTGATGGCGATGATGAGACTTTTGTTAAGGCACTGTATGAGCAGGCCAATATTCATGCACTAGCAGGACGCTATTTGTCACGTGAAGTCGATGGTGAAAACCCAGGCAAAGGTTATGTGCGTATTGCTTTGGTCGCAAGCGTTGATGAAAGCCGCGAAGCCATCAGCCGTATTAAAAAACTACTGGGTGCGTCGATAGACGTTTAGCGTTCAAATAAAAGCTTAGTCTTAGTCAATACAGCAACCTCTAATAACTTTATGCAAGCAAAGGTTATTAGAGGTTTTTTGCGTTAATGACTGTTGTCTTATTTAGGGGCTTTTGTCCGAATAGTGCTATAGTGAAAACTCTATTCAGACATGCTATCAAGGATGATGCCATGCCCCATCTTGATTTTACTCAGCCGCCGTTTGATGTATTGAGTCTGGCCGAACGTCAAAGCATCCGAAAACACACACAGATACGCTACCTTGCTAAAGGCGAGTACTTACCTGCTGATGAATTGCAGTATCTCTATGTGGTGATAAAAGGACAAATCGAGCAGTCATTGAAGGGCGAGTTCGTTGCTTCTTATTTAGGGAGCAATCACTCTGATGATCCAAACAACAATGACTGGTTTGATAGTCGCCGCCTGCCTGAATCCCTCATAAAACACAGCATGTCAGCAAGCGAACACGCGCCTTTACAGTCCTATCACTTTTGCGCCAGTGAAGAAACTTTATTGCTTCAGGTCTCAGGAATCGCTGTCGATAAAATCAGCGCGCAAAATCATCTAGTACGCCAAATGCTATCAGACAAACTGCCTGAACGCTTGAAGGCCTTACAGCAGCGCCGTCACAACAAACCATCCAGCACTAATCATTACAACGATCAGCAAGAAGTACAGCAAATCATGCTGCAACCAGTGATAGAGGTTCGGCTGTTGCCAGTACACATCGTCAATGCCAATAGTAGCTTGTACGACGCTACTCGTATCATGACCCAAGCAGGTCTAAAGCATGTGCTGGTGCGACCACTGGATTATTCAAAAGATGGACAAGAGACCGCATCCCAAATTAAGCACCTGCTAGGCATGCTGACGGACACCGATATTTGTCGCGCCATCAGCGAACAGCAAGATCCTGCCACTACCACATGCCAGCGCTATGCAAATTTTAATCTACGTACCATCAAAGCCACAGATGAGATTGGGGACGCACTGCTCACCATGACTCGCTACCGGATTCACAGACTGCCCGTCATTGATGATAAGGGTCATGTCGTTGGGGTGCTGGGGCAAAGCGATATGTTGGCGCACATTGGTCATCACTCACAGCTCATCAGTATTCAAATCGAACAAGCAACAGACTTGCCGCGCTTAGACACAGCAGTCGAACTGATTGGTCGCTATATCCGTGCACAGCATCAGAATGGGGTGAAAATCGGTAATATCAGCCGCATGGTACAGACGCTAAATGCGCAAGTATTTACCAAGCTATGGCAGCTTATTGTGCCTGATGAGGTGATGGCAAATACCTGCCTGATTGTCATGGGCTCAGAAGGACGCGGCGAGCAAATCATGCGTACTGACCAAGACAATGCTTTGATCCTTCGAGATGGCTATAACCATCCTGACTTGGCACAGTTTGCCGATACCTTTAATATCCATCTAGCGACATTAGGCTATCCGCTGTGCGATGGCAATATCATGATGACCAATCCTATGTGGCGACAACCGCTGAAAATGTTCAATGCGCAAATCAGCTTGTGGTTTAGAAACACAGATCCGATGCATGGCATTTATTTATCCGCCATCCTAGATGGCGAATATGTCTGCGGCGATGAATCACTGCTCACCCAAGTACGTCAGCATTTAATACTGGCGCACAGACAGGCAGACCCTATGTTTGTACGCCAGTTCGCTCGAGCAGCGTTGCAATTTGGTGACGTCAATCAGTGGTGGCAAAAGTTCGTTCCCTTACTCAGTGGCAAAACTGCCTCACCAGATATCGATCTAAAAAAAGCCGGTATCTTCCCACTGGTGCATGGCATACGTACTTTAGCATTGGAAAACGATGTGCTGGACGTACCCAGTAGCAAAGATCGCCTAAAAGCCTTGGTACATGCCCGCGCGTTGACCCAAGAGCGTGCGGATACTTTATTAGAAGCGTTAGAGTTTTTTATGGCACAGCGTCTCACCGTCGCGCTCGCGACTGAGGATAAACAGGCACGGCAAGTAAACCCGACGACACTAAGCGCGCTTGAACGTGATTTATTAAAAGAATGCCTGGCCGTGGTCAAAAGCTTTAAGAATCAGCTGCGCCAACATTATCAGCTAGAAATAACGTAAATATAGATCCTTCATAAATACAGAAGCTTTCTAAGTACATAAACCTCCTAAGTACAGAAAGATCCTAAATATAGAAATAATATAGAGGGATGAGCGACTAATATGAGCTGGCTACAGCAATTGGCTAATACTTGGCAAAAGACGCAGCTACAGCGTCCAGAATTGGCAGCGATGTTCACCAAGCCTATGGCTGAGCAGTGGGTGGCGATTGACTGTGAAATGACAGGGCTAAACCCAAGAAAGCATCACTTATTGTCCGTGGCAGCGATACATATCAATGGCAATACAATCGACACAGGGAATGGCATGCATCTGATATGTCGCCCACCTGTTATGCCAGATCGCGACACCATTGTTATTCATGGTTTGCGTACTGCCGATGTCGAGCACGGTTTGAACTATCATGAGATGTTGGCACTGTTATTGCCGTTTATCGGCAATCGACCCATCGTTGGTTTTTGTACACGACTAGACATGGCATTTTTGAATCCTTTGGTCAAAGGCTATATGGGTATAGCGCTGCCGAACGAAATCATCGATGTGCGGCATTTATACAGTCGACGAATCAGTGGGCATACCCAAGGACTATCCGCCCAAGCCCAGCATTTGAGCCGTATTTTAGCGCATTATGACATTCCTGATATGGGTGCTCATGACGCCTACAACGACGCCATGATGACCGCGATGGCTTTTTTGCACGTACGCTGATACTTTGCACGTGCGCCAAGACTGCGCTAACATATCGTTGCCAACCTTGTCTCGCCAATCATAACGCCCTTATCACAAACCAAACGGCCAAAAATTTATAGCATAAAACACAGAGCATCTACGCGAAAATAGCCACTCATGTTACCATAGGCCGTTTTTGCCAACTGATGAAAGATGCTCATGAGACACTCTTCTAAACACCGCCGCGACGCTACTATTGCCACCCAAACCCTTACCCCTCATGATCATCTACGACCGTGTTATTCGATTGGCAAACGTCTGTCTCGCCTGACTCTATTAGTAGCGGCTATGTCATCACCGCTGTATGCACAAGCGGTCTTACCAGAAGCCGTTCAGATGGCATTGTCACGTGCAAATTTGACAGAAGCTGACATCAGCATCATGGTGACACCAGTCGGTGACAAAAACGCCAGCCATTTGCCCTCGCCGATTCAGGTCATCGATAGCGGCAAGGTGAATAACGACCTTGCTCCTATTAAAGCTGACAGCAATGGGCAAAAAACATCACAAAATGCTCATAATGCTATCAGTAACCCCAGCCATCAAAGCACACTGATCACGATTGAAAAACGTACGATTGAGCAGCATGAGCAGACGATACACGCTTATACAGATGACCCTTATACCTATCAGAGCATAGAGGATATCTCTACCGTATTGGCTGATGCGGAAAAATCCGTAGCCTCCCAGAACGATAGTGTCCATGCAGACAGTATTCATACCGACAGTGAGCAAAGCAGCACCGATAAAGCTAAGATAAAGATATCGTTTTCGCCACTGCTTAATCATCAGTCTGACATCCCTCGTACACCCGCCAGCACCATGAAGCTCGTCCCCAGCTTTATTGCTTTGGACACGCTAGGGGCTGACTTTGTTTGGTATACCCGTGTTTATCACACTGGCATTATTATTGGTGATCGATTACAAGGTGACTTGATTATTCAGGGCAGTGGCGATCCAAAAATGACCCACGAGCGCTTAGAACAGCTGCTGTACAAAGTACAAGCGGCAGGGGTTCGTCATATCGATGGCAACATCATCATCGACAGTGCCGTATTTAAAAACATCAGTAAAGACCCTGCGGCATTTGATAATGCGCCCCTACGTCCTTACAACGCCAGTCCTGATGGGTTTTTGGTTAACTTTAGCACCATTGGCATAAAGACCTACCCTCTGGACAACGGTCAAGCACGTTTGACCTATGAGCCGATGCTTGCAAACTATCAGTTGCCAAGCACGATAGCTACCCGTACAGCCTCTTGTGGGTCAGCGAGCTATAGCCTAGCGCCGCAGTGGCAATCACAGCAATTGTCGCTAAATACCAGTCTGCCAGACAGCTGCAGAGAGCATGCTTTTTATGTGGCGTATCCTGATGCCAAGGATTTCGCTGCGCGCGTGGTTGCCTCTAAATGGAAAACCTTAGGCAACACACTGAGCGGACAAGTGGTCTCAAACGAGATTCCTTATGATGTGACAAAAACCCCAACAGCGGCACACGGTCTGACCGCCATTGCTATGTCACCGCTGCCGTTGGTCAGCTACCCATCACTGACGCTAACCCAGCAGATTTATGATATTAATCATTTCTCAAACAACGTCATGGCTGAACAAGTGGCGCTCTCTATAGGCGCTTATGGCAAACCTCACATCATGCCCTCAGTCGCTCCTGACGATAAAACGCATGATGACAAAACCAATACTGTCCAAGCACACAGTGGTGAGGGCGCGCTTTATCAGCAGCCCACTCAAAAAGTGGCAAGTTTATACCAGTTTGGTAAGCCTGCCACGACCGATTATCCTGCAGCCTTGCAGAGCATCAACCAGTGGTGGCAGACCACGCTACAGACGTCGCCGCCTTATCTGACTAACGGTTCTGGACTCTGCCGTGACTGCACAATCACCGCAGCCAATTTGAGTGAGCTGCTGGCTTACGCCTACGATCGTCCAAGCTTTGATGCGTACGTCAACTCGTTGGGTGTTGCTGGTGTCAGTGGCACCATTACCACTCATAGCGAGCGCTTGCCTGAATCAGCAGCCATCGGCCGCGCTTGGATAAAAACGGGCACCCTAAACAATGTTACCTCGATGGCAGGTTATGTCAAAGGCTTGTCCGGTCAAGATTATGTCGTCGTTGGCATCATCAACACAGAAGAGGCATTAAATGCTTATACAGCCAGACCCGTATTAGATGCCCTGCTTGATTGGACGGCCAAGCATTAGGTCTTAATCTTGAATATTTTGATTCAGACATTGAGAGGTTTAATGTCCTATGTATGACATCAGTAGCGTCTGTTTCTTCCCTTATTTTTTATCTTTATACAGGTCAGTTTATGTCACCCAAGACAACCAATCTTAATAAACCTCAGACGCTAGCACCAACGCAGCCGAAACTGGCGCAATATATCGGTTTTTTTGCGATTGGCTATACGCTTGCCAGCGCCATATTTATGATGATTCAAACCCAGTTTGCGCTGAACTCACAATTGGTAATGGCACTCTCTATCGTGATTGGTGCGTACATTGCCGTTCGTAAATTTATCAAACATCAGCAGCGAGCCTTAAATTATAGTGAAATGAATCGGTTGATGTTTGGCGGCGTCGTAGTGGTCTGGGTATTAACCATCATTTATTTCTTGGCCATCTGGTTTTGGTTGTTTGATACTGTCAGCCGTGAAGTCTTGTTTGAGATGGGAATGGCACGTCCTCTACCCTTACTGTCCTCACTGGTCATGATGCTTGTCTTTACATTGGTGAGCGCGCGAATCAGCCTATGGGCCATCAATCGACTGTTGAACCCTGCACGAAAAGCAGTTTGAGTGTAGACTGTTAGATATCAGCGGCAATACCGTGTTGTCCTGTGAAAACACAGAAAACTATTAGAATAACTGCAATCAAGCAGCGCTTGGAGTTAATCGATTTCCCTTGAACATAGGAGAACGTCATGGAAATGTTATTTTTTGACAATATAGACAAACTTGGACGTATCGTCTTAACGACCATTATGATTTACGTATTCATCGTGTTGATTACAAAAATCTCTGGCAAGCGCTCGACGTCACAGCTCAATAACTTTGATTGGGTCGTCACTGTGATGATTGGCTCATTGGGTGCCAGTACTATTTTGCTAAAAGACATTCCTTTTGTCGAAGGGGCTTCATCGATTTTAGTACTTTATATGTTGCAGTTTTTGGTCACCAAATATGCGTCTATTTCAACGCCCTTTAGTAGTTTTATTTTGTCTGAGCCGCGTATCGTCTTTTATCAAGGGCAGTTTTTGCCTGATGCGATGCGCGCTGAGCGTTTGACGCGTCAAGAAATCGAATGCGCCATGCGTACTGAAGGCATCAATAGTTTCGATGATGTCGAAGCCATTGTCTTTGAATCTGATGCCAAACTCAGCGTCATTCCAAAGCCAAGTCCAGAGTCACGCTCAAATAGTGATATTACTGTTCCAGAGACCATTAAACCTTTGATGTAGGCGTCAAATCATAACCCACTCACGATTAATGAAAGAAAATTGATACTTGTTTAATTATTAAGATGGTACGTACTATGAAAGTAAGAATTTTGACGGTTGGCAATAAGATGCCCAGTTGGGTGCAGACAGGGTTTGATGAATACCATAAACGTATTCAGCCCATGCTCAGCACTGAGATTGTAGAAATTGCGGCTGCAAAACGTGCAAAGAACCCATCTGATGCCAATCTAGCCCAGTACCGCGAGCAAGAAGGCCAAGCCATATTGGCCGCTCACAATGCCTCAAGCCGTGAGCAATTATGGGTATTAGATGTCAAAGGAAAAATGATTTCGACAGAAGGACTAGCGGATAAACTGGCTGATGGGATGCAGCAAGGCGATGATATTGCCTTGGTCATCGGCGGTGCGGATGGCGTATCGCCAGAAGTATTGGCAAAAGCCGATGCAAAATTATCACTATCAGCCCTGACATTACCGCATCCACTGGTACGTGTCGTACTGATGGAGCAGCTATATCGCGCGATGAGCATTAACAATAATCATCCTTATCATCGTGGTAATTAAGTTAGATATCCAGTCATGCTTTTGTTCACGATATCTCAAGCAAATAGATTGAAAAACCAGTGCATGCCCTAATAAATGCAGCATGAGATATCCAAAAAACGCCACACCTAGTCGCTCAGTCCACAACACTCAGACTCGTCATCCACAGGATGAGTCTGTCGGTAAAGTGCGAGCACCTATTACTTCTGCTGCTGCATTTGAAAGTACGCCTACGATAGCGGCCAATACTGCCAAACTACCTGCACTATTCATCTCGCACGGCGCACCGACGCTAGCGATTGAACAGTCTGCCACGACCAGTGCGCTGGCACGTATTGGACAGAACTTACCCAAACCGCGTGCCATCGTCATTATGTCCGCGCATTGGCAGTCAGCCAAGCTTGAAATCAGTAGCAATCCTCAGCCAAAAACGTGGCATGACTTTTCAGGATTTTCGCCTGAGCTGTACGAGCTACAGTATCCTACTATCGGTCAGCCCGCCCTGGCTGAATCGCTTGCCCAGCAGCTCACGGCACGCGGTATCAACTGTAGTGTCAATCCGGTACGTGCCTGTGACCATGGTGTTTGGGCACCACTCAGACACCTATATCCCGATGCAGATGTGCCCATCGTACAGATATCATTGCCGCAGCACTACGACAGTATCGCCTGTTATCAGTTAGGGGCGCAGCTTGCGCAGCTGCGTGATGAGCAAATCCTCATCATTGGTTCGGGCAATATCACCCACAACTTGCAAGCATTGCGTTGGCAAGCTGACAGTATCGATCAAACAGCAAGTGCCTTTAAGCAGTGGTTGCTCCAACAGCTAAAGATAGACATTCCCACTGCACTCGACTGGCAACAATATCCTGACTATAAAGACATCCACCCGAGCGATGAGCACTTACTGCCACTGTTTTTTGCATTAGGGACAGGTCAGCGTGTCTCAGTTGTCCATCAAAGCATGGCACATCATAGCTTAGGCATGGATATCTATCGCTTTGATTAGGGGCTGTTTGATATTCAAATATTAGGGCTGCTGATCGCTAAAATTACACTAAACTAGGCGCAAGCCGACGATAATGTCGAGACCTTAGCTAGGCTTGCAACAACGTTTGGGATGATTTTAGCATCAGCCTTTCAGGGCAGTTCTCTTTTTTGCCAATATATGGCGAAATTGTCTAAAAAATA
Source organism: Psychrobacter sp. SWN149 (assembly GCF_015864565.1). Taxonomy (NCBI): domain Bacteria; kingdom Pseudomonadati; phylum Pseudomonadota; class Gammaproteobacteria; order Moraxellales; family Moraxellaceae; genus Psychrobacter; species Psychrobacter sp. SWN149. The sequence continues at coordinate 154,020 of NZ_JADYWX010000007.1, forward strand.
GTGACTGCCAGCACCACATTTGAATATTAAACAGACCCTAAGCATTATTTAGCCAAAAGTAGAATCTTAATCTACTATTAGAAGGCAGGCTTGGTAAACAAACCAGCGCGCTCCATCTCGCCTGCCACGCTAAACAACGTTGCTTCGTCATTCATACGCCCGATCAGTTGCATACCAATTGGCAAGCCTTTTTTGCTCATCGCCACCGGCACTGACATCGCAGGCAACCCTGTGACGTTACCCAATAACGTAAAGCCCATTTTGCCCAATACAGGTGCGCTTAATTTTTCAATCATGCCTGAGCTAAAGGCATATTTACCCATATTAAAGCCTTTATTGAGCACCTCAGTGCTACGCATCATCATCTCGTCCATACGGCTAGGTGGTAGCACGCCATGCTTGACCGCAGGTGTGGGTACCGTAGGGCACAATATCATGTCGTACTCTTCTAGTAAGAGACCCGTCTGATATTGGCTATGGTGCCAACCGTGCTTGGCATGAGCCAAATCCACTGCGGACAATGACCGACCGAGTAGCGCCATGTTATAGGTTTGCGGTTCTAGGTTTTTGATATGCTGCGCACCAAACTCACGCTCGATATTATCGATGGTAAAGGCAGTATGCGTACAGACCACCACCAAATAATCATGCCAAAACTGCTCGATATTAATGTTTGGCTCAGCGGGTACGACTTGATGCCCCATTGCCTCTAGCTGCTTGGCCGTCTGTTCAAGAGCCGCTAGCACTTCTGGGTCCACTTTGGTATTGGTAATCAATGGCTGCTGATGCAAAGCTATCTTTAATTGCCTAGGCGCACGCATTGCTGCTTGCAAAAAAGTGCCCTCTGGCGGCGCAATGATAAATGGCGCACCCGTCTCCGCGCCACTGGTAGCATCCAGCATAGCGGCACTATCACGCACAGAGCGCGTAATAACATGATCCGCTACTGCACCCTCCCAACCTTCACCATAAGCTGGCCCCATTGGATTGCGCCCACGGCTAGGCTTGAGACCAAACGCACCGCACCATGCTGCTGGAAAACGTATCGAGCCGCCACCGTCACCCGCCCCTGCCATCGGTACGATACCGCTGGCCACTGCCGCCGCACTACCACCCGATGAGCCACCAGAGCTATACCCTTTCTTAAAAGGGTTGTGCGTTGCGCCATGTGCTTTCGGTTCTGTGGTGATAATCAAACCAAACTCAGGCGTGTTGGTCTTACCAAAGGTATTGACGCCTGTGGCTCTCATGCGTTTGACGATTTCACTGTCGTTCTCTGAGATGATATTGACGCTACGACTGCCCATTGTGATAGGTTCATCAGCAAAGCTAAATGACAAATCCTTTAGTAGGTAAGGCACCCCGTTAAAGGCACCTTTTGGTAGACCTGCTTGCGCGGCATTATAAGCACGCTCATCAAAGCGATAGATGATGGCATTTAATTTGGGATTGAGTATGTTTGCTTGGTGAATCGCTGCATCGAGTACCTCTTTTGCGCTGACCTCACCTGAATTGACTAACGACGCTAAAGCCAAACCGTCATACTGGGTATATTCTTTAAACATAACTGACCTTCCTTGGAGAGTAACGACCTAAAATTCTTTATAGCAATATGTATTTATCTTATACATATTTCTTAGTTTAGTATAAAAAACTACTACTTATGAGTGATAAACAAACTCATTAGTCATTTGGGCATTCAGGTAATTATTCGTTAAAGTTAACCAGAAAAATTCACAAAAAAAACGAGCCACTATTGTGACTCGTCTTTTCATATCATCATAATTAGGACAACAGATTTACATTAGCAACTCGCGCTTACCGCTTTTACCCATCGAGCTGACCAAGCCCGCTTCTTCCATCGAGTCAACGATACGGGCAGCACGGTTGTAGCCGATACTGAATTTACGCTGGATGCTAGAAGCAGAAACTTTACGCGTCTCCATGATAAAGGCCACCGCGTCATTATATAGGTCATCGTCTTCACCAGACGCATTGGCACTACTGCTACTACTGCCTGGACTGGACAATTCAAAATTTCCGGCCATGTTATCAATATAGTCAGGTGCGCCGCGCTCACGCCACGCATCACAGACACGGTTGACTTCCTCATCACTGACATAAGCACCATGTACACGATCAGGCTCAATCTGCCCTGGCCCTAAGAACAACATATCACCGTTACCGAGCATGTCTTCTGCACCGCCACTGTCTAGAATCGTACGTGAATCGACTTTTGAGTTAACACGCAGTGCCGCACGCACTGGGATGTTGGCTTTAATCAGACCAGTGATGACATCAACCGATGGGCGCTGAGTCGCTAGCATTAAGTGAATACCTGCCGCCCGCGATTTTTGTGCCAAACGGGTGATGAGTTCTTCGGCTTGTTTACCAACTTGCATAATCATATCGGCAAACTCATCCGCGACGATGACAATCATCGGTAAGGTTTTGAGCTTGGGCGCTTGGCTGATACTCACGCTATCATTCGGTCGCCATAACGGATCAAGCATAGGATTGCCTGAGGCCTCGGCAGCGCGCACTTTTTTATTAAATTCATCAAGCTTACGAACTTTTAGCAAGCTCATCAGCTGATAGCGGCGCTCCATCTCGGCCACACACCATGATAATGCACTGGCCGCTTCCGTCATATCTGTCACTACAGGGGTTAGCAAATGCGGAATATCATTATAGTTGGCAAGCTCAAGCTGTTTGGGATCAATCAAAATAAGACGCAACTCATTGGGCGTATATTTGAGTAACATCGATAGTAGCATTGAGTTAACCAAAACCGATTTACCAGAACCTGTCGTACCAGCAACCAGCATATGCGGCGCACGCGCAAGGTCAGTAATGATAGGTTTACCGCCAATATCTTTACCCATTGCCATGCTGATTTGTGCTTTTGGGTCTTTAAATTTTTCAGTATTTAGCAGTTCTATCAAGCGCACCATTTCACGCTTTGGATTGGGTACTTCAATACCAATATAAGGCTTGCCCGGTATCACCTCAACCACACGTAGAGATGCCATAGACAGCGATCGCGCCAAATCACGCGAGATACCAGTGACCTTACTTGCCTTAACCCCTGCCGCCAGCTCGACCTCAAAGCGGGTCACAACCGGTCCCGGAATCGCGTTGACGACCGATGCTTTTACATTGAACTCTTGTAATTTGATTTCTAAGAGCTCTGACAGCTCAACCAGTTTTTCGTCGGTGTAACTCGGTTGGCGGTCAGGATCTGGCTTGTCTAAAATCGACATCTCAGGAATCGGTGTCAGACTACTACGGTAGGCCGCTGTTTGCATTGAGCGTGACTTGGTACTGAACGCTGCATCATCGCTGATATGCGGCATAACAGGAGCAGCATCGTTGCTTGTCTCATCTGGCATCATATCGGCAATATGGTTGCTAGAGTCGCCCTCAGGAATATCAAAACTCACATGAGCTTTAGGGACTGCAACTGTCTCAGTCGCTGATTCAACCACAGCAACTGACTCAGCTGTTAGTGGTAATGTTGGGTTGGCAGGTGGTGTATTGGTCGGCGTCATATCCAAGGTGTTTGATACTGGCGGCGCAACCTCTGACTTGGCTGATACAGCAGTAGCTTCAGATGCGATAAAGGCTTCATCATTATCCGCTAGCACGTCTGCATCATTGGACGGTTGATGTTTAGGCGCCTGTGAGTAGTCAGTAGTGACTTCTACTACCGGTTTTGATACCGGCGTGCTTATTTTTGCCACTGGTTGCTCAATTACTTCTTTTTGCACGCTATCAACTGTTTGGGTCGTAGCCGCCTGAATAGTAGGCGCTTTTGTCTCAACTGCCTGAATAGTTACTGGAGCTGATATGTCAGCATGCTCAGCCAACCATGCTTCTGCTAGCTTATCTACGCTTTTGCTAGTGTCTGATTCAGTGCCTAGTTCAATGTCTGTTTCAGCGCCGAGTTCAGTGGCTGATACAACGATTTCCCCTTCACTATGGTCTGGACTCATCGTGTCAGTATTGATCGCTTCATTGACTGATGGCTGAACGATACTTTCTTTGTCATATGCATCTGATTGGGATGCGGTAGTATCAGCCAATGTCTCTTGAAGCGCTGCATGGGCGCTGGTTTGGGAACTGGCATAATTGGGTATAGGCGAAGCAAAGCTGTCCGTACTGTCTGCGCTATAAGCCATTTGCTCACGAGCCAACAAGTCATCAACCGTATTGACATCATTCCATGCAAAGCTTGGCTCGACTTTACGATTCGGTGTCGCAGCAGGACTTGGCGTCGAGACAGACATAGCATTGGTAGTGTCATCATTGCTACTGTTGTTGCTATTACTACTGTTCGTGGCGGTGGATACTTGCGGCTCTTTTTGATGACTAGAGGTTGCAGCTTCTTTTGCTACTGCTAGAGAGGCTTTTACGCTATCGGCCAATCCTGACGTCGTCAAAAAATCTGATAATGCATGACCAAAACGACCGCCACTGCCAAAGGCTTGGGCATTACTGGCATGCTCTTCCGGTTGCAATTCAAGTGGCAGCTGCTCATGCTCTGCTTTTTGACTGGTCGTGTCATTTAGAATGCTACCGTCTAGAGTGCTGTCATCGTTTAGACCGTTGCTGCGTGACTCATCGCTATGTGAGTTTTGAGCCGTGTCTTTATTTTTGATACCTGATCCAAGCCATGACAGTGCTGTAATCTTTTGATATATCGCAAGCCAATGCACATTGAACGCAAAAGTCGAAGTAATAGCGACAAATACGGCTAAGAAGACCACACTCCCCCACTGCGATAATAATTGCGCCAAACGCTCCTGCAACTCAAGTCCAATGATACCGCCAGCTACGCCCTCTAGACCTGTCGATGCAGGGTTGGTCACGTGCTGAACCAGTGCAACCAGTTGGGCAAATAACGCACTGGCACTTAATAATAAAAACACATAGGCGACCAATCGCATGAGCCAAAACGTCGGTTTATTATTCCACCAAATAAGAATGGACTCATAGACCACAAACGCAAAAAACCACCATGCACCAAAACCGAAAAAGCTGTATAGCAAATCCGATAACCAAGCACCCATCTGGCCACCCATATTATTGATCGTAGTCATATCACTACTGATATGCGACCAACTCGGGTCATTACCGGTATAGGTCATCAAGATGACAAATAAGTAGACTGCCAGTATTAACCCAAGAAGGGTAAATATTCCCTTTTTTAAATACTCAATAAGCGGTGCTGATATCACGTAAGATCTGCCTTGTTATTAATACTAAATGGTCGCCAATGCATGACTAAATCTAATCATGCTGACATAAAGTGCTGACATAAAGTGCTGACATAAAGTGCTGACATAAAGTGCTGACATAAAGTGCTGACATAGAGTGCTGGCAAAGTGTCGGGAGGACGTACCTATCATAAGACCCTGATATAACCGGTATCGCTTCGGCTTTATCACACTTGGCATAACTTCTTATAATAACAAATACATAGGTATAGTGGCGACACTCTTATCAAGAAAGCGTATAAGAAAGTAAATCAATGGCTGATTTGCGCAAAAAGCAACCCGATAGCAAAACACGGCTAATAGAGCATGGCTAATAATCTTGCGTAAATCCTATAAACGACCTACTGTTTTTGGTACATGTGTCTTAAGGCTTTTATCGTTGATGCCATGCACGAATGCTACGAGTATAAATGCTACAAGGCCGCTAAGCGCAAACGCTGATGAGAGGCTTTAAGCAAATCAGTACTGTCGCTCCTTTCTAGCGGATTGACTATAATCAGTTCAATATAATTTCGATACAAGGAAACCGAGTGCAAGTTATACATTAGGGTCTGTTTGATATTCAAATATTAGGACTGCTGATCGCTAAAATTGCACAAAACTAGGCGCAAACCGACGATAATGTCGAGACCTTGGCTAGGTTTGTAACAACGTTTGGGGTGATTTTAGCATCAGCCTTTCATGGCAGTACTCTTTTTTGCCAATATTATGGCGAAATTGTTTCACCTAGAATGACTAGGCATCAAAAATTTCACTGCATATTGTCTAAAAAATAGTGACTGCCAGCACCACATTTGAATATCAAACAGACCCTAGTATGCTTAGCGAGGATAACGATGTAGCGGATTTATATAGACTTGACTATATATGCTTTGATTCTAATGATACCTGTATTTGTTTTAGCAAACTTGCACTTTGTGTGATATGCCCTTATGTTATTATCCCATAGCAATCAGAAAAACCTTATTCGTTGTAATTTTTGATTTTTTTATCACTCATTTTATCCCTGATACTTTTAATCAGTCTATTTAGCAAGGAACAACTCATGGCAACTGACACCACTGCTCCACGTCACGAAAAACTCATTATTTTAGGCTCAGGCCCTGCTGGATACTCTGCTGCTGTTTATGCTGCACGTGCCAACCTCAAGCCTGTTATGGTCACCGGTATGGAAGTGGGCGGACAATTAACGACCACCACGGAAGTGGATAACTGGCCAGGTGATGCCCATGATTTGACCGGTCCTGCCTTGATGGAACGTATGAAAGCCCATGCTGAGCGTTTTGGTACAGAATTGGTTTATGACCATATCAATGACGTAAATCTCAACGAACGTCCTTTTCAACTAACGGGTAACAATGGCACTTATACTTGTGATGCGTTGATTATCTCAACGGGTGCATCTGCTCAGTATTTAGGACTAGAGTCAGAAACCAAGTTCAAAGGCTTAGGCGTGTCAGCTTGTGCCACTTGCGATGGTTTTTTCTATAAAAACCAAAAAGTCGCGGTGATTGGCGGTGGTAATACAGCGGTCGAAGAAGCCTTGTATTTATCCAATATTGCTGCTGAAGTCACGCTAGTACATCGCCGTGATGGCCTACGCTCTGAAAAAATCCTACAAGACAAACTGTTTGAAAAAGTAAAAAATGGTAATGTCAAAATCGAGTGGAATCACAGTGTTGAAGAAGTGGTTGGTGACGATATGGGCGTCAATGGCGTTGTCATCAAATCAACCATAGATGGCAGCACCAAGCAATTAGATGTATTTGGCATGTTTGTGGCGATTGGTCATAAGCCCAATACGGACCTGTTCAAAGATCAGCTAGACATGAAAGATGGCTATCTGGTCGTCAACAGTGGTCTCCATGGTAATGCCACGCAAACCAGTATCGAAGGTGTGTTTGCCGCAGGGGATGTGGCCGATCATATCTACCGTCAAGCTATTACCTCTGCTGGTACGGGCTGTATGGCAGCACTGGATGCTGAAAAGTACTTGGATTCTATTGGTGAAGCCCATGCTGCCGATCATACCTATGCGTCAACATTGACCGCTGATCAAGACGCCTAAATGGTCACGCTCTCTGAATTTAATAATAAAAACATCACGCCTGAGACCTTAAAAAGTCTTGGGCGTTATGACTTCCCAAGTCCTATCTCTGTCGATCCTGAGGGTGTTGGTATCGTTGCAATGGGCGGCGACCTTGCACCCGAAACACTAATATCAGCCTACGCTCAAGGGTTGTTCCCTTGGTTCAATGAAGATGAACCGATCGCTTGGTGGTGCCCAGAACCGCGCTGCGTGATTGTACCAACTGCTTACCAACCTAGTAAGTCATTGCGCAAACAAGCAAGTCGCACGCGTTGGCAGCTGACTCTCAACCAGGCGTTTGATGAGGTTATACACGCTTGTAGTCTGCCCCGTAGTGATGGTATCAATACTGAACTGCCCGAAGGTGAGCACACCTGGATTCATGGCGAGATGATTGAGGCTTATACCGAACTACACGCGCAAGGATTTGCCCATAGTATCGAGGTTTGGGATGAGACAGGGTCACTTGTTGGTGGATTATATGGGTTAAAAATAGGTAATATCTATTTTGGTGAATCGATGTTTCACCGTGCGTCCAACGCCTCAAAGCTCGCCTTTTGGGGCTTAATGCGATTGTGTGAACAAACCCACGTGGCACTCGTCGACTGTCAATTGCCAAACGATCATCTGATGAGCTTGGGTGCCACCACTTTACCGCGTGCTGATTTTTTGACTCAATTAGACACGCAGATAGCGGGTCACTGGAGCAAATGGCATAGCAATTCTCATAAACCCTTGTCAGTGTCGCATCTCGGTGCGGCACAACCTTGGCAAGAGCAATTATAATGGCTAAAGCGTTACGAGGCGATTATGGCTACTGACACATTGTTTTTACTGATCGGAGAGCTGGCAAAAAGTGCCAACACGACCAAAGACACCGTTCGCCACTATGATCAGCTGGGGCTGCTAAAATCACGAAAGCGCCAAGCAGGATCGCGTCTGTATACAGAGTTTGATTCAGAGTGTATAGAACGGATTGATTTGATTAAAAGCGCACAAGCCATCGGTTTTACGCTCACGGAAATCAAAGACAGCCTAAACGACTATTACGATGGGCAACTGGATGTCGATCTGCAACTGATGCTAACGCAGCAAAAACTGGCACAAGTCAAAAAGCAGCAAGCCAATATCAGCGTCATGATAGAACTGCTGAGCGAGCGCATAGATATCTTGGGACATATGAAAGCGGATAAAGCCTATCAGTTGGACATTGAAGTATGCAAAAAGAAGATACCTGACAGTATCGACTATGCATTTAATATTAATTGAGATACTTTTTCTCTGCTAAAACCTTTGACTTACTTACTCAACCAGACTTTAGAACGTCAAGCACCTCATCAAACATATCAGCTCAGTCCGTAAGTTAGTTAATCAGTATAGACACGCTGCATAATAAGCGCGTCGATTGCTGGCTGATGCGGCTGTTGGTAATAGCCTTTACGTCTATGAATAATGGTAAAACCCTGCTGCTCATACAATGCGATTGCAGCAGTGTTGTCTGCACGTACTTCTAATAGAAGACTCTCTACTTGACTCTCTGCCAGCCATTTATGCAGCTTGCTAAAAACCTGTGAAGCGATGCCTTGTCGCTGATAGTCAGGATAGGTACCAATACGTAAGATTTCTGCTTGCTCAAAAACCACTTGATATAAACAGTAGCCAACCACTGTATTTTCTTCAGCTCGCTCAGTTTTCTCTGGCCCATAGACTATTAGCATATCGATACTGTCTTGCATGAGTAATTCAGATAGAGCCTGATCATTCCAAGCATCTTGCGACTGAATTTCAGCTTCGATATCTGATACAGCATGAATCAACTGCTTACGCATGACTACATCAGTCGGTAGCGCCTCTATCAAAAACATAACGATCCCTTATTATTATTGCTTAGACTTGCCTAAATAACATAACTGAAGCTTATAGAAAATTGGCTCAAGACTCTACACCCACAAAAAAGCCACCCAAAACAGGGTGGCTTTTTTATGACTAACTTAAAAGCTCATTACTGAGACTGATAGATTAGTTTAGTACGTTAGCAACAACACCAGCGCCTACAGTACGGCCGCCTTCACGAATAGCGAAGCGAAGACCTTTGTCCATAGCGATTGGGTGGATAAGCTCTACGCCCATCTCA
>NZ_JADYWX010000008.1:0-139479 GCF_015864565.1 Psychrobacter sp. SWN149
CCGATGACGTTACCGCCATGGGTGAAGGGGATGAAACCTTAACAGCCACTGCCACGGATGCCGCTGGCAACTTACCAAGCGCCAGCAGCACGGTCGATATCGTGGTGGACACCATTGCACCTATCATTGCTCGAGATGATACTGATAATCTTGAGTTGGAATTGCGAGTAGAGACTACTGTACCAATAGATCAAGAGAACTTTACATTACTTGGAGCACTTGGTGGAAGTGATGGTACGGACAGCAATCTTGGCTTTAAAGTGGGTGAAAGCACCAACGGTACTGTGAATATTGAAGTTAAACAGACCGCTTTATTGCAAGTAGCTGATGCGATTAGTCTAGAGATCTACGATAACAATAATCAGCTTCTTTACATCGCTGCTAACGAGAATAATCCACTCTTAGGTAATGTTCTTGGCTTAGAGGTTTTAGGTTTGACAAATAATGCTGGCAGCTTGACAGCAACCATATCTGGTTTAGAGCCAGGTGACTATAAAATAGTAGTCCGTAAAGATGAAAGCCTATTAACAGAGCTAGTCAATGATCTTACGTTGGCAGAATTAGGACAAGAAGGTGTTCTATTAGGGCCTGACAATCAAGCAGCTGTTTTAAATGCAGTTGAAGATGCATTAGGGCCTTTAGGAGGGCTAACTTTTTCAGTTCTTAGACCTATCCTTACCCCATTGCTAGCTGCACCTGGAGGGTTAGGGATTGATGGTCTAATAACTACTCTGGGAGGTTTCCTGTCAGAGGCACAAATTGACGCAGTACTTGATGATTTAGTTGCTCCTTTGCTTAGTAATACCCTGACACTACTCAAAACGACCGATGTCACAGCCACATTGACTGAGTATAGTTTCGCTAACGATACTGTAGTGACAGGCAATGTTATTGACCCTGATCCTTCAGCAACTAATGAGTCAGGCGAAGATACTGTTAATCCAATTACCACACTTGATATGATAGCCAGCAGTAATAACTCAAACTCGGTACCAACTGCTACTGAACTAAACGGTGTTGACGCACTCTTTATCGATGGTGAATATGGTGTGCTCATTATTAATGAAAATGGTGATTATACCTATACAGCTAATGGTGATTATGAATCGTCAGGTCAGTCAGATACATTTACATATACTATTTCCGATGGTACCAATAGTGTTACGGCAGATTTAGTGATTGATCTCGGCTTCACAGTTGATATGGAAGGTGGTGATGATGTTGTTAATATTACAAATAATATTGTTCAATCATCTCTAGTTGAATTAGATGGGTTAGATGATAGTGCAAACACGATCAATCTCGACTCGGCTCTAAACGTCAGTATTATAGGTGGTGATGGAGTAGATACTATCAATCTAACTGGATCAGGCCAAACGCTAAGTCTATCTGATATCTTCCAAACGGAAGTGCTCGATATTAGCGGTACTGGCGCCAATACACTGTTAGTTCAAACAGCAGATATTGCCAATTCAGGGGTATCTAGTCCTATCTATGTCAAAGGTGATAGTGATGATACGGTCGATCTAGAAGGCGATAGTTGGTCTAATGTGGGACAGACTGCCTCAGAAGGTGAGACTTATAATGTGTGGCAAGCAGGTAGTGATATCTCTACACAGATCTATATTGATACTGATATCACCAATATTATCTAATGCCAACTAGTCTAATTTCAATTTTAAAACGCTTCCGAAATGGAGGCGTTTTTTACACGATATAACCAATTTTTTGAAATATAGTAAATGAGCTCCATAGCTGCCTAAGATAGTGGACAGATACAATTCGCTTAACTCTGCAACCAATAATTTTAAAAAATAGCAAATAATAAAGGATGATAAAAAATGGGCGAAAATATCAGTAAGGATGACTTGATTACTCACCTAAGAAATAATTTATCAGCTATTTATGAATATTGGGTACAAACACATATTACCCAAGTAAATAATGAAGATAGTGCTGGAGATTTCAAAGATACTGCCGTAGATACGCTGCCTTGCACTTTCATTTTGTCAGTCTCTGATGGCCATAAAAAAGCCAAAGTAGTAACCTTTGCTATTGATGAATTAATGAAATTAGAGGAAGCCGACAGCATTAGTAACTTCTCTAATTTTGAAAAGATATTACCTATAATAACGGCAAAGATTGATAAGTTATCAGAGAAGTTTGATGCTCCTATTTCTTGGTTAAGGCTTGAATGGCTTAATCAAGCATCACTAATCACTTGGTCGGATTTTCAGCAAAGTCTAAAGGGCTTTAAGCGTAATTATTATCGCTCAGGCATTGCATTTACAGGTGTACGTGAGCTGTGGTTATTACTAACTGAGATGGAGTTGAATGCCAATGCTTGCCTTTATATGGGTAATGCTGTTTCTCATGCAGGGGTCAATGCTAACAACTTGAACGTGTATCTGAAGGCGCGTCATGGCAGCAGCCAAATCCCCAACTTTCACGATGATCTACCTGTTGTTAGCTTTAATACCGCTGGTGTGTTTATAAATATAGAGACAGGTGAGTACCACACTCTCGAAACCAAATCTCGTCATAAGGGCCATCGTAAATTACGACCCTTGTCGGCAAGCAGGACCCAACCCATTATTGAGCAGGCCACGCATTACCTCGCAAAGCAGGTCACGCCATCAGGCAAATATGTATATGGCTATTTCCCTTGTTTTGACCGTACCATTGATACGTACAATAGCCTGCGCCATGCCAGTAGTACTTATGCATTGATAGAAGGCTATGAAGCCTGTCGTGGTTTTTATACCGCCCGTAACGATGATACGACAACTGCTTTGACTGATATGCGGAACAATATTGATAATGCGATGGGCTATTTGATTGATGAGCTTATTCAAATTTATGATGACAAAGCATATGTGATAGATACAGGCGGAGAGATTAAGCTAGGTGCCAATGCGGTTGCGATACTGGCACTGGTGAAGTATTTACAAGTATTTGAGGATACGCCTTTCGCAGGTAAATATCATGAGCTAGCAACCAAGTTAGCGTTAGGTATTATCGCGATGCAACAAGAGGACGGTAGCTTCGTCCATGTATTGCACAGTAAGGATTTATCACTCAAAGCCAAAAACCGCATCATCTATTATGATGGGGAGGCGGCATTTGCATTAATGCGTCTATATGGACTGACTAAAGATGAACGCTGGGTTAATTGCGTCACTCGCGCTTTTGATTATTTCATTGCTGCCAAGCATCGTCAAGCACATGACCATTGGTTGTCTTACTGTTCAAACGAGTTGATCATTTATAAGCCTGAAAAAAAGTATTTTCAGTTTGCAGTAGATAATATTAAAGGCTATACCGATTTTATCAAAAACCGTATCACTACTTTTCCGACCTTGCTTGAGCTGTCTATGGCGTTTCACAAAATGCTTTTGAAACTAGATGAGCATCCTGAATTTCAAGATGTATTAGCAGGTTTTGATGTTGAAGAGTTTTATAAAGCGCTACATGCGCGTGCCAATCATTTGATGAATGGTTTTTTCTTTCCAGAGATGGCGATGTTTTTTAAAGCGCCACAAACCATTTTGCATGGGTTTTTTATCCGTCATCACTCGTTCAGAGTACGAATTGATGATGTAGAGCATTATTTATCAGGGCTAGTGGCATATCAACAGCTGCTTGATAATAATACTTATCCCAATATTCTCTCGACCATAAATCGTGTCACTGAGCAACCACTTGTCCCAGTAATCGCAAAAGAGTCAAATAAATCTACGATAGCATGGGGTGGTGATGTAAATTTAGGGCGACGACAGCATTTTTTAACCAAGCGTTATGGTATAGACAGTGTATTGGATATAGCCGCCTTAAAAGAGTCAGATTTTACCATTGTGAACTTAGAGTGCGTGATTTCGGTACTGGGTAATCAAGGCAGAGCGAAAGGCAGGGGTGGTCATTACTATTATCGTGCGCGTCCCGAAATGGTCGAGATACTGCGTACTGCTGGCATAAATGCAGTGACTTGCGCAAACAATCATAGCGGTGACTACCGGGCAGTAGCACTGTTACAGCAGCAAGAGATATTAGCAGCAGCAGGCATTGACTCTATTGGTACTGGCAAAAATAAAGAAACCGCTTTCGCCCCTTTGTACCATCAGTTACCCAACGGCATTCGTGTGGCCCTCTTTTCGGTAGATGCCACCATTGCGTATTTTGCGGCGACTGAAGAGACTGCGGGTGCAGCGTATATTGATCCTAAAGATCATTCGCTATGGGCAGACACTTACACGCCTTTGTTTAAATTAGCCAAAGAGCAATCAGACTTGGTTTTGGTTGCGATCCATTGGGGTGCCAATCGAGTGGAACGACCTGATTTAGATGAAATAGAAATTGGGCATCGATTAATAGATGCAGGCGCCGATGCTGTATTAGGTGCATCCGCTCATCAGTTACAAGGAATAGAGGTTTATAAGTCTAAGCCGATTATACATGATGCGGGCGACCTACTGTTTGATGCTATGGTTTCTACACCTAAAGCTGGCGGTGTTTTTCAGCTAGAGATTGGCCTAAGCGGTATTGAGCGTATCAGGTTTTATCCGATACACGTGGGATACGGTCAAACGCAACCTGCAACGGGTGAACAAGCTGTGGCTATCAGTCGTGACTTTGCTTCTATGTGTGCGGCAATGGGTAGTCAGTCGTCATTGCATGAAGATGGTAGCTTGTCGCTGGTGATTGAGCCAAGCTTAAAAAAAGAAAGAAGCACCGCGTCTATCAACCCAAAAGCGAACATCCCTCCTTTGAAAAAGCCGCGTATCAATTATGCTCAGTGGTCAGCACAAGAGCGTAGCGCTTTAGTCTTTGATGACGTACCGGCAGATGCTCGCATTGAGCCGATTCATTTTGGTGCGTTGCAATTGGTAGGTGTAAGGGCCAGTCCAAGATTTTTTAACCGCCGCCGTATGTTATGGATAGAGAGTTTTTGGCGAACCAGTGAAGTATTATCAGAGGATATTCGAATACATTTTAGGGCAAAACCTACCTTTGCCACTGAAAAAATGCGTCCGTGGGGTGTTGGGTCTGATCACGATCCTTGTGATTGGCTCATCCCAACCTCACACTGGCGTACTGATAAGGTATATCGTGACTTTTATGGATTACGTCCACCTTTTATGGCCGCATGGGAGGATGGTGTTCTACAGTTAGAAGTGGGTATTGTAGACAATAAAAAGCAGCATGCCTTTGTGGCATTGCCATTTCATTTTGTATTGTCGGCTGATAAGGTCAAGTATTCTGATCAGCTGGCCAAGCACATGCATTACCGTCAAGCTTTTACTGATAAAGTCTATGACAATCATACCAACGGTACGTGGAATGCAGAACAACTGGCGTTAATTACGCATGGAAAATGGCTGGTTGCACCGCCTGCTGATTGGTATGTGGATTCTATCGTCGCTGGTTGGAGTCATGTAGGTCTGGCCTCCGGTAAAGTCATGTTTGTTGCTAACAATAATGACAACCGAGCCGCTCATGAAAACAGCATAAAAAAACCAAAACCATTTGATAGACATGATTTTCTGTTAAAGCTTCAAGACAGTTTGGCAGGTGCTATTGTTGATCATCCTGTAAAAAATTTGCATCCTGATTTTCCTATATTACAGATAGATGACCCAATAAAAGCTTGGATGGAAATAGGCATTGCTGCTCGTACTCGATTTGCCAAACCGATTGTAGCAGTCACAGGTACAGTGGGTAAGTCTAGTACTTGCCATATGATACGAACCATGATGGGTGACGACCAGCATGTGTTGACCTCATTAGCGAACTATAACTCTCGTGTGGGTGTGCTTGGCATGCTCGCAAGCTTATCACCAAATCATGATGCAGCTATCATAGAGGTGGCTCAAAGCGCCCTATGGATGAACCGAGGACCCGTCACGCGTTTCTTGCGTCCTAACGTGGCACTCATAACAGAAATTGGCATCTCACAAATTGAGATGGTCAAAACATTAGAGCGGGCAGTACGTTTTAAATGTATGGTGTTTGATGGTCTGGTGGGTGATGCTATTGCAGTCGTTGGGGCTCATTTACCGCACTTTGATCAGGTGCTAGGCTATGCCCGTAAGCACGCTAAAAGCGTCCTTATATATGGCGACCATGTAGATAGTGACATACGTATACAAAACATAGAAAGCACCTATTTTGGCAGTCAGGTGGCACTTGATACCAATCGCGGAAGCTATTCATTTTCTATACCAATGCCAACAGCAGGTATGGCAAAAAGTGCCATCGCAGCGTTTGCAGTGATGTATGCGCTAGGTGAAGACTTGGACAAGGCTTGTCAGAATATTGGTCAATACCAATCTATCGAAGGAAGGCTGTTAACACACGAGGTTGCAGTAACTGGCGGTAAGGTGAGTATTCTCGATGACAATTGGAATGCCCTGTACGAGTCTATGGTCAACGCGCTGTCATTGTTTGGTGCACAAAAAGATGCTAGTAAGCGCTTTATCTTTGTATTGGGACGCTTGGTTGATTTGGGTGAAAAAACCAAAGAGATGCACCAAAGCTTGTCAGTGCCTATACTAGAGAGTAAACCTGACCTTGTTATCACTCATGGTGAAGAAATGAAGTATCTACGCGAGGTACTACCTAAAGACATGCTAGGCGAACATTTTGACAACGTTGCTGATTTGGCTAATTATATAAAAAGTCTATGGCAACCGAATGACGTTATTTTGATCAAAGGCTCGCGCACCGGTAGTGATTTTGTGGGGTTATCTCCATTATTACAAGGCTGATATCAGAGAAGATTTTGTCAGATGCTATCGCTGGTACCTTTTATGTTAGCGCCTTGGATATTGATACCCTTGATATGGCGTATGATTTCATTATTACGATAATTCTAACAGTATCAGAGTCAATATTTTTTCTATCATTTATTGAGTATGGCTTTATCTTTTTTCGCAAAATTATTAAGTGAAAGAAGGTTTTAGTATATTTATATCAAAAATCCATCACGTTTATTTTATGATGAATAATATAGCGAACATCGTTTGATTGATTCTCTCGTTGCCTTATCAAGTCAAATTTAGTAAGGTTTGTTGCATAAACACTAAACATCTCGTTAAAAGCACCTTCACAAGGCCAACCACTGAAACTTCATATGAAAAAATTGTTAAATAAAAAGCAGCTATTTTGTAGCCTATCAGTGCGTCATCATATCGCGATTATGGTGGCTGGTATGTGCTTTACGATGACAGCGCAAGCGGCAGTACAAGATTTGCAGATCAACAGTCTGGTTGCTCAAGCGGTTCAAATGCACCCTTTAGTCGGATCGGCCAGAGCGAGCCAACAAGCGACCACCGAAGGAATCAATGCCGCCAAATTGAATCTTTTACCGACGCCAAGCGTGAGCTCAGGTTACGATAGAGACAATGACTTTGTCTCAGAGGTAACCATTCGTCAGCCATTATGGACAGGGGGGAAGCTCACCGCAGATGTCAATCAAGCCATATTTGATGACAAAGCTGCGGTAGAGTATGTTTATGAGCAACAAAACCTCGTGGCCAAAACGACGATTGAGGCTTGGCAAAGCTATATTCAAGCCGTCAACAAGCAACAAGTGCATATCGATAATTTAAAAGAGCTTGATGATTTTGAGGCCATGATGCAGCGCCGCGTGGGTCAAGGCGTATCGGCTCGTATCGAGTTGGATCTGGTGACCAATCGCATCTTACAAGAGCAAACGTCTTATCAGGCGGCAGTCGAGCAGCAACGAATTGCCGCTGCTAGGCTTGAGCAAATCATCGGTCAACCATTGTCCCAATTGAGCTCAACAAGTGTGCCAAACATCAAAGTATTGGTGAGTGAGGCCAAGAGACAGGCCGTTGATTTTGAGAAAATGGCGTTTGATCGGGTGGGGTTTTATAACCCTACTGTCGTAAAAGAGCACTTTCAAATCGAATCTGCTAAACAAGGTGTCGAATCGCAGCAAGCGTCTCGATACCCGACCGTCTATGCTCAGTATGAACATGCTTACTATCACGAAAATAAAGAAAACGATGGTCAGTTTTCATTGGGGCTAAGCTATGCACCAGGGGCAGGATTTTCTAATTTTGCGCTCGCCCGTGCCTCACAAGCAGAAGTCAATAGCTTGATACAATCTCAAGAAGCAGCTCGCCGTAATGTCATAGAGGAAATTCAAGTACAGTACCAGCAATTTGTGAGCGCCAAGGATCGAGAGACATCGCTGGTGGCTGCGGTTGCAGGGGCACAGATTGTGGTAAATTCCTATCGCAGACAGTTCATTGCAGGACGTAAGTCATGGCTTGAGGTACTCAATGCGGTGCGTGAGCATAATGATTATCAAGTGCAACTGGTACAGACTCGTGCGGAGATACTCGGTGCTTTTTATCGGTTACAAGTAGATTTTGGTCTGATGCCGTGGCAACAGTTCTCTCATAATCGTAAGCCTGTAACCTTATTTAGCCCGACAGCCTCTGTCAAAGAATGGTTGCAGAAGCAAGACAAGCGCGCGGCTGCGGCTAGTGAAAACTTTGGTTATGGTAAAAACACAGCAGAAGAGTATGTTGAGATTAACTTACCTGAGACGGCAGAGCAAAGTTTGAATAATGGCGAATACCTCATGTTAAATGATGACTATAGTATTACACCGATAACCGACCAAGGCGATATGGCAAACAACTAAATAAAAACGTCATATCAGATCGTCTACAGTATCTTGGATACGCAATTATCTCAAATATCAAATAAGTGATTCATATGAGTGCACCTTTACAAACGACATCCTCTCAATCTGTGAGTCATCATGACGCATTGCCACAGTCAAGTGAGCCGAATTTTACCGAGACGCTGACAGATGCTATTAAACATTTGCTTGGGCAGCAAGGTTATCCTGTCGATAACATACGGCTTCATGATGTTGTTAAGCGCCATAGTGAGCTATCGGATAGACAAGGACAAAGCATTCATGAGTTGGGCGGTGTCATTGCAGTACTCAAAGGTATTGGTATCACAGACACGCCTGAAATATTAGAGCAGCCTGATGCCGCGTTTCTGCCTTTATTGGCTTATCGCTCAGATATCGGTTGGGGCGTGATCGACAGCCAAACCCCGCAAAAAATCTGGAATTTTAGACAAGCAGATAAGCAAGTGCATACGCGTGTCGATGAGCTGTCATTGGTATTACGTATTCGTCTACAAGACGACCATGTTAAGCAGCGAAAAGCCTCATTCTCTGATTTGCTCAAGTCTGATTTAGGCAACTATAAAGGCATCCTTGTCGAAGCAGTTATTGCAACATTTTTGATCAATATGCTCGCGCTGGCTGTGTCGCTATTCTCGATGCAGGTTTATGACCGTGTGATACCGACACGTAGCGAATACACACTTATTATTTTGGCAAGTGGCGTGTTCTTGGTCATTATATTCGAAGCGTTCATGAAATTCTCACGCTCACGCATCATGGATAAAGTGGTCGTCGGGCTCGATCAGTATCTGTCTCGAGAAGTGTTTCAACGTCTACTTAAAGTCCGTATCGATCAGATGCCAGGGTCAGTGGGTTCAATGGCAGCGCAGCTCCGCGGTTATGAGCAAGTACGCAGCTTTTTTACGGCCAGTACATTGTTCGGATTGGTCGATTTGCCCATGACCATTATTTTTATCAGTTTGATCGCTTTTATCGGCTCTCCTTTAGTTGCAGTCGTACCGGTGATTGCTGCGGTCATCGCTATCACGATGGGATTGATCGCACGCAAACGTATTGATGCGATTGCAGCAGAAGGTGCCAAGGCTTCTTATTACAAAACAGGCTTGCTCGTCGAGGCTGTGGAAGGGGTTGAAACCATAAAAGCAGGCGCGGGTAGTTGGAAGTTTCTGTCGCGCTGGCTCAATGTGATGGATGTCACGATCAAAAATGATCTGGACATGAAGCATGCCAACGACAATCTGACGTATTTTACGCAGATGCTACAGCAAACCAGTTATGTCGGTATTGTGATCGTCGGGTCGTTTGTCGTGATGCAAGGCGATATGACCATGGGTGGATTGATTGCCTGCTCGATACTCGGTGGTAGGGTGCTCGCACCAGTGATGGCCATACCAGGTCTGTTGGTACAATATGCACATGCTAAGGCGGCCAAATCAAATATCGAGAGTTTATTTGCCTTAGAGCAAGACAATCAAGGCGTTGCCTACCCATTGTCGCCCACACATATTAAAGGTGCCTATCAGTGTGATGGCATGACATTCAACTACCAAGGCAATGATCGACCAGCCATCAATGTGCCAAAATTAGTGATCAAACCAGGGGAGCGTATAGCGATACTTGGGCCGATTGGCTCAGGCAAGTCTACCTTACTCAAAGTGCTGGCAGGTCTGTATGCGCCTACAGAAGGTCGAGTGTTATTGGATGGGTTGGATATTCATCAAATCAGCCGTGATACGCTGAGCGAACGTTTGGGATATTTGCAGCAAGACCATCGATTGTTTCAAGGAACCCTGCGTGAGAACCTATTGATTGGTATGGCTGCACCCGACGATGATATCCTACAAGATACGTTGAATAGAACGGGGCTGATTAACTTGGTGTCTAGCCACTCAAGCGGTCTTGATTTACCAATCAGTGAAGGTGGTAAAGGTCTATCAGGTGGACAAAAGCAATTGGTGGCATTCACCCGATTACTATTGACCAAACCTGATGTATTCTTGTTAGATGAGCCCACCGCTTCTATGGATAATCGCCAAGAGCAGCGCTGCCTACAAGTGCTGCGTCAGGAGTTGACGAAGGGACAGACATTCATCGTGTCTACCCACAAAACCGCATTACTAGATTTGGTTGACCGTCTTATTATCATGGACAATCAGCGTATTATCATCGATGGTCCAAAACAGGCGGTACTCGATGAACTCCGAAAAAATGATCAATTAAAAAATAAGACGACCATACAGCAAAAAGACAAAATCGTTGATAAGACCAAACAACCGTCAAAAGAGGGTGCTGATGACTCAACGCCTATTAGATCTAGAGTGCAAAGCATCAGTGTAAAACCCATCAGTGCTAAAAAACCAACAGACGATCAAGGGAAGTAGGCATGTCAGAGTATAAGTACACACCCACCAAGCCCAAAGTTGATCGTTCAAGATTGAGTATCTGGATCGCTTTGATTGGTATCATTGCTTTGATTGTTTGGGCATCGTTTGCCAAAATCGATCAAGTCACCCGCGCACAAGCAACCGTCATTGCCAGCGCTCGCACGCAAGAGATTCAAGCATCAGAGGGCGGCGTATTGACTAAGCTTGCGGTCTCAGAAGGCCAAGAGGTCAAAGCGGGGCAGCTACTGGTCGTCTTAGAAGAAGAACGTGCCAAAGCTGCTGTTGATAATTCAGCGTCTAAAACAGCGGCGTTGACCGCGAAATTGGCGAGATTAAATGCTGAAATTTTTGAAAAGCCATTGGTGTTTCCTAAAGGGGTACAGCAATATCCTGAATATGTACAAAACCAAAGAGCGCTCTACAATCGACGCCGTCAGGCCATCAATGAAGAGGTGTCTTCTCTTGAAAAAATGCTAGTGCTCGCTCGACAAGAGCTGAGCATGAATGAGCCATTACTCAAGTATGGCGATGTCAGTCAGGCTGATGTCATCAAGCTGAGCCGCCAAGTGGCTGATATCGAAGCGCAGATTAATAACAAGCGCAACAAGTACTTTGAAGAAGCACAGGCTGAGATGACCAAAGCTCAGGAGGAACTAGATACTGAGCTTGAACAATTACGAGACCGCGCGCAAGTGCTAGAAGAAAAGCGTTTGATGTCGCCCACAGATGGGAAAATTAAGAATATCAATGTCACTACTATCGGCGGTGTGGTCAAGCCAGGTGAGGTCATTATGCAGATTTTACCGACCAGTAGTGATTTGGTTATCGATGCCAAGGTCAGCCCTGCTGACATTGCTTATGTTAGAGAAGGGCAAGATGCGACGGTCAAGCTTGATGCCTACGACTATTCTATTTTTGGGGCGATGAGGGGCACGGTCAACTATATCAGTCCAGACACACTGATGGAGCAAACGCCAAAAGGAGAAGAGCCTTACTATCGCGTGCTGATCGTAATTAATGGTGCTGAGTTTAAAGGTCGCGGTGATGAAATCATCATCAAGCCTGGTATGACGGCATCAGTGGATATCAAAGCGATGGAACGGACTGTGTTGTCTTACCTGACTAAGCCGATTACTAAGACCTTATCAGAGGGTCTGGGTGAGCGATAGTACAAGGATAAGTGCTTAATTGCTGACTCTACAAAGGCTGATAGCATAACAAAACCCCAGTCAATGACTGGGGTTTTGTGTTATATAGGCTAGCATCGTATATAAACTGAATGATAGTCCTATATTTGAAACTGAGAATTTCATTCAGAACTTTCTATCGAGTTTTGACCACTTTGAATGATTGTCTCATCTCGTAATGCTTGCCTGTTATCAATTTTTTGCTGATTGCGCTTTTTGACTTCATTGATGGCTGAGCTTAATTGATTGTTGATTTCCTCTACTTCAGATTTTGCGGATAAATAGTCTTTATCTAGTTTGACATTACTTTGGCGTGTGGGAACATCGATATCCAACAGTCCTGCATTATTTCTGAACGTCTCTAAGGTTTCAGTAGAATTTGTCACTAACGATTGAGTGTTTTCGTTCAATTGGTTTTCTAGAAGCTTGTTATTTTGACGTGCATTTTTTTGAGTAGGGACATCATTTTCTTGAGCAGTTTTTTTAGCAGTAGACCCTAGTTTTTGAGCGTTATCTTCAATACTGCTTGGCGTGTTAGCAGACGTTTCTTTGCTACTGCTCGTCAGTTCGGTACGGCTGGATGTGTCAGTACCTGTACGATCAGCAGCATCAACATCACTATCACCACTGTCAGAGTCTGTACTGTCAGATGCTGTCGTACTTTCGAGCGTTGTGGTGTAGATTTTGTCTGTAACAGACGAGTCTTGACTGTTAATAGCCAAAGGTTCGTCTTTATTTATACTGCTGCTAGCAACGTCTAACGAGTCTGTCTTATTCATGTTCATATAAAAAATGAAAAAAACAGCTACATGTACCAATACAGCCAGACATAATGCCCAAAACCATTTTTCACGGAACTTTATCATTGTATGGCGTCACCTTGTTTAAGCTAGGGCTTGTCATTATTTAACCCACAGAGAGACAGACAAGCAGCATATTATAAGGTTATCAAACAATAAAGTAGATGGCCATCAGTATCTGCTAGGCGCTTTTGGCTGCATCCTTAGTCTCATCTGTGGTTTCAAATTCGGCAAGCATGTCCGTGATAAGTTGATCCTTTTGCTGCCATATCTGTTCGACCCATTCAAACATCTGCGCTTTTATGCTCTCGTCTGCTTCATAGCCACCTTCTTTTATAGCCGTAAATAGCGCTGGAGGTATCTCGATATGTCGCACATCGACGCCCAGACGTTTGATGTTGCCTTTCCACAGGTCACTATAAGTAGGCACGCCATCAGGATAGACAATCGTCATATCCAAAATACCATCAATTTCTTCGCCCAATGCACTGATAGCAAGTGACAATCCGCCCGCACGTGGCTTGAGTAAGTGGGTATAAGGTGAGTTCTGTTGTTTACTTTTAGAAGGAGTGAAGCGTGTGCCCTCTAAATAATTCAATAGCGTGAATGGTTTGTCTTTTAGCAATGCACAGGCACGTTTTGCCTCTTCGATATCCTTGCCTTTTAATGCAGGATTTTTGGCAACAGCTTCTTTAGAATGTCTGCGCATCATTGGAAAATCAAGAAAGTAAAAAGCTTGACCAATGACTGGAATATAGATGAGCTCAAACTTGGTAAAAAACCGCGTCAATGGCAAACGTTTTTCGCTGATATATTGCACGATGCTGGTATCGACCCATGACTGATGGTTACTCATCAGTAAATACTTACCATTTATATGCACGTCATCAGGCAAACTGATGCGCCAGTCTTTTTTTGGCAATACGTTATCGATCAGCGCATTATTGCTATTGATCCAATAATTGGTCACATCGATGACTGCTTTATCCGCAATGGCAGCACCAGTGATGGCTTTGGTTGTACCCATCACCCAGATAGGCAGTCCAGCCAGCATGCTGTTAAAGGTGATAACGCTGGTGGCAGTGGTAAGCGAGGCAGCTTTGCCCAACATAGGCGCACGTTCATGTAGTTTTTGAACGATCGATTTCAATCGCATATTAAATCCTTTTTGCTCATACTTCTGATGAGGTGTTGAGAATATCACGGTATGATTTTAGCAGAAATAAATCTCAGTGTACGACTGTTGACAACAAATAATACACAACAGATTATCTTAGATAATAGATATCTTATAGTCCATCTAGAATAAAATAGATAGGTTGTCCAATGATAAGCCCTAGATAAGAAAAGAATAGCGAAAAAACAGGCAAAAATAAGGGCGTACTGAGAATTCTCCTCAATACGCCCTTATCGTTTTTTACTTACTTATTTGTGCATTAGCCAAACAGTCAAAGATAACAAGGTGCTATGTCTGACCATTTAGCTATCAAGCTAATAGTACTTATTGATGCATACCGCGAATTGGGTAGTTGTTTTCTGGCTTTCTAACAAAAACCAAGCCGTTTGCCAATGCTTCAAGATCAGGTCTTGCAAAAGGCGCATTTGAGATATCAACGATTTGAATTTTACCATCACCATTGATAACAAAGACAGCAGGCTCTGCAAATGGATGATCTGTCTCTTTTTCTGAACGTGGATCAGAGACATATAGACCTAGCGTGTTCATTTGCTCGACAGTGAGACCATAAGCAATAGGGAAGCTGATGTCTAAATCATTCAAATGGCCTTCTAGTTGCTCTTTGCTGTCACCAGAGACGGCAATCACGTCAACACCGTTGTCATAAAATGAAGGCAGGACAGTCTCTAACGTATTCAGATATTTGGTGCAAATTGGGCAATGTTTGCCGCGATAGACCACGACCAGTTTCCAATCATGACCATTTTTAGGCTGACCTAACTGAGTCATTTCTCCGTTCAGCACTTGCACTTCCATTTCGGGGAAAGTAGCGCCAGCTTGAATTTTTTGTGCATAATCGTTTGACATAATATTATCCTTTTTAGTGGCGTTTTTATCATTTTTACATCCATACCTTAACAGTCATAAATGTAAAAGTATTGAATGTTTACAGTAGTCCAAAGTAGTCATGGAAAACGTTAACATTGGTTATAAAACCACCTAATAAATCTATTTAAACTAGGTGGCTATTGCTTGATATAAAATATTATTTATCTGTTTGAGTGTCTATCTTGTCTTGGGTTTTTAACTCAAAGTCTGACGCATCGTGACGTTCATGTAACTGCTCGGATGGTTCGCCCCACGTACGATTTACTTTGCGGCCGCGCTGTACAGCAGGACGTTCAAGAATCTCGGTTGCCCAGCGGCGCACGTTTTTATAGCTTTCAACTTGCAAGAATTCGGCTGCATTATATGCCTCACCTAGTATCAGATTGCCATACCAAGGCCAAGTGGCGATATCAGCAATCGTATACTCATCTCCGCCCAAATAGCGGTTCTCTGCCAACTCTCGATCCAATACGTCTAATTGGCGTTTGACTTCCATCGTGAATCGATTGATAGGGTACTCAAACTTTTCTGGCGCATAAAAGTAAAAGTGTCCGAAACCGCCACCTAGATAAGGCGCAGACCCTTGCAGCCAAAACAGCCAATTCATTACTTCGGTACGGGCGGCGGCATCTTTGGGCAGCATTTTTCCGAATTTTTCGGCCAAATAAAACAAGATGGCGCCACTCTCAAATACACGGCTACCGGTATCAGTATCGAACAAGGCAGGTATTTTTGAGTTTGGATTGACATCCACAAATCCTGATGAGAACTGATCTCCCTCACCAATTTGGATAAGGTGCGCATCATATTCAGCTTCTGTGACGCCTAACGCTAGCAACTCTTCCGCCATGATGGTCACTTTTTGACCATTAGGTGTCCCTATTGAATAGATCTGCAAAGGATGTTTGCCACGAGGCAAAGCTGCCTCATGCGTTGGGCCAGCGATAGGGCGATTGACACTGGCCCATTTACCGCCGCTTTCTGCATCCCACGTCCAAATGCTGGGCGGCTCGTAATGAGTAGAATTTGACATAGTTATGATACCTTTTTAAGTGATAGGTGCAGCGTGAGACAATTGCTAATAGGTGGTTTTAGCTTTGGCTTTTTGAATGCCAACGCTAGTCGGGCATGTCTGCCAATTGCTTTAGAATATTTTTATAATTTTCGACCCCTTGGGCACCGCTTACCAAATGACGACCATTAAAGATAACGGATGGTACGCTTTGAATGCCTTGCTGCTTGGAGTGTTGTACCGACTGACGTATGTCTTCAGCAAAGCGCTGATCTTCGATAACAGCGAGCGCTTCAGTACGATCGAGTCCAATACTGGCGGCAACATCGGCAAGCACAGTGCTGTCACCCACATTATGATTATCAACGAAATGTGCGATGAACAATGCTTGTTTTAGGTCATGCATGCGCCCTTGTTGATCTGCCCAATGTAGCAACTGATGGGTGTTGAATGTATTGTAGGTATGAAAGTCATCGGTAAATTGGAAGTTGAAACCGACTTCTGCACCTGCTGCTGTCATTCTATCTCGGTTCTCTTGAACGTCTTCAGCAGTGTTGCCGTACTTTTCCATGATGTGCTCACGATAGTTGCGTCCTTTAGCTGGCGTGTTAGGATTTAGCTCAAAAGGATGCCAGTGTATCTCAAAAGGCGTATTGGTTTGCTTTAATGCTTCATCCAATTGGCTATAACCGATCGCACACCAAGGGCATACAACGTCTGACACAATATCTATTTGTAATGGTTTTTCTGAATGCTGCATATGATCCCTCATTAGCGATAGGTTAAAACGAAAAAACTGCTGCCCGAAGATGTTTCGAACAACAGTATGAAAACATCAAATAAACTATATTACCGTAAATTGAGCTATCGTAAACGGCTAAATAGATTAGTCAGCTTTGTGCCATTCGAATTTTTGGAATGGTTTGTCGATTGGGGTATTGGCCAGATGGTTTGTGTAGTTACTCATGACTTTTTGAGCAGCCCCTAGGATAATTTCTAGAATCTGACGTTTGGTGTAGCCAGCATCCAAGAACGCTTGCACTGCGCTATCATCAACGTTACCACGACCACGAACCACAGAAAGTGTGAAATCGCGAAGGGCTTCTAGGCGTGCTGTTGGTAGTGGTGTCTCATCACGTAGTGCATCAGTGATAGCGTCATCTACTTTCATGCTTTTGGCAATACCAGTATGGGCAGGAACACAGTAATGGCAAGCATGTTCAACGTTGATGGTTTGCCATACGACAGTGGTTTCTTCATCGTCAAAGCTGCTGTTTAAAAACAATTCATGCAGACGTTGATAGCCTTCTAGCAAACCTGGCGCTTCAGCCATGACTGCATGTAGGTTTGGCACCATACCAAAAGCGTTGATAGATACGTCAAGTAGTGCTTTGCTTTCTTGTGGGGCGCTGTCTTTATCGTGAAGGGTAAAGTCGGTCATAATATTATTCCTAATAATAGGTGTAAGATTTGGTTTGTTTTAGAGTTTTCATGCCAGCTTTAAAGCAGTTGCCGATTTCAATTTAGTAATTGGCTTGAGTGATTACTCAAAATCAGCGACTTTTTTGCTTAGTAAGCGAGTCAATAGAGATTACTATAAAGTATATTGAGCAATCGCTCAATAATTATTTGAGTAATCATTTAATTAAATTGTAATGGTATGATTACATTTCCTTGGGTTATTGAATTTATCTATTTAATATCAGTATCTTAATCACGTAACACTGTGTAATTAGCGATGAGAATATTTAGTGGGCATGTGCAAGCATTGGTGTTTTTTACCTTTGATTGTTGGTGTAAGAGCTATATGGATTATAAGAACATCTCTATAAATACGGCATGAGTGACTGAAGCAGTATTGTATTTGTGCCACCAATACATAACAGTACTTGAACGAGTGTTCATTTATAGCTATAGTACTTATCAGACAATAAAGAAAGTATTTATCTAAAAGTCATGATCTATAAGTCGCTATCTATCAGCAGCTACTTAGAAGGACTGATCCTGAATTATTTATGATGTATATTTTCTTATGGTCTCTCTACAACCTTTACAGGCAACAGATTACTCTGTACACACAATAGGATAAAATCATGCTTAAGTTTTATTTTCACCAAACCCCAAACCCAATGAAAGTAGCACTGTTTCTTGAAGAGACTGGGCTGCCTTATGAGCTTGTGGCAGTAGACACGCTAAAAGGGGAGCAGCATACGCCTGAGTACCGTGCTATTAACCCAAACGCCAAAACACCAGCCCTAGAAGATGATGGCAAGCGTGTGTTTGACTCTACCGCTATCTTAATGTACTTGTCTGAAAAGACAGGATTGCTGGCAGGACAGCCAGAAGATCGTAGCGAGATGCTGTCATGGCTGCTGTTTGTCGCATCGGGTTTGGGTCCTTTTTCTGGTCAATCAGTTCACTTTCAACACAAAGCACCTGAGAAAATCCCTTATGCCATCAACCGCTATTTGCGTGAAGCACAGCGTCACTATGAAGTGCTAGACGCACATTTGGAAGGCCGTGAGTATATGGTCGGCGATAGCTATTCGATCGTTGATATCTCTACTTGGGGCTGGGTTGATAAGGCGGCGTTTGTGCTAGGTGAGGGCGGCTTGGATAATTACCCAAATCTAAAGCGCTGGTTTGCCAGCATTGATGCGCGTCCTGCTGTACAAAAAGCCCGTGATATCCCTAAAGGTATCGACTTCAAGACAGACTTCGATGACGTAGCAGCACGCGCGCTGTATCCGCAAAATTTTGACAAAAATAGCTAATCACAGCAAAAAGGCTAAATAAGTCTTACAATGTAAAAAGTGATTAAAACCAGTGATTAGGGCATGCCCTAAGGTTGATTCTACAAACTTTGCCTTAACATAGATGTTAAGGCAAAGATATTAAGGTGAAAATTATGAGTGCTCCGATAAAGTTCAATCGCGATGAAGTGATCGAAAAAGCAAAAAATCTCTACTGGGAAAAAGGCTATCACGCAACCTCAATGCGCAATTTGCAAGACGTGGTAAACATGCATCCAGGTAGTATTTATGCCGCTTTCGGTAGTAAAGACAAGTTATTTAAAGAATCGCTCAATCGTTACGCTGTTGAAGGTGCCAAGCGTTTGGCGGACTGTGTGGCGCAAAAAGACACGGTACTGGACGGCTTAAAGCATTTTATTCATACAGTGATTGTCTGTAATAGAGCCACTGCGCCAAGCGGTATGTGCATGATTGTAAAAACAGTCGCCGAGCTTACGCAAAATGACAGTCCAGAATTGTTGGCTCATGCCACAAGCATCCTAGAAGGTATTGAAGCATCATTTGCCACGCTGTTTGCACAAGCTGTCGACAGCGGTGAGATTGGCAAAGACAAAGACCCGATCGAGTTGGCACGTTATCTTCAGATTCAAATCATCGGTCTACGTACTTATGCCCAAGTAACGAGTGATCAGCAGGCAGTAGAAAGATATATTGACGGTATTTTTAAGAACATGTTGTAAGAAATTTACTAATATATCGACCACAAATTTGCTTTTCTCATCAATATAATTCTTTCTCTTACAAAAGTAGTTATATGCCTCATAAAAAACCGCACGCTAAACAGCGTGCGGTTTTTTGATGCTATGTTTAACCTATTAATATATCAAGACAGTGATGAATAAGATGTATTAAGCTGGATTATCTTCGATAAATTTCAGCAACAGCTCAGCCAACTTTTCGCCTTGGTCTTCTTGCAGAAAATGACCGCCGTTGACAATGGTCGTATGGTTTTGACCTTTGGTACCCGGAATGAGCTTTTGCATGATCCGATCACCGCCACCTGTCACTGGGTCAGAATCACTAAACAGTGTGATAAAAGGCTTTGTCCACTTGCTCAGCTCAACCCAAGCGGCACGGTTGTTTGCTGAAGCGGGATCATCTGGTGTAGTAGGCACAAGCAACGGAAACTGTCTGGCGCCTTCTTTATAAGACTCATCAGGGAATGGCGCATCGTAAGCATCCAGTACGGCTTGTGACAGCGTCGTTGTGGTACCACTTTTGATAGTCGCTCCTGCATTGAATTGAGGCGTGTCTTGCGAGAACTGCTGCCATTTACGAAACCCTTCGCCAGGATCATGATCACCAGTAGGGAGCATGGTATTACCAGCCGCTACCCGAGCAAACTTGTCAGGATGTGCTGCGACTAGGCGCAAACCAATTAAGCCGCCCCAATCCTGACAAAACAACGTGATGTTTTCTAAATTTAATTGATCGAGCACCGATTGCATCCAGTCGACATGGCGCTGATACGTATAGTCAGTACGAGAGGCGGGCTTGTCTGAGCGTCCAAAACCAGGAAGGTCTGGTACAATCACACGGTGTCCTGCTGCTGTTAATATCGGAATGACTTTGCGATACAGATAAGACCAAGAAGGCTCACCGTGTAATAGCAAGATAGGGTCAGCATCACGTGGACCTTCATCGAGGTAATGCACCCGCAGCTCACCGCCTTCAGTATCATCGACCATCAGATAGTTCGGTTCAAAATCGTAATCTTGCAAGTTAGCAAAACACGAATCAGGTGTCCTAAGTGCTTTCATATATCGTCCTTGAGTGGGATAAATAACGGTGCGTTCTCGCACGGATGTCAAAAATTGGTTGAAGAATGGATGCTGGTACGCTCATGTTTGTAGGTACACAGCACTGACAGAGTAGCGATTAGGATATAAAAAGCTATTTGTATAGTATGCCAGTCACTGCCTATCAGATACCATCAATGAAGACTATAGCGTATTAACCTTGGCCACTGCAAACCATTAGCATGTGGACGGCCTATTCTTTGGTTTTAGGGATGTACGTTTTGCTTCAGTTATTTTTAATCGTCTGGATATTGTGCGACGTCTTTAAGATTAGTGCTCTTGCCAAGTCATCGTTAAACATTGAAGCTTTTACTTACTTGACATGGATTCAGCGTTATCTCAAATAGTAGGGTGCGCATTATCCTAATCTTTTTTGCCCATCTCAGATAATAAATCGAGTTGTAT
Organism: Psychrobacter sp. SWN149; assembly: GCF_015864565.1. NCBI lineage: Bacteria > Pseudomonadati > Pseudomonadota > Gammaproteobacteria > Moraxellales > Moraxellaceae > Psychrobacter > Psychrobacter sp. SWN149. The sequence goes on from NZ_JADYWX010000008.1 coordinate 21,161, forward strand.
TTCTTGTATTTCAGCCAGCCTTTCCCATTGATGAATCAAAAGGTGATCCAATTTTTCATGTAAATGCTGAATTTCGAGTTCGGCTTTGAGGTTAATTTGATAATCATTTTCTGAGCGCAATCTATCTTTTGATTCTTGTCTATTTTGGCTCATCATAATGACCGGCGCCTGAATAGCCGCAATACACGATAGTATTAGATTTAACAGAATAAAGGGATAAGGATCAGCTGGACGTGTCACCATAACCATCGTATTAAAAGTAATCCAAACCGTTATAAAAACAGCAAAGCAAATGAGAAAAGACCAACTACCACCAAACGTTGCAATTTTATCTGCCAATCGTTCACCCAAAGTCCAGTTTTGATCTAGCGTGCTGTCAGTATTTTTGGTGATTAAATCATGCTCTTGCATGCTTTTGATCAATTCGTACTCAAGATCAGTCACTTCTCCTTTCTCAGATTTTAATAACGAGTGGACATATTGCATGCGATATTTGCTTAAATCTGTCTGACAAATATAGTTGTTTGATGAGCATTCTGGAAAGTCATGTGAAATCTCTGCCATAACCACTTTTCGTACGGTGCCTATAGGTATAAGGCTGTCTATCGGATAGTTTAGTTTGCATATAATACATTGATGCAACTCATTGTTTTCGCTCATAGCTACACTCTTTATCATAATTATCAATATATGTTTATGCCACGCCAAATAAGTGTCCGATCAACGATGTGGCTAGCATGGCAAGCACACCCCAAACTACGACTCGAGTAGTAGCAGGAATAATAGGCGCGCCGCCCAAGCGTGCTGACACTATACCTAGTAATATCAATCCCAATAAAGTTATAGACGCTAACGACCAGACTAGTGATTGCGCTGGCAATATCAAAATACCAAGAATAGGTAGTATAGCGCCTGCGATGAATGACAAGCCTGACGCAATTGAGGCATGAATCGGCTTTGCTTGGCTAAGATCGGTCAAACCTATCTCATCACGAGCATGAGCCTCAAGCGCATCGTGCTCAGTTAAGGCGATGGCAACTTGATGTGCTAGGGCATGATCAAGTCCACGAGCCTCATAAATTTTCGTCAGCTCAAGCATCTCTCGTTCAGCATTATGAGTCAGCTCGTAAAGCTCTTTCTCTAAATCAGCCTTTTCAGTATCCGCTTGTGAGGACACTGAAATATACTCGCCAGCAGCCATCGATAGCGCACCTGCGGTTAGTGCTGCCATCCCTGTCAGTAATAACGTCTGACTGCTTGGGTTTGCCGCTGCAACACCAACCAATAAACTGGCAGTTGAGATCAGTCCATCATTTGCACCCAGTACCGCTGCGCGCAGCCAATGATTACGATTACTTAGGTGCACCTCATCATGAATAGAGTGATTCATAAATACCCTTAAATATTAATATATGGATTTCAGCATTATTCAAATTCTTTAACACACATTCTGCATACAGAGGTCTAAGAGAATACTGAACCGCCCCGACTTTATCGGAGGCTGATTAACGTGAGGCAAGCAGCAACGCCTGACAGGGTTAAATGATCATCATAGCGCTTTTCAAACTCAAAAGGTGACACATAAACAACCGTACTATGTAGACGAGTCTTATTGAAGCAGTCTACCCATTCAAGAACTGCAACATCGTTAACGCTATTGCAGTTCTCTTTTAAGTAATGAATTACTTCAGTCTAATAAAGGTCATTGACCATTTTAGTCAATGCATTGAAGCAATAATGCCAGAGTCAGTCATACTAGAAGGGTAGCGAATGGACAGATACTGACCATCTCTATCGCTATGGTAAATCACATCTTTGAGGTTGTTTCTGTCTGTTATCGCTTGATTTAATCGATGTGTGATTTACTTGATTGCTTCAAGAATTGTCATAACTCCAGTATAATAGGGTGCTGCGGTGACAAGCGTGCTTTGACAGGCTTTATTTTGCCAATGAGATGATGCTTCAGTCGCTACTTCTGGCTACCGAAGATTTGTACTTAAGTGCGCATTATTGGTTGCTGTCTTGTTGATTGATTCGACTTTGAATTTCGTATTAGCGCTCTGTACTTTCTTGCTCGTGATACACTTGCTGTCAAGTGGTGGGTTGATCAATCCATTGTACTGCCACGATTGTTTTAGCATCGCTCAATCAACTTGAATAATGACTGTGAGTTCGATGAAATAGTCAAACCATTCAAATCATTAAATTTTATTCATATACCTTCAATAATTAATAAGAAGATTTTATTATGCAAACCAAACGTCCGTTATATATCCCTTTTGCTGGACCAGCATTGTTAGAAACCCCTTTATTAAATAAGGGCAGTGCTTTTTCATCAGAAGAACGTGATAGCTTTAATTTAACGGGTTTATTGCCTCATAATATTGAGACGATTGAAGAGCAGTCATTACGTGCTTATCATCAACTTCGCTCATTCACTAATGATATGGATAAGCATATTTACTTGCGTAACATCCAAGATACCAATGAGACCTTATTTCATCATCTGATTGAACAGCATATCGAAGAGGTCATGCCGCTCATATACACACCAACGGTTGGGCAAGCGTGTGAAAAATTCTCTCAGATTTATCGCCGCAAACGTGGTTTGTTTGTCTCGTATCCTGAGCGTCACAAAATCGATGACATGCTGCAAAATGCCACCAAACAAAACGTGAAAGTAATCGTTGTCACCGATGGTGAACGTATATTAGGCCTAGGCGACCAAGGCATTGGCGGTATGGGTATTCCCATTGGTAAATTGTCGTTATATACGGCTTGTGGTGGTATCAGCCCCGCTTATTGCCTACCAATTTTGTTAGATGTCGGCACCAACAACCAACAGTTGCTTGACGATCCTATGTACATGGGTTGGAGAAATCCACGCATCTCGGGTGATGAATATAATGAGTTTGTAGATTTGTTTATTCAAGCCGTTAAGCGCCGCTGGCCTGAGGCATTATTACAATTTGAAGATTTTGCCCAAGAGAATGCGACACCATTATTGAATAAATATCGTGACCAATTATGCTGCTTTAATGATGATATTCAGGGCACTGCTGCTGTTTCAGTCGGTACCTTGATTGCCGCGTGCTTGAATAAAGGTCAAAAGCTTAGCCAACAGAATATCGCGTTTTTAGGCGCAGGATCTGCTGGTTGCGGTATTGCTGAGCATATTATTCGCCAAATGCAGCGTGAAGGGTTGACTGAAGAGCAAGCTCGCAGCCAAGTCTTTATGGTTGATCGTTATGGCTTGCTTACTGATGGCATGACAGAGCTACAAAAATTCCAAGAGCCGTTAGTGCAAAAAGAATCCGCTATTGCAAGCTGGGATAGAAGTAAGAAACTTGGTTTAGCGCAAGTGGTTAAACAAGCAAAAATAACCGTATTATTCGGCGTCAGTGGACAAAAAGGTCTATTCACCCAAGAAGTGATCGAAACGCTATGTGCTAATACGGAACATCCGATTGTATTACCGCTGTCAAACCCAACGTCTCGTGTGGAAGCAACGCCGCAAGAAGTGACTAATTGGAGCAAAGGTAAGGCAATTATTGCAACTGGTAGCCCCTTTCCTCATACCACTTATGAGGGTCAGACTTTTGAGGTGTCGCAGTGTAATAACAGCTATATTTTCCCCGGTATTGGTTTGGGTGTTTTAGCAGCACGTGCGACGGGCATTAGCGATAATATGTTGATGGCGGCAAGCCAAGCACTTGCAGATATATCTATGGAACACGAAAAAGCACCAGGTGCCATCTTACCGCCAATTAGAGTTATTAGAGAGATCAGTGAAAAAATAGCCTATGCAGTCGCACAACAAGCGATTGAAGATAAATTGGCACTACCTGTCACTGCAGAGAATTTAGAGCGTCAATTAAAAGCCAATTTTTGGTTACCGACATACCGTAATTATCGCCGTACCTCTTTCTAATTTTATAAAGTACACACAAAAAGCCAAATGTTACCGTTAGAGGTAGCATTTGGCTTTTTTATTATAGGGTGTCATGAATATATTATATCGTTCAAAACCCATAAAAAAAGGCTTGCCGCATCGCTGCGAACAAGCCTGATTTTTTTTGCACTATAAATTTGGTGGGCCCAGTAGGACTTGAACCTACGACCAAAGGATTATGAGTCCTCTGCTCTAACCAACTGAGCTATGGGCCCTAACGCTAGACGGACAATGATACCTTATTTTTTGAATTTTTCAAGCAAAAAATGGGCCATTATCAAGATATTTTTTATAAAATGCTATTTTTTATCAAACCTGACCACCAGCCAATGTCAGGCTGCGACCCCCATCAACAGTAATCATTTCACCAGTGACATAATTGGCTTGCACCAAATACAGCACAGAATGAGCAATATCATTAGGTGTACCGACGCGCTGCATAGGAATAGAGGCGATGATATTTTGCTGCTGCGCCTCAGCAATCGCTTGATCGCTATTAGCATCAGGAAGAATATTCACCCCTGGTGCGACGCCATTTACACGTACATCTGGTGCCATCTCTAATGCTAACGACTGTACCATCATACGGTGAGCCGCTTTTGCCATATTATAGACAGCATAATTGCTAAAGGGTCTGTCTTGCGCATGAATATCTAATAAGCTGACAATACAACCTCGTTGCTGTTTAAGATAGGGTAGTAGTGCTTGGCTCAACAGTAAAGGCGCTTTGGCATTGGTCAACATCAGCTCGTCCCACTGTGCATGGGTAATTTGACCAAGCGGGCTGGGATAAAATCGCGATGCATTGTGTATCAGTACATCGAGCTGGCCAAAGGCGTCCATAATATTTTGAACAAACAGATCCAAGGCGCTGTCGTCATTGACGATACTTAAGTCAGCAACAACGATTAAAGCACTATTAGCACGACATGCATTGAGTTGGTCAGCCAAGATAGTAGCGTCCTCTATGCTACGGTGACAATGGATAATGACGCGGTAACCTTTGCTATGAGCAGCTGTAATGATAGCGGCACCAATACGTTTGGCACTCCCTGTGACAAGCATGACGGGTGCACTAGCGTCAGTACGCTCTGATGAACACCCATTTAAATCTTGGCTCATGATGACATTCCTACCTACTTTTTAAGCTTTTTTAATATAAGTGCTGCGCTTGCAAATGCTCAATTCTAGATTGGCGCAGCGCTGCACCAATCGCTGGGCCGCGCAGATCTGGCTCAATATCAGCCATATTAACTGCATGAAAACTGTTTAGCGCTATCATCATTTGATGGTGTTGTAAGGCCAGTTGTAATACATGACTACACACGAGTAATTGAGACAATTTATCAGGCTCTTTATGAGCCCCGCAAGTTTGTATCAGGTCGATTTTTTCAGCAGCGCTCAGGCTATTTATCTTGCTGAGATTTTCGGCTTGTTTTACAAACAAATTGGCAAATTGGGTGTGTGCTTTTGGTACCTTGGTCATGTTGCCTATATCGTTGATGCCTTTTATATTGGCTGCTTTGTTCGCGTTTTTGTTTATAGGCTCTGAGGTAAATAGAGATGGATTAAGGCTACTCATTAGCAGTGCCCAACGCTGTGACAAGTTCAATTTCATTTGCCCTGCGAAATATAGCGCAGTATGTACGGTCTCTCGTATTGAAGTATCAGCCCAAGCCTGATGCAATGGTGCAAAATACTCTGTCAGTGCATCGATTTCGAACAGCTGCTGCCAGTAGACTTGGGGCGATAATTGCATAGTCGCACGGCTGGACTCTTGCCAAATGCGTTCGCTACTGAGATGTGTCAGCTCACCTGAATCGACCAGTTGGCGCATTAGCGTCAAGGTATCCTCTGCGATACTGAACCCTAAATCATAGTAACGACTATAGAAACGAGCTGTTCGGAGCACGCGTAATGGGTCTTCGCTAAATGCACTTGATACATGGCGCAAAGTTTTGCTTTCTAAATCAACCAGTCCACCATAATAGTCAATGACGTCACCATTGATAGGGGTGTCATCATTTAGGCTAGTGACTTCTATTGCCATGGCATTGATGGTCAAGTCACGGCGTTGTAAGTCGTCTTCTAAACTCACATCAGGGCTGGCATGTATGCTAAAGCCTTTGTAGCCTGAGCCTTGCTTGCGTTCTGTGCGAGCTAGGGCATATTCTTCGTGACTGGTCGGGTGCAAAAACACCGGAAAATCGGCACCGACTTGATGAAACCCTGCTTCAAGCATCTGTGCCACGGTAGCACCAACGACGACGAAATCTTTATCTTTGATCGGACGTCTCAGGAGTCGATCACGTACCGCACCACCCACAAGGTAAATCTGCATAAAAGCCTCTGTTTGTTTAGCCAAATATTGCTGTACTTATCACCGCTATGCTTATCAACGTATCATTAGCTGAATTTTTATATAGTCAAAGAAATCTAAAATTACTACAAGGCAGCCGACTGCAGATTGTATAAGTAGTACATCTAGAGAGGCTAACACCGTAGCAGTTTAGTAGTTTTCTAACTATACATCAAAAAAAACAGCCAATGCTTTATAGGTCGCATTGACTGTTTTTAGTATAGCAGACGGGCTTTGTGAATAGATAACAGCACCCGTCTTAATCACGCATTCTTATTGAATGCGAGGTTTCACTGACTACTGGGCTTCGCTTTCGAAATCTTGAGCTTCAGTCACAGTAAGTGCAGTCATGTTGACGATACCACGGGCAGTTGCTGATGGCGTCAAAATATGTACTGGCTTGCTAGTACCTAACAGGATAGGACCAATAGAGGCACTACCAGTGGCTGTCTTCAACAAGTTGAAAGCGATGTTTGATGAATCAAGCGTTGGCAAAATAAGCAAGTTCGCTGCGCCTTTTAATGGGCTTGATGGCATATCGTTTAAACGGATATGTTCATTCAAAGCGGCATCACCTTGCATCTCGCCGTCAAACTCAAAGTCTACATTCATATCAGTCAGTAGCTGATGTACTTTGCGCATTTTAATCGCACTGGTACGGTTTGAGGCGCCAAAGTTTGAATGAGAAACGAGCGCGACGCGTGGCGTGATACCGAAGCGGCGTAACTGATCCGCAGCCAATACAGTCATTTCAGCCAACTGCTCAGCGGTTGGGTCTTCGTGGATATAAGTATCCGCGATAAAGATATTGCGATCTTGCATCAACACGGCATTCATCGCATAAAAGTCATTAACGCCTGCTTTTTTGCCAATGACGCTTTGTACGTATTCTAAGTGCAATTGATAATGGCTGAACGTACCACATACCATGCCATCAGCATCGCCGTTATCGACCAGTAATGAACCGATCAACGTGGTCTTGCGACGAACATCACGGCGCGCAAGCTCAATGCTGACGCCGCGGCGCTTGTTCTTCTCGTAATAGCCCTGCCAGTAGTCTTTATAACGAGGATCGTCGTCTTGGTTAACGATCGTAATGTTCACACCGTCTTTTAAACGTAAGCCCAGTTTTTCGATATTGGCTTCAATCACAGCAGGACGACCAACCAAGATAGGTTTCGCTAGCTTCTCGTCAACGACCACTTGCACTGCTAGCAAGATGTTGTTGTCTTCACCTTCACAGTAGACGATGCGTTTTGGATCAGATTTGGCACGAGCAAAGATTGGCTTCATCACAAATGCTGAGTTGTAAACGAACTCAGACAGACGTTGACGATACGCCTGCATATCATCAATAGGCAAGGTTGCAACGCCTGAATCCATTGCTGCTTTAGCCACTGCTGAGGCAATCTCGATGATTAGGTTTGGCTCTAGAGGACCAGGAATCAAGTACTCGCGACCAAAGCTCTGCATTTTTTCAATGTTACGAACACTAGCAGTTGGTGTTGCTTCAACATGAGCCATGGCAGCGATTGCTTTTACGCAAGCCACTTTCATCTCTTCGTTGACAGTTGTTGCACCAACATCCAATGCACCGCGGAAGATGTACGGGAAGCACAAGGCGTTGTTTACTTGGTTTGGATAATCTGAGCGACCAGTTGCCATGATCACATCTGGACGTACAGCATGTGCCAATTCTGGCATGATTTCAGGCGTTGGATTGGCCAGTGCAAAGACGATAGGGTCTTTTGCCATCCGGCGAACCATGTCTTCAGACAATGTGCCAGGCATAGATAAGCCTAGGAACATATCGACGTCATCCATCACTTCGTTGATGGTCGTTGCTGTTGTCTCACGAGCATAGCGCTGTTTGGTTTCATCAAGGTTTTCACGGCTGGTACTGATGATACCGCGAGAGTCTGAAACAATGATGTTGTCCTTATTCACACCAAGGGCGCAAATAATATCTAAACAAGAAATAGCAGCGGCGCCAGCACCTGAACAGACCACTTTAATATCTTCGATTTTTTTGCCAGTAATCAATAGCGCGTTTAGCATCGCTGCAGCAACGATGATTGACGTACCATGTTGGTCATCATGGAACACAGGGATGTTCATACGTGCGCGAAGTTCACGCTCGATTTTGAAACATTCTGGTGCTTTGATGTCTTCTAAGTTGATACCACCGAAAGTTGGCTCAAGAGAGGCAACTGCTTCGATGAATTTATCAGGATCGTTTTGGGCGATTTCAATATCAAATACATCGATACCTGCAAACTTTTTGAATAGTACGCCTTTACCTTCCATGACAGGTTTTGATGCCAATGGGCCAATGTTACCCAAACCCAGTACCGCAGTACCGTTAGTGATGACGCCGACCAAGTTACTACGTGCCGTATATTTGGCTGCCAATGTTGGGTCTCTTTCAATTTCGAGACAAGGCACAGCAACACCTGGAGAGTAGGCGAGTGCTAGATCACGTTGGTTAGCAAGCTGTTTGGTCGGTGTGACTGAGATTTTACCTGGACGTGGGAACTCATGGTAATGCAGGGCAGCTTGTTCAAACTGCTCTTGTGCGGTACTAAGCTTATCCGTATTCGAATTGGTATCGTCATTCATAATAATTGCCATGGTTGGAATAAATTAAATGGTGATAAAAATAATGACTCGCCCTTAAACATTATTAAATGATAATAATCAAAGGGTAAGGTAACATTGGGTGTTAATGACCAAAAACATCACGATGGGTTAGGGATTGGGTCAAAAAACAGGCTAGAAAAGACAGTTATTCTAGCACTATTGGCAAATCACTGCCTAGTCAGCAGCAGTGATTTGTAAGAATAATATAATGAAATGATATTCATTATTTATCTGATTAATAATGCCAAAGAATAAGGGTAAATATCAACCTTAATTTGAATATATTTCAAAATGTTACAGAATATAGAGAAGTTAAGACGAGCAGCTAATAGGCATTTGCGCAACATCAGGTGCAGGCGCGGCACTATCAAGCTCAGTAGCAATATCTTGAACAGTATAAGGATGAGATAGCAAACGGAACACCCGATCCACTTCTTCAAACTGACCTTGTTCTGCAGCAGTGATAGCACGCTGCGCCATGCTATTACGCAAGACATAAACAGGATTGCTGGTTTGCATGGATAAGATAGCTTCCTCGCGGGGTTGCTGCTCAATCTGTGCCAAATAACGGGTTGACCACTCTTGCCAGACTAGGCTTGCCTCTGTATTTAATTCAGTGGTCAGGACAGACAGTAGTTTTTTCTCATAAGGATGGTCATCTGGCGCGACTAGGCCGAGTAGGGCGCGAAAGCTATTGGTATAGTCGAGCACGTTATCTTCTAACAAAGTCAACCATTCAAAAGCTAGACGCAAACTTTCAGATTCGTGCGGCAAGCCAAGTTTGCGGCACAGTCCTTGTTGATAGTGCTGCATAAAGGTCGCTTCATAAGGCGCCAAGCACTCAGCGAGGGTCTCACGAGTGACACCTGGTAGGCGCATGAAATGCGGTAGCCAAACGTTAAGGTTCCAGTGACCGATAGCAGGCTGGTTTTGGTAAGCATAGCGCCCAGTATGATCAGAGTGGTTATTGATCCAAGCAGGATTAAAGCGCTCCATAAAGCCAAAAGGCCCGAAGTCCAACGTACTACCTGTAATCGACAAGTTATCCGTATTCATAACCCCATGCGCGAAACCAATCAGTTGCCAGTCGGCAATCATCCGCGCAGTGTGCTCAACCACTGAGGTTAAAAATGCCAATACTGGCGTCTCACTATCACGGCACTCTGGATAATAAGTATCGATCATATAGTCGGTAAACTCACCCAATACGTCAGGCGCAAAGCTGGCAATCCACTCAACATGACCCAAGCGAATGTGACTGTCAGCCACGCGCATTAGCGCTGCACCTGCCTCAATACGCTCACGGCGTACCCTCGTATCAGAGACCACAAAGCCCAATGCGTTAGAGGAGGCGATGCCAAGCTGCGTCAATGCATGACCACATAAATACTCACGAATGGTACTACGCAATACTGCCCGTCCATCTCCCATCCGCGAGTAAGGCGTCAGGCCAGCACCCTTAAGATGCAAATCTTTTGGTTGATTGTCTTGATCGAGTACTTGTGCCATGAGCAAGCCGCGCCCATCACCCAATTGTCCTGCCCACTGTCCAAATTGATGACCTGCATACGCCATTGCCAGTGGTTTAAAGTCAGCTGGCACGTATTGACCAGCCAAAATCTCAACCCAGTTGGACATCAGATCGTCATCATCTGACCAGCCTAATTGCTGTGCAACGTATGTATTGAAATGACCAGCGCGTGGGTTGTCTAGTGACGTGGGTGGCTGCTCATGATAAAGGCGTGTGTCTAGGTTGACATAGGTATTTTTATAACGCATACAGGCCGTGTCCATTAATATATAAGAGAGAGTGTTCACTATAACATAGCTCTCATCATCCATCATTTCGCTCTGTCCATCTCTTGTAATATCCAGTCAAAAAATAGTCGCTATCAGGACGATATTAGGCCTATGTTAGTCTCAAAATAGAATAATAAAATGCATCCTGATGATACATTTATGACCATATATTTTTTATGAAAAAAGCGACTTACAACAGCATATGCTATAAATAACGCAAAAAAATCCCCTCTATCTCTAAAGATAAAGGGGAGGAGAAACGTTACGATTAAGACGATGATTCAATATGAATCAGGGAATGACTTAAGCAGCTTTTTGATTTGCGCCGATAGAACGGAACGCTGTCTTAAGATTACTATTATGCTCAAGGATTTTTTCTTCAATCTTTGCATAATCATGCTTTAGCTTGTCATCAACTTCATGCAAGCGATCTGCATACTCAGTCTTTTTCAGCTCGATAGTTTTCGCTTTAAGCGCTTGCCATTCTTCAACCGTTTGCATGAAGGCATCATATTCAAACTTGATACGATCTTGAAAGCTTTTCATCGCATGAGGCAAGTCAATGCCGCCAACTGTTGCTGTATCAATTTGCTGCTGTGCTGCTTTGAACTGCATTTGCACTTCAGCATGCTTGATGGTGGTGTCATCAACAGTACGCAGCTCACTGGTCAAACCAATTTTTGATAGACCTGCGATCAACCATTTGGTTGGATCATACTGCCACCATTTTACGCCATTACGATAATCGTATTGGAAGAAGTGATGGTAATTATGGTAACCCTCACCCCATGTAAATATGGCTAAGAAGAAGTTATCACGGGCTGTATTAGTGTCCGTATAAGGACGGCTACCAAACATGTGGCATAGCGAGTTGATAAAGAACGTAAAGTGATGCGTCAATACCAAACGTAGCAAACCAGCTATAACCAGTGTACCCCAGACATCACCCAGTAACCAACCAATAGCAGCGACCATACCAACGTTCAAGGCAACGACCCATAGACCGTAGTACTTATGCTGAATCTGTAATGTTCTGTCTTTGGTCAAGTCAGGAATATTTTTGTAGTCAAACTTGCCGCTAGGGTAGTTGCGTAGCATCCAACCAATATGGCTGAACCAAAAGCCGCGTTTTGCTGAATATGGATCATCTAAACGGTCATCCACATGACGATGATGAGTACGGTGACCTGATACCCAATCAAACGCTGAACCCTGTACCGCTAAAGTAGAACCCAGCAATAGAAAGTTTTTGACAATTGGATGCGCTTTATAAGCACGATGTGCCAATAGGCGATGGTAACCGGTTGTGATACTCATGCCAGTCCATACCATAAAGGCACCAAACACGCCCCACACAGGTGCACTCACGTCATGAGTGAACAGATACCATGGCGTAATAATCGCGGCAGCAATAGGCGTCGCAACCAAAATAGTCGCTGGAATCCAGTTAATCGGTGCTTTTGTAAACTCAAACTCACGCATATCAATGCTTTGCTCTTTTGTGAGAGCATCAGTTTGCTCAGGAGCGTTGGCATAGTTGCGTTTTGCTATAGGTTGCTCATCAAAAGCAGCTTGCGCCTTTTTTTCATCAAAACGGGTTTTGAAACGCGTTACTTGATTATTGGCAGTTTTTATCAACGCATCGCCAGATTTGATAGCGAAACGTACGCCTTTAAGCGGCAAGCCAAGTGCTTTTTTTGCAATCATATAATATCCTTAACGGTATTAATTTAAGTCCCCATAGTACCTGAAAAACTGTATAAAGTGAACACTTATACACTATAAAAATATTGCTAAATAACAATAACTTGTATGAATTATAGACTGTATTGGTCAAAATAATGGCTGACTTATCAGGCATGACGTGAATATGTAAGTAACATGATAGATATGTAGGGGACTTGAAGGACGCTCAGTCAAATTACTGAGCGACATTAAAACATCTATCAGTCGTTTAAGGCAACAATAAGGGCGTTGGAAAATCAGTGATAATAACATCTGTTTTCCATTTAATAAGCTGATCTATAGTAGCGATATCATTGACTGTCCAAGCGCTTACCGGTAAGTCATATCGATGACTGTGCTCAATCACTGATTGGCTCAACAGTGGATAATGAATGCCCAATTGAATACAGCCAAGTTGCAAAGCTGTATTTGTCGCTCTCGCTAAGGCTTCTGGCGTACGAATCAGCAAGCCTCGTGGTATGCGAGACAGTAGTTTGTGGCGTTGTAGTCGAATATGCAGCTCTGTATCAAAGCTGGTCAACACCACAGGCAAGCTGGCAATAGGTGTATTGATGACCTCGCGAGCCAGTGCCTCGATTAACACTGCATAGTTGGTGCGATCATGCGTTTTAATCTCGAGCTCAATTACCTTAAACCCTGCCAGCAAGGGCACGATACTCGCTAGAGTCATGATGGGTTGTCCAAACTGCAAACGGCATTGCACCTCATTTAGACACAGCTGATCGATACGTGACTGCTGACCGCACATCCGCTCTAAATTATCATCATGAAAAACGATCAGATGACCATCAGCATTCAGCTGTACGTCGAACTCAACGCCTGCCAAACCCTTCAATTTTAGGTTTTGAGAGTGCTCAAAGCCTGAAAAGGTGTTCTCTAAGGCTTCCCCGCGTGCACCGCGATGCCCCAATAACTGCGTGTCTCTAAAATTTATCATATCAAATGACTATCGATCGGTTTTGTACGTCATCATATAGGGTCATATTCTCAGCGTCTAATGAAATTTGTGACACTAATACTCAGATTTGAGTGTCATTTTCCAAAAAAATATTTTTCGATGTTTGTTATGTTTTTGCAACAAAACCACTGTTTTTCATAGAATGAGGGACGCTATTTGTACATCCATGAGCTACACTAATGACCATTTCATCCAAACACCGTATAATAGTATGGTTTTCAAATTCGTCGTGTAAAGCGCTTGTGATGCTAAGCGACAGTTGAATGTCAAACACTGTCAGTCAGTGACGGTACGAATCAGAACATCGGGAGTAGAGTAAGTATGAGCGTAGCAAATATAAGTTTAAGCAAGTGGCATAAAGTTGCTGGAATCGGGTTGGTATGTAGTTTGGTGCTTGCAGGCTGTAATCGCTCAGATAAAGAAGAGTCTACTGAGGCAGCAGAGCTGACAGAGCAGGACGCTGCAGAGTCTGAAACCGCTGTTGCTCCTGCCGTTAGCTGTGATGACCCAATGGTACAAGATCGCTTAAAGGCAGCACTACGAAACACCCTGAATCAACAAGCACAGTCATCGGCTGCCAACTATGCCAATGAGGCAGAGATCAGTCTAGACAGTGGCACTATTACCGAAAAAACCAATGGTATCGTCATTGATGTGCAGAATGCAGCTATCTTACAGCAAGCCAATGACAACGGCATGACCACTTGTCAAGCAAGTGTCAGTATGACGCTGCCAAGCGAAGATCTGTATCAAGCCAGCCAAGTACAAGCGGCTAATAATCAGCCAAGCTTACAGTCACGTTTGGCACAAGATAACATCCGTATCAATAACAATATGCTCGTTGATGATGCCTTTACTTATGTCGTTGGTACTCAGGGCGGTCAAGTACGTACACGTATTGCTGGACAGCCAGCTCTGATGACAGTTGTGGCAGATGTGGTGGCCGGTTCTGTACTCAAAGGTGCAATGGATGCACAGCGTGCACAACGCGCCGCTGAGCGTCCTGCGCCTACGCAAAATAATAGAACCCAACCAGCACCAGTTCGCCAGCCTAAGATAGTCACGCCAACTGAGCCGACGCCTCCTGCTCAGCCTGCAACGCCACCGACTATTAACAAACCGACCAGTAGTCAAAGCAGCTCAGCAGACAATAGCCAAGCGGCTACCAGTACTGAGCCTAAAAAACCAGCAACGCCTGCTGTCCCTAAGATGGTGCCAAAAGATGACAGCATCGATATGGTGATTATTGAAGATGACAGCGCTACTTATTAATTTTTATCCCCTTAGTAGCATTTAATTATTGGCTAGTAACCTTAATCACTATGCTAAATAACAAAAATCCCGCAACAAGCAATGTCGCGGGATTTTTTATGCGTTTAAGAGTATCAATAGCCGCTATCTAGTCTTTGTCATTAGCCGTTTTTAGCGAATGACTGCAATGCTTGACTGTCCCACAACACCTCAGAGACTTGTTCGGGATCAGTACAAAAGCGCGCGGCGACAAACAACCAATCAGATAAACGGTTGATAAAGCTTACCGCAGTCAGGCGAATGGCGTCTGGACGTTGCTGCTGCAATAGTACAGCTTGGCGCTCAGCACGGCGACAGACACTACGTGCGACATGCAGCTGACTCACCAATACTGACCCTGTTGGTAGAATAAAGTCTTTTAGCGGTGGCAGGGTGGTATTCATTGCATCAATTTGCTGCTCTACCCATTCAATATGAGTGGCATTCACGCCTTCGTATTCTGGCATCGCAAGTTCACCGCCTATATTGAACAATAAGTGCTGAATGATAACTAAGGCTTCAGAAAACTCCTTTTCGATAGATTGCCCTTTATTTCTTTTTAGTTGCGCCCGTACTAGACCAATGTGTGAGTTGAGCTCATCGATATCACCCATGACGTTGAATAGATTGTCCGCTTTGCTGACGCGGCTACCATCAGCCATACCAGTGCTGCCATCATCTCCAGTACGCGTATATATTTTGCTCAAGCGATTGCCCATGTCTATATCCTTAACGGTTTTTACCATTGAATGGTGTTAGTTGCGTGCTCATTGTAGTATTTTACAGCGCTTTTCGCTAAGATAATGGGTTACGTTTTATGATGATTATCACAGTTGTCCCTCTCGATGATTGATTGAGTGCTGCTCATATCATTACTTTCGTTTATCTATTTTTATTTTATCTATTGTTAAAAAGGCTTTTTTACTATGACCACACCACTTGCCGATGCGATGTCTCAGCTTGCCATTCATGACTCACTCACTGGTGGCAAACGTCAGTTTGTACCACTCAAAGCAGGACAAGTCAGTATGTATGTGTGCGGTATGACCGTTTATGATTATTGTCATATTGGGCATGCACGTGTGATGGTTGGGTTCGATATGGCAGTACGCTGGCTGACGCAGTTGGGCTATAACGTCAATTACGTTCGTAATATCACCGATATCGATGACAAGATTATTGCGCGTGCTTCTGAAAATGGCGAAGAGATTGGTACGTTGACGCAGCGTTTTATTGAAGCCATGCACGCAGACGCGACCGCCCTTGGCTGCGAGATGCCAAATGCTGAGCCGCGCGCGACCGATCATATCGATGATATGCAAGATATGATTGAGACGCTAGTCACCGGCGACTATGCCTATGCAGGCGACAATGGCGATGTCTATTATGCGGTCGACAGTTTTGCTGATTATGGCAAATTATCCAAGCGTAATCTTGATGAGATGCAGGCAGGCTCGCGCGTCGATGTCGAAAACGACAAACGTAATCCATTCGACTTTGTACTATGGAAAGCGGCAAAGCCTGATGAGCCGCAGTGGGCATCACCATGGGGACAAGGTCGTCCAGGCTGGCATATTGAATGCTCTGCCATGTCAACCAAGTGCCTAGGCAGTACGTTTGATATTCATGGCGGTGGTCATGACTTGCAGTTCCCGCATCATGAGAATGAGATTGCCCAGTCAGAGGCAGCAACGGGCTGTGAGTATGCCCGTAATTGGATGCATGTCGGCTTTATCAATGTCGATGGTGAGAAGATGTCTAAATCGCTAGGTAACTTTTTTACCATTCGCGACGTGATGGCAAAATACCTGCCAGAAACGGTACGTTTTTTCTTATTATCGAGTCACTATCGTAGCCAAGTCAATTTCTCTGATAGCGCATTGGATGAAGCACACAATGGCCTAAGCAGACTATATAACGTTCTAAAATTGGCTGAACAGCTAAAGGGTGAGACGCTAATAATCGACGAAGCGCTGACTACTGAAGCCTATAGTAGTGCAGCTGGGCAAGATTTTATCAAAGCAATGAATGATGACTTTAATAGCTCAACCGCGATCAGTGTCTTGTTTGGGCTGGCACGAGATATTACTAAAGCCATCAAAGCTGAAGAAATAGATACCGCATGGCAGTCGGCACAGCAACTAAAGGCATTGGCGCAAGTGCTCAATATCTTGCAGCAGCCTGTGAATCAGTTTTTGCAAGCCGTGATTGGGGAACAGGCAGAAGACGGTTTGAGTGATGCGGCCATTGATGGACTAATCACCCAGCGTGCAGAAGCTAAAGCTAACAAAAACTTTGCGCGTGCTGATGAGGTGCGTGAGCAGCTAAAAGAAGCTGGGATTGAGCTTGAAGACAGTCGTGCTGGTACGACATGGCGCCGCGCCTAAAACATGGCTGACTGAAAAAGGCAATCATTGACGGTGATTGATATCGTTTTGTCTAAAGTGCTATTTCTAACGTTTCTTCCTTAAATGCGCAAATGTGAGTGATAAAATATATATGCGCTTTACCTTTATCTTAATGAATCAAGTCAGCGTTGCGCTGGCTTTTTTTTGCGTAATAGTTGAATATGAAATAGACCTTAAATTAAGTTAAGCTTTATTCAGTGCAGCTTTGTCCCATCATTTCTCGCAAACCAGTGATTGATAAAATATGAAAACTTTTAAAAATAGCCCTATTGATTGTCATAGAACGACCACGAGTTCTGACCACAATCATGACCTAAATAAAGAGCCACGTCATATTTTCTACCATGCTTGGCAATTACTGCTCGGATATATGGTGGTTGCTATGATGGCGATTGGTATGCCCGTCAATGCTGCAAGCAATAACGATGAGATAAGTAGCAATGAACAAGCGACATCCTCATCCTCGGACAAACCTGACAGTTTAACGGAATATGCCGCCCAACAGGTGGACACGCTAAAAAACACAAATATCAGTCTCTCTGCTGTGGCGGAAGAGATTTTTGATCCTACTGAGCGCAGTGCAGTGGAGCAGGCAGGCACGCTACAGGGTGACTCTGCACTGACCGGAGAGTTTAATGAGGGCTACTATTTACTCGACACGCTCAATAGAGGGCTGCCACCACTGGTTGAGCCACCAAACCTAGAGACACCACTTGCCGCTTTAGAGTTTTTTCAATCAGCAGTTATGAAGCAGCAATACGATTTGGCTTCTTATGCACTGAACATGAATTTGATTGATGAGACTACCCAACGTAGCCGTGCGATTGATTTAACGAAACGGCTGGATTTTTTATTGTCTGAAAAAGAGCTGTATGTTTTCGATGATATGCCAGATCGTCCTGACGGCCTCATCGAGCCACCGCTTGGCAATAGCAGCAGTATCATGGGGATTGCGAGACGTTCTATTCAATTGGGTTATATCGATTACCGAGAGCGCCGCGTGCCTATTTATTTGCAGCGAGTACGAGTAGGGGACGGGGCACCTATTTGGGTATTTTCTGCGCAGACGGTAGGCAATATTGACAACCTGTATGAGCAATATCATCCAGCAGAATTCGAGCGTTATTTACCTACATGGCTTAAGCTCAAATTTTTTGGGATTGCGCTATGGGAGTTTGCCTCGTTATTGCTGTTTTTCTTATTGACCATGGGTGTGGGCTGGCTACTCAGTAAAGGCACGGAAAAGCTCATCAGCCGTTATATTGATGATGAAAAATACACCATGTACGTCGGCAGTACCAACGGCATAGCAGATTTGGTCAGTAAGCTGACGGTACCGCTGACATTTACCATCAGTTTTTCACTGGTTTTTACCTTGGTTTCGGGCGGATTTCCTTATTTGGATGCGGTTGCCTCGTCGACTCGTCCGCTTATCTGGATTGGCTTGGTGTTTAGCACCATGTGGTTTGGCATACGTGCGATCAACTTTTTTGCCAATCGCTATCAAGACATGCAGATTGAAAATCTAGGAGAGGAGCACTTTGATAAAGTGCGACAACGCCGTACTTATGTTTCGATATTTCGCCGAGTTTTCATCTTTGTCATGATATTGGGCAGTATCTGGATAGGTCTGAGTGAGTTTGCCAACATGGAAGGTCTTGGCAAAACGTTACTTACATCGGCTGGGATCGCGGGCGTGGTTATTGGTATCGCAGCTCAACCGATACTGGGTAATATCATTGCTGGAGTACAAGTGGCAGTGACGCAGCCTGTTAGGATTGGTGACAGTGTGATCATGGACGGTAACTTTAGTACGGTTGAAGACCTGCGTTATACCTATGCGGTCCTAAAAACATGGGATGAGCGCCGACTAATCGTACCGATGCGCCAATTGATTACTGATACGGTTGAGAACTGGTCACATACAGAAGTACACCAGACTTGTCCGGTGTTTTTGTATATCGATTATGGGGCAGATATTGATGCCATTCGTGAGCAGTTTGTATCGGTGACCAAGGATAACAAGCTCTGGGATGAGAAGACCGAGCCTGCGATTTTTGTGGTAGAAGTGACTGAAAGAACCATTCAACTGCGTGGTGCCGTGTCAGCGGTAGGCCCCATAGAGGCTTGGACATTGGCCTGTGAAGTACGTGAGCAGATGCTGGGCTACTTGCATCAGCAGCAGAATAAGTATTTACCGACAGAACGTTATATATTAAAGGACAATGATGAGTGATTCATCAGGATGCAATAAGGTACTGCTTTTGAGTAGAGGACTTTTTAATTGCCTTTATATTTAGGTTTGTAAAATAATCTGACAAATATAGCATGTGATTTGTGCGCTTATTTGTTACAATGTGGCGTTATTTTTAAGGGATAAATGAGTCATTAAGCGTGAAGCGATACTATATTTGTTTCGACATTATATTTTATCCACTAACGACCCATCAATCAATTGCGATATTAAAGCGTTTAGTGTCACCCGCTTTTGATCAATGATTTGTATCAGCAATGTTGATTGTCTTAATGCAAAAATCCCACCCATCAAAATAACCACCACTAGGGGTCTGTATGTTGCGAATTGTCGATGAAGCCTTAACCTTTGATGACGTTTTATTGTTGCCAGCCTATTCTGAAGTCTTGCCAAAAACTGCCGATCTGACGACCCGTTTGACCAAAAACATCACACTGAATCTACCGCTGATTTCTGCGGCTATGGATACAGTGACTGAGTCTGAAATGGCCATCACCATGGCACAGCTAGGCGGCATGGGTATCCTGCACAAGAGCATGGATATTGCTAAGCAAGCTACGCAAGTACGCCGTGTCAAAAAGTTTGAAGCGGGTACGGTAGTCGATCCAATCACAGTACATCCAGAGATGACGATTGGTGAGTTGTTGCGATTGACTCAAGACAATAACATCTCAGGCGTCCCTGTGGTAGAGAGAGGCACTGATAATGTGGTGGGTATTGTGACTCACCGAGATTGGCGTTTTGAGACCAATCTGTCACTACCAGTCAGCCAAATCATGACACCAAAAGATCAGCTAGTCACCGTACACGAAGGTGAGAGCAACGAAAATATCAAACGCTTGCTACACGAACACCGTATCGAAAAAGTCATTGTCATTGACGATCAATTTCGTTTGCGCGGTTTGATTACGGTTAATGATTTTGCTAAAGCTGAAAACAACCCAAATGCTTGTAAAGATGAGCAAGGTCGCCTACGTGTTGGCGCGGCAGTTGGTACTGGTGCAGATACGCAAGCGCGCGTTGAAGCGTTAATTGCAGCTGATGTCGATATCATCGTGGTGGATACTGCACATGGCCACTCAAAAGGTGTGATCGATAAAGTTGCTTGGATCAAAAAGCACTATCCAAATGTACAAGTAATCGGTGGCAACATTGCCACAGGTGATGCGGCACTGGCATTACGTGATGCAGGCGCCGATGCAGTAAAAGTGGGTATTGGCCCTGGTTCTATCTGTACCACGCGTATCATAGCCGGTATCGGTGTACCGCAAATTTCAGCAATTGATAACGTTGCTAGTGCATTAAAAGACAGTATTCCATTGATTGCTGATGGCGGTATCCGCTATTCAGGTGACATGGCAAAAGCCATTGCCGCTGGTGCATCATGCATCATGGTCGGGTCATTGATGGCAGGTACAGAAGAAGCGCCAGGTGAGGTTGAGCTGTTCCAAGGTCGTTACTACAAAGCTTATCGCGGTATGGGTAGCTTAGGTGCGATGTCAGGATCAAATGGTTCATCAGACCGTTACTTCCAAGATGCCAAAGATGGCGTCGAAAAACTGGTACCAGAAGGTATCGAAGGCCGCGTCCCTTATAAAGGTCCAGTCGCTGGTATTGTTAACCAGTTGGTTGGTGGCTTACGTTCATCAATGGGCTATACAGGTTCTGCCACTATCGAAGACATGCGTACCAATCCGCAATTTATCAAAGTAACGTCAGCGGGCATGAAAGAGTCGCATGTGCATGATGTACAAATCACCAAAGAAGCACCTAACTACCGAGTAGATTAGACTGTGTTTGATCGCTCTGTATTGCGTTAATGATAGCTGGTTTGTAGAGCTGCATTGACTTTAAGATAGAAACAGCCAACAATGCTTTGCTATTGTTGGCTGTTTTTTTGTAAAATATAGAAATAAATTATTATAATGACCGTATTGCCTGAGTATATATCGGGCCTTTTACTTTTTGATATATCACGAATTTTAAAACTTGGAGAGCAGACATAATGAGCTACTTTGGTACTGATGGTATTCGCGGAAAATTTGGTGAGCTACCCATTACCCCGGATTTTATTTTAAAATTGGGCTATGTTACTGGACAGGTGCTGGTAGAAAGAAATGATAATCCTGCACGTAGGCCAAGTGTGGTGATTGGGAAGGACACGCGCCTGTCCGGTTATGTGATTGAAGGCGCATTACAGGCAGGATTCAACGCAGCAGGCGTCGATGTGCATATGCTCGGCCCACTGCCAACCCCAGCCATCGCGCATCTGACGCGCAGTTTTAATGCCGATGCTGGCGTGGTTATCTCAGCGTCGCATAACCCTTACTATGACAACGGCATCAAGTTGTTTTCAGGTGATGGCAAAAAGCTGACTGATGAGATGCAAAATGCCATCAATGATAAGCTAAAAACCATCATGAATATTGATAGCAGTGACAGCAGTTTGATGATGCCAATTTTAGACCCAGCACAACTGGGGAAAAACAATCGAATCGATGATGCAAAAGGCCGCTACATTGAGTTTTGCAAAGGCAGCTTCCCTTATCAGTACGATCTCAGTCATCTAACCATTGTGGTCGACTGTGCCAATGGTGCAGGCTATAGTGTTGCACCCAGAGTCATGCGTGAATTGGGCGCTAAAGTGATTGCTATTCACAATACACCTGATGGTATCAACATCAATGCTGATTGCGGTTCTACTCATCCTGAGAGTCTACAAAAAGCAGTGGTTGAGCACGAAGCCGATGTCGGTATCGCATTGGATGGTGATGGCGATCGTATTGTGATGGTTGATGAGACCGGTAAGCTTGTTGATGGTGATGGTATTTTGTATGTACTCGCAACCAAGGGTCTAAACAGAGCTGCAGGTGTTGTTGGAACACTCATGAGTAACATGGGATTAGAGCTAGCGCTGAAAGAAGCAGACATTGAGTTCACCCGTGCAAAAGTAGGTGATCGCTACGTGATGCATGAGCTTGAAGCAAATGGTTGGATATTAGGCGGCGAGCCATCAGGACATATCTTGTGCTTAGATAAGAGCCGTACTGGGGATGCGATCATCGCAAGCTTGCAAGTGCTGGCAGTGATGCAAGCGCAAGGACGTGCCTTAAGTGAGCTTGTCGAAGGTTTTGAGGTATTGCCACAGAAGCTGGTCAATGTACGCTTGTCTAAGATGCAAGACCCATTTGAGCATGAAGAGCTGGTTGCAGCTTTTGATAAAGCTCAGGCAACCTTAGAAGGCCGTGGTCGTCTGCTGATACGTCAGTCAGGCACAGAGCCGATGATTCGAGTAATGGTCGAGTCAGATGACGAAATAGAATGCGATGTGATGGCAAATGATCTGGCTAATCATATAAAATCGGTACTAGGCTAAGATCAGTTCATATAATAAGGCAACAACGTTAAAATAAGGAATGATCATGAGTATGGACTTTACCGATCAACGCCTCTCCTATGAGAAAGGTGAGCTAGATCAGCAATCAATACCAACGTCACCATTTGAGCTTTTTAAAGCTTGGATGAACGAGGCGTTAGTACGAAAGGTGCAAGAGCCTTACGCCATGAGTCTAGCAACATGCGGTGCAGACAATAAACCCAGCGTCCGTATCGTCTTGCTACGCGAAATTACGGATACAGGTATTGTCTTTTATACCAACTATGAAAGTGCGAAAGGGCATGATATCGAAGAGAACCCCAATGCCGAAGCATTGTTCTTTTGGCATGAGCTTGAGCGTCAAGTTCGTATCAGCGGTAGTATTGCTAAGATCGCTGCCGATAAATCTGCAGCCTACTTCCAAAAGCGTCCACACGATAGCCAAGTAGGTGCTTGGGTCAGTCAGCCGCAAAGTGGTGAAGTGGCCAATCGTGCTGTCATGGAGCATACGTTTGAACAGCTTCAAGCAGCACATCCAGACAATAGCACTGTGCCAACGCCAGCATTTTGGGGTGGGTATGAGATTACCATTGAAAAGATTGAGTTTTGGCAAGGTCGGGCCAATCGCATGCATGACCGAATTGTGTATACGCAGAGTAGCGGCGACAACAGTGAAGGTAATGAAGACAGCGTCAGTTGGACAACCAAGCGTCTGTTACCATAGTATTTGTCTTATTTTGAAATCCTAGAGTATTTGAAAGTATAAAAAAGCCACTCTATATCCAGTTTTTCTGGTTTTAGAGTGGCTTTTTTTATGTCATTCATTTGCTTTATTTGACACTGTTTTCTATTTAACTTTTTACTTAATCTCGGTATCGACATCCACTGAGACTGACATACCAGGGCGTAAGCGTGCCAGTTCAGGCTGGTTTTGATCTAAATCGATGCGTACAGGGATGCGTTGAGCGATTTTTATGTAGTTACCTGTCGCAGGATTGGCTGCCCCTGCACTAAACTCACTGCCAGTCGCTGGTGAGATATTACTGACGCGACCAGTAAATTTAGCACCGCCCAGCGCATCTACATGAATGGTGGCGGGCTCGCCGACGGCCATACTGGCTATTTGGGTTTCTTTAAAGTTTGCAATAATCCAGATGCCTTTTGGTACGATATACATGAGCTGTGTGCCAGCACTAACATACTGACCTTCTTTGACGCTGACTTGGCTCAACTGCCCTGATTCAGGTGCTGTGATGATAGTATTGTCCAGATTGATTTGCGCCTGCTTAACCCCTGCCTCAGCGTTTTTAATATTTGCATCTAGGGATGAGCGACTGCCACTGGTTTTTTCACGGTTCTCTTGAGCAGCTTGTAGGTTGGCTTCTGCTTGTTGCACGCCTGCCTGTGCTTGAGCAAGTTGTGCCTTGATGTGAGCCACTTCTGCTTTTGATACAGCGCCGATAGCGTCTAAGCCTTGATAGCGGTTTACATCTTCACGAGCACTCTCTACATTGATTTTGGCACTATAGAGGTCAGCCTTGCGTGCTTCGATTTGTGCTTGACTAGATTGGGTGTCTTGATCATTGCTAGAGCGGTTGGTGACAGCCACTTCGGTATTGGCCTGTGCTTGTTCGAGCTGCTGTTGAAAGGTTCGATCGTCTATTTTTATCAATAGGTCACCGGCTCTGACATTGGCAAAATCTTGTACTGCTACCTCGGTGACATAGCCAGAAACTTGCGGGCTGATGATGGTCGTCTGGCCTTTGACAAAGGCGTTATTGGTTTGCTGTACCGTCGGGGTAAACGGTGGGAGCTTCCATGCATACAAAATCAATGCCACACCAATGACAATCATGACCACCAATAATCCTAAATTCAGATAGGATTTTTTCTTTGGCGACCAGCCAGTAGCCGCTGCGATAGGTTCTTTTGGTGGCATAGGCGTCTCATCACGTGAGCCTTTTTGTATGTCAGTAGCTGGATTTGCCTCAGAGGTATCCGTTTGCTCTATTGTAGGATTTTCGGCCTGATTGGTATCGGTATTTGACGCAATACGTGCGTCTGTTATGGGAGCATCAGTTGACGTCTGAGGTGTTTGATTCAGCTCACTAGGTTTCTCTTGGCTCATGACGCGCTCCTAAATGTTTAATTAGCAAATACTTAAATGGTATGGCGATAAATCAATAGAGTGAAAAATCACTCATGCAATAAAAGGCGTTATTTTGGTTCACGCATTTTTGCAATAACAGCAAGCTCTTTGGCCAGAGGATTGCGTTTGTGATAACGATAGTAAAAATAATTGAGTAATAACATAGCAGTAGCCACAGTTGATAAAATGGCCATGATAAAAAACAAATCACCATAAGCGGAGACCGTTGCTTGGCGCTGAATACCTTGTAATACTTGGCTCATTGCAGCTACATTCGCTTGCGCTGCGTCCGTCGTTTGGTTTGACAATACACTACGAGTACCGGCAATTTGAGCGCTGAACGTAGGATCCCCCAAATTCAGTGAGCTGACCATATCGGCATAATGCACTTGCGTACGAATGGTTGTAAATGCCTGAATTGCCGCCGCACCTGCCAAGCCGCCCACCGTTTGTGAAATACCAAAAATAACAGAAAAACTAATAATATAGGCAGGACCACTGGCAATCGCACGCAAAAATCCTTCAAAAACCAGCGGCCCCATAAAATATACCGCGGCAAATGCAATCAGAAACTGGCTGAGATAAAACATGTAGGGTGCAGAGTTAACAGACACGCCAACGTCCATCCAAGAACCCACGGCAATCAATGCCACAGCAAAAATAACAGGTCGACGTAAATCCATCGGATTGGTGCTAAAAATACTAATCACCAAAGCCAACACACTGGCAGCCAATATGACCGCATAAAAAGTAATGAGCTGATCATTACCATAGCCTAAGTTGGCAAGTAATCCTGCCGCACCGACATTTTGCTCAGATAGCAAAATTCGCATGACAGCGCCCGTAATCATAAAAGCGATGATATTGCGGCTACGCATCCAGCGAACTTGTAGCATTGGGTTTTTGCGATGCGTTTCAATCCATAAGGCGATGCTGATTCCAACAATGGCAATCATCAGTGGATAGACAAGCCAAGGCGTCGTCCACCATAAAATCCTACCTTGCACCAAAATGACCGCTAATGCAGCCAGACCGCTCGCAAAAAAACCAAAGCTGAGAAAATCGAGTTTCTCAAACACTTTTTCTGTATTACCTGGTGGTAGCTCTAAGATATTAATCAGTCCAAAGCAAATCAGCGCCAAACCAAATTGGAATAAAAACAAGTTTTCAAGCTGACCATCGATGGTGAGGTGGGGCGAGATGATGCGTGATAGTGGAATACCGAACTGTACCAAGCCAAAGCCCAATATGAGGCCACTAGTACGTTTGACGGTTGGCATACCTTGCAAGCAATAAAATAAGCCCAATATGGTCATGCCACTGGCCACCATACCGCTCAGTCCCCTTGCGACAATCTCTAGGTAATAGGGCTCGATGCCAATGTTGGGCGTATCTAATAAGTGACTACTGATCAGCCACTGTAGACTCGTGGCGGCTAACAGAAAAAATAGGGTGATTTTACTAAACAGTGACATGCCAAATTGTTGGCGAATTTTGTACAGTAGAACGGTGATACAGGCATTGGTCATATTGTAGCTGACAGATATCCAACCCCCTTCAGCGGGCGTTAATCCGAGTTGACCTTGAATTTGAGTGAGATTTGCGACAAGTAGACCATTTTGGAAGCTGGCTGTGAGACCAACGAAAATTCCAATCAGCAAATAAAACACTTTACGGCGTGCAGGATGGTCAGGGTTGGCTGGAGAGCCCACCATCATTGGTTGTTCGTGAGGCTTAAACTGGTATTCGTTACTCATGGGCGTACCACAATCTGTATAAGAAAATAAAGTGACATAGGACAGATTTCAGATAAGAGGTCAGGTCATTGCAATTGATATCTATAGTGTTAAAAATCTGTCGATCCACTGATGGAATGTGAGAGATAACCCAAGAAATACAGGAGCAATTTTATCATAACTTTTATGGTGCTATTGTCATCCACACGTAAATCATAGGCCACGTGCAGTAATTTTACTCACTCATTCATTGTTTACTTGTGCTAGATTTTTATTGTCTCATACGATCTGGTTGCTATTAGTGCAAGTGTAAAATAGAGCACGCATAAAAAACAGCTCTATAGAGAGCTGTTTCTGTCTATCAAACAATTGATGGGTCAGTTAATAGATAGCATTTCAATTAATACATAGTACTAGTTAATATTAAATCCTAAATTGATTCGTCATATTTTGCTTCTAACTGCATCGCACGCTGATAGCTTTCAAGGCTAGCTAACTTATCCGCATATTGCTTAATATGTGGATAAGCATCGAGCTTTTGACGCTTAGCAAGAATGATCAAGTCAAATGACAGCATAAAATCAGCACCACTGAGCGTATCACCTACGATAAAAGACTTACCCTCAACAGAGGTATCCAGATATTTAAATAATCTGGTTTTTTCTGTCTCGATATACCCGTTCAAAAATGCATTATCATTGATGCCTGCTTTGTTGGTAAATAGCTCTAGCATTAGTGGCAACATGAGCGAGCTTTCGGCAAAATCAATCCACTCTAGATAATGGCCGTAGTCTGAGCTACCCGTTGCAGGTCGCAGACGCTCAGGCGCAAATCGTTCAATCAATAACTCAGTAATGGCCCCTGACTCAGCATATATTTGTCCATCCATCTCGATAACCGGAGATTTACCGAGTGGATGTACCGCTTTTAGAGAGTCTGGTGCTAAATGAGTCTTGGCATCGCGCTGATGACTGACAACTTCATAAGGCACACCTAGCTCTTCTAAGAGCCATAAAGTGCGTAATGAGCGTGATTGATTGAGATGATGTAAGCGAACCATGGTATCGACCTTATTGCTTGGTGTGATTTGTTAACTGTTTAGTCTTAACCTTTGAGCTTTGCGATTAGACGCGTAGCCGCTTCTTCTGATGATGCTGGGTTTTGACCTGTAATCAATAACCCATCTTCAACCACAAAGGATTCCCAGTCAGCCGCTTTTTCATAGTTACCGCCATTGGCTTTAAGTGCATCTTCTACTAAAAATGGTACGACGTCTGTTAGGCCAACTGCATCTTCTTCTGAGTTGGTAAAACCAGTCACAGTTTTGCCTTTTACCAAATATTCGCCATCAATTTTGACGTTTTTAAGCGCCGCAGGAGAGTGACAAACAAAAGCAACAGGTTTGTCTTGCTTGACGAAAGTCTCGATCAATTCGATAGAGTTTTTATCTACTGCTAAATCCCATAATGGACCGTGGCCACCTGGATAAAATACTGAATCAAAATCTTCAGCTTTCATGTCAGCAAGCTTTTTGGTATTGGCCAAATGCTCTTGAGCGTCTTTGTCTTCTTTGAAGCGCGTGGTGTCTTTAGTTTGCGTGTCTTCAGTATCACTACTAGGATCTAGTGGTGGCTGGCCGCCAGCTGGAGAGGCTAGGGTTACATTAACGCCAGCATCAAGAAAAGCATAGTAAGGTGCAGCGAATTCTTCTAGCCAAAAGCCTGTTTTTTTACCAGTATCGCCTAATTTATCGTGTGAAGTTAGTACCATTAAAATATTCATAGTTATCCTTGTTTATTATTTATATAAGAGTGAAGCAAGTGATTAGCAGCCACATTTCTTTATCTGCATAAATATAGATGCTATTTAAGAGGCTAATCCATATTCATGCAACCGATGACTGCTAACATTATTCCTGCTTCGAACGTAATGTTCAATAGTGATCTTAGCAAGTTGTGTTGTTAAGTGGTTATTAACAACGGTCATTGTATAGCGTTAATTTCTTAACCTGAGCTACATAGCCATGAGCTATATAACGTCAGATACTTTAACCACGGTTTTACCAAAGTTATCACCGTTTAGCATACCTACAAAGGCATCTGGGGCATTGTCTAGACCGTCAGCGATGTATTCTTTGGTTTTGACGTCACCTGACTCTACCCATTTGCTCATGGTTGCTAAGAACTCTGGGAAATGGTCGCCATACTCTTCAAAGATGATAAAGCCTCTGACTGTTAGGCGTTGGCTTAAGATTAGGCCCATTAGCATACCGAGGCGATCTTTACCATCAGGCAAGTCAGTTGCGTTGTACTGCGATACTAAGCCACAGACTGGGATACGTGCATGGTCATTTAATAATGGCAAGACTGCGTCTAATACTTTACCACCAACGCTTTCGTAATAGATGTCGATACCATCTGGGCACGCGGCTTTTAATTGTTCGGCGAAGTCGTCAGCTCTATGATCGATACAGACATCAAAGCCAAGCTCATTGACGGCGAAATCGCATTTTTCTTTACCGCCTGCCACACCGATGGTGCGTAGACCATATTGATTACCTACCTGACCGACTGTTGCGCCAACAGGACCAGTGGCCGCTGCGACAACTAAGGTTTCGCCTTTTTGCGGTTTACCGATATCGGTCAAACCCATGTAACCAGTAAAGCCTGGCATACCTAACACGCCTAAACCATAAGACGGGTTTGACATATTTTTATCAAGCTTAAGGATACCTTCACCATCACTGACGCTGTAGTCCTGCCAGCCTGAGTTTGATACGACCAAATCACCGACAGCAAATCCATCGATATTGGACTCGACAACTTGAGCGACTGTGCCGCCCATGATGACGTCACCGATGGCTAATGGGTCAGCGTAACTTTTGGCATCGCTCATACGGCCACGCATATAGGGATCTAATGACAGATATACGGTACGCAGCAGCATCTCATTCGCATTTGGCGTTGGGATGTCGCTGGTTGCCATGTCAAAATTGTCAGCGGTTGGTTCACCGTTAGGGCGGCTGGCAAGTTTGATTTGACGGTTTACTTGTTGATTCTGTTGTTTGTCGAAGCTCATGGTAGGACTCCTTTATATTTATTCATTGTGATTATTATAGAAGTATTAGATGTAGTAGCTACTCGGCACTCAGCTGAGTAACTACTATAGATAGCATAACGATATGTAGTTATTGTTACTGTTTTGATTTTTCTTAAGGTTGTTTTTGCGCAGTTCTTATTAAGACGCTTTGCTGGTCACAGCACGCTGCAAGATACGACGTGATACTTCTAAGTCGTTTGCGCCGTGTTCACCAAGTTTGACCATGTTATGTACTTCAAGCTGTTTGATGATTGGATCAATGGCTGATTCAGTCAAATCGACGTCTTCTAGGCTAACTGGCAAGCCAAGCTCGCGGAAGAAGTTTTCAGTATGAACAATGGCCGTTTCGATAATGGCATCGTCGTCTTGATCAGTGTCGGTAAGGTTCCAGACGTTACGAGCATACTGAAGCAGTTTTTCTTTTTTACTTTCTTTTAGCTCACGCATTACTGATGGTAAAACGATGGTTAGCGTACGTGCATGGTCAATAGCATGTAGCGATGTGAGCTCATGACCAACCATATGCGTTGTCCAATCTTGTGGTACACCAGTACCGATCAGACCGTTCAATGCCATGGTCGCTGTCCACATAATGTTTTTACGTGTTTCTAGGTTTTCTGGATCTTGCTTAACAATTCGGCCTTCATCGATAAGGATTTTAAGCAAGCTTTCAGCAAAGGCGTCTTGAACTTTCGCATTTACTGGATAAGTCAAATACTGTTCCATCACATGGACGAATGCATCAGCAACACCATTCATGACCTGACGTTCAGGTAAGGTAAGTGTTTTGATTGGATCTAGAATAGAGAATTTAGGGAAGGCAAGTGGATTACCAAATGGTAGTTTTGCTTGGCGTTCGCTGTAGTTGATAACGCCGCCTGAATTCATCTCAGAACCCGTTGCTGGAATGGTCAATACAGCACCTAAGTCCACAGCAGAGTCGATGTTTTTGCAATAGCCAGTTAGGGCATCCCAAGCCTTATCACGTGAGACAGTGCCGTCTTCTTCAGTTAATGAAGAGACGAGTGCGACGAATTTACTGCCGTCAATCACAGAACCGCCGCCAACAGCTAGTAAGAAGTCGATGTTGTGCTCATTCACCATGTCAGCGGCTTTAAGTAGCGTGGTGAATTCTGGGTTGGCTTCGATACCACCAAATTCAAATACGGTACGATTACCGCTCGCCGCTAATGCTGTTTTTACTTCGTCTAACGTACCAGTGCGCTGTGCTGAACCACCACCATACGTGATAAGAACGCGAGCATCGGTAGGGACTAGGTCTGATAATTGCTCGATTTGACCTTCACCAAAAACGATGCGGACTGGGTTGTAATATTGAAAGTTATTCATAAAATTCCTAATGTTAATAAAAATGGTTCTATCAAATTTTTTGACGTTGAACAATGGATGATGAGCAATGTTTATTTTGCATTTGCTCTAAAGCTTGATGCGCATTGTACACCAATTAGACCAGTCGTCTAGTGATATTTACAAAACTATCGTACAAAACCTTTTTTGCGATTATTGATAAGACTGGTTTAAATGCGGATGTCGAATGGCAAGCTATGATATAGCGCGGCGGTTGAGAACTTAGCCACCGCGCTATTCATATTAGGGCGTGTTGAACATTCAAATGTGTTGCTGGCAGTCACTATTTTTTAGACAATATGCAGTGAAATTTTTGATGCCTAGTCATTCTAGGTTAAACAATTTCGCCATATATTGGCAAAAAAGAGTACTGCCCTGAAAGGCTGATGCTAAAATCACCCCAAACGTTGTTGCAAGCCTAGCTAAGGTCTCGACATTATCGTCGGCTTGCGCCTAGTTTGGTGCAATTTTAACAATCAGCAGCCCTAATATTTGAATGTTCAACACGCCCTAACGAAGATTCCCTTGCTTAGAAATAATTGGCTTGAGGCTAGCTTGCTTAAAAAGAGTTAACGTCCCATCTGGGTGGTCGTCATATGCCAAATTTCTGCTAAAGGCGTGTTGGTTTGACTGATCTTAGCCATTAGACTGGCACCGAGCCAGGCAAAGTACCAGCGCTTGGCCATACTCTCAGCTGAAATATTGTCGAGACGGGGTACCGACCCGTCTGCCCAGCCCGCCTTAATCTGCTCAGCAAGCCACATGGTGGTTTGCTGATAACCAGCATCCAGTGCTTTACGCATGGTCTCTGACATATCCGCCACCTCTGCACTGAGCTTAACAACCAAGCATTTCTCATGGTCACAGCCATTCTGCTGAGTGTCGTACCAGTTCTGAAAATAATCATATAGCTTTTGCTGGGCATTGACGTCTTGTGCATCGATGACATCTAAACGCGTCTTATATAATCCAAAGTAGTGATTAATGATCGATTCACCAAAAGCTTCTTTAGAAGAAAAATAATGGTAAAAAGAGCCTTTGGGCACACCTGCGGTATCTAGAATCTGCTTGAGCCCAACAGCGGTAAAGCCTTTTTTGGCTATTAATTGATAACCAGTCGCAAGTAAGTGCGTTTTGGTGTCTGATGTAGTAGCGTCTGTATTAGACATAAATAGGATTGTCTCCCTTGATGGTTCTGTGTATTAAGTAGTCAGTCGAAACAGTTAGCGTTCACTTGAACGTCATGTTGATGGCGTATTGTAATAGGATATAGTTGTATGTGTTACGTTTTATCAACAATATTCACTGACAAAGTAGTCTTGTTTTATTAATAGCTATGGTAGCATTAGACCAGTCGTCTAGCAAGGTAGGTTTTATTCTCATCAGTCACTGGTTAGATATTTATTTTATCTCATAGCTTAATAAAGACTTTAAACCTACTACTTACAAGATAGCTTTAACCACTCTATTTAGATTATTAACAATAAGTCCGTCAAACAACAAAGCAAAATAAGGATGATTATGTCAACCAACGATAGTAACAACAGTGCCTACAATGATTTTCACTTGCAGTTCATCGCAGGCGAATGGCAAAAAGGTAAAGATGATAGCACTAATACCAATACCAATCCTTACAATGGCGA
Organism: Psychrobacter sp. SWN149; assembly: GCF_015864565.1. Taxonomy (NCBI): domain Bacteria; kingdom Pseudomonadati; phylum Pseudomonadota; class Gammaproteobacteria; order Moraxellales; family Moraxellaceae; genus Psychrobacter; species Psychrobacter sp. SWN149. The sequence goes on from NZ_JADYWX010000008.1 coordinate 53,939, forward strand.
TACGCTCGTAGAGATTCAGCAAGCGACCAAAGATCAGCTTAATGAAGCCTATGATGCTGCTACCCAAGCTCAAGAAGCGTGGGCGAAGCAAACGCCTGCAACACGTGCTGCTGTATTATACAAAGTGGTCAACATACTCGATCAGCGCCAAGAAGAAATCGTTGATTGGCTGATTAAAGAGTCTGGCAGTACACGTATTAAAGCAATGGTTGAGTTTGGTGCAACGCGCGCGATTACGCTTGAAGCAGCGACATTCCCTAATCGTGTCCATGGTGAGATTCGCCCATCGAATACCCCTGGTAAAGAGAACTTCATCTACCGTGAGCCTATCGGTGTGGTAGCAGTCATTAGCCCATGGAACTTTCCACTACATTTAACCCAGCGCTCTATCGCACCAGCTCTAGCACTTGGTAACGCCGTAGTACTAAAACCTGCTAGCGATACGCCAGTGACCGGTGGTCTACTGCTAGCAAAAGTGTTTGAAGAAGCGGGTCTACCAAAAGGTCTATTAAACGTCGTAGTCGGCTCAGGTAGCGAGATAGGCGATGCAATCGTTGAACACAAAGCGCCAAGTCTAGTGTCGTTCACAGGTTCGACTTCAGTAGGCAAACATATCGGTGAGTTAGCGAACGGCGGCGAATACATTAAACAAGTGGCACTTGAGCTAGGCGGCAACAGTCCATTTGTTGTACTAAAAGATGCTGACATTGAGCAAGCGGTAAAAGCAGCTGCCTTTGGTAAATTCTTGCATCAAGGCCAAATCTGTATCGCGATTAACAGAGTCATCGTAGAAGATGAGATATATGATGATTTCGTGGAGCGTTTCTTAGCACACGTCAAAACATTAAACGTCGGTGATCCTAATAAGCAAGACACCGCTGTTGGTCCAATCATCAATGAAAAACAAGTCAAATCACTCAAAGAAAAAATCGCTAAAGCGCAGGAAGAGGGCGCAAAAATGATATTAAGTGGCGAGATTGAAGGCCAAGTCGTACCACCGCATATCTTTACTGAAGTGACTCGCGAAATGGACCTATCACGTAATGAAGTGTTTGGACCACTGGTCGGTATCATCCGTGCCAAAGACGAAGTCGATGCGCTATCGATCGCCAATGATTCTATGTATGGTCTGTCTAGTGCCGTGTTCACTGCTGATATGCAAAAAGGTCTGCGCTTCGCTCGCGGTATCAGAGCTGGCATGACCCACATCAATGACATCTCAGTCAATGATGAAAGCAACACGCCGTTTGGTGGTGAGAAAAACTCAGGCATCGGCCGCTTCAACGGTGAATGGGTACTAGAAGAATTCACTAGAACACATTGGATCTCAATGCAAAATGAGCCACGCGAATATCCATTCTAATTGTCTTAAATCTAGCTGATAGCTAATAGAAAAGACCGCTTTGATAGCGGTCTTTTTTTGTGTGTCATTTGGCAACTTACTGAGAATGACGTATCTGAAAGTCAATCATTTATCTGGCATGAAAACCAAGCAACCCTTCAATCTCTTCAATAGTCATCCGTCTTACCAGTGCTTGCTCTTCTACCGACAGGCGATTGGTGTGTTCCTTTATCATCGTATGAATACTCCGCGATATCTCAGAGGTGGTCGCGTAATACATTTGAGGCTGCTCTTTTGTCAGTCTCATCAAAAATCGATTGATAAGTTTACGCTTTTCATCTGATTTATTTTCTTCAGTCGTAGTATTATTTTGAGTCATGGTGTTCTCCTAGAGGTAAGCCATTTAAGCAGTCAGACATATGATAGTCAATGCTTATAAGTGGTTTCTGGGGCTGAGCGCATTGCCTTACAAGTATTAGGCTCGCATCATGGTTGAATGTTCAATACGCCCTAAGTATGTTTTACATCGTATATGATATTTTGAGATTAAAGTTTAAAAGTAATAAATAAGCGCTAAACAGCCAGAAGGATAGGGTATGTCAAATCAAGCAGTGAACAGCTCAGAGAACAATAATGTCACATTGGTACTATTTCATAATGACTTGAGAGTGGCGGACAATGCCACTTTATTGAAAGCATCTAAGATATCCATTAATGGAAAACTGCTATTGGTTTATGCGTCATCGTTGACAGATGTACTGAATGATAAAGAGCATTACGATGCCTATCGTTATGAGGCTATAGGGCAAGCTCGCCAGCAGTTTTTGCATGAGAGCCTAGCTGATTTAAATGCGTCATTGATACAGCGTGGTAATAGATTGCTGTATTTACAGAAAGGTGATGAAGCATTGGACGTCTTTACTCAGTTGAATGATCTAATTGCGCAGCAACAAGTGACGGATATTTGCATCAGTCAAACGGCAGATTATAATCAAAACAAAGTATATGGCCTTCTACAGGCGAAATATCCCGAGATACAGTGGCATATTCAAACAACGGCAACTTTATTTGATGAGTTACCGCTAGAGAGCTTAACCAAAAGCTTTACGCAATTTCGTAAACAAATCGAAAGTGACTATGATTTGCTGCATGCAGAAAAAGATATAGTTATTTATCCAACGCCAGAATCACTTGCTCCATTGCCTGAAAATATGCAGAGTAGGGACGAGTACTTTTTTGAATCGCAGTTGGCTAATCAGGCAGAGCGTGATAAACCTTCACAGCAGTTATCCAGCTTTAGAGGTGGTGAGTCAAACGGTCTGAATCACTTAGATACCTATTTCGATTCCGATGCGCCCAGCACTTATAAAACAACCCGAAACGCGCTAGATGACTGGACACATTCTACGAAGTTTTCCGCATGGCTGGCAAACGGAACACTATCTGTAAACACAGTATTAAATCGTCTACGTCGCTATGAGCGCGATATTATCGCAAATGACTCTACTTACTGGATATGGTTTGAGCTGCTGTGGCGTGAGTATTTCTATTGGTATGCTGTCACCCATCAGCAAAAGTTATTTTGGTTTAAAGGCATTGCTCAGCACGCGCCTTCAACTCAATTGGACGAAAATCTGTTAGCGCAATGGAAGAGTGGTACAACACAATATCCTATCGTCAACGCTTGCATGAATCAATTGAGTACGACAGGCTATATGTCGAATCGCGGGCGACAACTGGTTGCTAGCTGCTTTATCCATGAGCTAGGGCTTGATTGGCGTTACGGGGCAGCTTACTTTGAGCAACATCTTGTTGATTACGATGTCGGCAGTAATTGGGGTAATTGGCAATATTTGGCAGGCGTCGGCGCTGATCCAAGAGGATGCAGACAGTTTAATCTCGACAAGCAAACCCAGCAATACGATCCAAACGGTGAATTTATCCGTCAGTGGCAAGGCAACACTCAAAAGAGTGATTAATGTATGTTGAAAACTTCCACTCAACAGGTGACAACTATTATTAGACTAATCATAAGATAGGTTTAAACAATGAAAAAACCCAGTCCTTATCTAACTTTTGCAGGTGCTATTCCGTTTGTCGCCTGTGCATTTTTATTGATGGTAGACGTTGTTACCGTGCCTATGCTTGGCTCGGTAGTCGATATACTAAGTGCTTATGGCCTAATGATTGGCTCGTTTATGGCAGGCGCACATTGGGGCAATCATCTGAGCTTGACAGAGGACAATGAGTGGGGGGTTAAGCTGCCTATATATAGCAATGTCATTGCGCTTGGCCTTTGGCTTGGTTTTTTGACCTTGTCAGCCAGTAGCTTTATTTGGCTATTAGTGATTGGGTTTATAAGTCTGTTGGTTATCGATTATAGTCTGCATCGAGCGCAGATTATCAGTTACATATATTTTAAAGTTAGGCAGTATGTCACGGCGATAGTGGTCGTATCGTTAGTCATCGCGGCATTACAGTTGTAAGTGGTGTTGACTAAGTCATGGCTAAATAATAGCTAAATAATAGCTAAAGAACAGCCATTCTGCTTTCTTGGTTTTTATAATTGAGATGTTGATCTCAGAGATTCCCGTAGGCGCCGCACTTCGGTGAGTAAAGTATTTGATAGTTAGACTAAAGATTAATAAAGTTCATTCAAAATGAATGTTATAATTAAAGCCATCTATACTCCTCTAAGAAGATGGCTATGCAATCTATCAAGTTACCTAGCAAACCACCAAGCTCTCCGCATCCTATCCTTAATTTAAGCTTTCGCATATTTTTTAGTGCTGCTGCGCTATTTGCCGTAGTAACGATGCTGCTATGGGCGTTTGTGTTCACTGGTCACACGGATATCGATGCACAGGTTTTGAACCCGTTATACTGGCACGGCCATGAAATGGTGTATGGTTATGCCCTAGCAGTGGTAGCCGGATTTTTGCTAACCGCGGTCAAGACATGGACAGGGGTTATGCCGCCGCATGGCTATAAGTTGCTAGGTATCTTTGTCTGTTGGTTGCTGGCACGTCTGAGCTGGTTGGGTTTTGGGCTTGGCATAACGCTCATAGGTGATAGTATATCGTGGCTATATATAGCAGCCATTTTTGATGTAGTATTTGTCGCCTCGATGGCATATGTGATATGTCGAGCAGTATGGCAAGTTAAGCAATACAAGCAAATGGGTATCTTGGCAAAACTGGCACTGCTGACCTTTGGCAACGGACTCTGCTATTGGGGCATTATTAATGCTGATATGAATACAACTAAGATAGGTATTTATCTTGGGTTCTATTTGATTATTGGGCTGGTGCTAACGATTGGCCGCCGCGTGGTGCCGTTTTTTATTGAACGTGGTCTTAACATGGGTATAGATATGGAAACGTCAGAACCCATTAAACTACGTAATAGTAAGACACAAGATATCGCAAGCTTAGTGTTTTTCTTGGCCTTTTTTATTAGTGATATATTTTATCCAAATAAGTATTTGCTGACGGTGACCGCACTTGGCGTGGCAGTGATTAATATCGTTCGTCTGATAGGGTGGTATCATCACGGTATTTGGCAAAAACCATTACTTTGGTCGTTGCATATTGCATTTTTAGGTATGTGTTTGAGTTTCTTATTGTATGCACTACAGCCTTGGCTCGGTTATCCGCACAGCATTGCTATGCATGGACTGGCGATTGCTGGTGTTGGTATGATGACGTTAGCAATGATGACTAGAGTGTCTCTGGGACATACGGGTCGCAGTATTCATCAACCGCCAAAAACGGTAAGCGTTATGTACGGTTTGATGGTCTTAGTATTTATTAGCCGCGTACTATTACCGCTAGTAGATATGAATCATTACCTAATGTGGATTATGATGGCGCAAAGTGCTTGGATTGCTTGTTTTATGCTATTTTGCATCAGTTATCTGCCCATGCTGGCACGTCCTCGGCCAGATGGTTTATTTGGTTAAAGCGGGCTAACGATACTGTTTTCAAATGCAATTACCAAAAATGCGACTTACTTTGTTTGGCTTAATATATAAAATTTATAAAAATAGGAGCGCAAGTACATGCGACTGACCAACTATAGTGACTACGCGCTACGATCATTGATTTATTTAGCCGTGAGACCAGATCCATCACTATTGGCTAATATTAGCGATATTGCTGATAGTTATGGTATTTCCAAAAGTCATTTGACCAAGATTATTCATCAGCTGGGCCAGCTCGGTTATATAGAGAGTGTGCGTGGCAAAAATGGTGGCATACGATTGGCACGTGCGCCTAAGGATATCAATTTGGGCGTATTGATCAAACAGATAGAGCCTGATTTCAATTTGGTTGAGTGCTTTGCCGTACCAGCGCCTCATAATGATAGTGAGCAGGGCGCTCATCAGGCAGATTTACCAGTGACATTCATTGAGGAAGAAAAGAATAAATCTCTAGGCTGTGTAATCAGTCCAGCCTGTCAGCTTAAAAGCGTGTTCTTTGAAGCGCTCACCGCATTTATTAATGTGCTCGAGCGTTATACATTGGCAGATATTCTGAACAATGAAGATGAGCTGGCGACATTGCTGTTTCGATAATCGCATGTTTTATAAAGTCATTGGCTTAAAAAACGGGTCGCTACATTAGTAAATACAGTAATAGCGACCCGTTTTTATGTTTATCAAAGACGTCTGTCAGAATACGCTAAAAACTAAACTGCTTCTAACTTTGGACGTGCTTTCTTAATGGCTTTCACCAGTGCTTTCTCAAACCCACCTTCTTTGAACTGAACAAGATAAGAATGCGCTGCGCAAAAATTGCGAACGTCACGCCACTCATGAGCCAAATTGGTCGCCCAGTCGCAGTATTGCGCGCCAGCGTTTGGTTCCTTTTTCAGTGCTTTTTTGGTCGTGGGATGCAATATCAGCTCAGGCAATACAGCTTCTAACAACTTAATTGGTGGACTCATAAAAGTATCATCTACGTGCAAGCTTTGGCTGGCAGGGTGATAGGCCAATAGAGAGCCTGCATGAATCATCTCATTGGGCGAGATATAGTAAATGCCCTCTGATATTGAGAACTTGAGCTCAGGATAGCGTGCAGCGACTGCGTCACTTTCGACCAAGTCATCTGCCCAATCGATTTCTGGTATTTTTTTATGATGACGACTGCTGCCATAGAATGTTGCTTGCGGAAAGTCCTTTGCCATTTGGGCACAGTGTACCGTATGGAAGGGATGAACATTGAGCACGGCTTCGACATCCTGACCATTATTGGTCAGCGCCATGATTTTGTCTCGAACCTCACCTGTTAAAGTATAACTATCCAAAAAGATAAATTTTCCTGAGGATAGTTTAACCAATGAGCAGTGAGTACCAATGTTTAGCACACCGCCAATGCGGAATGATCCGCGTATGTTCCAAAATCCTGCCCCTAAATCATGAATTTGATCTGACATCTATCGTTTTCCTTATAGTAAGTATTGAGTGGTATGCGTCAAAAAATGACGATGCTTTATGGTTCTTTGTTTTATTTTTTAACCTATACGCTTAACATAGTAGCTTTTAAAGTGCTGTTGCCTCAAGCTCATTACGAGCGCTATCAATGACTGACAAGAGTGCTGCCTCAAATTTACCTTCCTCAAACACCACTAAGCCTGAATGTGCGCCGCAAAAATGACGGCCACTGCGCCACTCATGTGCCAGCTCTATTGCCCAATCACAATACTCTTTACCAGCATTAGCGTCATCTTTGAGCGCTTTTTTGGTGGTTGGATGTAAGCCTAGGTTAGGCTGTACGGCATTGAATCGCTTGGAAGGTGGTATCTCAAAAGTATCATCGACATAAATGCTTTGGCTAGCAGGGTGGTAGACTAACAGCGAGCTGGCATGAACCGTTTCATCCGGTGAGATGTAATGGATGCCTTGAGGCAAGGAAAATTTAAGTTCAGGGTAGCGCGCAGCAACGGAATCGCTTTCGACTAAGTCATCTGCCCAATTGACTTCAGGCACTTGTTCTGGATGTCGGCTACTGCCATAAAATGTCGCTTGCGGAAAGTCTTTCGCCATTTGAGCACAGTGTACCGTATGGAACGGATGAACATTAAGCACGGCTTCAACATCTTGACCATCATTGGTCAATGCCATTACTTGCTGACGAACGTCATCCTTTAACGTATAGCTATCTAAGAATATAAATTGTCCTGATGGTAGTTTTATGAGGGCACATTGGACACCGATATCAAGTATGCCGTTCTTTATAAATGAGCCTCGAATACTCCAAAACCCTGCCCCTAGATCATAAATTTCATCAGTCATCAACATTACTCCTTAATTGTTCATTTATTCAATCGTTTTACTTGTTTGTAGCACTCTATAGTCAGTTCAATATGATTTGGATACAAGGAAGGCGAGTGAAAGTACTACAAATAGTAGACTAAGCGAGCCTGACACCGAATCCAATTTATAGAGGATTGACTATATGATTATTGATTTTTATGGCAGTAATGTCTGTAAGAAAAAAGATAGAAGCAATGTAGATGTGTAAAAATAAAAAAGAGTTGTTATTCAAATGTCACTATGAGCAATGATGGCCATGCGTCTACTTATAAAAAGCTATGTATCCTGAACATAGCATAGGCATCAAACGTATGAGAAAAAAGTGTTTATAGTTCTGCCAAATGTTCTTGTGCAGCTAGCGCCTTTTGTCCATCATTAATAACACATTGACACCTGAGTATTTCAGTCGATGTGCTAACATGATTTTTTGTCATTATGCTGCGCATCTATCAGTCGATAACGGTGTTTTTATTTTATAAATGTAGCATGATTTGACGTTATATATCTCTATCATCCACGCCAGTGACCTCCTACCGTCATGGTATAACCAATATAGTCAGATCCCCTGTGAATCATTCTACCGCTCAAACTCAAAATCTAGTATCAAAACCATCACACACTCCTCACCAGTCGATCTCATGGATCTTAAAGCTCACGATTGGGCTGATAGGCATGTTTGCTTTTTTACAGGTGTATTCTATCCAAGCCGTCTTGCCTGTTTTAATGATGGACTTTTCAGCGACCGAAGTCCAAGCCGGTATGATCGTTGGGGCGACGATAATGGCGATTGCTATTATGTCACCGTTTTTGGGTATGCTCTCTGATGCAGTAGGGCGCAAACCTTTTATCGTTGGGGCATTATTGTTTTTGGCGATACCCACGGCTTTAATCGCTCAGAGTCCGAGTATTGGCTGGCTAGGACTATGGCGTTTTATGCAGGGTTTGTCGGTACCTGGTATTACGGTCGTGACGATTGCTTATATCGGTGAGGAGTTTGAAGGGCGAGCGGTGACCGATCTGATGTCGTTCTACGTGTCGGGCTGCGTCCTCGGTGGTTTCCTTGGTCGGTTTTTGCTTGGGCATTTACATGAGATCGTCGGCTGGCGTGCAGGGTATTATGTGATGGCAGCCATGACCCTTATAGGTGCAATATGGGTTTGGAAAATGCTACCCGCATCGCGGCAATTTTCTGCCAATCCGGACTTTCGCGCTGCGATACAGACGCTTGGTGAGCACTTGGTCAATCGTTACGTCGTGACGGCCTGTCTGCTTGGTGCTTGCGTATTGTTTTCACTGGTGGGGTGTTTTACCTTTATCAATCTACATCTGGCCAATACGCCTTATGAGCTGAGTACCGGCGCGCTGGCTAATATTTTTGCCGTCTACTTAATAGGCGTTGTCATTACGCCGCTATCTACGACATTGCTACGTCGATTTGGATCGGCGCGTACGGTACGAGTGGCTATTTTTATCTCTATGATAGGGGTTTTAATAACACTCGTGACGCCATTGTGGGGCGTGGTGGTAGGGCTGGCTATTATGTCCTCTGGTGTGTTTGTGACTCAAGCGGCGACCATCAGTTATATCGCTGTCAATGTCAAAAAAGGACGCTCACTGGCATCGGGGTTGTATTATCTGGGATATTACACAGGTGGGACGCTAGGAGCATGGTTGTGCGGTATTGCCTATGCAAAAGGGCAATGGTCGCTGACGGTATGGCTGCTTTTATTTGTGCAGATATTGGCATTGCTCGTTGCCAGTTTTGGTATGGTTAAAACAAAATTACGTGCTGCTTGATCGTTAGACTTGCGTATAGTTTTTCTAGTGACTAACTTGTGCTACTTAATGTAAGGCGGCTTTACATGGCACTGATTTTTTCTTACTATCAATAACGATGTTATTACTATAAAAAGTAAAATAATGAAATGGTTTGATTTTGCATCGATATTTTTCACTGCTACTTATCATGACTATTTATAACTTATAAGCACGACCAACAAGGACGTCAGATCTATGTCAAATATTTACCACAGTGCCCCTTCGGCCTATGATTATCCACTACTTGTAAAGCAATTATTGAGCCGTGCCAAAACAGTGTCGCAAGACCAAGAGATTGTTTATGCGGACAAAAAACGTCTGACTTATAAAGATTTGTTTGAGCGTATCAATCGCTTGGCCAATGTATTGGCCAGTCTGAATCTTGACGCAGGTGATGTGGTGGCAGTGATGGATTGGGACAGTCATCGCTACCTTGAGTCGTACTTTGCCGTACCAATGTCAGAGTACGTTTTACAAACCGTCAATATCCGACTATCACCAGAAAAAATCCTCTATACCATCAATCATGCTAAGCCCAAAGTGCTGATGCTCAATTCTGAGTTTGCGCCACTGGTCAAAGACTATCAGTTTGAAAACTCAAGCATTGAACATATTATCTGGCTTGATGACAACGGTGTCACTGCTGAAGGTATCTTTGGTAGTAATCAAAGCCGTGTCACAGGCGAGTATGAAGCCTTACTAGAGTCAGCTGGTAGTGATTTTGATTTCCCAGATTTTGATGAAAATACCATCGCTACGACTTTTTATACGTCAGGTACGACAGGGGATCCAAAAGGCGTGTTCTTTAGTCACCGCCAGTTGGTATTACACACTTTAGCAGAGGCGGCGACCCTAGGTATGCTGCCTGATAAGCAGGGCGTCAGCTATGGCGATGTCTATATGCCGATGACGCCGATGTTCCATGTGCATGCATGGGGTTTTCCATTTACGGCGACGATGGTCGGTCTAAAGCAAGTCTATCCAGGACGTTATGCGCCCGATACGTTGATGGATTTGATCATCAATGAAAAGGTCAGTATCACCCACTGTGTACCAACGATTTTGCAAATGGTGCTCAAAGAAGCCAAAGATCGTGACGCCAGTTTTAATGGGCTAAAGATGATTATTGGTGGCTCACGATTGACGGAAGGTCTAGCCAAAACGGCAATGGCACAAGGTATCGAAGTCTATACAGGTTATGGCATGTCAGAGACTGCACCGCTCATCAGTTTGACCCACTTTAGCTTAGATGAGCCAGAAATGACGGAAGAAGAGGACATCGAACGTCGCTGCATGACGGGTCAACCAGTATTGATGGTCGATGCTCAAGTATGGGGCGAGGGCAACAAATCCGTAGGTACAGGACCAGACAATACAGGTGAGCTGGTACTACGAGCACCTTGGTTGACCCAAAGCTATCTCAAAAACGACGATGCTGGCAAGGAGCTGTGGGAAAACGGCTATATGCATACCCAAGATATTGCTTATATACGTCCTGATGGCTATATTAAAATAACGGATCGCCTAAAAGACGTGATTAAATCGGGCGGTGAATGGATATCGTCGCTCGAGATTGAGACGATCTTGTCATTGCATCCATCCGTAGCCGACGTATCCGTGATTGGGGTACGTGATAAGCAGTGGGGCGAACGTCCACTCGCACTGGTAGTGTTAAAGCCTGATGCTAAGGACACCAGTGCTGACGATATCAAAGCACTGGCAGAGAAAGCAGTAGAGCGAGGTATTATTCCTAAATATGGCGTGCCAAGTCAGTTTAAGTTCGTAGATGAGTTGCCAAAGACCTCTGTTGGCAAGCATGACAAAAAAGCCATGCGTAAAATCTATGCTGATCAGACTGAAATATAAAACAGTTCGTATTATTGATGATCACAGGACTTTTACTTAAAAATGGGCATCTCATAGCGCATTGCTCGCTTAAGAGTTGACCTTTACCGTTGGCTCTGCTACATTTTAAACCGATACGTTATGTATCGGTTTTTGACTTCTGGCAAGGATGACCAGTATTTATAAAGGCACTGTCTACTACCATAAAATCAGTGTAGAGTTAGTAGTGGTAATCGCACACGGATAACGTATAAAGCGAGGCCAATACCTTACCAGCTTATAAATATCTCGATTATAAAATAACATTGCCCCATTTCTCGTTTATGCTAAGGACAGCTACTATGAGTGACCATTCCAAATCCCCAGTTTCTACCCAAACGACAGACACACCCACATTTGCTGATATCTATCATGCGTCGATTACTGACCGAGAGCAGTTTTGGGCTGAGCAAGCGAAACGCATCTATTGGCATAAAGCCCCTGAAAAAATCCTTGATGACAGTAACTTGCCCTTTACGCAGTGGTTTGTTGGCGGTGAAACCAATCTTTGCTACAACTGCGTCGATCGTCATTTGGCAGACCGCGCAGAGCAAGATGCGTTTGTGTGGGTGTCATCAGAGATTAACCAAGAGCTGATAGAGACTTTTCCAGGCGTCACAAATGCATTTACAGACTTGGGCAATAACGTCGAGTTTTATACAGACTATGCCAAGCGTCGTCTGACTTATAATGACCTATATAAAGAAGTGAATTATTTTGCGGATGTGCTACAACGTCATGGCATCCAAACCGGTGATCGTGTGGTTATCTATATGCCGATGATTTTAGAAGCAGCATATGCGATGCTGGCGTGTGCGCGTATCGGTGCGGTACATTCTGTCGTCTTTGGTGGATTTGCTGCCCACAACTTAGCCATTCGTATGGATGATGCCGAGGCAAAAATGGTCATCACAGTCGATGCAGGATTACGCGGCGGCAAAGTCGTCAATTATAAAAACTTGGTCAACCAAGGCGTTGAGCAAGCCACCATAAAACCTGAGCACGTACTGGTCATCAATCGCGGCATTTTACCGTTTGAGGCACAAGCAATCGATGTTGATTATGCCACTGAACGCCGACTCAGCTGTGAGGCACATGCAATAGTGGAGCCCGTTTGGCTTGAGTCCAATACACCCTCGTATCTGCTGTATACCTCGGGTACAACTGGCACACCAAAAGGAGTGCAACGTGATACCGGTGGCCATGCGGTGGCCCTGACGACATCGATTGACTATGTCTATGACGGCAAAGCGGGCGAGACATTTTGGGCGATATCAGACATTGGCTGGGCAGTTGGCCACTCTTACACTATCTATGCGCCATTACTGGCTGGCATGACCAGTGTTATGTATGAAGGATTGCCGCACTCACCAAACCCAGGCATCTGGTGGCGTATTGTTGAGGCCAATAAAGTCAATATCTTGTTTACGGCTCCGACAGGTGTGCGTATGCTCAAAAAACAAGATGAGAGCTGGATGACGCGCTACGATGTCTCTAGCGTTAAGTCGTTCTTTTTGGCAGGTGAGCCGTTAGATGAGTCAACGGCCAGTTGGCTGACCCAGCATCTAGGCGTGCCAATTTTGGATCACTATTGGCAAACTGAGTCTGGCTGGCCCATCCTCAGTCATACGCCAAAATTCAATCATAAACCGCACAAGCAAGGATCGCCTGGCTATCCCATGTATGGCTATGAGGCTCATGTCATCAATGAAGAGACAGGTGAACCTTGCAAGGCGGGTGAAAAAGGGTTACTTGCGATCAAAGCACCACTGCCGCCTGGTTGTCTCACCACAGTGTGGCGTAATGATGAGCGTTTTGTCAGCAGTTATTTTGGTTTGTTTGATGGTCAGCAGTACTCAACTTCAGACTATGCAGTGACCGATGAAGAGGGGTATTTTTATATCTTAGGGCGTACTGATGACGTGATAAACGTCGCAGGTCATCGAATAGGCACGCAAGAGATTGAAGAGGCCATCAGTATGCATCCAGAGATGGCAGAGTGTGCTGTGGTAGGGATTCAAGACGAGCTAAAAGGCGAGCTGCCTATTGCATTCTGCGTCCTAAAGGATCAGACGAAAATTGAAACCACTGAAAACCGTTTTCGTATCGAGCAACAAGTCATCGGCGCTGTTGTCAAATCTTTGGGCGGTATTGCTCGACCTGCTGCTATTTATTTCCCTCAGGCATTGCCAAAGACACGCTCGGGTAAAATCCTACGTCGCTCAATTCGTGCGCTAGCGGAAGACCAGCCAACAGGAGACATGTCAACGCTTGATAATCCCTCGGCCATCGATGCGATCAAGCAAGCAATGAAGGACTATTGATTGGCGCAATGTATCGATCTATAAGCCAATCATCTATAAGTCAGCAATGATAGTCATTTCACATAACAAATAGATTTATTTTATGAAAGCTCATGAGTAATCATGGGCTTTTTTAATTTTATGAGTCAACCAAAATAGGGTTTATAAGAACACGTTTATATAAAAGTTTGATAAAGCGCTTGACCGTAAAAATGATTTATTGTTATAGTCAATAACGATACAAAATAAATCATTTTAAAATTCAATTTTTAATAATGTTTTATAGACAAACACTCATCGCTTTTATTTTTCCAATAAATATCTAGGTGCCGTCACACGGTAGTCTTGCAAAAAAGATAAGGATATCTTATGCACCATGTTCAACAGCTCATCAATGGCCAATTCACTCAATCAAGCACCGACGAATGGATTGATATCACCGATCCTGCGACGCAAGAAGTCATTGCTAAAGTCCCGCAAACCACTAATGATGAGATCAACCAAGCAGTCGCAGCTGCACAGACTGCGTTTGAGACATGGCGCAAAACGCCAATCACCACGCGTGCTCGTATCTTTTTAAAGTATCAGTCTCTAATTCGTGATCATATGGATGAGCTGGCAGAAATCTTGACCGCAGAGCAAGGCAAGACGATTGCTGATGCGCGCGGTGATGTGTTCCGCGGTCTAGAAGTGGTCGAACATGCCGCTGGTATCGCCAATCTGCAAATCGGCGACTTTGTAGAAAACGTTGCCTCAGGTGTCGATACTTATAGCATTTGGCAGCCACTCGGCGTTTGCGCTGGTATCACACCCTTTAACTTCCCAGCGATGATTCCGCTATGGATGTTCCCAATGGCGATTGCTACAGGCAACACATTTATCCTAAAACCGTCTGAACAGGATCCGATGGTGACTATGCGCTTGGTAGAGCTAGCGATTGAAGCGGGCGTACCAGAAGGCGTGCTGAACGTGGTACATGGTGGCAAAGCAACCGTTGATGCAATTTGTGACCATCCAGATATCAAAGCCGTCTCCTTTGTGGGCTCTACTCATGTAGGCAAACACGTCTATGAGCGTGCCAGCCAATCAGGTAAGCGTGCACAGTGTATGATGGGCGCGAAAAACCATGGCGTTATCCTGCCAGATGCCAATAAAGAGCAAACGCTAAATCAGCTAGCAGGCGCAGCATTTGGTGCAGCTGGTCAACGCTGTATGGCGCTGTCGGTCGTCGTACTAGTAGGCGCAGCAGGTGAGTGGATTGATGAGATTAAAGCCAAAGCAGAAAGCTTAGTGGTCTCAGCTGGCAAAAATGACAAGGATTTGGGCCCATTGATTTCGCCTGCGGCAAAAGCCCGTGTCGAGCACTTGATTGGGACTGGGGTAGAAGAGGGTGCGAGCTTGATTTTAGATGGTCGCGGCATTACCGTCGAAGGGTTCGAGAAAGGTAACTTCGTTGGCCCAACTATCTTTGATAACGTCACAAGCGACATGCAAATCTACCAACAAGAAATCTTTGGCCCAGTACTGTGTATCATGCGTGCTGCGAGCTTAGATGAAGCGATTGCACTACTCAATGCCAACCCACATGGCAATGGCACCGCGATATTTACCCAGTCAGGCGCAGCCGCACATAAGTTCCAGCAAGACATTCAAGTCGGTCAAATTGGTATTAACTTGCCAATCCCTGTGCCACTACCTATGTTCTCATTCTCAGGGTCACGTGGCAGTAAACTTGGTGACCTAGGTCCTTATGGCAAGCAAGCGGTGCAGTTCTATACTCAGACAAAGACTGTGACGGCACGTTGGTTTGATGATGAAGCGAGCCGCGGTGTTAATACGACGATTTCAATTTAATCGTCAGCTCACTGTATTTTCGGTATGATGCGTTGTGCTTACGCTGACGGCATAACGTTAACGTGAGTTGCGGTACCACTAAACGCACTTTATTATCGTTATGCCGCTATTATATGGCACTCTTGTCTCATAAAATTACTTACCAATACTCTTATGAGCGCTTGTATTAAAGCTTCTCTGAAAGACAAGACCCTCTATTTGATCTAAAAGAACAAGGATGACCCGATGGATTTTTCATTGACCGATGACCAAGTCGCCTTTCGCCAAACGGCCCGTCAGTTTGCGCAAAAAGAGCTCAAGCCAAACACTGCTGAATGGGATCGCAACTCGCACTTCCCAGTAGATGTGATCAAAAAATCTGGTGAGCTTGGATTTTTAGGGCTGTATGCCAATCCAGAATATGACGGCTTAGGCTTACCAAGACTCGACTCAGCAATGGTATTTGAAGAGCTGGCATGGGGCGATACGGCTGTGGCCGCTTATATGAGTATTCATAATATGGCGGCATGGATGATTGGTGAGTATGGTAGCGATACCTTATGTAAAAAGTATTTGTCTAATATGGTTAGCGGTGAGTGGCTGGGCAGTTACTGTCTCACAGAACCGAATGCAGGATCAGATGCCGCATCATTACGCACCAAGGCGGATAAGCAAGGCGATTATTATGTGCTGAATGGTGAAAAAACCTTTATTTCAGGCGCAGGCTCAACCGATGTATTGGTGGTCATGGCGCGTACTGGCGCTGCAGGGCCAAAAGGCGTATCCGCGTTCGTCGTAGACGCTAATAGTGCTGGCATAGAATATGGCAAAAACGAGCACAAAATGGGCTGGAAAGCACAGCCAACACGGACAATCAGTTTTAAAGATGTCAAAGTACCAGTAGAAAATCTGATAGGTGAGGAAGGTCAAGGCTTTCGTATCGCTATGAAAGGACTCGATGGTGGCCGTATTAATATCGGTATTTGTGCGGTAGGAACGGCACAATCTGCATTAGAGACGGCAACCAGTTACGTACAAGAGCGCAGCCAGTTTGGTAGCCCAATTGCTAGCTTGCAGTCGGTACAGTTTAAGCTTGCTGATATGTTGACTCAGACTATTGCCGCGCGCCAAATGCTGTATCTAGCAGCTGATAAAGTCGACAACAATGATGGACAAGCGTCTACCTACTGCGCAATGGCAAAACGTCTATCTACGGATCTTTGTTTCGATGTTGCCAATGAAGCCCTGCAATTACACGGCGGCTATGGTTATCTAAACGAGTATCCACTTGAGCGCCATGTGCGAGACTTACGTGTGCATCAAATCTTGGAAGGCACCAATGAGATCATGCGAGTGATTATTTCACGTCAGGTTTTACAGGATGAAGGGTTAAGCCAGCTGCGCTAATTTATCTTGATTTACTGAAACAAGGATGTTTTATGACAGATTATACCAATCTAAAGCTATCAACTGACGGCCATACCGCAACATTAACGTTGAATAACCCACCTGCGCATACGTGGACGATGGACAGTTTGCATGCGCTTAAGCAGCTCATCACAGACCTCAATGCCAATGACGATATCTATGCGTTAATCGTGCATGGAGATGGCGAAAAATTCTTTTCAGCCGGTGCAGATTTAAACAACTTTTCAGACGGTGATAAAGGCCGCGCAATAAGCATGGCGATTGCATTTGGTGAGGCATTCGAAGCGCTATCGGCCTATCGCGGTGTCAGTATCGCTGTCATCAACGGCTATGCGATGGGTGGCGGACTAGAGTGTGCGCTCGCCTGTGATATCCGTATTGCGGAAGATCACGCACAGATGGCACTGCCAGAGACAGGCGTTGGGTTACTGCCATGTGCTGGCGGCACACAGAACCTAGCTATGTTAGTAGGAGAGGGTTGGGCCAAGCGCATGATACTGTGCGGTGAGCGGGTCGATGCAGAAACGGCGTTACGCATCGGTCTGGTTGAAGAGGTCGCGGCAAAAGGTGAAGGGTTGCAAGTCGCTCAGGCCTTAGCAGAGAAAGTCGCTAAGCAATCACCCGTTGCGGTCAGTTATTCTAAAAAGCTTATCCAAGCGGCTAGACACACCCCGCCTGCACAAAATCTCATATATGAGCGTGAGGCCTTCGTGAAATTGTTTGGCACGATGGATCAGCGCGAAGGGGTACAAGCCTTTTTAGAAAAGCGTAAACCCAATTGGCAAAACAAATAAGCCGCGGTAAAAACGCTTGAGCCATCTTTATTATTTAATTTTGTAGGTCACTTTTATGACAGCAGCGACGAACGATACTAACTCCCAAACGTCAGTACATAATGCAGCCCAAGAAGCGTCTGTATTGTTCAATACTGAGCCGACAGATTGCGGACACTTGATTGGGGTCATGACACTCAATACACCCAAATCGCTCAACGCGCTTAGCGTCGATATGTGCCAATTGCTCTCAGCGCAGCTAGAGCAGTGGCAAGATGATAATCAAGTGGTGGCGCTTGTATTAAAAGGTGCAGGCGACAAAGCGTTCTGTGCAGGCGGCGATATTCGTAAGCTCTATGACAGTATGTCTACCAGTGCACCCATGCCAAACCCTTATGCTACTGAGTTTTTTAGTCATGAGTATCGTCTCTATCGTCAAATGCATTTTTATCCGAAACCGTTAATACTTTGGGGCGATGGCATCATTATGGGCGGCGGTATGGGGCTGATGGCAGGATGTAGTCATCGTCTGGTCACTGAGCGCACACGTTTTGCCATGCCTGAGGTCACAATTGGACTGTTCCCTGATGCCTCAGGCAGTTGGTTTTTACAGCGTATGCCTGCCAAAACGGGTCTGTTTTTAGGACTAACGGGAGCGATGTGCAATGGTAACGATGCGCTACTCGCCAATCTGGCAGAGTATGCAGTAGCTAGTACTGATTATGATACCGTCATGCAGCGCCTCAGACAGAGCAACTGGCAGGCAGTCGATAACACGAGCAGTTCAAATAAATGCCATGACAATAGTGCGCATAGTATTGTTAGCCGTGCACTTGCTGTACTACCTGTTGCTGTACTACCTGATAGTAAGCTCGCGACGTATTGGCACCCTATTCAGCAGTTGATGAACAGTGGCGGTTTGGCTGATATCGATGAACTGCTACAAAGCGATGAAGCGCTAGCACAGATTAGCAAAGATTTTTCAGAAGACAGTTGGACACAGCGAGCAGTCGCCACTTATCGTCATGGTTGCCCAGTGACGGCAGCATTGACCTACGCGCTCTATTATAAAGTCGCTGACCTATCGATCGAGCAAGTGCTGTATTTAGAAACCAATGTAGCAGTACATTGTGCAGCCAATCCAGATTTCAAAGAAGGCGTGCGGGCGCTATTGATTGACAAGGATAGAAGCCCGCAGTGGTCGCGCTCATTAGTAGATTGTCTAAGTGTAGAAGGGCAGGCGTATATCGACCAGCATTTTGTCAATCCTTATCCAAAAGGTGAGCATCCTTTGGGCGATTGGCTGGGTAAAGATGCCTTGGGTAGTCAGTATGTCCGCTAGCTGTTTAAAAGCAATTTATAAAGTAGGACGCAAGCAAGATTCACTAATAAATACTGTTAAATAGTATGTAGCAATAGCTACATTATAAATCATCAAGGAGTGATGAGATGGGTACAAAGGATACAAGTACGATGGATAATAATAACTCTAAACCAAATATCGCCTTCATTGGGCTTGGTAATATGGGTGCACCAATGGCAGAGAACTTATTAAAGGCAGGTTACACGCTATCTGTCTTTGATCTGTCTGAGGTTGCAACCCAGCGCTTAGCACAAGCAGGGGCCAGCGTCGCAGAAAGTCCTAAAGATGCTGCAAGTAATGCTCAAGTTGTGATTAGTATGTTGCCTGCAGGTCAGCACGTGCATTCGGTGTACTTGGGTGATAGCGGATCTAATGGTCTGCTAGCAGAACTGCCAAAAGGAACGCTTGTGATTGATAGTAGTACGATTGCGGCGGCTGATGCAAGGACAGTGGCAGAGGCGGCAAGTAAAGCAGGGGTCGACTTTTTGGATGCACCAGTTTCTGGTGGTACAGGCGGAGCAATTGCGGGTAGTTTGACTTTTATTGTTGGCGGTAGCGTTGAAGCTTTTGCCAAGGCTGAGCCTATTCTCGCTGTCATGGGGAAAAACATCTTCCATGCAGGCGAGCATGGTGCAGGACAAGTAGCGAAAATCTGCAACAACATGCTGCTAGGTATCCTAATGGCAGGCACGGCAGAGGCGATTAATCTAGGAGTCAAGAACGGTCTAGATCCCAAAGTGCTATCAGATATCATGCTACAGAGCTCAGGACGCAACTGGACATTAGAAGTTTATAACCCTTATCCAAAAGTCATGGAAAATGTGCCATCTAGCAATGGCTACCAAGGCGGATTTATGAGTAAGCTGATGCAAAAAGATTTGAACTTGGCAATGCAAACGGCTCAAGATACGCAGGTGGATACACCGATGGGGGCAAAAGCGACGGAGCTATATGCATCACATACGATAGAGAATGGTGATAAAGACTTCTCTAGTATCATAGGACGTCATGATGTCTCGTTATTGTCTTAGCGCTATCGTTAAATCCATATAAAATTGCTAGTGATAAGTGTTATCTAAACATCCTTTATGTCAAAAATGTTCTATAAGCATAAAATTAGATAATAACAAAAAGGTCTGCGTTCTCATCAGAGCGCAGACCTTTTTTGTGACTTGTCTATTAAAACATTAGCTTTGTAGATCATATACGAGACTCTGAACATCTTGTGCTGCTTCTTGCAGTCTTGGTACGTGCGTCAGCAAATCATCTAATGAGACACGTATGGTGGGCGCATGTAAGTAGAGTGAGGCCAGATAGCGTTGCTTTTTATCCAAGATAGGTACAGCGACTGCCACCATCTCAGATATAAATTCCTCATTATCAATACCGACGCCAGTGGCAGCGATATGATCCAGCTCGATATTCAATGCATCGATATCAGTGATGGTGTTTTTGGTGAACTTATCTAATGGCAAACCCTGTAGTATTTTCATACGGCTGCTCTTAGACAGTTGGCTTAAATAAAGCTTACCTGTCGCGGTACACCACATTGGAGATTTTGCACCTACAGGAAGATATATTTGTAGCGGTAACGTCGTCTGTGCTCGGTTGGTGTAGATCATATTCATATGATAAGGAATACCAATACCACAAGTTTCTTTGAGCTCATCGACAAGTTTTTGCAAAATCATCTGTCGCTCATTAAAAAACAGACGCTGCTGCCAGAGCTCAACGCTTAGGTTACGTACTCGCTTACCAGGAATAATGCCGCCACCAATATCAACGGTTAAGAACCCATCATCGACTAAATTTTGAATCAATCTATGGATGGTCGGCTTTGGGATATCCAGCTCTTGTGATAGCTCAAGGGGAGAGAGTGGTTTTGCGGCATAAGATACGGCTTCTATAATCTCCAGCACACGGGTAATCGACGATACTTTAGGCATATATATGGCTCAGTAGTGGTAAGAAAGGCACATCACAATGTGTTCATAAATAAGACAAACAGTCATAAACCTGAAGCCTTATGACAAGTTCGTTGTTATCTCTCAGTTATCTCTAATTTAGCACAATATGCAGCTGAGACAAGGCTTAGTGTGCCTTTATAAGCACATTTATTTGATTTAACCAATAACCCCTGATTTTTCGCAAAAGTAACATTAGATACACCCATTCACAGAATGCAACACTCTGTAGTAATAAGCTATATAAGTGTCATTGAGTCTCATCGTAGTTTTGGTCACTATACAGACATATTTTGTAATACCCTCACATGAACGTTAAGCAGCTTGATGTTCATGTTTACACTGTTCGGTTACTTTGAGAGCGTTGTGTAACTCAAACACAGAGTTTTGCAGATTGGTGTAGCAATTATTACAGTATCTATGCAATCTTTACATAATGGCAAATAAAAAGAGCATCACTAGGGGTGACTTTTGATGCCAAAATTGTTTTAATTCGCTCAACAAAATGATGGTCTAAAAAAAGCAGAATTATCATTTTTTACGGGCGGGTTTTATTTCACACTTTAGGAGCGTAACTATGAAATTTATTAAATTAACAGCAATCTCTGCTGCAGTTTTGGCATCAACTGCTGCATTAGCAGCTGAGCCAGTTATCGTTGTTGATAACAATGACGCAGTTGTATACGAAGCTGAGCCAGTTGCGGTAGCTTATCAAGCTGAACCAGTTGCAGTTGCTTATGAAGCAGAAGAAACTAATACTGGCATCATCGGTAAAACGACAGGTGCAGTTCGTAACACTACTGGTGCTATCTTTGGTGGTACTAAGACTTTGTTCCAAACAGCTATTAACCCAGCATCTGTTAGCGCTGAAGCGGGTACTTTAGGTTATGGTGCTAACATCGGTTGGTCAATCAATGACAAAACTGAATTGCAAGCTGGTTGGGCAGGTGGCGATGTTGCTGACCTTTTCGGTGGTGATTTTGATGCAAACGACATCAACTATGATGTAGATTCAGACTTCAGCAACCCGTACCTAGGCGTACAAGTACGTCCTATGGCTAACTGGTTCACAGTGGGTGCTGGTATCATCGTTCCTGATAACGATATCGATGTACGTGCTAACTCAGAAGGTCCGAACTTCAGAATCAATGATGTTGATTATAACGCTTCAGAGACTGGTACGTTATCAGGTACGATCGAGCATCGTAACAAGCTAGCACCTTACGGAACTATCGGTTTCCGCCCTAACATCACTAATAACTTCGGTGTATTTGGTGAAATTGGTGCCGCTTACATGGGTAAAACAGACGCTACTGTTACCTCAAGCAACCCAGATGGTGTAGTTACAGCTGTATCTGGAAACAGTGACAATACTTCTACTACTGTTGTTACAGGTAAAGACGTTGCTAAAGCTGCAGAGCAAGAGCTTGAAGATAAAGATTACCTAGAATGGTTCCCAATCGTTAAAGTTGGTGCAACTTACCGTTTCTAATCTAATCACAGTTTAAGTACTGTTGTTAGAAGGAAAGTAAGCATAAAAAAACGACCCTAAACGGGTCGTTTTTTTATGTCTAAAAAATACCGATGGCTGTATAAGAGTGTTTAAAGACATATTAAAATACAATGACGGTTTGCTGGGATAATAATACGGAAATCCGGTAAGGGGTTTGATGCTCTGTACTATCTATTGTATAAAGGTGCTCTATAGCATGCTGGTGGTTATTGGATCTAAATAAATCAAGCGCAGGCAAGTTAGTGCTCGATAGGCTGGGAATAAGATAGGCGTAATCCTTACCTAAACCTTGAGCCAAGGTATATTGATGTATTTTGATAAAGCTTTCTTTTATCTGCCAAAGAAATTTGGCCGTCATATCTCGCTGACTCGTTGGCATTGCTTGTAAAAGGGCAATTTCATTGTTTGAATAGAAGCGGGTCACTACATGCCACGCAATATTGCTGGTCTCCACATCGATCCCAGCAGGACGATGACGGCTGATAACCACTGCTACTTGATTGTATGAAAATTTGCCGGTTTTTTTATCTAATGATTCATCAGTATTGTTTTTATGACTGGCAGCTGTATGGCTGAAACAAACGTAATATCTGCTGTTAGTCAATCGATAAGGAAAGCTCGATTCATCCAAAGTGTCATCAATCTCTAGCTTATGTAGCAGCATTTCTAGTAACTTTCGCACCCCTTGGCGCTGCTGTTGACGCTGAGCATGGGCGATACGGCGCGCGGATGGGAGTGTTTGCCGTCTATGAAAATGCCAGTCAACATTATCAAGCCTGATGGTATCTATAGATACCGTATTAAAGAAGCATGCCCATGATAGATGATTCCATATATCTATACTGTCTATAGAAAAAGATGGCGCGCTAATGCGTGCGGTCATACACCATGTCGTCGGGTTGAGCTGGGTATGCTGGATATGAGTTAACGGTATCGTTGGCATTGTTGGTTCTGTTTATTATAGGTTTTAGGAGTAGAGCTTTGTTAGCATTAAGCCAATAGCTAGATCACAATTGAAGTATATTGATATAAGAAACACGTTCCTTATCTGAACAAATAATACAGAAAAGCCCAGTAATTTACTATTACTGGGCTTTTTGTGTTTAATGCGTGTCTTAGAAGGATACCTTAGTAAGACAATTCAGCACGGCGGTTCTGTGCATAAGCATCTTCAGCATTGCCAGCGGCAGCAGGACGTTCTTCACCGTAGCTAATAACACGGATGTTATTGGCAGCAACGCCTTGTGCGGCAAGGTAGTCACGTGCTGCTTGTGCACGGCGCTCGCCTAGGGCCATGTTGTACTCTCGGCTACCGCGCTCATCGGTATGGCCTGCAACAACGACGCCAGCTGATGGGTTTGAGTTTAGCAAACTTACGTGCTGGTTAAGGACGCTCGCTGCTTGTGCAGTGATTTCGCTGCTATCAAAAGCAAAGTAAACCACGGCTTGTATGTTCTCAGCACCAGTGATAACAGCGTTTGAGTTACCAACCATCACAGCACCATTGTAGCCAGCTTGTCCACCTGGGATACCTAGTGGGGCAACAACGACTTCAGAAGTGGCGCGCTTGGTAGCACAACCTGTGGTGATAGCCACAGCACTTGATAATACAGCAAGAACAGCGATCTTAGAAAAACTGATTGACATGACGAGCTCCTAAAATTTTAATTACATTTGTTTTTTTAAACTGCTCACGATAAAAATTAGGCAATTGCTGTCTATAATATACTAGATGTTACTTTATGTAATTAGTTTTACTGTAAATTATCTTAGAATTTACATATAGATATACTGCAAATTACCAACGGCTCTTGCCCCAGTTTTCAGGATTGGCCCAGTAATCCGCATTGAGCCAGTTTGGCAATTGCTTATAATCATATAGGTTAAACTGCCAGAGCGCCGCTGATGTGGTGGACGAGGTAATCGCGGCCATAGCCTCTATATTTAAAGAGGGCTCACTTAGGATATCAAATGGCGTAAAGCCATAAGGTTGTAAGTTGATAGAATCGTCCAGTGCGACAAGTAGATGCGCTGCATACAGATCACGATAGCGCATGAGTAATGGCACATATTGCTGTATTTGCTCTTGTGATAGAGCGGGTAGCCAAAAACAAACCAGCTCATAACGCTTGAGTGAGGGTTGCTTGATAAGTGATGACAGTATTGAGATATCCCATGTTCCAGCTGTCGCAGAATCTGCCGAGGCTATCTTATGTTTTAACTGTATTTGTAGTGCTGATAATGCTGCTTTATCCTGCGCCACCCATAGCACTTCAGTGGTATCATTGGTTGACTCTGCGGTCTGCGGCACTTGGATATCTAGTGAAGGCAGCAGTGCATCGATATACTCTATCAATAGCGGTAAAGTAATCTTTGAGTGTTTGGTCGTAGGTGTTGTCATAGAATAGGCCGTCGGTTCAATAGGAAGCATTGGTATGACTATTAAATCATGTTCGATGAAATAGTCAATCTATGATAAAGGGTAAACAGCAGTGCCATGGCGCAATGTCTAAATACCACGTAGATTATAAACGCAATTATCTGCATTGGAACACTTGAAATTTTGCGATTTAGGTCAATTTAGTTATAACAATTCGCTTACTAATATCACAATCATGATTGTCAGCTTAACGTAAGATCGATATCTTAAGACATGTCCTAAAGCATGTTTGACCCTTTGATAGGTATCCGTCTTAAAGTAGCGTTGACGCTATAGTCAATCAATGTTAAAAATGATACAAGGCAGACGAGCGCAAGTACTACAGTAGTAGGCTAAGCGAGTCTAACGCCGTAACACTTTAAGAGTGATTCGACTATATCAACCATACCTCTATATCACCAATAATAATAGGAAGTCTTATGTCTACTGCTGAAACGGATGCTCAAATTATCAATCCTGACATGCCTGATGTACCGCCACATTCGCCAAGCAAAATTAATCTGAAAGACTATAAAAAGCCCAGTTTTGATGTTGATATTGTCCACTTAGACATTAAGCTGTTTGATGATCATGCGCAGGTTAATAGTACGCTTGAAATGACGCGTCAGACAGCGGGTGATGTTGTCCTATTTGGCGAAGATTTAGAGCTACTGTCTATTACCATGAATGGTGACAAACTAGCAGCTGAGCATTACCGCCAAGAAGCGGGTAAGCTTACGATTCATGATGCCCCTGATAAAGTTACCTTCGATATTCAAGTACGTATTTGTCCGCAGACCAATACCGCACTTGAGGGTCTATACATGGCAGGTAGTGGCGCTGATACGATGTTTGTGACGCAGTGTGAGCCAGAAGGTTTCCGCAAGATTACATTTTATCCTGATCGCCCTGATGTACTGGCGATATTTACCACGCGTCTAGAAGCAGATAAGCGTTACCCAACGCTGCTTGCCAATGGGAACTTAGTTGAAGCAGGTGAGGTGGCCGATGCACCAAATCGTCACTACGCGATTTGGCATGATCCAACCAATAAGCCAAGCTATCTGTTTGCCTGTGTCGTCGCTGATTTGGATGTGTTGACGGATACTTATACGACCAGTGAAGGTCGAGAGGTTTTGCTTGAAATATATGCAAAATCTGCTGATATCGATAAATGTGATGTTGGCATGCAAGCGCTAAAAGACGCCATGAGATGGGATGAGGTCAATTATGGCCGAGCCTATGACTTAGATCGTTATATGATCGTTGCGGTCAGTCAGTTCAACATGGGTGCGATGGAAAATAAAGGCCTCAATATCTTCAATACAGCTTGCGTGTTGTCTAGTCCTGCGACGACCACCGATGCGCGTAGCTTTAGCGTCAAAGCCATCATCGCTCATGAGTACTTTCATAACTGGACAGGCAATCGCATCACCTGCCGTGATTGGTTCCAGCTGTGCCTAAAAGAAGGCTTTACCGTCTACCGCGACCAATCATTCTCAGCGGATCAGCAATCGAGTGCGGTACAGCGTATTGATGATGTGGCAACGTTACGTGCCCATCAGTTTGCCGAGGATGCAGGCCCACTGGCACATCCAGTACGCCCAGAGAGCTTTGTTGAGATTAATAACTTTTATACGACCACCGTCTACGAGAAAGGCGCTGAAATTGTGCGGATGATTGCCAATACTTTAGGGCCAGATGACTTCCGTAAAGGAACAGACGAGTATTTCCGCCGTTACGATGGACAAGCAGTGACGGTTGAGGATTTTTTGTCAGCACTCAGTATCACTGATGACAAAATCGAGGATTTCATTGATTGGTATCGTCAGCCTGGGACACCAGTGGTATCGGGTCATCAAAACTATGACAGCGCTGCAAAAACACTGACTATCAGCTTAAGTCAGCAGACTCGCCATGTTAGTGGTTTTGACGCGCCAAAACCGTTGCCGATACCGGTGGCGACTGCGCTGTTTGATAAAGAGTCTGGCGATATTGTCGCTGAGCGTATGCTACTGCTCGATCAAGCTGCCCAAACCTTTGTGTTTGAGAATGTCGCAAGTGAGCCTGTTGTATCATTGCTACGTGCTTTTAGTGCGCCGGTACAGCTCAACTACGATTATCAAGACGCGGATTTGGCATTTTTGCTCAAGCATGAGACCAATGGCTTCAATCGCTGGCAAGTGACTCAGATGCTGGTGAATCGTATTTTGCTGCAAGGTCAAGGTGCGAAAAGCAGCCCTGATGTATATTTAGAAGCATTGGCACAGACATTGCCCGTCTTGGCGGCTGATGACGCGATGCTGGCCGCAAGGTTGCTTGATATTCCTTCCGCGCAAGAGCTGGCTTCTGCCATTCACAAAGACTACGATCCCGCATTGGTTAAAAACGAACGCAATAGCCTATACAAGCAAGTCGCGGACACCCTAAAAGATCAGTGGGCCGCCTTATATGCCACTCTGCCAATGCAGTCTTATGAAGACAATGCTGAGGCTCGCGGGACTCGTGCTTTGCGTAATGTGATACTTGATATGGCATTGACTGCCGATGTGGATGGAGCAGCCGATTGGGCGCAGCAGCAATATGACAATGCCAGCTGTATGACAGAACGTTTTGGCGCACTAAAAGCAATGGTCAACCATCAATTGGATCTAGCTGACGACTACTTGGCGGACTTCTATGAGCGGTTTCAAGCCAATGATTTGGTGATTGACTTGTGGTTCAGCGTACAAGCTGCCGCTGACGATGTAACCCCTGATAAAGTAACATCATTGCTTAAGCATGCAGATTTTGACTGGAATACACCAAACCGTGTCCGTTCAGTGATCAGCGCCTTTAGCTCACAGCCAACGGTATTATGGACAGCAGAGGGTCTAAAAATATATACCGATGTGATCAAAAAACTGGATGATGCCAATCCAGTATTAGCCTCGCGTCTGGTTCAAGTGCTGGCACGCTGGAATACCTTGGCGGAGCCGCACCGTCAAATAGCACAGGATCAGCTGATAGATTTACAGCAGAACGTGACGTCTAAACATGTCATTGAAAGCTTAGACAGCGTATTAGGTGCTGCAGATAGTTAATTAAAGAGACACGAACAAAAAAAGCCCGTTTGGCACTTTATAACTAGTGCCAAACGGGCTTTTTGTTATTTGCTGATATGACTGTGTTCTAAAATGCAAAGTTCTAAAACGCAAACAATCGGCAATCGATATTAACGATTTGGCAGTACATCTTTTACCATAGCATGTAAGCTACGCATGGCTACGACGGTGCTATCCCAGTCTAGGCAACCATCAGTGATAGATTTACCATACTCAAGCTGGCTTAGATCAGCCGTCAGCTTTTGATTGCCGCCTTTTAGATGACTCTCGATCATCATGCCAATAATTGATTTATTGCCATTTTGAATTTGTTCTGCAACGTTTTGGATGACCATCGGTTGTAGATACGGGTCTTTTCCTGAGTTGGCATGGCTTGAGTCAATCATGATTTTACTATTGGTTTTGCCTTTTGCCAGCTCGTTTTCGACTTGAGCAACCGCAGTTTCATCGTAATTCGGTTTGCCGTTACCACCGCGTAGTACCACGTGTGCGTAAGGGTTGCCTTTAGATTTGATGATTGATACTTTACCATCTGAAGATAGACCTAAGAAGCTATGGCCTTCTTTAACCGCTTGCATCGCATTGACTGCGACCGTCATACCACCATCAGTACCGTTTTTGAACCCAACTGGGCAAGATAGGCCTGAGCTCATTTCACGATGCGTTTGGCTCTCAGTGGTACGAGCGCCAATTGCTGACCAGCTGATCAAATCCTGCATGTACTGCGGGGTATTTGGATCCAGTGCTTCAGTCGCACAGGGTAGACCTTTTTCATTCAGATCAAGAAGTAGTTTACGAGCAGTACGCAAGCCTTTTTCGATATCGAAACTGTCATTCATATCGGGGTCGTTGATCATGCCTTTCCAGCCAACAGTGGTACGCGGCTTTTCAAAATAAACACGCATCACAACAAACACGCTGTCTTCGATCTCTTTTGCCAATACGGCCAAGCGATCAGCATATTCATGAGCGGCTTTAATATCATGAATAGAGCAAGGTCCGATGACCACAAATAGACGCTTGTCTTTACCATCCAAGATGTTTTGAATGGTTTTTCGACCGTTTAGTACAGTTTTATAAGCTTCGTCTGATAGAGGTAGCTCGGTTTTTAGCTCATCGGGAGTAATCAAAGGAATAAATTTTTCAATATTCACGTCGTCAATATCTACATTATGGGTAACTGATGTTGTCATGGTTATATATCGTCTAGCTGATTTATAGGAACAATCATTATGCGGACAAAAGTGTTGGTTGACAAGGGTAGTCGAGCAGTTAATTGACTGATAACTGGAATGAGGAAACCAAAACTTAGTTATACTTATAAGTACTTGGCATGATATTTAGTGTCTTAAATGCCGCTTTAGCATTTGGTTTTTCTATTTAACTATAAGGTTTGGTGACACATGGACGCCGTCAATGCTTAGATTTTATAGACGAATTTAGCTATTTTTATCATGGTCACGTATGATAGCAACATTAAGACACACCCTAACAGTAGACCGCTAAAATAATAAAGGCGCAAAACGTTTATTATTCATAGGATGCTATCGCCGATTGATTGTGTTGTATTTCACAACAACGGCTTTTTATTTTATTTGTACGTTTTTAATATTGAGAGCTTATCATGACAGATTCTGCGATGTCTCATCAACAAGCTGAGCTGATTTACCAGACCCAGATGAATGCCCAAGCGGCCAAAACAGATGTCAAGCCGCTAGTGATCGCCATTGTCGCAGGGGAGGTGTCAGGCGATAGCTTGGGCGCAGATTTTATGCAGCAGATGAATAACCTACGCGATGACATCGTCTGGGTAGGTGTGGGCGGCGCAAAGATGCAGGCGCAAGGGTTACAGAGTATCTTTCCATTGGAGCGTCTGGCTGTGATGGGTCTGGTCGAGGTCATGTCGCAGTTGCCTGATTTGCTCAAAGCGCGCCGAGAGCTACTGAGTGCCTTTAAGGCCGCTAGTATCGATTGGTTTATCGGTATTGATGCGCCTGATTTTAATCTGCGAGTGGCCAAAAAGCTCAAGCCTCAAGGTATATATTGTGTACAGTATGTCAGCCCTTCTGTGTGGGCGTGGCGTGAGTCGCGTATCCATAATATTAAAGCGGCGACCCATTTAGTGTTGTGTTTGTTTCCATTTGAGCTGTCGGTCTATGAGCGTCACAATCATCCAGCAATCTGTGTGGGTCATCCGTTGCTACGAACCATCGATCAGGCGCTGATAGAGGTACCGATTAATCAGCGCCGCAGTGAGCTCGTTTGGCACAATGACGGTCTACAGCAGTTTTTTATCGAGCGCTTCGATGATGTGAGTCAGCTCATTTGTGTGATGCCAGGCTCACGCCGCGGCGAAATCACAGCGATTTTGCCATTGATGCTTGATGGGATTCAAAAGCTCATACTGTTAGACCCAAAACTGTGCTTTATCATTCCAACGGTCGATCAAAACCATCAATACATTGTCCAAGACGTCATTGATCGGTGCTCAGAGCAACTGCGTGCAGCCATTGTCGTCGTCTATGATGATACACAGCCAGAATTTAGCCAGCACGCGATGGCCGCGTCAGATATCGTCATGCTCGCGTCTGGCACCGCCACACTAGAGGCGCTGCTGCTCGAACGACCAATGGTGGTGGTATATCAGCTGAACCAGCTGACCTATCAGATTGCCAAACGATTGGTAAAAGTCCCTTATGTGGCACTGCCCAATATTTTGGCAAGTGCGGCTATTGTTCCTGAACTCATACAAGAGCAGGCGAGTGGAGATAATATTTGCCGTACGGTGATGCGTTTATTGCAGCCACGCGCTTATGCTGAGCAGCTAAAAGACCTTATCACCACCAAGCAAGCCTTGCAGCAGCAGAGCAATCACGAGCCTGCCAATAGCGTGATTGATCAGTTCTTTGTTCAAACGCAGGATTAACACAGCCAACGACTCTTCATTTATTATCAATAAGACAGACAGCAAAGCGCTATGAATACTCAGTCCAAAATAGAAAATGTTACCAAGCTAGAAAACACCATTAAGACAATTGGTGCGAATATCGAAAAAATTGATATTAAAGGCCAGTATATCGAGTTGGCCACGCCCATTCGCTTGTTTGGACAATTAAACGTATCCCAACTGCAGGCTCAGTATCCAATGCAGAGTAAGCAAGGTTCAACGCCGTCAGTCTTACAGATTGGGGTAGATGAAGCCGGACGTGGCCCGCTACTGGGTAGCGTCAATGTGGCCGCCGCGATATTACCAGCCACTTGGTCGGGATTGATTGAAGCGCAGCTGCTTAAAGAAACGCCGTTATCAATACTGACAGATTCCAAAAAATTGAGTGAAAAGAAGCGAGATCTGCTCTATCCATTGGTTCAACAGCATGCAGTGGGTTATATCATTGCGGAGATACCGGCAGCAGTTATTGATCAAGTCAATATTCTACAGGCAACGATGCTCGGTATGAGGCTATGCACAGAAGTGCTGCTAGAAACAGTTATCAAGACACTGGCCTTGCAAGCTATAGATAAACAGCCAAGTCAGTTACAGACGCAGGTATTGTTTGATGGCAACCGCTGTCCTGATCTGAACCAGTCGATATTTGATACACTGGGTATAGAGACCAGCGCTATTGATTGCCAAGCGTGGGTAAAGGGCGATGCCCGTCATACCAGTATCGCTGCCGCCAGTATATTGGCAAAGGTGAGCCGTGACAAAGCCATGTATACACTCGATGCCGAGCATCCAGAGTATGGCATTGCCAAACATAAAGGCTATCCGACGCGTGCGCATATGGAGGCGATTGAAAAACATGGTGTCTTGTCTGAACATAGACGCAGTTTTGCACCAGTGAAAAGAGCACTCGAGCATGCATCAGCAAGTGAATGAATAAATTAAATAGCCTAAGCAAAATACAGCTATTATCTGGAATAAAAAACCTGCTACTTATCAATAACGAGTAGCAGGTTTTTATTTGTAAGTTAGAAAGCAAAAGCCTGTGGTTTATAATACAATAAAGATTGTATCGAAATAGCAAAAGGTGAACCGACTCCCAATACTCATATAAAGGATTTCTATTTTCATCGCAATTTATATAGGTTGTTTTTTATAAGTTATTTTTTAAGGATAAGAGATAATGGCCAACACTTCCCAAAAAAATCTAGCGGCACTGCTGTTTTTGACAGTGTTGCTAACGGCTTGTGGTGGCAGCGGCGAAGACTCTGATAGTACGCCTGTATCCAATGACCCATCACCAGCTACTCAAGCAGAGAGCACTCCTAAACCAACAACCTCAGAACCCATACTATCAGCACCAATCATCGAAACACCTGATAATGATGGAAATAACCCGAGCGTACCAGTTGATAAGGATAATAATCCAGATAATAACGCACAGGCAGCGCTCAGTGCCAACAATCAATTCAGTATTGCCAGAACGAGCTGCGGCCTAAAAGGTCTGTCTGTTGATACGGATCTCGATGACATTGCGATTCAGCATGCCAACTATATCAAGCACGTGTTTGCAAACAGTACACCGACCAGCTTTAACTCCCATTTTGAAAATGAAATTGCCGATATCGCAAATGTGACAGGTGCCAATAATCCTTTTTTTAATGGATTAGATCTAGCAGATCGTTTAATCAACGCAAACTATCTCAATTCACAATATGGTGTCACCGAAAACATCGCGCAATCTGTGTATTATAGTTCAGCAGGCGATTTTTTAAGCTCAGAGATGGTGGCAGGCTCGATGGCAAAATCGTTGCTATCAGCGCCTTATCACCTGCGTTCGCTCATGATGCCAGCCTCTGTTTTAGTGGGGACGGGGATGCTCACTTATAACCCCAATGGTAAAAACGCTGCTAACAATCGGGGCTATGTACTGGTGAGCAATGCGTCAGCGACAAAAGCGTCAGCAGACAATACGTTCTCAGGAGTGTTTACGTACCCATGTCAGAATGTGACAGGTACAGTGACTGCACTATATAATGAGACACCAAATCCAGTGAAAGGTACTGGGCGCAATTTACGTACTGACCCTATCGGGCAGCCTATTTATATCAGTATGCCAACTGCTAAGAGCATCAAGGTCAGCAATGTCAAATTTCGAGATTTGCAACGGGCGACAGATGTACCGAGTCAGCTCATTGATGTCGACAATGATCCTTATCTCAATACCAACTATGCACTACCTGCGAATGAAGCATTTATTTTACCGATGACCGATGCCCTCAAAAGCTGTGAGGTAGGTAGCAAAAAAGGCGGGAATTGCGGACTCTATGGCAATACTCAATATCAAGTAAGTTTTGATATATTAGTTGACAATAAAATGTTAAAGCAGCAATCATTTACCTTTACCACAGGTAATGTCAATTACTAGGGAAAGTTGCTATTTAGATTGTATCGCTGAAGTCACACAAAAAATGGCTGAATCAAATCACTGGTTCAGCCATTTTTTTGAGTCATTTTAGAGGATTATCAACTGGAATGGGAATCCTTTAGAATGATGAATTTGGTTGTTTGAGGAAGTTTTTCTCATCCTCTGTTGACTCGCGATGCAGTGTGTCATTACGATGCGGATAACGACCAAATTGATCAATAATTGCTTTGTGACGATGTTCAAAATCTAAGGTGTTGGCGTCGTCTAACTGCTCGAACAATGGCAAGTAACGTGTATGGATCAGCGCTGATTCAGAGTGCATAAATGGGATAAGAATGAATCTGCGCCACTGCATTGGTAACGTATTAAAATAGGGCTGCTGAATGGCTTCTTGGGCCAGTACCAATGCCATACTGTCTTGGGCAAAGGCACTGGCTTGTCCGCGGCATAGGTTACGTGAAAACTGATCCAATACGATAATCTCGGCCAGTCGTCCTGCCAACGCGGTGATTGAGCTATTGCCATCCAATGAGGACATCGCCGTACGCCACGTGACGCATTCTCCTTGTATCGCTGCCTGCCAGATACCACCAAACTTATCCTTTATCTGCTGATCAAAGCGATCATCTTGTACAAACCAATAAGGCTCACTGTCTTTATCGAACCAAAAATCCAAGACAGCACATGCGTCAGCGTTAAGATGCGTCAGATTTATACTTTTTGAATCGAGCTGCGGTGAATGAGATCGACTAGCAGGAGTAGAATAATCCGTTGATAATGACATAAAATATTCTAATTATGATGAGTTTAGTCTACTATAGCGCAAATATTTATGTCTGTCTGTCAAGATACCAACAGCAGAGTTTCTATTAGGTAATCTATTATGAATGCAAAAAATTTAGAACAATCCGTCGGCGTATCATTGCTACCAACGCCTTACTATGTATTGGATGAAGCCGCGATCGTGGCCAACATGAAAATCATCGCACGGCTCTGTGAGTTGTCTGGTGCTAAGGCGTTATTGGCACTAAAATGCTTCGCTACGTGGGGCGTGTTTGATGTCATGCAGCCGTATCTGCATGGTACAACCTCATCATCACTCAATGAAGTCAGACTGGGGTATGAAACTTTTGGCAACAATGACGATGCTAATAGCCAAGGCAAAAAAGAGACTCATGCCTATAGCGTGGCCTATAGTGCCGATGAGATGCCTGAAGTATTAAAATACGCTGATAAGATCATTTTTAACTCAATCTCGCAGCTCAATGCTTTTAGTGCGCAAGCACGTTCGAAAAACATTCCTGTAGGACTACGACTTAACCCGAAAACCAGCAATTCATCTTTTATCATTGCGGATCCTGCGCGCCCATTTAGTCGTTTGGGCGAGCATGATAAAGACAAAATTGCAGCGGTGCTTGGCGACATTACGGGCGTTATGATTCACAACAACTGTGAGAACGACAGTTTTGAGGATTTTAGCGAAAGTTTGGCTGATATCGAAGTACGATTCGGTGATATTTTGCAGCAGCTTGAGTGGGTCAGTTTGGGCGGCGGTATTCATTTCATCGCTCCTAACTATCCGCTAGAGAAGCTGGCCGAACGCTTAAAATCGTTTAGCGAAACCTATGGTGTGCAAGTCTACCTTGAGCCAGGTGAGGCGAGCATTCATGGCGCTGGCACATTGGTGACCACCGTCTTAGACACCATGCACAATGAAAAAAACCTTGCCGTGGTTGATTCCTCTATCGAGGCGCATATGCTTGATTTACTGATTTATCGTGAGTCAGCACCCATTGCCGCTATCAACAATACAGCGGTGGATATCGCTCCTATTGGCCATTCAGTGATTGAGACGTCAGAACCGACGCTCGAAACCGGTACAGACAGTACGCTTATTTATGGCCGTTCTTGCCTAGCAGGAGATATCTTTGGTGAGTATGATTTGCCAAGTGATTTACAGATAGGCGATCAGATTGCCTTTGGTAATGCCGCAGGTTATACGATGGTTAAGAAAAACTGGTTCAATGGTGTCAACATGCCTGCCATTGTGATTCGTCGCCTTGATGGATCGATTGATGTGCAGCGCGAGTTTGACTATCAGGATTACAAAGCCAGCCTATCTTAATGCTTAACACTAGTGCTTGATCTTTATTACCATGCTATTGTCGAGTTTTTATATTTTTAAGTAATTAAAAACAAAGGCTTAGCTTATATTGTTGAATATTTTAGCATCTGTGTTTTTTATACATTTTTTTTACCGATGATGTTATAAAAATTGTTATAATCGCGTCGGGCAAATACTAGAGTGGTATTTGCCCGACGGGTGCGTGGGTTTTCCTCGGTCTTCCTTTTTAATTCACGCATATCATTCACTCGTTTCTGTTTTGCATAGCCACAATCAATGGTATCGACAGGGACACAAAGGAGGATTGTTCATTGAACACAAACCAACCAGTTAAGCCCAACAAAAAAGACGTACTCATCATCGGAGCAGGCGGTGTCGCTCAAGTGGTCGCGCATAAATGTGCGATGCATAATGATGTGCTTGGTGAGATTCATATCGCCTCACGTACCAAAGACAAATGCGATGATATCGCGCAAAGCGTAAAAGAAAAAGACAGCTTTAAGCAAGCTGCGGTCTTGCACACGCATCAAGTCGATGCGATGGACAGCCAAGCGCTGGTGCAATTGATCAAAGAAATAGAGATTCAGATCGTCATTAATGTCGGCTCGGCATTTATCAATATGACGGTATTAGAAGCCTGTATCGAGACAGGTGTTGCTTACATTGACACGGCGATACATGAAGATCC
The DNA here is from genome assembly GCF_015864565.1 of Psychrobacter sp. SWN149. Classification (NCBI taxonomy): domain Bacteria; kingdom Pseudomonadati; phylum Pseudomonadota; class Gammaproteobacteria; order Moraxellales; family Moraxellaceae; genus Psychrobacter; species Psychrobacter sp. SWN149. The sequence continues at coordinate 90,184 of NZ_JADYWX010000008.1, forward strand.
ACGCAAGATATGTGAGACGCCGCCGTGGTACAACAACTATGAATGGCAACGTAAAGAGCGCTGTGCAGACAACAATGTCACTGCCATTTTAGGTGCAGGGTTCGATCCTGGTATGGTCAATGCTTATGCGCGTCTTGGCTATGACATGATGGATGCAGGTTCAGTTACCGATATCGATATCATTGATATCAATGCGGGCAGCCATGGCAAATACTTTGCGACCAACTTTGACCCAGAGATTAACTTCCGTGAGTTCACCGGTACCGTTTACTCTTGGCAAGACAGCAAGTGGCAGTCTAACAAAATGTTTGAAGTCAAACGTACAGACGATTTGCCAGTGGTGGGCGTGCAAAACAGTTACCTGAGTGGCCATGATGAAGTGCATTCGTTGTCAGCCAATCTAGATGTGCCAAACATTCGCTTTTGGATGGGCTTTGGTGAGCATTACATCAATGTCTTCACCGTCCTACAGAGCTTAGGATTGCTATCTGAGCAGCCAGTGATGACTGCTGAAGGTCAAGAAGTTGTCCCACTTAAAGTGGTCAAAGCAGTACTACCAGACCCAAGCTCGCTGGCACCGAACTATACAGGCAAGACCTGCATTGGTGACAAGGTCAAAGGTAAAAAAGACGGTGTAGATAGCGAAGTGTTTATCTATAATGTCTCAGATCACAAAGACGCTTATAACGAAGTTGGGAGCCAAGGTATTTCTTATACCGCAGGCGTACCACCTGTTGCTGCTGCGATACTAGTCGCGACTGGCGAATGGGATGCAGGCAAGATGGTCAACGTCGAAGAGCTAGATGCCAAGCCATTTATCAATCTACTAAACAAGATTGGTTTGCCAACGCGTATTAAAGACGAGAATGGTGATAGAGCACTAGAGTTTGATATTTAAATAACGAGTTTAATTTAGAAAAGCCTGTCTACTAAAGACAGGCTTTTTTGTGTCTGATTGTATTGTAAAAAAGAGAAGCTTGATTCACTATTTTTATTGGGGGTGATTAGATACTACTAACGAGGATCAAGAGCTGAGTATTTTCAAGGTTAATATATAACGAATCAGGTTTGTGAAAGCTCTCTGGTATTTGAGAAATAGGATTAAATATGGACGAGGTTTTAGCTAGACTGGTTTGATGCTGCTTGTCGAGGTTGAATAAGTTTTCAATTTCATACAACAGCAAAATTTATAGACTATTAAATCGAACTATAAATTATGCCCAGAACTCATCATAGAACAGTAATCTAAGTTAGCCTTGATTAGGGTTATAATTTTTTAACGCCGCAATACGGTCATCCAGCGTTGGGTGTGAGCGGAATAGGTTTGCAATACTAAATCCTTGAGTTTGTCCTGATGAGATCGCAAACGCTTTCATGCTCTCAGGCATTTGGTCGGGTCGCTGTGCAGAAGGGCGAAGTGCATCAAGCGCACTGATCATTTTTTCGCGGCTGGCAAGTTTTGCCCCCATTTGATCCGCACGGAATTCACGTAAGCGTGAAAACCACATCACGATGGCAGACGCCAAAAACCCAAGCAAGATATCCATCACGATACTGGTAATAAAGTAACCGATACCTGGGCGATCACTGGTGTTTTTGAACACAGTACGGTCAACGAAGCTACCGACAATGCGTGCAAAGAACATCACAAAAGCATTGACCACGCCTTGAATAAGGGCAAGGGTTACCATATCACCATTGGCTACATGACCAATCTCATGCGCCAATACCGCTTCAACTTCATCGGCTGTCATATTCTGCAATAGACCAGACGATACCGCCACCAGCGCCTTGTTCTTATTCCAACCAGTCGCAAAAGCATTTGGCTGCGAATTATTAAAAATACCAACCTCTGGCATACCGATATTTACTGCTCGCGCTTGTTTGGCTACTGTATCGACTAGCCATTGCTCAGTCGAGTTACGAGGGGATTCTATTACCACTGTACCCGTTGATCTTTTAGCCATCCACTTTGATATAAATAGCGACACCATCGAGCCAACCATACCGTAGATACCACACATAACGGCAAGACTGACATAATTAAGACCACCTGCACTGTGCACACCGCCAATCCCGAAAAATCTGGATAGTATGCCAAATACAATGCTAAACACCACAATCACGGCTAAATTGGTCAACAAAAACAAGCCAATACGCATCATTACGTTAAATCCCTATTCAATAGATCGGTATGACCTCGATAGACGGTTATCTAAGAGGTTTGCTATGATAGATTTTACTGTGATTTTGACTGTAATGTCAGACAAAATAGTCTTTTATAAGAGGTGATGGAGATAGAGTGATTATTTTGGGAAATACCGTACAATACCTGACTGGTTTTGTTAGATTAGAAGAGTAGTAGGTGAGGAGTAGGTAAGTTTGACAGAATTAAAGACGGTTGGCCTGTTTGCGCTGACAGCATTGGCTGAGATTGCAGGGTGTTATTTGCCTTATTTATGGCTGCGAGAAGGTAAGTCGATTTGGTTGCTGATTCCCGGTGCACTTAGCTTAGCAGCGTTTGTCTGGTTATTGTCACTACATCCGACTGCTGCAGGTAGAGTCTATGCAGCCTACGGCGGCGTCTATATTTGCATGGCGATTTTTTGGTTATGGACGGTCAATGGTGTTCGCCCAACCGTCTGGGATATAGTAGGTTCAGTAGTTGCACTGCTAGGCATGGCGATTATCATGTTTGCACCGCGCAGTGGCTAAGGCGTGTCCTCAATTCAATCAATAGTCATCTAAATGGGTTAAAAACGACTAAATCTTGCCAAACGGCGTCAAATAGCTGACTAATATCTCGATATTATCTGCGCTGTTTTCCTTGTTTGACTGCAATTTATCTCATTTTTATCACCATTTTTAAAATGAGGACACGTCCTAGTCAAAAAAACGGCTCATCAAATCTAATGATGAGCCGTTCTATGAGATTAATATTTATTGACCTAATAGCTATTTGCTTAATATTTATATACGTAAAATATTAGTGATTACCTAAAATACTGCTGTTGCCATCTTTCTTTGATTGTTTGGCGGCTTTTTTCTCTTTCGCGGTCAAAAGTGGCTTCTTTTTGACATTCTTTTTACTGTCTTGACCTTTACTCATGGTGGTTTCCTCTTTAGACAACGCATATGATTCTCTAAGCCAAACTAAGCTGGCTTGAGGAGATATGGTTACGACTAACATAGTCGTTTACTGAGTTGAGTATAGGCTTAAGCATTAATAATAGATAGCACTCGCACAATTTACCTACGATTCAATCGTCTAGGTTGTTGGTTAAGTCGTATGAATAAGTGGCTTGGGCTAAGTGATTTCAGCTAAGTGGTCTTTGATCAAAATAACGTGGCTTATATAAATGGACGTAGCGATGAAGGATCAATAGATTCGTTCAATCAATCATCGTATTAATAAGTGCTTACTTACGGATACCTGACGATTTGCTATAATGAATGATAAACCGATGAATAAACGCGGCAAACCCTTACTTATTCACATCTAGCACTATGCTGCTCACTGTTTTGGTCAAACTATTATGCGTATTCGTAAACTATTCAAATTTGAAAATGCTCACATCGTTCGTAACTGCAGCTCTGAGCGCTGCAAGCACTCCATTCATGGTCACAGCTACCAGATTGAGCTGATTTTAGAGGCCAATCGTTTAGACCATGGACAAATGGTCTATGATTTTGGCTTGCTCAAATCCTCTATCAAAGACATCATTGACAGCTTCGATCACGCCATTTGTTTTTGGAACAAAGATGATCCAGAGTATGTTGCAGCTTGTAAGAAATTTAGTGCACGTTGGATAAGCTTACCAGTGTCACCATCAGCCGAGCAATTTTCACGAGTGATATTCTTTTGGGCACAAGAGATATTGCGCCAAACACAAATGCAAAACGGTGAAGCTGATGTCAGTGTTTATTCAGTGATTGCCCATGAGACAGCAACAGGTTACGCGCAGTGTTTCGCTGAAGATGTTGCCAATGACCAAATGGGGAAGCTGGTTTTAGAAGACTTTAAATTTAGCGAACAAGTTAGCGCTGAATGGAGTGACTCGGATCTATACGCCAAGCTAATCCGCGGTGAGATTTTTACCAATCCAGTGGTGACCATGCAGGTACAGACAGAGCAAGTACAAGCAGGTTCAGTCTGATGTGTGATGATCAATCTATAGAAAATGGCAAATACCTAAAGACTCTGGTATTAAACTCTGAGCAAGACACTCAATCATTGGCTGAGCAATTAGCGACATTGCCACTTACAGGCAGCGTTTGGTTAGCAGGTGATTTGGGTGCAGGTAAGACCACATTGACACGCTACTGGCTACAAGCACTGGGTCACACAGGCGCGGTAAAAAGCCCTACTTATACCTTGGTCGAGCCCTATAGTATCGAGCAAAATGACGGTTTGATTAAACCAGTCTATCATGCAGATTTATATCGTCTGCAAGATCCAGAAGAGTTGTCTTTCATCGGCTTTGATGAGTATCTAGACGAGCCTAATGCATTGGTCATCATCGAATGGGCCAGTCGCGCAGATGGCTATTTACCCTTGCCTACATTATTCATCGATATGACGCAAAATGAGCGCGATGATGCAGAGACCAGTGGTACAAGTAATGAATCTCGTCAAGTGGTGCTGCGACTATCGACAGCAGGACAAGCACAAGGTATAGATTTATCAAGCCTCACCCTCTGAATAGGGTCAACTACTAACTTCCAAACCAGCTAAAAATATGACAGTCATCCATGCCAGATAATCACACCCATACCCGTATCAAAAAACTATCGCCGCTGCTTATTAATCAATTAGCAGCAGGTGAGGTCGTGACACGTCCAGCAGCCGTGGTCAAGGAGCTGCTCGAAAATGCGATCGATGCTGGTGCGACCAATATTGAAGTGCGCATCACCCAAGGCGGCATGGGCATGATCGAAGTGATCGATGATGGTATGGGAATTTATCCTGATGATATGGTCATGGCAATTACCCGTCATGCGACCAGTAAAGTCGCTGATGTTGCCAATTTACATGGCATCACGACGTTGGGTTTTCGCGGTGAAGCATTGGCCGCGATGGCAGCGGTCTCTCGTCTGACGCTGACCAGCAGTCATGATGATAGCGGTGTGGGTCGTCAGTTACAGGTTGCTGGCGTATTGGATGACACACCAAAACTGACACCAGTGGTGCATGGTCGTGGCACCACGATTATGGTGAAAGACTTATATTTTAATGTGCCAGCACGCCGTGGTAATTTGAAGTCTATCGCCACTGAGTTCGGTCATATCGAAGCCATCGTTCGTGATGTGGCGCTTGCACGAGCCGATGTTGCCCTTACGCTGTTTCATGATAATAAAAAACGCTTGTCATTATCTGCCAGCACTACAAGTAATAGTCATGATACTGTCAACCGTTTGCCATTGCCGCGTCTAGAACAAGCCACTGGAATACCATTAACGGATAGTGCATTGGAGATCTCGATAGATTTATCGAGTCTGATACAGCAGTCTATAGAGTATGATAATGACAGTGTTATTAGACAGGCAGCGATTAGCGGTTGGTTATGGCCCATGCACGATGAGCAAACGGCACTACCAAAACTGATTTATGTCAATGGTAGGCTCGTGAAAGAGCTCTTAATTAGTAATCAACTGCGTCAACTGGCACAAAGTGCAGAGCTAGTAGGGATGGGTTACGCCCTTTATTTTGATTTACCAACGCAGTGGTTGAACATCAATGTACATCCATCCAAACAGCGCATCAAGATCAGTCCGCTAAACAATGTCATGGCGCACTTAAATCATGCGATTCGTTCACAGTTAAAAATGCTCAATTCAAATACAGTAAAAGTGACTGGTTCCGACATTTTAGACACATCAAAAGAGGATGGTTCTGTAAGCACGCTGTCAGACACGCATTTAGCAAATACTTTGGTTATAGACCATTCAAGACAAAATCAGCAAGTACAAGCCCCTAGTCAGTCCTATCAAACGGCTTCAAGCAAGCCATTTTTAGGAAAATCCTCATTCCAACAGTCGATAAACTCTAGTGCTGAAGAGATTTTGGATGATAAAAGCACGCTTCTAAATACTCTTGTTCTAAATAACGCGCCTAAAGCCACGACACCTTTACCAATATGCTTAGATGTTATCAGCAGTTTAAATGCTAATACAATGGGCGTTGTGATTGATCAAAATCTCGATGATAAAATGCTGCCTTGGCTACTGTTTTATCATCAGGGGCAGTGCATACTAATTGCTGAAAATGACTGGTATAAAAAGGTAGGCCAACTTTTTGAGTCACAGGTTTTTAGTCGTGACGTGCTAGGTAAAGCCAAAGCGCCAAGCAACGCTAATGATATTAATCAACAGCTCGCGATAGTCAATGCGCAAATGTCTGACCAAGACTCGGTGGTTTTTACTACAGATATGACAGCATTGCTGACAAAACATGCCATCAAAGTAATAGATAGTGAGCGTTTGGTGATGTCAATGCTCTCATCTACGTCCGAACACTTTATAAACTAACCTATACTTTAAAGGTTATAATCAATCCTCTATAAAAGAGCTATGGCGTTAACCTCACTTGAAGTATCCCATATACATCTGCACTCGGTTGCCTTGTATCTCTTTTAAACTGAATCAACTATAGTCACTTTTTATAAACAATGATTAAAGGCAATCCTATGGGACAGTCGTCTGAGGGTTTATCTCATAAGCTAACAGATAATAGTGTGGTGTGCTTGATGGCACCCACGGCCAGCGGAAAAACAGCACTGGTATATGAGCTATATGATACAGGGCGCTATGAGCTGATTTCGGTAGATTCAGCACTGGTATATCGTGATATGAATATAGGTACCGCCAAACCAACAGTAACAGAATTGTCACGTTATCCGCACCATCTGGTCGATATCATTGATCCTATGCAAAGCTATAGCGTGGCTGAGTTTGTCAATGATGTGGCGCGCCTGATTGATGAGTGTCATCAAAACGGGAAAATTCCATTGCTAGTCGGTGGGACCATGATGTATTACATGGCGCTGCTTGATGGACTATCGCCTGTGCCCGATAGTGATGATAGCGTACGCGCGCGCGTAGAGCAGTGGCGACAAGATAAAGGCATCAATGCCTTGTATGATTATTTGGGTAGCATTGATCCAGTTAGCCATCAGCGTTTGAATGCGACAGATACTCAGCGTATCACGCGAGCGGTTGAAGTGTATCTGCAAACAGACATACCGATAAGTGACTGGCAGCGTCAGCCAAAGCAGGCGCTAGCACACAATCCAAATCAGCAATGGCATGCATTGGCAGTCATGCCGGATCGCCCGTGGCTGCATCAGCGTATCGAGCAACGTTTAGATATTATGTGGCATGAAGGGCTAATTACTGAGGTAATTGAGCTGCTTGAGCAATACCCATTGACCCCTAACTTGGCGTCTATGCGCTGTGTTGGCTACCGTCAGGTATTAGAATATCTTGTGCATATTGCGCACCCCGTATTTGAGCTGCCGCATTTAGATAAAGCACAGTTTTATGACGCTTTTGCAGTGAGTCAAGATGCAGGCGATGAGCGAGAAAACCCAATCAGTGACTTTCAACGATCAGCGGTGCCTGATAATGAGACCAAGGCGCTTGCTTGTCAGCAAATGCAAAATAAGGCATTATATGCGACAAGACAGTTGGCAAAGCGCCAGTATACTTGGCTACGCAAAGTTGTGCAGCTTCCTAGCGTATCAACAGATAGCATTGCTGGATCTGAACATATTGATAATGACACGGCAAATCTGACGATTAAAACCTTTACTACGATGCAACAGGCCAGAGATTATCTGTCGTAAAGTGTCATAAAAATTTCTGTCATAAGTGCTTTGTAGATACCTATAGAAGGTCTGAAAACAGTAATCACAATTAGTTTCAAAATATCGCATAGATAACTGCTATAATTTAAAACTGCTGAAATAGTAGGCTTAATACTGCAAGAGCGTATCTATATAGAATAGATAGACATTGATATAGTGATTTTCTCAACAAGTATTGATTTATTTTGTTAAATAACAATCAATGAAACAAGTAGTTACTTAATTATTTACAATAATAATGTATTCGCGATAAAGTGGAATTACTTAACATCAGCGAATATCCGTTTAGATACGTTTTATAAATAAAACATATTATTGTATCTACCTTTTAGCCATTATAATTAAATTAACACGTAAAATAATTGGCACTTAAAACATAATTATATAATATTTAGGAGAGATTTCATGTCGAAAGGACAAACTTTACAAGATCCGTTCTTGAACTCGCTGCGCAAAGATCGCATTCCTGTCTCTATTTTCTTGGTCAATGGTATTAAATTACAAGGCCAAATTGAATCATTTGATCAGTATGTGGTACTTCTCAAAAACACCGTTAGTCAAATGGTTTACAAACATGCCATCTCAACTGTAGTACCAGCCCGTAACCCACGTAGTAGCACAACAGCGACTGGCAGTACGCCTCAATCTCAAAGCACTCCGCCAACTGGTTACCAAGGTGGCGGTTTTGAACGTGGTGGCAACCCAGCAGCTGCTGGCGGGTTTGAAGAACGTGGTTTTGCCTCTAATCGTAGTGGCTTCAATCGCGGCGGCTTTAGCCAAGGTCAAGAGCGTCAAGAGCGCGGATTTGAACGTGGTAGCTTTGGCCAAGGTCAAGATCGTGGTTTTGAGCGTGGTGGTTTCGGTCAAGATCGTGGTTTTGATATGCCAGCAGATGGAGCGGGTTTCGAAGCTAAGCCAAATGATGGGTCTAATGACGGTGACAACTAGATAATGGCATGTGGCAACTGTATTGTCTAAGATGATAGCATTGATATATTTGATTAAGACCTACTGATACAGTGGGTTTTTTTGTATAGATTCATATATATTGTCAGCAATAAGCGTATCAAACAACAATCAAAATATGGCAGTAGAAAGCATGGCTGTAGATGGTTGTTTATATGAAACAATATAAAATAATATGAAGCATAGTATAGTAAAATACTGGATTCATTATAAAAATAGAGCACATTCATGAGTGATACTAAAAACAACCTAACCCATGAGCAATTTATTACCACCGCTATAGAGGCCATTAATACTGAAATATCTGCATTGGCATTATTGACTGAGCAGATAGATGATCGGTTTGCGCAGGCCTGCGATATTATTTTGGCTTGCAAGGGTCGAGTGGTCGTCACTGGTATGGGTAAATCAGGATTAATCGGACGCAAGATAGCAGCGACTTTTGCATCGACTGGTACGCCAGCTTTCTTTATGCATCCAGGTGAGGCTGGGCATGGCGATTTGGGCATGCTAGTGAAAGGCGACGTACTACTTGCGATCTCAAACTCTGGTGAGTCGGATGAGATTAAGATGCTGTTACCAGTGGTCAAGCATCTGCAAATTCCACTGATCAGTATCAGTCGTGATAAGCGTGGCATGTTGCCACGGGCCGCAGATATCGTGTTGACGCTTGGTCAGTCACAAGAAGCTTGCCCGCTCAATCTTGCACCCACGTCAAGCACGACGGCGACCTTGGCACTTGGCGATGCGTTGGCAGTTGCGCTTGTGCATGCACGCAACTTCACCTCTGAAGACTTTGCACTCTCACATCCGGCCGGTGCATTAGGGCGTCAGCTACTCACTCGTGTCGAAGATCTCATGCACACCCAATCAGATGATCTGCCTTTAATTCATCAGCAAGCGCCCCTGCAACAAGCTTTGTTTACCATGTCTGCTGGGCGCCTAGGTATGACGGTAGTGACCGACGATACTGATAAAGTGGTTGGCGTGTTTACCGATGGTGATTTGCGCCGTGGCTTAGAAAAAGGGATCGATCTGCAGACAACGATGGGTGAGGTCATGGTCAGAAATCCACGCAGTATCAGTAAAACCATGCGCGCCTCAGATGCGCTAAGTGTGATGAATGAAAATGGTATCAGTCAGCTATTGATTATTGATAATGAAGATCGTCTAGAAGCCATTATTACGGTTCATGATTTGCTACAAGCTGGCGTAAAATAGCGTCTGCTTGAGATTACTAAATGTTCAATACGCTCTAACCGTTAGAGTATTATTCATGGTTGAATGATAAATTACGAGCAGATACCACTCAGACTACCAGCCTATAATAAGAGATAACTCATGCAAGATTTGATAAAAAAAGCAGGACAAGTAAAGCTATTGGTTATGGATGTCGATGGTATTTTATCCAATGGTCAAATCATTTATGATGCCAACGGTATTGAGACCAAAGCATTTTCGGTACATGATGGCGTGGGTGTCAAATCACTGGCTCGTTATGGTATTTTGACCGCGATTATTACTGGTCGTAGCAGTGCTATGGTAGATAAACGTGCCCTCGAGATGGGTGTTAACTATGTAGTACAAGGACGTGATGATAAGCTTGTCGCATTGAATGAGCTATTATCCTCTCTTGATCCGGCGCTCAATATTAGCGCTGCTGATTGTGCGTATATGGGTGACGATTTACCAGATATTAAAGCGATGCAAACAGTGGGGTTTGCGGCCACAGTGCCTAATGCTCATGCAGAAGTGATCAAGCGCAGCCATATGGTGACCACTCGTGCAGGTGGCACTGGCGCGGTACGTGAGGTATGTGACCTTATCTTAAAAGGTCACGGAGAATATCAAGACTTTATCTCGCACTATACACTGGATGAGACCCCAAACTAGGATAAACTATCGTGAACACACGTGTTTTAATTGTACTCGCATTAATCATTGCAGGGATTGCTGGTTGGTTCTTTCAGCAGCAAGGAGACGTGACACCGCCAGTCAATATCGAGAGTACTGATGTTGATTATGAGGCCACGGACATAAAAGCCGTTCAAACAAACGATCAAGGCGAAACTGAGTATGAGCTAACGGCGGATTCTTTGACGCACAATCCTGAGACCAATGAGGATGAAATGTCAGGCATTACTATGAATTGGGAGCCTTCACCAGAACAGCGCTACCGTATTCAGGCCGGTAGTGCTGCTATCAGTCAGGAGACAGGAGAGCTCAGTTTGTCGGGAGGTTTTACGCTCGTCAGTGAAGGCAATAAAGACAAGCCTGATGTGGAACCAATAAAAGTAACTGGTAGCGCTCTGAAAGGCAATACAAAGTCAGGTAAAGTATATAGTGAAGCACCTGTGAAGATTGAGCAAGGGATGAACCGGTTCGAAGCCTCTAGCATGACTGCCAATCTTGAGACAGGAGAGTATGAGTTTGGTCAAGTTGCCGTCGATTTTATGCCTGCTGATCGTCAAGACAAAGCATTGTTTTAACCAAAAACTAGGATTAACCAAGATCTCTTTTATCTGTTATATGACATAACCACCATTAGCATGAAGTTTGCAAATCCTATCACCAATTATGAAACGAGTCATTTATATGAAACCTAAATTTTTGCCTACTTTGCGCTCATTAGCAGTACGTTTGGGTCAAGCCGCACCGAGCTTAACCACATTACGTGCTTTGCCAGTGGGTCTGCTAATCGCATTGCCATTGTATAGTCATGCATTACCGTCAGATGCCAATCAACAAATAAAATTGCTAGCGGACAAGGCCACTTACAGCGAGCGTACAGGTATCACAAGTTACTCAGGTGGTGTTGTTATTACTCAGGGTACCTTTAAAATGACGGCCGACAATATCACGGTCAATCTATCGCAGCAGCGTAGTATCAATTCTGCTGTAGCGACAGGTCGTCCAGCTACCATGCAGCAAATCGTGACTCAAGAAAAAGGCTTAGCAAAAGGCCAAGCCAATAAAATTGATTACAATGCAGTATCTGGCATCATTACTTTAACAGGAAACGCCAAGCTGGTTCAAAACGGTGCAAGCTTTGCGGGTAATGTGATTCGCTATAGCCTAAAAGCAGGTGATGTAGAAGCCACTGCTGGTGGTAATCAGCGAGTAGAGTTGGTATTTCCGCCTAGTAGCAGCAACAGCCAGAGTGGTGTGCGCTAATCTAGTCATCAGTCTATAGTAGAGGCGTGTGTTTTTTTAATAGTGCCTAAATTTTGTGAAAGTAAGAGTAAGTTATGAGCGATAATCAAAACATAGATCCATTGGTGTCAAGTGCTAACACAGCGCCTGTCGCTCGACTGACAATGCAAAATTTGGGCAAGCGCTATGGTAAGCGTTGGGTGGTCAAAGACGTTTCGTTCTCTGTTGACCAAGGGCAAGTCGTTGGATTGCTAGGCCCTAATGGTGCGGGTAAGACGACCAGTTTTTATATGGTAGTTGGTCTAGTCAATATGGACAAAGGCCGTGTCACGCTAGGAAAAATGGACTTGTCCAAATATGCCATGCATGAGCGTGCTCGTGCAGGTATTGGGTATTTGCCGCAAGAAGCATCGATTTTTCGTAAGTTGTCTATCGAAGATAATATTTTAGCTATTTTGCAGACCCGTACAGAATTGAGCAAAGCTGAACAGCAGCAAGAGCTTGAAAAATTGATCGGTGAGTTCCATTTAGAACATGTACGCCGCTCACTTGGTATGAGTGTCTCGGGCGGTGAGCGTCGTCGCTGTGAAATCGCACGTGCGTTAGCAGCCGACCCTAAATTTATATTGTTAGATGAGCCTTTTGCTGGGGTTGATCCCATCTCTGTTGGCGATATCAAAGATGTTATCTTGACGCTAAAAAACCGCGGTATTGGGGTGTTGATCACTGACCATAATGTTCGTGACACTTTGGCTATCTGTGAAAAAGCCTATATCGTCTCAGAAGGCGCTATCATTGCTGAAGGCACCTCATCTGAAGTCTTGGAAAATGATTTGGTAAAATCTGTCTACTTAGGTAAAGATTTCCAAGTATAATCCAGAAATACTGTTGAATTTTTCTCATATATATACTGACTGCTGGCTTTATAGTTGCGATAAATGCATAAAGCCAGTCAGAATATACTCCTTTATCTAAAAGATAGCCTGTCATACTAATGGCTGACTGCTCATCATCAGCACTCTTACATTCGCTCTCATATCAATTTGCTCTCACAAAAATAATCATATTCTATTCATTATTCTCGACTGATCATCTGAATAAGGCTCATAAGTCATGGCAAAAAATAAAAGCAGTTATGTCTGTCAGCATTGCGGCGCGCATTTTGGTAAATGGGCAGGGCAGTGTACAGATTGCGGTGAATGGAACAGTTTGGTCGAAGCCCCCAACGTCAGTATGCCGCATCATAACAAAACCGCTTCTAAGCCCGCCGCAAATCGAGCAGCACCTCGCGCATCAGGTGGCACGCCAGCTGGTAACTATGCAGGTACACATAGTGCGGTTATGCCGCTCAATGCGGTCAGCATAGGATTGGACACGCGCTTGCCAACAGGCATTGGTGAGTTTGACCGTGTGCTTGGTGGCGGTTTAGTGGCCGGGTCTGTGGTGTTGATCGGTGGTGACCCGGGTATTGGTAAATCGACTATTCTATTGCAGACAGCGACTAACATGGCACGGGCAGACTCGCTGGCAGGGAGTGCTCTGTATGTAACTGGTGAGGAATCGCTTGCACAGGTGGCGATGCGAGCTAAGCGCTTAGATTTGCCTGCTGATAGGCTCAGGGTGCTAGCTGAGACCAATGTGGAAACCATCTGTGCGGCATTGACTCAAGAGCAGCCAGCCATTGCCATTATTGACTCTATTCAAACTATCTACACCGATGCTATCAATTCTGCACCGGGCGGTGTCAGCCAGATCAGAGAATCAGCGGCGATTTTGACGCGTTACGCGAAGCAAACCGGCACCGCTCTGTTTTTGGTCGGTCATGTGACCAAAGAAGGTACCTTAGCAGGGCCCCGCGTGCTTGAGCATATGGTTGACACGGTACTGTATTTTGAAGGCCAGTCAGACTCTAAATTTCGAATGATTCGAGCAGTCAAAAACCGCTTTGGGGCGGTCAATGAGTTGGGAATTTTTGGCATGACCGATATGGGTCTAAAGGAAGTTGCCAATCCATCAGCGATATTTTTGAGTCGTTATGATAAGCCTGTTGCAGGATCTGTGGTGATGGTCAGTCGTGAAGGGACGCGTCCCTTATTGGTCGAAGTGCAGGCTTTGGTTGATGACTCTCAAGGCTCGCCCAGACGTATGGCATTGGGCCTCGACTTTCAGCGCTTGTCGATGCTATTGGCAGTCATGCACCGTCATGGCGGTATTCATACCAGTGGGCAGGACGTCTATGTCAATGTGGTCGGCGGTGTAAAAGTCATAGAAACTGGATCTGACTTGGCCGTGCTATTGGCGTGCGCGTCAAGTATTAAGGAGCGAGCACTGCCCTCATCATTGGCTGTGTTTGGCGAAGTGGGTTTATCTGGTGAAATTCGTCCAGTACCTAATGGTCAAGAGCGCCTAAAAGAAGCAATGAAGCATGGGTTCAAACACGCGATTATTCCAAAGGCCAATGCACCTGCTAAGGATGCACCTCAGTTTAAGGGAATCAATGTAATCGCGGTCGAGCGTCTTGATGAGGCGATTGAAAGTGCGTTTGAGCTATAGTTGATTCAGTTTAAAAGAGGTACGTTAGAAATAGCGTTCTGCTAGGATAAATTTTACTCTCTTGCTGTGCGCTTTACACTCCAGAGGCTTCGTAAAATTTATCCCAAAAGCATGGTATTGTTTTTAAATTGAATGATTGATTCTGTAATGTTTTTCCTTAATGCACAATAAATGTAGCTATACTGAGCAGCATTAAATTCAGCCAAAAAAAGCGCCTAACTACCAGTGAGTTAGGCGCTTTTTATGGTGTCATATTTATTTTACTCTAGCGAGGTGGCGCTCTGAGTATTTATATATTAAGCCTAGGATTAAGGTCCTGAAACACGCTCAATCGCGACGTTGCCAACACCTTTGCTTGTGATGCCCAAACGTTTAGCAGCACCGTAAGACAAGTCTAATACACGGTTACCATGGAATGGACCACGATCATTTACTTTTACCACGACACTCTTACCATTGGTCTTATTGGTTACTTTTACATAGCAGTTCAACGGTAGTGAGCGATGCGCTGCTGTCAAACCGTTCATATCAAAGGTTTCACCACTGGCTGTTTTACGACCATGGAATTTACGACCATACCAAGAGGCAAGACCTGTCTGCTTAAACTTGCTCACTGAATTAGAAGCGACTGCTGTTAGGCGTTCTAATACATCTTCATCATTACTCACTTGTGAGGTATCACTAGCGAGCAAAGAGCTATTAAGTGCAAGAGATGTCGGTTGACGAGCTGATTTAACCAAGCTAGATGCACCGTCATGTTGACGGCTAAGCTCACCCAGTACACGGTCGATATGGGAAGCGTTGTCTTGCGACATGATCGCAAGGGAGGTTTTTGCTTCTACAGCGTTTGCATTTGTAACAACTGCAGAGCCAGCAAACAAAACTGCTGACATTGTAAGTAAACCAGATAAACGCTTATTCATAAATACCTCTATAACTTATACATCAAAACCTAATGCTAAAACTTCAGATAGAATGTGACAATATTGGATCAATCCAGTAGTGGCACAGACTTTAGAGCATTTATATTAATCTTTTATTTTTTTGGGGATTAATACAAAGGTCTCTATAGGTTTCAATCTATGATAGTGTTCATTTTATTATCACAAGCAATAGGCATAACGGCCAAAATTACTGGTGATACCCTCAAATGATCGTTAGCGACATTCATCTAATATTTTGCTTTAGAATAAAAATCGAGTACCAGTGTCACTGTACGATTTACTGAATATGTTGTATTTATCAAGTATTCAATAAACCCGCTATCTACACTATGTAATTAATCGTCTAAAGTAATGCTTTGTTATTAAACCGTTAATTAAGTAGTGAATTTGAAAGCGTGAAATCTACAAGATGCTAACTATACGGCCAAGCTACAACCAAAATATAATTAAGTGCAAAGTTTATTAGTGACTGTGTACGGGTTGTGTATCAATGTACAGTTAAAAGAGGTTAACGCAATTTTTTGTAAAAAACAAGGAATAAAATATTTCAGCTAGGATTGACAATCACTAAAGGATAAGTAGTTTATCTTCGATAAAATTGAGACATAAGCAATTAAATAACAATTACTTATGTCAGCTTTGTGACTACAATGAGAGTGATGCGTAAGGCAGATTATGTAGTATTTGTTAAAAGTAACAAGATATGAATGAGATGAATGTGGTTCAAATTCTATTCTGACTCAGAATTTTCACAGGCTATTTTAGGGCACATAAGGAACAATATTGGAGCAAAGTTCTTGCTCAGGGTGGCTTTATAATGTGCCCTATATAGGGTCAGCCCGATTTATGGGTGTGAATAGACATGAGCAAACCAAACCCTGCCATGAGCGTCACGATAGCAGTACCACCATAGCTAATGAACGGTAATGGAACACCAACCACAGGCAAAATACCACCAACCATCCCAACATTGACAAAGATGTAAACAAAGAAAGACATAGAAATTGCACCAGCCAATAACCTGCTATAAATATCAGGATGTGTGATCGCAATATATAATGCACGTGTCAACAGACAAGAATAAATAAACATGAGAAGCATCACGCCAAATAGACCGAACTCTTCGGAAAAAGCGGCAATGATAAAATCGGTATGACCTTCTGGTAAAAAATGCAGATGTGACTGTGTGCCTTCCAAATATCCTTTACCCGTCAGGCCACCTGATCCAATGGCCGTTTTTGACTGAATGATATTCCATCCAGCACCTTGTATGTCAGCCTCGGGGTTGAGTAGGGTAAGAACACGCGTACGCTGATAGTCATGCAATAAAAAATTCCATGCAAAAGCGACAAAAGGTATTGCTAAAATGACAGCAGCAGAAATCAAACGCCAAGACAGTCCTGCCAAAAATAAGACGAACATGCCGCTCGCAGCAACCAGTAATGAGGTACCAAGATCTGGTTCTTTGGCAATCAATAATACGGGTACGACAATCAATGCCAAAGTGATCGCGATACTAGAGGCTGATGGCGGCAAATCACGTTTTGACAAAAACCAAGCACACATCATGGGCATACCAAGCTTCATAAATTCTGAAGGCTGGACGCTACCGAATCCAGGTAAGTTAATCCAACGCTGAGCCCCCATACGCACTTCACCAATGATGTCGACCAATATTAACAGGATAAGTCCTAGCACATAAAATATGGGCGTAAAGCTACGATACAGGCTTGGCGGTATCTGTGCCATGATAAACATAACGACAAATGCCACACCATAGCTGACCATCTGACGTATGACCATACCAATATCTTGACTAGCGGCACTGTATAGAATAGTCAAACCAATGCAACAAACGGTCAGCAGGAGTAGGGTCAACCATGGATCAATATGGATACGTTGCCAAAGTGTTGGCGCATGACCTTGGCCTAAGTGATGGCTTTGGCGTGAAAAACGATATTGCGGGTTAGATGACATAGGCAGAGTTTGGCTGGCAGTTGGTGTAAGAGAAGCGCGCGATCTGAAAATGCGGTATCAATGAGCGTTGTCATGCAAATACCATCAGAAATTAGAAGGCTACAATGAGTCAAATAAAAGTGCATAGACAATAAAATAAGCAGATGGTTCACGCTCAGGTAATAAAGTCACATGATTATAACCATAATGAGGATAAGTGTTAATTACGAATATTAGGCCTCTGATTATAGGCGATAGTTTAGCCTGCTTGATAAAAATTTGATAGTATCGATAAAACGTTTTTAGCGGTAGTCTCTTGCAATGATAAAGTCAAAAATCCATGCCCGTAGGTACATCACTCAGCCTATTATCACATTCGTTGTGTGCGCGAGCAGTATCTCTGCTCATGCTGATCTCATCAGTGACCATACTGAACGCCGTATTCAAATACGTCAAGGCAGTAATGCTTATATTAGCTTACCCAGTAACTCCTCAAATCCGCGCGCGGCGACCACTACACTGAGCGACACAAATACTGCTAGTGGCGATAGTATGCAAAGCTTAATTGTGCAAAAACAGCGCGATTTTGAGATTGATGCTCGTTTGTCCATCGAAGAGAATAAGCGTGTCAACATCGTGAGACGAGCACCTACTTATAATACGGTTTATAGTAATAATGGCAGCTACAGTACGCCAAATAATACCTATAACCGTACTCAGAGCGATGCTATGGATATGAACTTTACCGCATGGTTGAACAGTAATAGCTACCGTGCTCAACAAGTCTCAGAATATCAACGTTATCTCGGATCACGAATTGGGGTACAGAACGTACCACCGCTGGAGCAATTATTGAGCACTGCGCGCAGTTGGGATAAGTGTGGTTACGAGCCCTATCAGTTACCACCGCAAGAGCTGTGGCAGAATGTTGTACCCACTTTACGCTTGTATAGCGAACTCAAAAACCAAGGAATTTTGCCACTGAGCAGTGAGATACGCTCAGTATATCGCAGTCCTGGACTCAATCAATGTGCAGGCGGCGCTGATAGTAGTAAACATATGAATGCAAGTGCCATCGATATTTGGGTGCCAGAGTACGAAGACAACTCATGGCGTCTGAGCACGATGCAAGACGGTCTATGTCAATTTTGGCAATATCAAGGACAGCCTTATAATTTTGGCCTAGGTCTATATGCGACGGGTGCCATTCATCTAGACACAGACGGCTATCGTAAATGGGGTTTTAATCATGCCAGTAGCAGCTCTTCTTGCCGCTACTAAACCGACTATCGTCAATCAATCTGAGTAGCACGTAGGCAGTAGCTTAGCAAGCGAGTAGATACTTGGTAAATGAAAATAATTTGATCAAAATCAAGGTGGTAACAGCTAAGTAGTAGGCATTCATATAAATGCCATATTTTGAATATAATATACCTACCTACTTGATAATGGTTAAAAAAAAGGTAAAATACAGAGTTGAACACACAAGTTCACTGAAAATTTGTTTAGAATTAGAGAAAGTGTGCTTTAATAGCCTAAGATCATTCTTTACCTTTGTATCCTTGACGTACGTAAAGGAATATGTCCACGTTTATGGTAAGCGAAATCTATGAAAAATTATCATCCGGTCCGATACAGCAAGCGAGATAAAATCCCCCAACATGTGCCGCGTTCACATGTCATAAACAGTGCTTTGTTAGGAGCGGCGTTTTTGTCTATGCTATCTATGAGTGGCTGTAGCTCAGAGGCATCTACTGATAACAGCGCGCTAGTCACAGATCCTTCCATTCAACATTTAGACGCAAACATACAGAGCTCTGCCAATATAGAAGAAAGCATCAAAAATTCTTATGCTCGTTTGGCCTCAAAACGCTCTGATGTCTGTCCAAAATTGCTACAAGATGAGCAAAGAAGTCAAACGATTGAGCGTATCTCTGAAGTCATGGTAAATGATTACTGTGATTATTTTTTATATCCAGAAGAGGGTCAAGAGCTTTCTGTCAAAGTTGATAATAGTCAAATAGAAACCTTACTCATCGTGCCGGCGCTGCATAATTTTGCCAATGGCAATTATCAGGTAACGTCATATGATAAGCATGTCGTTCGACTGAGCTACAACGGTGCAACGCACAAGCCTGAATCACTTACCTATGATGTTGCCATCAAGTTATCTGATAAACAGTATTTATAATAGTAGCCATTGTCTTTAGTGGTCAACTAAAAGACAGTGACTTGAAAACGCCTGATAGCCTATGACTGACAAATATCGTAATGTATCAAGTTTGCTAATGATGATTAGTGTCAACATGAACAGCATGACCTACTGACACTTATCCTGCATCGAGTTGGTTTGCGATACCCATTATTAGTGATTTATTATTTGTTTGAATTTTTTGCCGACGTCTTTTTTGTCCAAGGATCTTCTTGACCCACGGTCACAATCAAAAAATTATCAGGCTGTAGCGTACTGCGCAGGGTATTATTAACCCCTGTAAGCGTGACTTGATCGATACGATCAGTATAATCTGCCAGATAGCTGGTAGGTAGCTGATAAAAATTCATCATTGCCAGTAGCCCATTGATTCCTGCATTACTCGAAAATCCCATCGGAAAGCTATTTTTAAGATTGTCTGTCGTCAGGCGCATCTCATCTTTGGTGATACCAGTTGCTAACGTTTTATTGATGACGTCCAAGCTGGCATCGATGGCGGCACGCGCTTTATCATTACGTGTCGAGAACCCAATTTGATAAGGGCCTCGCGCCAACATCGGGCTCATCGAACCTGAAATCCCATAGGTATATCCCAAGTTCTGTCTAATTTCAGTCATTAATCGAGCATTGAAGTCACCACCCGCCATCACTTCATTACCCACCGCAAAGTTGGTCTGCTGCTGCTGAGCGATTGGATCAGTCGCTCGCTGACTGCCCAGTTGTCCCATCAGTACAGTAGTCTGAGTGCTTGGAAATGGGATATGGATATGTTTTGCTTGGGTTAATGGTGCAGGCTCAGGTAATTTGGCAGCTATTTGACCCGCAGGCAGTTGATCGGTGATGTCTTCAGCCATTTTTTTTGCTTGCTGCAATGTCAGATTACCAGTCATAGAGAGTGAAGCATTGGCTGCAACCAAATAGCGATTCTTAAAATCTATCAGGTGTTGCTGCTCAATAGTAGGGACGCTCTCTAGTGTACCGACGGATGGATGCGCATAAGGATGGCTACCATATAAAGCATTATCAAAAGCAATGCTGGCAAGGCTGTTAGGGTCTTGTTTTTGCTGCTGTAAGCCGACCAGTAACCTTGCTTTATTACGGGCTAGCACCTCTTTGTTGAATGCAGGTTCATTCACCATTTGGGTCATTAAATCAATAGCAGGTAATAGATGTTTGTCATCAGACAGACTGCGTAAGGAGACGATAAACATGTCTTTGTACGCGCTACTGCTTAGGTTGATGCCTAATGTTTCAACGGCACGAGTGAATGCATTTTCATCTAGGCTCTTTGAGCCTTGTTCAAGCATGGTCGCGGTCATATTGGCAATACCAAAACCGTCTTTTCTAATGCTGTCGTCGCGCGCGCTACCAGCATTAAAGCGTAGGTCAATATCAACGATTGGCAGCGCCGTGGTCTGTACAAAAAGTACAGTGACGCCAGCTTTGGTTTCAAAGGATTGAATGTTTGGTACCGTGACTTTTAGAGGCTTGCTATCATCAATGCTGGTCAGTGTAGATAAAGCAGCAATGGGCGCACTCGTATCGACGATGGAAGGCGCACGAGCGTCTTCAGCACTAGCAATGTCTGCTTGAGCCGTATTCATCGATAAACTCAAGGCAAAAAAGACACCAGTACTAAGAACAGATAACTTTTTAAAGGAGATAGTGCTGTTTTTTTGGGTCAGTCGGGCAACATTTGAAGCGGCTGATCTTGTTTTCACACCATAATGATTCTGAGTCATGATTTTCTTCTTATTGAGAATGCGGTTTTATCGTCATTTTTATTAGACGTCTGATAATAGATGACAGCTATTTTACTTTTGCTGTGTTTTCTTTGGGTGGCACGATATGCATTACCGTCAAGTTATCCTTAACCAAGTATTTTTTGCTAGCAGATTGAATGTCAGCCACACTGATATCATCGAGTTTGGTCGGTAGCGTAGCAAGTAGCCTATCATCTAGACCGATAGACTGTAATGAGCCAATCATGCGGGCTTGTCCTTCCATGCTGTCCTGCGCATAGACCAGACCCGTGACCGCGTTGGTTTTCGCACGGCTGATTTCGTCTGCGGCAATAGGATCTGTTTTAAGTTTCTCTATCTCTAATGTGATGGCTTGTTGTGCTTGTTCTAAGCTGACACCTTCGCGCGGTGTTGCTTGAATCAAAAACAGCCCATCGCCACGATCAAGCAAGTCATAAGAAGTACCAACGGTCGTTAGTAGGCCTTGCTCACGTATCAGGCGACTCTCTAAACGTGCAGATAGACCGCCATCGAGTACGTCTTGCGCCAACGACAAGGCATACGCTTGTTTCGTATCATTGGCTCCCGCCGTGATAAGGCTCGGTACGTTGTAACCCATAAGTAGAACAGGCACCTGTACCGCTTGTTCCGAGTCTACTTTTTGATAACCGCGAAAGCCTTTTTGACTGACAGCGGCACGTTTGGGTAGGTTACTTGGCGCAAGCTCACCAAAGTATCGTTTGACTTGAGTCAATACTTCTTCAGGTTGTACATCACCCACGATCACCAAGGTGGCATTGTTTGGCGCATACCATGTTTTGTACCAGTCCTTTAAGTCTGGCAACGTGATGGATTGCAGCTCGTTCATAGGTCCGATGACAGACTCACCTTTTGGACTGTTAGGCAGTGCGAGTAATCGAAATGACTCATAGGCTTTGGCGAGAGGGTTATCGTCTGTACGTTGACGACGTTCCTCCATAACGACTTGGTGTTCTTTGGCAAATTCTTTATCATTAAAAGTGAGGTTTTTCATGCGATCTGCCTCAAGCTCTAGCGCTAGAGGCATTCGATTGGCTGGGAAGAGCTCGTAGTAACCAGTATAGTCATAACTGGTAAACGCGTTGTTTACTCCGCCAAATTTAGCAATGAGCCGCTCATAATCATCACTTGATACATTCGTTGTACCCTTGAACATCATATGCTCGAGCAAGTGAGAGATACCGCCCTTATCAAGTGGCTCATCTGCTGAACCTACCCGATACCAGATCTGGGTCATGGCGACTGGGGCACGGTGATCTTCTTTTATGACGATTTTTAGACCATTTTCTAACTGATATTCATGTCGACCCGACATGTCCATTGCCAATGATGATGGCTGAGCCTCTGCGCTTGTGCTGCGTTCATTCGAAACACTTTTAGCTGGTGCCTCTGCTACTGTGCTTTTAGCTGCCGTAGCAGAATGAGATTGTTTCGTGGTCGTCGTGGTCTGACAGGCGCTAAGAGTGGTGGCTAATGCTAAGGCATAGGCAATGCGTAAAGGAGTAGCATAGAGTGGTAGGGACAATGACATGGTATGGTCTGCTTATATAAACAATGACTTAAAATATTGATGATAGCAATAAAAGGTATTACAAAGAGGTTTGCGCGCCAACCAAGACACTAGCGGTCGGTCTAAACTCTTGCGTGGTACTGCAACCGGTTGTAAACAGCACAATCGCTGTCATTAGCATAGGCATACTAATCGCGGTAAGTCTTTTGCTATGGCTTGATAATACTTTCATGAGTGATTCCTAATAATTTCTATAAATATAGCTTCATAGATTAAGTTAAGTTCAGTCTATTGCGGGTCAGATTTTTGTGTCCAAACCTTAAGCAAGACTTTCTCAAATCATTTAGCAATTTTTTGAGCGGACAAATTTTGATGCTAGGGCATGTCCTCAATTCAATCGATGGTCATCTAAATGGATTAAAAATGGCTAAATCTTGCCAAACAGCATCAAATAGCTGACTAATATCTGCGCTATTTTCCTTGTTTGACTGCCATTTATCTCATTTTTATCACCATTTTTAAAATGAGGACGCGCCCTAGTCTATAATGGTAGGGGCTGAGCACGACTTGAATTATGCTAAAATGGGCTAAAACGAATTGTCATGTCACCGGCAAGCTCATGACAATCTACAAATCCATTGATAATAAACAAATAATTGATAGTGATAATTTTTAGGGCAAACTTATGAATAACCAAAACAATAGCAATCGTGTGGTCATCAACCTAGATGATGGTCTTGATGACTTAGATGACGACGATATTACCTTACCCAGTCTACCGGTGCAATCTGTGCCCATCATTGATGATGCTGAGAATGTCGCGCCACAAAAAGACAGTACGGTAAATCAAGACGTCTCAAGCAATGATGCAGCAGAGAATATTGCTTTGGCGACGCCGATTGTCATGACAGAAGAACATAACGTACCTAAAGGTAACTCCGAAAGTTTCTCAAACGCCAAAGAAGCAGACGCTACGAGCAAAGCCAATACTGCGCCGACCATGCCACTGCAAGCGCAATTAGGGGATACGCCAAGCGTGAGTCCAGTTGCGAGCAATGATGCGCAAACGGCTACTCCAAAAGAGCCGGCAGTAGAGTCACAAGAGACTCAAGAAAATAAAAAGAAGGGTAGCTGGTTTAACCGTATGAAGACAGGGCTAAGTAAGTCACGTAAGAACTTAGCCGAAGGTATGGTCAGCATTCTTATCGGTGGTAAAGAGATCGATGATGAGCTATTAGAAGAAGTCGAAGATCAGCTATTGGTGGCTGATATTGGTGTCAACGCGACCAATCGTATTATTAAGAGCCTCACCGAGCAGACCGCCCGTGGTGATTTGATTTATGCACACTCACTATATAAAGCATTGCAAAGTGAGCTGGTTGATATCCTCACACCAAAAGTTGCGCCTCTGGTGATTGACACCAGCAAAAAACCATTTGTTATATTAGTCGTAGGCGTCAATGGTGTGGGCAAAACCACAACGATTGGTAAGCTTGCCAAACGCCTGCAAGGTGAAGGCAAATCAGTCATGCTAGCTGCTGGCGATACGTTCCGTGCGGCAGCTACCGAGCAGCTACAGATCTGGGGTGAGCGTAATCATATCCCAGTGGTGGCGCAAGGTCATGGCTCTGATAGTGCGTCTGTCATTTTTGATGCCATGCAGTCTGCTAAAGCAAAAAACATCGATGTACTCATCGCTGATACTGCAGGTCGCCTACAAAACAAAACACATCTGATGGCAGAGTTAGAGAAAGTCGTCCGTGTGATGCGCAAAGCTGATCCGAGCGCGCCGCATGAAGGTATGATTGTGCTTGATGCTGGCACAGGTCAAAACGCTATCAATCAAGTTGAGCTGTTTAATAAGGTTGTGCCGCTGACAGGTATTACTATTACAAAGCTAGACGGTACGGCTAAAGGTGGTGTGGTATTTAATATCGCTGAAACGACTGACGTGCCTATTCGCTATATTGGTGTGGGTGAATCGATTGATGACTTACGATCTTTCAGTCCGAAGCAGTTTGTCGCCGCCTTATTTGAGACCGATGATAAAGAATAAGATAGCCAGTTTCAGCTGGTAAATCATTTTTAAGATAATTTGGAAGTAGAAGCCATGATAGTTACCACAGCAGCCTTTGGATCACATCGATTAACGCTAATCGCCCGTGTCGATGAGCATGGTCACCCTAGGCTCGTTGAAGCCAATTGGCTGCTGGCAGGTAACTCATGGCACAGCTCAAAATCTGTGCCTAAACTTAAAAAGTATTATGGTCTAGTAGATCAGGACTTTACGTTTATAGACAGTAATAGCCTAAGCATGAATGATGCTGCTCAAGCATTATTAATAGAAGCCATTTTCCAGCTCAAAGATTATGCTGATGGTAAACGTAAGACGTTGGATTTGCCTCTAGATTTTTCTATGGGCACTGATTTCCAGCAAAGAGTATGGCAAGCATTGCAAGACATCAACTATGGCGAAACGATTAGCTATGCCACATTAGCAAAGCGTGTGGACAGTCCAAAAGGGTTTCGCGCGGTTGCGCAGGCCAATGGCAAAAACCCTTTTAGTATTATTGTTCCGTGTCACCGAGTCATTGCGAGCGATGGCACGCTTGGCGGTTATACTGGAGGATTGGATAAAAAGAGATTCTTGTTAGGTCTAGAAGGGGTAGACTGTTAGAGCCTGTCACGCTGTCTATTGATGGTTGAGCCTATAAAAAACGCCAAACCCATATCAGGGTTTGGCATTTTTTTATATGAGAATAAGCCCTAGGGTGTGTCATCAATTAGCACATTAATACATTTAGTGGCCTTAAAATGGCTAAATTTTGCTAAACATCGTCAGAAATTTTGTCAATATGTTCATATTAACGGCAATTCCTTCCTTGTTTATCTACAATTTTTCTCATTTTAAGTCTCACAATCTAATTGATGACACGCCCTAATATTGTAGGTTGTTACTATAGCTAAGGGTTTTGGCTACTGGTTGCTACTTGCATTTTTTGCAGCCCGAGCACCCTGTTGACTTCTTGAATACAATCTTTGTCCATACATAATAGAAACAGGCCGCTACGATCATAAAAACGATGAGGTATTCTACCGCTGTATTCATTGTTAACTCCTTCATGAGTTTATTAAAATCCAAAAATACTTCCAGTGATTCGGTAAACAACCCAAGCCATTAAATAAGCCAAGACAAATAGATAGGCCGTAATGGCAAAGGTCTGCTTAAAAGACTTGGTCTCACGGCGAATCACAGCAAGTGTGGCCAAACACATGGGGGCATACACATAAAACGCTAAGAATGAGAATGCAGTGGCCAGACCCCATTGAGCATGGATGATAGGAATCAAGGTTTGGTTGATCGCTTCATCACCAACGCTACCCACCGCGTAGACTGTACCGAGCGCTGCTACGACGACTTCTCTAGCGGCCAGTCCTGGAATCAAAGAAATACACATCTGCCACGTAAAACCAATAGGTGCAAAAATAGGCTCAATCAAATGCCCAAGCATGCCAGCAAAGCTATAATCAATAGCAGGGCCAGTTGCATTAGCAGGTGCAGATGGAAAGGTAACCAATGCCCATAGCACCACGGATAGAGTGAAAATAACCGTACCTGCTCTTCTTAAGAAGGCATTCACCTTATCCCAAAGCTCACCAGCGATATGCTTAACATTGGGCATGCGATAAGTAGGCAGCTCCATCAACAAGGGAAAAGCAGATGATTCTGACTTGGCATTATGAAAGCACTTAAATAACCATGAGACAAATGCCGCTGAGCAAGTGCCAACCACGTACAATGTAAATAAGGTGATGCCCTGCAGATTGAATACACCGAGCACTGTTTGGCTCGGTATAACCGCTGCAATGATGAGCGCATAAATCGGTAGACGAGCCGAGCAAGTCAACATGGGTAGGACAGCAATCGCCATTAAGCGCTCTTTATGGCTCGGAATCGTACGAGTCGACATAACAGCTGGTACAGCGCAAGCAAACCCTGAAAGCAGTGGAATAAATGAGCGTCCAGATAGCCCCACTTTTGCGAGTAAGTTATCTAACAAAAACGCTGCGCGCGGTAGATATCCTGAGTCTTCTAATATTAATAAGAACAAAAACAGCAGCGTGATTTGAGGTATGAATACGATGACGCTACCCACACCAGCCACGATGCCATCTACGATGAGACTCTGTAAGATACCATCTGGTAGCCATTGCATCAGCAGCATGCCTACGCTACCAACCAGCCATTCAATGCCATCCATCAAAGGTGCAGCCCATGCATAGACTGCCTGAAAAATGACAAAAAGAATCGTCAACAAAATAACAACCCCTATGACAGGGTGTAATGTCAGCTGATCTAAACGTTCATGCCACTTTGGTAAACGTTGTGCACTCGTGACCGCTCGGCTCAAAATATCATCCGCTTGTTGATACATGATATGCGTGTCGCTATCACCACCAAAGAAATGAATGGGTTTATCACTATTACCAATATAATCAATCAGATCGCTAGCCAAGGCTAGTAGCTGATCACAGCCCTTACGCTTGATAGCAACAGTCTTGGCAAAGGGTACACCGAGCTCCTCTGACAATACTGATGCTTCTACTACGAGCCCGCGACTATGCGCCACATCACTCAAATTGAGTGCGACAATAATGGGTAAGCCTAAGTTTTTTAGCTCAAGTAGCATTCTTAATGACATGCGTAGGTTGGTCGCATCTGCTACAAAGATGATGCCATCAGGGACAGATTCACCAGGCATTTGACCAAATAGGACTTTGCGAGTGACTTCCTCATCTAAGCTGGCGGTCTTCAGACTATAGGTACCAGGCAAGTCTAAAATATTGACATTAGAATGTCCAAGCAGCGCAGCACTGCGCTTATCAACGGTGACACCAGAATAGTTAGCGACTTTGGCTTTAGAACCTGTCAGCACGTTAAAGGTCGCCGTTTTACCGCAGTTGGGTGCACCAACTAACGCCAACGTGATAGGCATTGTACGCTCTGTTACTTGATCGATTGGTACTGAAAAGGATAATGAAGAGGACATAGGCTTATGCATCACTTCTGGAGATTTATATGGGGAGGTTGGATAAAGTAGGTCAGTATCGAGCAATCAGTGCAAGACTATCGCTTATCTTTATACTGACGATATCACTCGGCATCTAATTTTAATCAGCTCATCAGCGCGTAAGCTAAACTGAGCACCTGTACTCAGCTGTACAGCATAAGGCGGCTTACCAAAGAGTCCTTTGGCAACAATATGAATCAACGTATTGGGCAAGAATCCTAAGTCTTTGAGTCTTTGGCTGATAGCACCATCTATCTCGCCAAACCGTTTATTGGCAACAATATCTTCAATTATGGCAGGTTGACGTTTATTGAGGTCTAATAATGAGCACAAAGGTGATAGGTTTTGATCTGAAAGAGTAGGAGAGTGAGTTGAGGTAGGATAAGAAGATGTAATTGTCACACTCATAGAGAGTCCTTAGTTATTTGCATTCGTGCAAATGATAACTATTACGATTTTTGTGTGATTATATGCCTCACCTATAAGAAAAACAATCGGTATAAAGTGTTATTTGTATGATAAAAAAACCAGACAGTAAGTAAGCAATAAGCAACTGTCTGGTTTTATCGTACGGATATCTAGAGCCCTTGATATGGGAAGCTGTTTTGGCTAACCCTCAAGCTGAGCCATGACTTCAGCAGAGAAGTTAACGTTAGTATAAACCTCTTGCACATCATCAGCATCTTCTAACATATCAATCATCTTTAGGACTTTTTCGGCATCATCGACATTGTCGATCTCAGCTGTGGTAGATGGTGACATCGTGACTTCAGCATTGTCAGAGATGAGGCCTGCAGCATTGAGAGCATCTTGGACTTGACCAAAACTTTCCCATTCAGTGATAACGAGCAAGCTTTCGCCGTCATTTTCAATATCAACGGCGCCCGCATCTAGTGCAACTAGCATGACCTCATCTTCTAAGCTGATATCATTAAAGGTGATCTCACCGCGCTTAGTAAATAAATAAGCAACCGAGCCTGACGTACCCAGATTGCCATCGCATTTGGTGAAAGCGTGACGCACTTCACTGACCGTACGATTTAGGTTGTCAGTCATGGTTTCGACCAGTACCGCCACACCGCCAACGCCATAGCCCTCGTAGCTGACTTCTTCCATATTTTCATTATCACCGCCGCCTGTACCACGGTCGACAGCACGATTGATCGTGTCGCGCGTCATATTGACTGATAGGGCTTTTTCAATGACAGCACGTAAGCGTGGGTTTTTGTCGGGATCAGGATCACCTTGCTTGGCAGCAGAAACGATTTCACGGATAATTTTGGTAAATACCTTACCTTTTACTGCATCCTGACGGGCTTTGCGGTGTTTGATATTTGCCCATTTTGAATGGCCTGCCATATAACATCCTTAAGTTCTAGGTATCAATTATTATGTATAAAAAGGGGTGATCAAGAACACCCTTAGGTCTGTGAATACTTGTCTTTATAGTATCATTACTTTGTCATTTTGAGGTAATAGCGCTACTCATGCGTTGACGATTTGTATGTTGTTCAGAGTGCTTTTTTGTTACACTGTGGCAACTTATAGATTGTATTCGCTACGACAAGTGAGCAATATTATAAACCAGTTTTGACTGTTTTCATCAACTTGCCCTTATTCATCCTATTTTAAGTCACTGACTGTCATCAAGTCATTGAATTTATAAAGTTACTGATCCTATGAAGCAATCAACTGCTGAAGCCATTACACATCTGCGTAACCGCACGCATATCATCATTGAAGGTACTGATACCCGATTGGGTAAGCTGTTTGATATTGTGTTGCTGATTGCGATTGCAGCCAGTGTGGCTGTTGTTATGCTAGACAGTGTGCTCTATATGCGTTTGCAATATGGCGTGCTGTTTTTTTATGCAGAATGGTTTTTTACCATCTTATTCACGATTGAATATGCGCTCAGATTGTTTTCAGCACCCAACCGCTTACGCTATATCTTTAGCTTTTTTGGTGTCGTAGATTTATTGTCCGTGTTGCCAAGCTATCTGAGTCTGATGTTTGTGGGTGTACAGTATTTACTCGTGATACGTGTCTTACGTATTTTGCGCGTGTTCCGAGTGCTCAAGCTCAAAGCTTACATGCAACAAGCAGGGTTTTTGGCTTCAGCGCTTAAGACCAGTCAGCAAAAAATCACCGTATTTTTCTTATCCTTGGTTTTATTGGTCACCATCTTTGGATCAATTATCTACGTGGTAGAAGGCCCCGAAAATGGTTTTACCAGTATTCCATTGTCTATCTATTGGGCAGTTGTCACGATGACCACGGTTGGTTATGGTGATATGTCACCTAAAACGCCACTGGGACAAGCCATTGCAACTATGGTCATGATCACCGGTTATTCGATTATCGCAGTTCCGACGGGTATCTTTACCTCTGAGCTGGCTCGTAATATGCGTCCTCAGCTCAATCCGGTTACCTGTCCAAATTGTGGCAAATTCGGTCATGCGCTAGGCGCAGATTTTTGCGATCGTTGTGGACACGCGCTGCATATCTAAGGTGTGTCCTCATTTGAAACGTGTTTTTTATGATGCCTCAGTGTACTCATGAACCAGTGTAGACAAATCAATCTCGACACCCAAATTGACCAGATTCCAGTACTGACCTGATACAGTACGGTCCAGCATCATGGTCATGGCAGAGGGTTGAAACTGTCCAAAGTATTTTAATGAAGTACGCATTTGGGTAATGGCTTCATGATGTACCTGACTGCTGCCAAAATCAAAGGCCCCTTCTTGATATGGACTGATAGACAAAGGTTTTAGTCCAATGGATAGCCACTTCTCATAAAACTCACCTGGGATGTTTTTGTCATCCTGACGTCGAACGTCTAATGCCACAAGATCTTGCTCCAGCGCCGTAACATCACCTTTGATAGCATGCTTGGCAAAGCGGCGAAACAGCTGTACTTCGCTATGGCTATAACTTCGAATACCACCAAAATCGTAAGCCACGACGCTACCGTCATGGCGAAAAGCAAAGTTACCTGGATGTGGATCACAGTGCATACGGTACAAGCCAAATAATTGCCCTGCGGTAAAGTGAAACAAACGCTCAGCTATCTTTTGCTTGGTGTCATTGTCCCATGTCGCAGCCACTGTCAACGTATCGCCCATCTCTTCGG
This sequence comes from Psychrobacter sp. SWN149, assembly GCF_015864565.1. NCBI lineage: Bacteria > Pseudomonadati > Pseudomonadota > Gammaproteobacteria > Moraxellales > Moraxellaceae > Psychrobacter > Psychrobacter sp. SWN149. The sequence goes on from NZ_JADYWX010000008.1 coordinate 121,332, forward strand.
TCAAGGTCAAAATACGTCTAGAGGAATGACTGCTGATTACTTTGGGAATGATGAGACCTTCGTCTTCTGCATGAAAGGCGCCAAATACGCGCAAATTATGCGCTTCTTTAACATAGTCCAGCTCGTCATGCAGGCTCTGACGAATCTCATTAAACAACTGCTCTTGCAGCTGCTTACTCATATTGAGCACGCCCGCGATTTTCAGTGCCATACGTACTTGTTTGAGGTCACTGTCACAGTTTTCATCGACATCGGGATACTGGACTTTGACCACCACTTTCTGTCCAGAGGGTAGCGTCGCTTTATGCACTTGCCCGATTGAGGCGGCAGCAAATGGGGTCTGTTCAAACTCAAGGAACAGTTCTGCTATAGGGGCTTTGAGCTCTCGTTCGACTTGTGCACGTATCTGCGCATAGGGCATCGGCGGAGCATCTTTTTGCAGTTTCTCTAGAGCAGTAGCCACTTCAGGAGGGAACACGTCTTTATACTGTGAGGCAATTTGTCCCACTTTCATCACCGCGCCTTTCATCTCACCTAAGGTCTCAGCAATCTGAATACCAACATCTTGCATCAAGTCTGAACGGGCTTGTATGCGTTTTTCTTCATCACTTGAGAGATGCTTAAATGAGTTTTTAGCGGCTTTTCCGGCAATGCTCGCTGTCATGCCAGCAAGTTTCATAAAGCGCTTTCCAGAAGATTTTGCCATTCATGTCACCATATAGTGGTTTGTTTTTCAGTCACAATTCTATTATTTTCAGTATAAAATTACTGTTTGACTACTGTTTGACTACTGTGTGATAGCAGCCTGATTTTTCTGAATCATAACGTTGCTGTGTTTTACCTAAAGTCAATGAGCTGTCAAAACCTATCATCAGATTCCTATTAATGATCCAAATCGATCGAATAGGTGTTGCTCAACCAGTAGTCTAGTGCCATCTGATACCCCATGTGCCCCAAACCGCAAATAACACCAACGGCGATATCGCTTAGATAAGAGTGCTGTCGAAAAGACTCACGTGCATGGACATTGGATAAATGCACTTCTATGAAGGGTTTTTGCGTGGCCAGTAGGGCATCGCGTAGGGCGACAGAGGTATGAGTAAATGCGGCAGGATTAATAATAATCGCATCGACTTGGGCAGGCTTTTCTGCCAATAAGCCATGATGCTGTATCTCATCCACCAGATTGCCCTCGTGATTAGACTGTATACAAATCAGCTCAATACCGTGTTTGGCTGCACGCTGGACCAATATGTTTTCGATGTCTGCGAGCGTCATATAACCATAAATTTCAGGTTCACGCTTACCCAGTAAGTTTAGATTAACCCCGTTTACCAACAGTAATTTATGAGTGAGCACCTGCTCAGTATGTTGGTCAGCTGGCTTTTCTACTTCATTAGCGGGGGTAGATGGCGTCATAATAGTCTCGGTAATGATAATTGGTTAAGAGGGCGTACATGGTGGATTCAAAATGAAGTCGATACGTTAGTGACTATATACTAGGTACTCTATTTTAGAAAAGACAGGCATATTAAAAAATACCGGTGACTAAGATAAAGGTCTCTTAATTGATAACACGCCCTAGTATCACAAAGCCTTCGTCTATGAATCTATCATCTTAGCTGTCTCTTCTATTTTTAATCAGATGAGGTATCTCTTTGCTAAATAGCAGCAAGTGATTTGTCTCAGCGCTTTATCATAACAGCTCGCGGGCTGCGGTATAAAAAAATTACACGAAAAATTCACCTAGGCGGCAAAAAGCATGTTAAAAGTCTTTATGTTGCTAAAAACCCGTGCTATGATATTTTTTATGCAATATATATTGCAAGTTTGTTACTGATGTTTAATATAAGCATGAGTAATAAACGTCAGACTGTTAAGTTTTTGATTTCACAATCTTAGATCCCGTTTATATGCAATGTTGCAAAGGAATTTGGGACTAAGCGAACTTTTTTAGGAAGTAATATTATGTCAGCTCGTGAACAAGGTACCGTTAAGTGGTTTAATGATTCAAAAGGCTTTGGTTTCATTCAACGTGACAGCGGAGAAGACATTTTTGTCCATTTCCGTGCGATTCAGGGTGATGGCTATCGCTCTCTAAAAGATGGCGAAAAGGTTGAATTCAGTGTAGTAGAAGGCGATAAAGGCCTACAAGCTGAAGAAGTCAGAAAGACAGAAGAGTAATCTATTCAGGCATTAGAGCGGTTTAGTGATAATGTCTGTACGAACTACTGATATACTACTAAGTCAAGCCCATCTTGTCTTACCTATGCTGAGAAAAAGGCAGCATATTTGGTAGGGTCAGATTTGGGCTTGGCTTTTTTTATGTTTGTCGGTCTTATGTTTATCCGCAATTAGAAAAACGATAGTCGGCTGGCAATAAAGTCGAGAGACCAATAGATATATGCTCTGGTTATAAATTTTATAGCATGTTTGCCTGAAGTATATTAAAGCTAGGACATATCAAAGACGGCAACACATCGATATCAGTAGTATCGTATCGCTTTTAAAGTGACGCCGCGATATTTGTAGATTTGATAACATGACCGTTACGGTTCAACAGAACTTAATATGCATGAGAATATGAAGCCTGTTTACAATGAATAAAATACAAGCAATTAATTTAAAAGGATATTTTTTTGAGTAATTTTACGACGTTTACGGATCTGCCGCTTACGGATGCGACCTTACGCGCAGTGAGTGATTTGGGCTTTACTGCATTGACGCCTATTCAAGCAAAAATACTACCCCATACATTGGCCCATCAAGATGCGATTGGACAAGCACAAACTGGCACCGGTAAGACCGCGACGTTCTTGATAACCATTATGGAAGCGTTGCTCAAGCGTCCTTTTGCTCATGATGAAGAGCGTTATTTGGGTGAGCCGCGTGCCGTGATCATGGCACCAACTCGCGAGCTGGCGCAACAGATATTTGATGACTGTATTACGTTGACCAAATATACCTCGCTTCATAGTGTCTGTATCATGGGTGGTACCAACTATGAGACTCAGCAGCATGAGCTTGAACGTCAATATGTCGATATTTTGGTGGCGACACCTGGTCGTCTGATTGATCTTGCCAACAAAGGCATGGTCTATTTAGACCGAGTAGAAGTATTGGTATTAGATGAAGCAGATCGCATGCTTGATATGGGTTTTATTCCTGATATAAAACGCTTGGTCGGTCGAATGCCAGCCAACACAGATCGTCAAAGCCTCCTGTTCTCTGCCACCTTTAATCAAGATGTGATGAACTTGGCTTATCGCTGGTTACATGAACCGCAGTTCGTTGAAATCGAGCCAGAACATAAAACCAGTGAGTTGGTCGATCAACATTTTTACTTACTGACAGAAGATCAAAAGTTAGAAGCGTTAGAGCGTATTATCAGTGATAAAGCAGTCGAAAAAGTGATTGTATTTGCCAACCGCAAAGATCAAGTAAAGCGCTTGTATCACAAGCTGCGCCAAGCGCATAACATTGTGATGCTATCAGGTGATGTGATCCAGCAAAAACGTGAGAAATACTTACAGCGTTTTAAGGATGGTCATGCTTCTATCTTGGTCGCGACAGATGTTGCAGGCCGCGGTATTCATGTAGATGATATCAGCCATGTGGTCAATTATACGCTGCCTGATCAGCCAGATGATTATGTACATCGTATCGGCCGTACGGGACGCGCAGGCCAGACAGGGATTAGCATCAGTTTTGTGAGTGAGGATGATGCCTTTAATATACCTGCATTAGAAAAGCACTTGGACACTAAGTTTTCATTAGAGCAGTGGCAGCCATAGCACTGCAGCAGTGCTACAGTGACCCTTGCTATAAAAAAAGCCTGTAAAGCATAATTGTTTTACAGGCTTTTTTTATAGCTTTTATACGCCTTGGCAGATAAGTACTGATCTGCCGTCTTTAGTCACTATTTAATGTGCGTGCGCTGTTGGTTCTTGTCCATCTTTTGTATGAGCGGGCATGGTACTCATGTCATGCATGCTATGATCCATATCCATATCCTCATCCATCATCATCTCTGACCCCATGTCATGACCTTCATGATGCATGGCGCTCATATCATGATTCTCTGCCATATCAGCCTCCGACATCATCGCAGCATGACCACTATGATCCATGGCAGCCATATCATGCCCGCCATGCATACCCGCCATCATGATGGGCACGATAGCAACTGCCAGCCCAGATATCACCATCACAGCGCCATTGAGCTGTCTTAAGCGAAAACGGCCAATCTTATCACGCAACCAACCAACCGTCTCATGTGTGGCGACCAGCATCGGTACAGTTCCTAGACCAAAAACGAGCATCAATGCGGCACCGCTCAGCGGATTGTGAGCGACCACTGCAATGAGTAGGGCACCATAGACCAATCCACAAGGTAAAAACCCCCACAGCAGGCCAGCGGTTAGTGCTCTTGGGAACGTATTGAGCGGAAATACCTTTTGACGTAGTGGACTAAGATACTGCCAAAAGCGCATTCCAAAACGCTCAAGCTTGGTCAAAAACGGCGCGCCAAGCATGGTAACACCCACAAATACTAGTACCAGTCCCAATAAGATGCGCGGCATACTATTGCCGCGCATCAATGGTTCCAATACAGTAATACCAATCAATCCTGCAACCAAACCCAACGTGGCATAACTCGTTAAGCGTCCAATGTGATAGGTGGCAACCAGTGCGCGGCGTTTAGTGGGGCTGACCTCTTTCATAGACAGTCCAAACGCTGTCACCAGCCCGCCGCACATACCTAAGCAATGCGGTGACCCAAAAAATCCCATTAATAATGCCGCAACGAGTAAAGCTGTGGTCATGAATGCATCTCCTACAAATGGTGAAAAGCAAAACTATCAATATCATTATTAAAAAATGTTAGTCAATGTGCCTGTATTTATAGCAGCATCTTTTTTGGCTATCGGTAGTCTTTAGCGCTTCAAGCCCAATAAGAACGGCTTAGCGTTTGGTATTTTTATCTATATCAGAATGGCTGATAGTGTCTGCATCCTTCACGGTATTGGTATGCTCACTATCATTAGCATTGTCATCATATAGGTCATCATCAAGCAGGACATCATGAGGTGATACGCTTGATACAGGGCGCTCATGCGCTTGCATGGTTTGACGACGTTCTTGACGATCCTCTAAGATAATACGCTGTGAGGCATTGTCCAAGTCTTCAAACTGGTTGGATTTTACGGCGTAGCGTACTGCCCAAATCGCAACCACAAACAACATAAGACTCAATGGGATTAATAAAAATATACTAAGCATAGCGATCTCTTTAGTAGCAATCTCTTATTATACACCCATCATTACGTCAGTGGACGACCAGTCTTGATCGTAGTGTTTACTCTGATCAGGCTTATTATAATAGCGCCGTTTTATAATGCCCTAGTTAAGGTTAATCGTTATTCACTTGGCGTTTTTTTCGCATTACCTCTAGGAGTGAGCAGCTGCTGCGCCGTTACGTCATTGGCATGGCGACAGTTCATCTGCGGACGTATCACATCCCGTAGATAAGCGGCAATCTCATAAACAGCACGGCGTGAATGGCTCAGGTTTTGTGCAGGTTTCATCCAGTCGCGTCGTACAGGCAAAGGCGCACTAAGAGGCGTACTGTTGATACCATTTAACGCAAACTGTCTGCGAGCACGTGCCATATGGTAGCTGTCAGTAATGAGGTAGACATGATGTAGTGGGATGCGTTTGGCAGTAAAACGGGCATTTTCACAGGTGTTCATGCTGGCGTTTTCACTGATCAGTCCATCAATACCATGCTCTATCAGCCATTGTCCAAGCCAAGGGGCTTCAGCGCCACTCAATACAATGGGTAGAGGCAGGTCATGATAAGCACCCGCTGCGGTACGAGCACGGTTGAGACTATAGCGATTGAGAATGATCTGATTATTATTGTCATTGGTCAGTCCGCCACCTAGCACGACGTAAGCGGTAGGTGGTGAGCTTGTGGCAACAGAAGGCATGGCGGGCAGTGGCAGGAGCATTAATACATAAACAACCGCTTGTGAGAACAGCGGTGTGAATAGGCTTATCAGCATTAAAATAACAGACGTCGAACCTAATATAAAGGTGATGTTGATGATGCGAAATAGCTTTATTAAGCGTTCAGCTGAACGCAAATAGCTTCGCCACAAACGTTTGGACCATGATGGTTTAAACCACATGCTCAGTAGACCCAGTCGAGCCATCAGCGTTTATCCATACCGGCTCACGCGATAACTGAATCGCAAATTTTTCATATACCGTGTTGGCAATGTAATGCTGCGCTATCGCGACATCTTCTTGAGTGGCTTGATAAGGGGTGTGGTTGGTTAACACTAGGGCTTGCTGCTGGTGAGTGACAATAGGGGCAACGCCGCCACCTTTTAATCCTGCCTGCTCAATGAGCCAGCCTGCAGCCACTTTCGTCATCGCATCAGGCATTGGATAGCCAACGATCGTAGGATAAATGGCTTGCAGCGCCATAAACTGCTCCTGAGCAATGATAGGGTTTTGAAAAAAACTGCCACAATTGGGCAATTGCTTAGGGTCAGGCAGTTTCTGTTGACGAATATCTATAATCGCTTGCATCACATCATGCGGGGTGGGTAGCTTGCGTCCTTGCTGATCAGCATAGCGCTGCGCTATGGTCTGAACATCACCATAACTGGCTAAAATATTGTTAGGATCAGTATGCAGTCTGAACCCCACACGGCTGATTAGCCAAGTGTTTGGCGTACGCTTAAAGATACTGTCACGATAGCCAAACGCACAGTCGCTCGCTGATAAGTGATGCCAAGTCTGGGTGGGTAGATGATAGGCACGTACGTATTGTAGGCAGTCTTCTAGCTGTACTCCATAAGCACCGATGTTTTGTACAGGTGCAGCACCAGTGAGACCCGGTATCAGCGCAAGGTTTTCTAACCCGTACCACCCTTGATTGACAGTATGTACCACCAAATCATGCCAGTTTTCACCTGCCATGACCTCGATATCGACGTAATCATCCGTTTGATCAATGATATCAATACCGCGCATTTTTGGCTGCAATACTATGGCATTTAGTTCTGCTGGCAAGAGAACATTACTACCACCAGATAACACAAATAGCGGAATCTTATGCGCTGTACCCTCAGCATACGCTGTCATAAAATTATCAAGCTGTGCCTCATCTGTCAATGTGACAACCGTGTCAGCGAGACAGGCTAATGCCATGGTATTGGCCTGTGACAGATCACTTGAACTGCTGGCTAGTAGATCTATCGAAGAGCCAGTTGCAGTCAGTGATTGAATACTCAAATCAAGAGGTGAAGCTTGGGTCATAATATAGCCTATGTGGCAAATAGATAACAAATTACATCACATTTATTATAAAGGATACAGCGCGTAGAAGTCGTAAAAATATAGTCCTTATCGCTAATGCGTGTCTCAATTCTTAAAAGGCGTATTCTCATCCTTAAAATTAGGACATACCTATGGCCTATCTTAACAATATTTCCAACTTTCTATCCAAGCTTGTGCACTGGATTCTATGCGCTCAATCACTTCTTCAAAGTCATCACCATCGCCTTTATAAGGATCTGGCACATCATTACCGCCATAGGTAGGGTCTTCTTCGCTGAATAAGGCGAGCTTTGCCAAAGTGTTTTCTGTATCTGTGATGCCATCTTTGATGGCTTGTAGATCAGCCAAATTTTGCGCATCCATGGCCAAAATCAAATCAAATTTTTGAAAGTCACTGGCATTTATTTGGCGGGCAATGAGTTTATTGATTTTATAGCCGTGTGACTTTGCATGGCGCTGTGAACGATTATCAGGTGCATCACCGACGTGCATATCACTGGTGCCCGCTGAGTCTATCTTGATTGACAATCCGGCAATCGCCGCTTGCTGGCGAAAAACCTCTTCGGCCGTTGGAGAACGACAGATATTACCTAAACAAACCAACAGTACAGAAGAGGGTGTACAGGATTTCATCAACATAGTGTGACCTTCTATAACAAAAAAAACATGCCATAAGAAGCTCACAGTGTTAGCGCGGCTTTTATTAGCATGCAATCGATTGAATCAGCTGCTAGCGTAACGCCTAATGTCTTGAATGGCAAGGATAGAGATTAAACAATAGCGTCACTTGTCATGGTTTTGACGCAATATTATGCATGGCAATATCATGTAATGAAACAGCATACAAGGACGGGGCTATATTATTCTTGGTTACTTTTAAAGCGATGCAAATCACGGCGCTCTTTCTTATTGGGCTTATTATCCGGACGAGCGAGGTTAGCAAGTTTGCGCTGTTCCGCATAGTAAGCACGTCGTGTCTCACTTTCTTTGGTCTCTGAATACAAGACCTCGGCGGCAGCAGCATTGCCGCGCTGTGCCGTTAAGGCCTCAACGATGACGGTTTTTTCCGTCATGGCAGTGGCTGAACCTTGGCGAATGGTGAGCTCATCTCCGACTGAGATCTCCTTACTGGTCTTTACGCGGCTACCGGCATAGTGCACTCGGCCACTCTCAATCGCTTGCTTGGCAAGGGTACGTGTACGATAAAATCGCGCTGCCCACAGCCATTTATCGAGACGGATTTTGGCCAACCCTTGAGAGTTGTCAGTATTGTTCTTCATAAGTGCCACTCTGTATTTGTTTTTATACTAACTAATATTAGGGCAACTTTGATATTTGCAAATAGATTTTATGACTATGACTTGAGGATGAGGGACAGCATTGACGTGAATGAATGAGCAACAGCGTTAGCAACGGCTCTGATTTATAGTATCTCATCTGTCTTTTAAGGGGGTTATATCAGTGACACCACTGCTGCTCACAAGGTACACCATCGTTATTGCCATCCATTTGTGTACTCGGGCAATTATTAATGAAATAAGTGGCCTCTGCACAGGATGTCATTTGAGAGCAGTGTTGTCTACCGTCACATGAAAACGCTGAAGCTGCTGGTTGGGTATTCAGAACAGGAGGCATAGTGGACTCTGAAGTGGGGTCTAAATCCACATAGGTAAGCGGTATGTCGTCAATATCAGTAGCGGTAAGAGCAGGTTGGGTGACAATATTTGCCGCTGTATTGGGTTCAGGTTGCTTGATCGTATGTTTGGGTTGAAGCAATCTATAACCTATCAGCACGAAAATCAGTAAGGTTACTATCACTAATATTTTGCTTATCACTGTGCCATACCTACCAGCTCATAATCATGATTAATCTGACGCTGGCAGTTTCAATCAATCGAGAAACTGCCAGCGCGTACGACACTTTAAGTGCATTTTTATTCACATGCTCTGACTTGCTCACGCGCTTTTGCTATTTTAAAAACAACTGATAGCCAATATTGTCATTGAGCATCGTGCAGTCATAACCAATATCAAGCAGTGCATCTTGTAGCTGACGAGAATTGCCTTCTGAGGCTTGTAGTCCAACCAACACCCGACCTTCAGCAGCACCATGATTGCGATAATGGAATAGGGTGATGTTAAAGTCATCGCCCAATTTTTCTAAGAAGGTCAGTAGTGCGCCTGGACGCTCTGGGAATCCGATACTCAGCAGCTGCTCATTTTTGACATGAGCATGCCCACCGATTAGATGGCGAATATGCGATTTGGCGATATCGTCATCGGTTAAGTCGTGCGCCGTATAGCCATCGGCCGCCAACTGATTACTGATGATTTGACGCTCTTTATCGCCTTCTTTTAAGGCGATACCGACAAAGATTGAGGCAGGCTCCCTCGAGTCTGGTGATTTTTTGCTATCAGCACGATAGTTAAACTCAGTGATATTACGGCCATGCAGACTGCGACAGAAGTTTAAGAATGCGCCAGTCTGCTCGGGGATAGTCACTGCAAAGATGGCTTCTTTTTTCTCACCAATCTCGGTACGTTCAGCGATATAACGCAGACGATCAAAGTTCATGTTGGCACCGCAAATGATACCAACGCAGTTCTTGTCTTGTATGTTATTGGCTGTCAGATATTTTTTCATACCAGCGACTGACAATGCGCCAGCAGGTTCAACGATGCTGCGGTTTTCTTCAAAGATGTCTTTAATCGCTGCACAGACTTCGTCATTGGTACAAGTGATGACTTCAGGTTCAACGATAGGGCCTGAATTATCGCTTTTTTGGGTGCGTATCACATCAAAAGGCAGCTCGCCAATTTGAGCCACTGCCACACCATCGACGAACAATCCCACTTGTTCAAGTTTGACGCGCTCGCCAGTTTCTAGTGCGGCTTTGAGACAGGCGGACTGCTCAGCCTCTACCGCGATGACTTTGACGTGCGGCGCCACTTCACCTAAGAAGGCGGCAACACCTGAAATTAAACCGCCACCACCAACTGCCACAAATACGTAGTCCATATTACGCCACTGCTGGGTCAGCTCAAGTCCGATCGTGCCTTGTCCTGCAATGACCAACTCATCATCATAAGGCGGTATGAAAGTGAGACCTTCACGCTCAGCACGATCAATCGCATAGCGGTTTGCTTGGTCGAAACTGTCCCCATGCAGATCAACATGACCACCGAGGGCCCTGACAGCATCGACTTTGATGTCGGGCGTGGTGGTTGGCATCACGATGATATTGTTCAGTGATAGTCTACGTGCAGAATAAGCCACGCCTTGTGCATGATTGCCTGCTGAGGCACAAATCACACCACGCGCTTTTTGCTCATCGCTTAACTGGCTGATACGGTTGTAAGCACCGCGCAATTTAAAGGATTTAACTGGCTGTAAGTCTTCGCGTTTGAATCGAATATCATTGGCAAAACGTTGGGTCAGCTTGGGCGCCGTTTCAAGTGGTGTTTGAATAGCAACGTCATAGACGGTGGCTTGTAAGATGGCTCGTACCCAGTGTGACAGCATAGTAATTCCTAAACAAAATGTAGATGAATATAAAAGTATAAATGAATACAAAAACGAAATAGATTAGCCTATGCTGATTTTGAGTGTCTTGCAACACTCAATTGCAGTTTTCTTAGGATTTCAGGTCTGAATGTACACAAAGTAGTGGTATGTGCGAAAGATAGACGCTCTGTACCTAGAAAATTAGAGTCATGATTGCGCTAACATCCATCAAAATCATCGGTTATAATAGCCGCGCATTTTACCTCTTTTATAATGATATCGTCGGTTCAAGATAATTTGGATACAAGGTGGGCGAGTAAAAGTGCTGCCAGTGGTAGTCTAAGCGAGCCTAACGAACGCCATATCCAGTTTATATAGGACTGACTGTCCGTTTATTTTCCAAGGATTTATGATGAGTGATCAGCAAGCACAAAAGCAAGCCGCAGCCAAAACTGCTCTAAGCTATATCGAAGATGGTATGATACTTGGGGTAGGGACGGGCAGTACGGTTAATTGTCTGATTGAGCTACTGCCAACAGTAAAGCTTGCTGGCGCGGTTGCTAGCTCACAGGTGACAGAAGACAAACTTCGTGCGCTTGGTATCGAGATAGTCGATTTGAACTTCGCTGGGACGCTCGATGTTTATATCGATGGCGCTGATGAGGTCAATGAGCACCTGCAACTGATTAAAGGTGGCGGCGGCGCATTGACTCGTGAAAAGATTGTCGCAGCTGCCTCGAATAAGTTCGTTTGTATGGTTGATGAGAGTAAAAGCGTTGAGATACTAGGTCGCGCGTTCCCTGTACCGATTGAAGTATTGCCACAAGCACGCTCTTATGTGGCTCGCCAGTTGGCCAAATTGGGCGGTGAGCCTGTCTACCGTGAAGATTTTGTCACAGACTATGGTAATGTCATCTTAGATACGTATGACTTGGATGTGAGTAATCCAATAGCATTGGAAAAAGAGCTAAACAATATCGTGGGCGTGGTGTGTAATGGTATCTTTGCTGCCAATCAAGCAGACGTTTTATTGAAGGCAAGTGCAAATGGGGTGACGACGCTCACGCGTTAATCTACTGCGAACCACTGTTACTGATGCATACAAAAAAGCCGTCCAGATTTGGACGGCTTTTTTATTTGGGAATTTGTTAATGCGTTATACCGCTCTCTTTTTATAAAGTAGGTTATGCAGGCAACTTGATTTTGTCTTTGAGCAAGAACTCCATCAATGCTTTTTGCGCATGCAAGCGGTTTTCGGCTTCATCCCAAACGACAGAGCGTGGGTCATTGAGCATATCATGGGAGATTTCCTCGCCGCGATGGGCTGGCAAGCAGTGCATAAACACCACTTCAGGATCAGCCTTGTCTAATAGAGACGGTGTCACTTGATAAGGCGCAAAACGACGTGCACGGGTGTTTTGTTCTGACTCTTGACCCATACTGGCCCATACATCGGTGACAATTAAGTTAGAGTCTTTTGCCGCGTCTTGTACGTTTTCTACCAGACTTACGCAATGAGCAAAACGCTCCATGAGTTTTGGATCAGGCTCAAACCCATAAGGCGCTGCAACACGAAGCTCAAAACCAAATTGATTGGCAGCCTGCATAAAGGATGAGCACATGTTGTTGCCATCACCAACCCAAGTCACGATCTTATTCTCGATACTACCGCGATGCTCATAATAGGTCTGCATATCAGCAAGCAACTGGCAAGGGTGGTACTCATCAGTCAAGGCATTGATAATAGGCACACTGGAGTATTCAGCAAAAGTCTCAACTTTTTCGTGCCCAAAGGTACGAATCATGATGATATCGACCATACTGGAAATCACACGTGCTGAGTCTTCTAATGGCTCACCGCGACCGAGCTGCGTGTCGTTCGGTGATAAAAATATGGCATTGCCACCAAATTGACCCATGCCTGTCTCGAACGAGATACGGGTACGAGTCGATGACTTTTCAAATATCATGCCAAGCGTACGACCCACAAAAGGCTGATAGATCTCGCCTGCATGTTGCATCTTACGCAATTCGCTTGCACGTTTGATTAGGTTTTCTAGTTCTTGTTTGGTTAAATCAGATAAGGTCAAAAAATGGCGCAAACTCATAGTAATCCTAGCAGTCGATCGCAGTCAGTGAAACGTTATCAGTGTTCAATAGCATCAGCATCGCGTCAGTGCGTATGCGGGGTTGACAACAAACTTTTAGTATAGCGTATTTACTTTCAATGTAAACGGGCAATTTTATCAAGATTCAACGGCTCACCAAATCCGTTAAAACAGAGTGGTCAGCCATCAAATCTTGATAAGTTTGATGTCTACGCCAGTACACGCTTTGGACGTATGCTGAGGCGACACATTAGCTCGTAGCTAATCGTGCCGGCATGCCCTGCGATTTCATCGACGCGTGGCGCATCGCCCCATAATACTACCTTACTATCCAAAGCAAGACTCTCAGGCGCGTTACTGATATCAATGACAATCATATCCATGGCCACGCGCCCAATCACAGGGCAGCGATAATGCTGGGTGCTATCGGCATCGATGACAGTGACATAAGCGTCGCCTGTGACCACACGCGGATAACCATCGCCATAGCCGACACTTACCAATGCCGTTCTGGTGTCTGTCTGAGCTTGCCAGTGACTGCCGTAACCAACAGCGTCATTGGCACTGACAGTCTGTAGCGCAATAATCTGAGCACTAAAATCCATCGCTGGTTGCAAGTCTAATTCCTGTGCGCTTTTATCAACGACAGGTGAGCTACCATATAAAATGATACCTGGGCGTACCCAGTCATAATGATGCTCTGGGAAATTAATGACACCCGCTGAATTGCACAATGAACCCTGAATGTCTGGGCTAATAGTCGCTTGCAAAGTCGCTAGCACACTTGAGAAACGCTCAATTTGCATCGCATTCAATGGGTGTTCACGCTCGTCAGCATTGGCAAAATGCGTGGCCAGTATCAGCCGATACCCTGATTCATGTAGACGTTTTGCTACTGACAACACTTCCTCAGCATTGAAACCCAAACGGTTCATACCCGTATTGTATTTCAGCCAAGCCACTCGAGTGGCACTGCCAGCAGGCGGGATATTTTGTAGTGCCCATTCTAGCTGTGGTCGGTGGTGAATGACGCAGCTAATATCATGATCAATCGCTTGTTGCCATTCATCAGCGCTAAATGCACCCTCTACGAGACCTATGGTTTTGTTCCAACCCAGTTGTCTGGCCTCTAACGCTTCAGTCAAGGTAGCAACGCCAATACCATCTGCTTGCTGCAGGGCTGGCAGCACTGCCGCCACGCCATGTCCGTAAGCATTGGATTTTACCATGGCGAGCACTTTAGAGTGCGGTGCGCGTTGTTTTACCTGATTGAGGTTATGGGTAATGGCTTTTGGTTTTATAGTAATCGTGCGCATAATTGCCTTCTTTATAAGTAACATTATGAAGTTATAAAGCCAGTGCAACATTAATTGGGCTAATGCTGCACTGGCTAGTTTATTAAAAATCGTTCGCTATCTTACGAATACTGTCTCTTTAAAAAGCTTTTATTCATCATTTTCATAGCTGGCATTTTGATAGTACTCTGGTGTTAGATTGATAAAGCGGGTGAATTGACCCTCAAAGCCCAAGCGTAGCGTACCAATAGGGCCGTTACGCTGTTTACCGATAATGATTTCAGCCACACCTTTATGATCTGAGTTTTCATTATAAACCTCATCGCGATAGATGAACATAATCAAATCGGCATCCTGCTCAATCGCACCAGATTCACGTAAATCTGACATGATAGGCCGCTTGTTAGGGCGGTTTTCTAGACTGCGGTTAAGCTGTGATAACGCAATCACAGGGCATTCAAGCTCACGTGCTAGCGCTTTTAGACTGCGAGAGATCTCAGAAATCTCTCCGACACGGTTGCCATCTAAGCCAGGCACTTTCATCAACTGTAGATAATCGACCACGATCGCGCCCAGCTTGCCATCATGATTTTTGGCGATACGTCGGCAGCGCGAGCGCATCTCAGACGGTGGCAGGGCAGTACTGTCATCAATATATAAGTGTTTGGATTGTAAGTGCTGAATGGCATTCATCATTTTTGCCCATTCATCTTCATTCATTTGTCCAGAGCGTAGATGCGTTTGGTTAATCGCACCCCATGAAGAGAGCAGACGCATCACGATAGACTCAGCAGGCATCTCCATCGAAAACACCACAACGGGCAAATCTTCATTGAATAAAATCCCTTCTGCCAAGTTCATCGCAAAGGTGGTTTTACCCATAGAAGGACGTGCGGCGACAATAATTAAATCACCTGCCTGTAAGCCTTGGGTTTTATTATTGAGCTCAGCAAATGGGGTCTGCAAACCAATCATACCGTCTGGGTTTGACTTGAGTTCTTGAATCTTATCGATGACATTGGTCAACACAGAGGTAATGCCGACAGGGCCGCGCTGCTCAGCACGTTTGTTATGCTGCTCATTGATACTAAATATCTTGCCTTCAACATTGTCCAAGATATCACTGACGCTTTGATCTTTTGGATTATAGGCAAGCGTTAGCATGTCGTTACCCGTAGTAATCAGCTGACGTAGTGTGGATAGCTCACGTACACGCTGGGCATAAGCGGTCAAGTTAAACAGGGTCGCAGGACTTTGGCTCAAAATATCGGCCAAATAACCGTCACCCCCTGCGCCTTTGAGCAGTTTCTGAGCCTCTAGCCAGTCGTGTACCATGACCGTATCATAAGGCTCATTCACTGCCGCCAGATGGGCAATGGCATCAAAAATATACTGATGTCGCCCAGCATAAAAGTCGTCTTTGGTGACAATATCTGCAATCTTGTCGTATGCCTCTTCGATACTCATCAAAGACGCGAGCAATGCTTTTTCAATATCAATATTGTGCGGCGGTGTCTGATTGAGTAAGTCGTCGGTTTTTTCGTTGTCTGCCATGAGTGCCTAATGTGTCAAAAGTCGATATAGTCAAGTCTATATAAATCCATTACATCGTCATCCTCGCTAAGCATACTAATGTATAACTTGCACTCGGTTTCCTTGTATCGAAATTATATTGAACTGACTATATAAAAGAAGGTATAAAAAAAGAAGATAAACGGATATTCAGTATCCATATTTATTTTAATAATATCGCAAAGTAACTGTGGCATCTCTCTACGAGAGACGTACCAAAACGTGGTCTCACATCTGCCTGTAAATGCTACAATCAAAGGCGAAAGTTTAACACATAATGTGCTTTTTTTAGACCTCATGAGTAACTAAATCAAAAACTATCAAGCCTTATGAATTGGAAAAAGCATGCCACATCCAAGTATATAAATTAATAAGATCCACTATAAATACAATAGAATCAATGATTTAATATAAGAAAAGGCCATTGCTATGACACAAGAAAAAAAACCACTATTGATTACCACAGGTGAGCCTGCGGGCATTGGAATGGATGTGGTATTAGGACTGGCGGCCGAGGGTAAGTTACAAGATTTCGCTCGTCCGATGTGGGTGACTGCTGACGCTAAAGCCATGCAAACTCGCGCAGATGAATTGGTCGCAGCAGGCGTGCTCGAAAGTACACCTAGTTGGCATACTATCACTACAGATATAAATGCCAATAACTTCGATGTTAACTTGGTAACGCAGATATCACAGCAGGATATAGACGCTGATAATGCTTTTATTTTACTGAATATTCCTTGTGCCGCACCAGTCGTGTGCGGACAAATCAATATCGTTAACTCAGCGATGGTGGCTAAGCAGTTAGAGATTGCCCATAATCTCGCAACCAGTGGCACAGTTGCTGCGATCGTCACAGGTCCACTACAAAAATCAGCATTAATAGATGCCGATATAAAGCTGTTAGATGGCACGATGTTTAGTGGTCATACCGAGTTTTTCATGCAGCAAAGCGATCGTAAAAAAGTTGTCATGATGCTCGCCAATCAAGCGATGAAAGTAGCGCTTGTTACCACGCATTTGCCATTAAAGGATATACCAGCTGCCATCACGTCTGACAATGTACGCCAAACCGTACAAATCGTGATTGATGACATGAGGGAAAAGTTTGGTCTCACGCAGCCTCGCATCTTAGTCTGCGGCCTCAATCCCCATGCAGGCGAGGGCGGACATCTAGGTATGGAAGAGATTGATATTATTAATCCAGTGTTACAAGAGTTCATCCATACGGGAGTGGATATATCAGAGGCGATGCCAGCCGATACATTGTTTACCCCAAGACATCTAGCAAACTGTGATGCGGTGATTGCTATGTACCACGACCAAGGTTTGCCAGTATTAAAATCGCACGGGTTTGGTGATACGGTTAATCTGACTTTAGGTTTGCCTTATATTCGTACTTCTGTTGATCATGGCACGGCGCTAGACTTGGCAGGAAACGGCGGTGCAAGTGCTACGAGCTTATATCAAGCACTGCGTATGGCAAATGAGATGGCTGATAAATCCCTTATTGATAGACCTCTTGCATAAGTCAGTGTCTTAGCAATACTTTTAACGCAATATTGGGCCACTGTAGTGTCAGCAATGCCTATCTATGCATCATCGCATCATCAAAAATACTCTAATATAAGTGGTTCCATTATAGCGGTCTATTTTAAGTGGTCTATTAATAGGTCTGAGGGGTAAGTTAACGGGTTCCGTTGGGGTATGCTTAAAACAAAAAAGCGGGCAATGAATTTCATCGCCCGCTTTTCAATATTGATTACTGTATACAACAGACTTCTACATTATATGGAATATTGCTTCTGTTTGCATATTATCATTAAGCGCTTGCCCTATAGTTAAGTCTACGGCTGTTGACGGCTCAGAGGCTACATTAAATACTGTAGTAGCAGTCTGATTAGCTGTGTTTGCACCCACTACATCAGCGCTTTCAAACGCTAATTCATTACTATTTAGATCAAGTAGGTCATCAACGTCAAGTGATTCTACTTGCTGTGACCCTTCAAAGGTAATCATTTGAATACTAGAATTACCACCTAATGCGCTCAGATCAACAAAGTCATCATTTGTACTATAAGCGTCATCAGAAAAGTCTTCCGCTTCATCGAATGACATCATACTGCGAGCATTACTATTACCACTATTTACCATGCTCTCGATATCTGCTTTATCCCAGACCGTGCCATCGTCGAAATATATATTATCAATAGCACCACTATCAAATTGATTACTCAGAATGACTTTTCCGCCCACTGTTAATATTTCTACACTTGAATCTTCTCTATTTAGAGTAATATCAGATGGGTTGTAAC
>NZ_JADYWX010000009.1:0-93236 GCF_015864565.1 Psychrobacter sp. SWN149
TCGCGATAGCAGCTGTTAGGGTTGTTTTACCGTGGTCAACGTGTCCGATGGTACCAACGTTGACATGTGGTTTTAGACGTTCAAACTTGGCCTTTGCCATGAGTATTTCCTCTTTTTTTGGGGTCCAATGCTTAACTCATATAAATATGACTATTAAGACTGTCTTGGCCGCATTAAGATAATTGTTAAAAGGTTGCACAAACTGATGTGCAGATATTATAAGAAAATCGCAACCAATAACAAGTCTTTTAACAAGTTATTGGCGTATTCTTTGATGACAATACACAGATATACGCTGTATTGTCACCTTCAGTAAGTTTTATTTACTCGTCATCATCTTTATTGTTGAACTTAGAGATGATTTCAGCAGCAACTGATTTTGGAATCTCAGCGTACTTTTGGAATTCCATTGAATAAGTTGCACGGCCTTGTGACATTGAGCGCATTTGAGTGGCATAACCAAACATTTCCGCTAATGGTACTTCGGCACGGATTTGCTTAGTACCACCAGGCAAGTCTTCCATGCCCTGTACTAAGCCGCGACGACGGCTAAGATCGCCCATGATGTCGCCCATGTAATCTTCAGGCGTTTCAACTTCTACTTTCATTACTGGCTCAAGTAGTGCTGGGTCAGCTGCCATGAAACCTTTTCTAAAGGCCATAGAACCAGCCATCTTAAATGACAATTCATCAGAATCGACATCATGATAAGAACCATCATACAAAGTCGCTTTTACGCCAACTACTGGGTAACCAGCAAGTACGCCGTTTTTCATGCGTTCTTGGATACCTTTGTCTACAGCGCCATGGAATTCTTTTGGTACCGTACCACCAACAACTTCTTCAGCGAATTCGTATTCTTTGTCGCCAGCTGGATCAAGTGGCTCAAGACGTAGCCAAACGTGACCAAATTTACCAC
The DNA here is from genome assembly GCF_015864565.1 of Psychrobacter sp. SWN149. Classification (NCBI taxonomy): domain Bacteria; kingdom Pseudomonadati; phylum Pseudomonadota; class Gammaproteobacteria; order Moraxellales; family Moraxellaceae; genus Psychrobacter; species Psychrobacter sp. SWN149. The sequence goes on from NZ_JADYWX010000009.1 coordinate 920, forward strand.
GACCACCTGTTTGACGTACAAATTTGCCTTCTTGTTCAACAGTGTTACGAATCGTTTCACGATAAGCAACCTGTGGTGCACCGATGTTAGCTTCAACGTTGAATTCACGCTTCATACGGTCAACAAGAATTTCTAAGTGAAGCTCACCCATACCACTGATGATTGTCTGACCAGATTCTTCGTCAGTGTGTACACGGAACGATGGATCTTCTTTAGCCAAACGACCTAAAGCGATTGACATTCTTTCTTGGTCAGCTTTGGTCTTAGGTTCAACCGCTAGGCTGATAACTGGATCTGGGAATTCCATGCGCTCAAGCGTGATAACGTTTTGCTCATCACATAGCGTATCACCAGTTGTTACGTCTTTCATACCAACCAATGCAGCGATATCACCAGTACGGATTTCTTGCAACTCTTCTTGAGAGTTAGCCATCATCTGTACGATACGACCAACGCGCTCACGCTTCATTTTAACTGGGTTATAAACGCTGCTACCTTGAGTCAAAACACCTGAATAAACACGAACGAAGGTTAAGTTACCAACGAATTTGTCATTCATGATTTTGAATGCTAGTGCTGAGAACGGTACATCATCAGATGCTTCACGGAAGCCTTCTGACTCATCTTTGTCATCAAGGATACCGCGGATAGCCGGTACATCCATTGGTGCCGGAAGATACTGAATAACCGCATCCAACATCTTCTGCACACCTTTGTTTTTAAAGGCAGTACCACAAAGAAGTGGAATGATTTGGTTATCAATAGTCAACTCACGGATAGCACTGTTAATTTGATCTACAGTCAATTCGCCGTTTTCTAGATACTCATTCATGAGCTCTTCGTTTGCTTCAGCAGCACTTTCTACTAGATATTCGCGATATTCTGCGGCTTTGTCTTGTAGTTCAGTTGGGATGTCGCGCTCGTCGTATTCCATGCCTTGAGACGCTTCGTCCCAATAGATAGCTTTCATGGTTACTAGATCAACAACACCTTCAAAATCTTCTTCTTTACCAATTGGGATAACCAATGGTACTGGCTTGCCGCCAAGACGAGTTTTGATCTGCTCGATTACACGATAGAAATCAGCACCAACGCGATCCATTTTGTTTACAAATGCAAGACGTGGAACTTTATATTTGTTCGCCTGACGCCATACGGTCTCAGACTGTGGCTGTACGCCGCCTACTGCACAGTAAACCATGCAAGCGCCATCAAGTACACGCATAGAACGTTCAACTTCGATCGTGAAGTCAACGTGGCCTGGGGTATCGATGATGTTAATACGGTGTTCGTCGAACTGTTTTGCCATACCTGACCAAAAACAAGTCGTAGCCGCTGAGGTAATAGTAATACCGCGCTCTTGTTCTTGCTCCATCCAGTCCATAGTGGCTGCGCCATCATGTACTTCGCCAATTTTGTGGCTAACACCGGTATAGAATAAAACACGTTCGGTAGTGGTTGTCTTACCAGCATCGATGTGCGCTGAGATACCAATATTGCGATAGCGTTTTAGGGGAGTTTTACGAGCCATAGTGTTTTCCTAGGAAAAGTCGTGTATATAATAATGTATTGTGTCTCTACCTCATACTCTATGACAAAGCGGTCAGCTTCGTAATATTACTTACTGATTATTAAGCCTAATACGGACAAAAAAAGAGCAAATACTAAGAATAGTGCGGCATCAAATTTGGGATGCTCTCCCATTTAGATTACGCGGTTAGGAGAGACATCTTGATAGATGTCCGCCATCTTAGTTGTAAGTAGCTCTTGGCTATTGGCAACTAAATGCATGATGGCGGCAATCAATAGAATAAAAAACAATGTAAGACTAACTGGCGTGAGCCATCAATCTCAAGCTACTGTTAAAAAGTAGCTTAGAAACGGTAATGAGAGAATGCTTTGTTAGCATCTGCCATGCGGTGAACTTCGTCACGCTTTTTCATAGCAGCGCCTTTGCCATCAGCAGCATCATTCAATTCGCCAGCCAAACGCAAAGCCATTGATTTTTCAGAACGCTTTGCAGCAGCTTCAGCTATCCAACGCATAGCCAAGGCAGTACGACGGGAGGGGCGTACTTCCATTGGTACTTGGTAGGTTGCACCACCAACGCGGCGAGCTTTCACTTCTACCATTGGGCGTACATTTTCTAAAACGTCTTCGAAGAAAGATACTGGATCTTCGATTTTACGTTTTTCGCTTACTGTCTCAAGTGCACCGTAAACGATACGCTCAGCAGTAGATTTTTTACCATGACTCATTACATGGTTGATGAATTTTGCAACAGTTTGGCTACCAAACTTAGGATCCGGTAGGATCTCACGGGCAGCTACGACGCGACGTCTTGGCATAATAATTTTCCTTATCTTCAGGAGTGTCTAACATTCACAACATCGACTACTTATCAAAGATGACATATCATCAAAAATATAATAGTGAGTTATCAGTTAGCCTTACTGCATGGTGGTATGTTTTAGAAGTAATAACTGATGCATCATTATGCAAAAGTAACATTACCGCTGACACCTAACCCATGCACAGTTATTGGGTAGTGCAAAAAAGCTTGGTTAATAACGTTTGGTTATTAAACTTTAGGCTTCTTAGCACCGTATTTAGAGCGACCTTGCTTACGGTCTTTAACGCCTGCGCAATCCAATGCACCGCGAACAGTGTGATAACGTACACCTGGTAGATCTTTTACACGACCACCACGGATAAGAACAACACTGTGCTCTTGTAGGTTATGACCTTCGCCGCCGATGTAGCTTGATACTTCATAGCCTGAAGTCAAACGTACACGACATACTTTACGCATGGCAGAGTTAGGTTTTTTTGGCGTGGTAGTATATACACGAGTACATACACCGCGACGCTGTGGGCACGCTTCCAACGCAGGAACTTTTGACTTTTCCTTGATGGTTTTGCGACCTTTACGAATCAATTGGTTAGTTGTTGCCATAAGGCATCCTTCTCCCGTTTGGTATAAAACAAAAAAATGGGGCAATGCACCAGCCATCTGACAATAATTGCAGATTTTCGGAGCACCCATTTTTAGGACAGTGTATTATAAAGAGTTGTTGCTGCTATTTCAACCACTTATGAGTGGTTTTACTTTACAACATTCAATAGATATGCATCGAGCCTATCACAGTAACACTTTAATCGTTTTTCGCTAAAAAATAGCGCAATAAATAAAGCATATAAGGCAGACTAACGCATTGTTTAGAAAAGAAAGTTAGTAAGTAGTACTCGATAATAGACTAGATGGTGCTATGCATTGTCATTTTCAAGTCGCGCATCTTGGATAGCCGAAAAAAGCACTGTTATTTATATAAAGGTAATAGTACTCACCTAATATGTCATTATGACGACTTTGCTTGACGAATACTTTGATCAATATCAATAAATGGCAATCTAGATTATCCATAATACTGACAGACAGGGATGCTGATAGACACCTAAGCTTTTATAAGCAACTTCTATCAGTATCCCTTATCAGCACTATTTCTTCACTATTACTTGGTTTTCTTATTAGTGGTTTGCTGCTCTGACACTTCTACATCCTTACTCTCTTCGTCGTCTTTGATATCTTGATTTTCAGTGCTTTTATCTTCAGTATCGTTTTCTGAATCATCATTGCTCGCTTTTTTTACTTCAGCTTCGCTACTGCTATCATCAGTAATAGAACGATTGGCAAGTTTGGTCTCTGGCGCAAAAGTCGCTTGAGCAACGCCGATGACTTCATCGATAAGCTGACTGTTGTAGCGCATACCGATTGCCACTGCTGTAACCGGAATAAAGCGACGAATCCATGACAAGTTGATTTGGTCTAAGTCGATGCCTACTTGGCTGGCGATACTGTCTACTTGCTCGGCATAGTAATTTACGTTTTTATTCTTTAGCCCAAGGTTTTTGAGCTCGCTGTGCAATCCGCTGCTTTGAGCATTATCAAGTAAGCCTTTTCCTACGCCTAATCCTGCAAGCAATGCTTGTTTTTCTTGCATCTTACTCAGATCAGCATTTGACAGTAGCTCATAGGCCATTTTGACGCCTTGCTTACCTGTCAGTGGCTTATTGTAGACAGCAGCCAATTGATAAACCGTACGTAATGACACCAATAATAACCATAGAGTATCTGCAAGCAAACCTGGCAGGCCCGCTAGACCCGTCAACCCACCAATCGCGGCAAGTGCACGGTTTTGGTTGGCGATGTCAGTCGCTAGCGCGTAACGTTGTTGATCGTCTAAGGTGGCGATATTGGCAAAACGATGTTCGTTGGGCAAGTCTAGCTGACTCCAACTTGAGGCAAGGTTGGCCACTTGTGCAAACGCGCTATCGACCGTTGACTGAAAAAAGCTGTTTGGCACGACTTTTTTGGCATACTTACCATAAGTAGCAAAACGTGTGCCTAGTAATTGTTGTGTGGCCTTTAGGGTTTGCTCACGAAACAAATCTTGCTGATAGTCTTTATCACCTAAGTTGACGGCTTTATATTGACGCGGTTTGCCTGTTTTGGCATTCATGCTATCAATTGCAGCACCCATGCGTTCTAGGTTGCTTCGAGTAAAAGAGCCAATAGTCGTGATGCTTTTAGAAAGAGTACTACGCTTTGCCATCGTGATGTCCTTAATGTAGAGATGATAATTGATTTTATTTTAATATTAATAATAGTCGTTAAACTATCATTTTAGCGAGTGATGATCGGCTATGTCAGTGCGAACAATGTTATCGCAGTCACAAACTTTGTATCTAAAAGTAGCATCAAGCAAGTAACTATAACAGTATAGTCAGTCCTCTATAAACTCAATGTTTGCCCTACTCTTGCTCATGATTGCTATTTTGTCATTATTTTACATTTGCTCAAAGATTTTAAGTGCTTGATACGTTATCATGTGCCGTAAGTGAGAGCATAATTGTACACCGAATTAATATAGCATTTATTTGATGCTATTAATCTGGTACGACGGCGTGACTTTGATTGAACCCATCGCTGTCTACATGGACTATCTTACCGCCTATAATGCTCAAACCAACCTAAATATCATACATAGATTTACAACGATTATTGCCTGTTATTATCAGCAAATCGTTACTCATAAGGAATAGAATATGCGCCGCGTCGTTATCACTGGAGCAGGGATCGTCTCTTGTATCGGACATGATTTAGCCACTGTCACAAATGCCCTAAAAACAGGACAGTCTGGCATTACATTTAATGAGTCCTATGCTGAGCATGAGTTCAAGTCTCATGTGAGCGGTAGTATCAATCAGTCAGAGCTAGATACCAGTGGTATCGACCGTAAGCTCAAACGCTTTTTTAGTGATGCCAGCCTCTATGCCTATGTCAGTGCGTTAAATGCCATTGAGCACTCAGGATTGTCACTTGAAACCATCAACCATAACCCGCGAGTGGGTGTGGTCGCAAGCTCAGGCGGTGCATCAACCGAAAACATCATTAATGCTGTAGATGCCATGCGTGCAAAAGGTCTGCGCGGTGTCGGTGCCATGGCAGTGCCAAAGACCATGGGCAGTTCAGTATCAGCGGCGTTAGCAACGGGGCTAAAAATCCAAGGGGTCTCTTACTCACTTGCCTCTGCTTGCGCGACGTCAACGCATTGTATCGGTCATGCCGCCGAGCTTATCCAATTGGGCAAAGCTGATGTGATACTGGCTGGTGGTAGTGAAGCTGAGCATTGGACGCAGTCTTGTATGTTTGATGCGATGGGCGCGGTCAGCACTCAGTACAATGACACGCCAACACTGGCTTCAAGAGCCTATGACAAAGATCGTGATGGCTTTGTGATTGCGGCGGGCGGCGCGATGGTTGTGGTCGAAAGTCTAGAACATGCTCAAGCACGCGGTGCCAATATTTTGGCCGAAATCGTGGGCTACGGTGCCAGCTCTGATGGTGCAGAGATGGTTGCACCAAGTGGTGAAGGTGCAGTGCGCTGTATGCAACAAGCACTAGCAGAAGCTGGTCTAGAAAGCGTTGACTACATCAATAGTCATGGTACTAGTACGCCCCTAGGCGATATTACTGAGCTTAAAGCTATTGCAAAAGTATTCGGCGATGACCCAAGTAAAGTACCCGCTATCAGCTCAACCAAATCGATGACAGGTCACAGTTTGGGCGCTGTTGGTGCTCAAGAGCTGATTTATTGCCTACTGATGCTACAGGACAGTTTTATTGCGCCTAGTATCAATGTCGACAACTTAGACCCTGCGGCTGAAGGTTTCGATATCGTCACTGAGATGCGCGAGACCAACCTTAAGACGCTAATGAGTAACAGCTTTGGCTTTGGTGGTACGAATGCCACACTAATCATCAAAAAGTTTGACGCTTAAATCATGCTCGTACCAAATCAACATACCACTGAGCAGACAGATTCTGTGCCATCGCCAGCTATTCATCGTAGCTGGCGTTTTGGTGACTTGACGGCAGCCGAGCTGATGCCGCACCTGCAGCGTCATTTATCCAAGCAGGATAACCAAGCAAACTGGCAATTAGTCTGGCTAGATAATGATAACCAACCAGTGATTGGCCTGCTCCCTAAAGTCAGTTGGTTGGTGTATCCTGCTGACAACCAACCTTCTGAATCGCCATCAAATACCTACAAAGTCATCAAAACCTGCCGTGAGACTTGCTCTCGTAATGATAATGTCATTACGACAACATTTATGAGCTATCTCGCATGGCAAGATGCGCTTATTACTTACAGCAATGCCTGTGAAGCTGACAGCATTTCATCAAATACAATTAATAAATCAAGTAGCGGGGCAAACTCTCAATCTATCTACTCTCATGGCTTGATAGGCTATATCGGTTACGATATGGCCGCTTATGAATTGAGTCCAGCAGATAGTATTGAGTTAGCAACGCAGCCTTGTGCCTCATTAGGGCACTATGATATTTATCTGACACCTTCAGTAGACCATGCTCTCGGTTGGGAATTAATGGTCATTAGAACCCTTGACGATAATAATGGCGTCACTAATGAGAGCCTTCTTGTATCGGTGCTTATCTCTTATCTAGATGAGCTAGATAAAAATCTGTCTGATAGTTCTCTTAATCACAGACAATCTGACACTATATCCAATACAAGCCCTGTGATTCTAGATGCACGATGGCACAAACGTGACTACCAACAAGCCTTTGAACAAACTCAGAACTACCTACAGCAAGGCGACTGTTATCAGATCAATCTGACACAAGAATGGTTTGGCTGGCTGCCCTCAAATAATGACTCTCGCCAATCCAACTCAGCGCTTATCGATTATTTGCCTGCACTACATCGCAATACACAAGCACCTTTCGCCGGTTACTTAAGCATCGATGGCCTTGATATTGGGGATTTAAATCATAATCACGCTAATGCAAACCCTAACCATTTTGAGCTATTGAGCTGTTCGCCTGAGTTGTTTTTTACTTTCACTAAAGACAAGGGCACTGGCACACATCATATTCTGACCAAGCCTATCAAAGGCACTATGCCTCGTGGCAGCTCTGACGAGCAAGACCAGTCGTACAAACAAACACTCATGGATAGCGAAAAAGACCGTGCTGAAAACGTGATGATCGTGGATTTGTTACGTAATGATTTGGGCAAGTATGCCAAGATAGGTAGCGTAAAAGTGCCACAGCTGTTTGCGATTGAGAGCTTTAGCAACGTGCATCATATGGTCAGCACCATCACCGCTGAACTAAAAGCCGAGACACATCCGCTGACCGTGTTATTTGGCAGTTTGCCAGCGGGCTCTATCACTGGTACACCCAAAAAGCGTGCTGTTGAGATTATTGCTGAATTGGAATCTGTGCCGCGCGGAGCCTATTGCGGCACCATGGGCTATATGAATTTTGATGGCAGCGGTCAATGGAACGTCCTCATTCGTACCCTACAAGCTAACAGCAGCTCCATTGATGACAAAAAAATGGTCAGCTTATGGGCAGGAGGCGGTATCACGGTTGCCTCTAGCTGCGATGCAGAATATCAAGAATGCTTAGATAAAGTGGGTAACCTACTAGCAGTACTGACTCAAGATAATCTAAGCAATCAACATTAAGCATTTTCAAAAAAAGTAACTAAAAATAAAGCCTGCCAAACATAACGTTGGCAGGCTTTATTTTCATGCTTATTGACACTTCTTTATATTCTTGATACTTATTCTACCGTCTCAGCACTTGCTTGCAGCTCTTTCAACGCGTCGATCAAACGCTGATTTTGCTCAGCAGTACCAATGGTGATACGTAGGTACTCTGCGATACGTGGCTTATCAAAATGACGGACAATAATGCCTTGCTCACGTAACGTACTGGCCACATCACGCGCTTCACCATCTTTGGGTCGCGCAAAAACAAAGTTGGCGTGTGATGGCAATACTTTATAGCCTAATTCAGTCAAATCAGCTGTCAGTACTGTGCGCAAATCGATAACTTGCTGGCGAGTCTGCTCAAAATACTCATGATCTAAGACACTGGCAGTCGCCCCAGCTTGCGCCAATTTATCTAATGGGTAGCTATTAAAGCTGTTTTTCATACGTGTCAGTGCTTCAATCAATGACGCATTACCAAACGCCATACCGACGCGCAAACCTGCAAGCGACCGCGATTTTGAAAAGGTTTGGGTCACAATGACATTGTCAAACTCATTTATTAGGCTCACTGCTGAGACTTGAGCGCCTATATCACCCTCTTCTATTTGAGCAAAGTCGATGTAAGCCTCATCAATCACGATCACAGCATTCGAGTGCTCACTTGCCAGTTTACGAATATCGGCAAGTGATAATAGCAGCCCAGTTGGGGCATTGGGATTGGCAATGATGATACCGCTACAAGGCTGGCGATACGTATCAGGATCAATACTGAAGTCTTCTTCTAATGGAATCTTTATAAGCTCTATGCCAAAGGTCTGGGCATAGACAGGATAAAAACTATAACCAATATCAGGTGACAGTAGTGGTCGCTCTTTTAAGAAGAAGCTGGCAAATATCAGCGCCAGGACTTCATCTGAACCATTACCCACAAATACTTGATTGATATCAAGGTCATATGACTGTGCCAGTGCAGCACGTAATTCATTAGACTCAGGCGCTGGGTACAAACGCAGCTCTTCAGCTTGCTGCACGAGTACTTTGGCGATGGCTTCCGCGACTTTTGGCGACGGTGGAAACGGATTTTCATTGGTGTTCAGTTTGCACAAATTATCATGCTCCGGCTGCTCGCCTGGCACATACGGTGATAAGTTGCGTGCTTTAGAGGACCACAGTCTGGTATCCATCTTTGCCTCACTCATAAATTATCCTACTAATTAGCTAAATAGACTATTAAAAATACCGATCAAAAGTAAACGCTAAAACCTTCAAAAATCTTACTGATAGCGATAACGAGCAGAACGCGCATGGGCTTCTAAGTCCTCATGCTGCGCTAAAATATCTGCCGTTTCAGCCAGCGGCTTGCTACCAGATTCACTACAATAAATGATTGATGATTTTTTCTGAAAATCATAGACCCCAAGCGGTGAAGAAAACCGTGCAGTGCCTGATGTTGGCAGCACATGGTTTGGCCCTGCACAATAATCACCAATCGCCTCAGGGGTGTGGCGACCCATAAAGATAGCACCCGCATGACGAATATCGTCTAATAATGCATCAGGATTATCAACAGACAATTCTAAATGCTCAGGGGCAATACGATTGATAAGTGCCATACCCTCGCTACGGTCTTTTACCAATATAAGTGCGCCGCGATTTTGTAATGAATCGCGGGCGATATCTGCCTTTGGCAATTCGGCCAGTGCTTTTTCTATCTCAATGGCCACCTCAGCTAGCTGATCCTCACTGGTGGTCACAAAGATAGCTTGCGCGATGCGGTCATGCTCTGCTTGCGACAATAAATCCATGGCTAGCCAATCAGCGCGATCTTGTGCCTCGCCTTCTGCGTAGACCAACACCTCTGAAGGGCCTGCAATCATATCAATACCAACCTGCCCAAATACCGCACGCTTGGCAGCGGCGACATACTTGTTTCCAGGCCCTGTGATTTTGTCCACAGCTGGAATCGTCTCAGTACCATAAGCCAATGCTGCAACTGCTTGGGCGCCGCCAATAGTAAAGACGCGATCAACTTTGGCTAAATGCGCGGCCGCTAATACCAATGGGTTCAGTACACCTTTGGGCGCTGGTACAACCATAATCACTTCGGTAACGCCAGCCACTTTGGCTGGGATAGCGTTCATAAGCACGGATGAAGGATACGAAGCCAACCCGCCCGGTACATAGATACCAACACGATCAAGTGGTGTGACTTTTTGACCTAAGCGATTGCCCAACTCGTCCTCATACTGCCATGTCTCTTGCACTTGGCGCTCATGGAATGTCTGTACCCGAGTCGCGGCCGTGGTCAACGCTGTTTTTACGGTCTCATCAAGCGTGGCAAATGCTTCAGCCAATGCTTCTTTAGACAATTCTAATGCTTGTATCGTCGTCGCTGGATGCTGATCAAACTGCTGCGTTAAGGCGAGCACTGTACTATCACCATTAGCACGGACTTGGGCGATGATATCATCGACGGTATGTAATAATTCAGCATCGTTGACTGTTTCAAAGGCCAGCAACTGGGTTAGTTGACTGTCAAAATCGGCATCTTGGGTACTTAACTGGCGCATGACCTAATCCTATATCTGAGCATGGAGTACTAACAAAGTTAAATGATTTCAAAGCAATAAAAACGGGCTTAAGACTCGCAAATATTACGATTTATTCGATGTCTTGTTATATAGATTTTACTGAGATTTTATTTTTTCGCAAGCAAAGACAATAAAACCAGTTTAGCATGCTATATCTATCATAGCGCGCTAAACTGGTTTAAAAATTCGTATCATCATGCTTGATATTACCAATGATAAACATCAGCGTACTAGGCATTAGCGATACTGTTTTTAAAGCTATCTAAGATTGGCTCGAGCAAAGCAAATTTGCGCTTGTAGCTGACTTGATTGACAATCAAACGTGATGACACATCACAGATATGATCGCGTGCTTCAAGCCCATTGGCACGCAGCGTATTACCAGTATCAACCACGTCGACGATCAAATCACCCAAGCCGACCAATGGCGCAAGCTCCATCGATCCATATAGCTTAATCACATCTACTTGCTGACCTTGGCTAGCAAAATAAGCACGTGCCACATTGACATATTTGGTCGCGATACGCAGACGACGATTGGGCAATGGTGCGTCTTTAACACCAGCCGTCATGAGCTTACACTGAGCAATTTTTAGATCAAGCAACTCATAAACATGATTGGCACCATGCTCTAGTAGTACATCTTTACCCGCTACCCCAAAGTCCGCTGCACCGTGTTCTACATAGGTCGGCACGTCGCTGGCACGCAAAATAAGCACACGCACATTTGGGTTTGAAGTTGGAAAAATAAGCTTACGAGAGGCCTCAGGATCTTCTAAAAGCTCAACACCAGCGGCACGTAGCAGTGGCATGGTCTCTTCTAAAATACGGCCTTTGGATAAGGCCAGTGTTAGACCTGAAAACTCATCGTTTACTTCGTTTAGTAAACCATCGGTTGGTAAAGGTTTGCTTGTCTCAGTCATAATGACATCGTGTCCATGTGCAGTTAATACCCCTCATAAAAGGGGCTTTGATTGATAACGCAATATTAATAAACGCCTAATTGGCTAGAAGCTTCAGTAGCCTATTTAAGCTAATTATTGGTATTGATACGTTCGATATTCACACCCAAAGCACGTAGTTTTTCTTCGACATGCTCATAACCACGATCGATATGATAAATGCGGTCGATGAGACTCTCGCCTTCAGCGGTCGCGGCTGCCATCACTAATGACATAGACGCGCGTAAATCTGTTGCCATCACAGGAGCTGCGGTGAAGTTCTCAACACCTCTGACTACGGCAGTGTGACCATCTACTTGAATAGAAGCCCCTAAGCGATTGAGCTCTGGAACATGCATATAGCGATTTTCGAAGATGTTTTCGATAAAGGTACTGGTGCCTTCAGCCAAGCAAGCAATCGCCATCAGCTGTGCTTGCATGTCAGTTGGAAAACCAGGATGTGGCTGCGTGCGAATATCCACCGCTTTTGGACGGCCTTTCATTTGTGCACGAATCCAGTCATCGCCGCTTGTGATAGTGGCACCCATGTCTTCAAACTTCTCTAGCACTGGCGTCAATAATAGTGCAGAAGTGTTTTTGGTCAATACATCACCTCGTGTCATCAAGGCACCAGCAAGGTATGAGCCTGTTTCGATACGATCAGGTACGACTGAATACTCACAGCCATGTAGACGCTCTACCCCTTCGATGGTCATCGTTGACGTACCAATACCGCTTATTTTGGCACCCATCGCAACCAGCATATTGGCCAAATCAACCACTTCAGGCTCTAATGCACAGTTACCTAGCACAGTCGTACCTTTGGCAAGCGCAGCTGCCATGATGACGTTTTCAGTACCGCCAACAGTGATCATGTCAAAGGAGAAATTACAGCCTAATAGCTTGCCGCCTTTAGGGGCTTGCGCTTTTACATAGCCGTTCTCGACGCTAATCTCAGCACCCATCGCCTCAAAGGCTTTTAGATGTTGATCAACAGGGCGTGACCCAATAGCGCAGCCGCCTGGCAATGAGACTTCTGCCTCGCCAAAACGTGCCAGCAATGGACCCAGTACCAAAATCGATGCGCGCATGGTTTTGACCAAGTCATACGGTGCATAGAAATTATCGATATTTTTGGTGTCGCAAGTGACGGTATCGCCCTGTTTTTGAATATCGATACCCATGCCACCGATCAATTCAATCAATGTTCGCACGTCTTGTAGTGACGGCACATTATGCAATGTGGTTGGGGTCTCGGCCAGTATCATAGCTGCAAGTAATGGCAAAGCGGCATTTTTGGCGCCTGAGATAGTAACTTCCCCTGCGATACGACTACTACCAGTGATTAAAAATTGATCCATGAGGTGACAACCTAGCAATGAGTATAAGAAATGGTAAAAACTGACATGGCGAGACCGACTATTTCATCAGTCAGCCTAGTGGAGTCAGTTGTATAGAGAGCCGTTTAGCCTTTTGATTGAACATCCCACTCAGCAGGCGTTAGTGCTTGAATATTTAATGCGTGAATATCGCCACTGGCTATTTTATCATTGACGAGTGCGTATATTGCTTGCTGACGTTGAACGGCGCGTTTGCCTTCGAAGCTGGCATCGACCACGCGCACGTCAAACTTGTTGCCTTGATTGGCAGCTTGAATAAAAGCGTCTGGGAAGTGAGTCTGTAAAAATGCGATCAAATCGTCAGCGTTCATGCTCATAAAATATCCTGTCTTATATAGAGATTTCTTGTTTGAATGGCGACATTATAACAAGAGTTTGCGTATCTTACAGTACTGTCTTACTGAACTGGTATGAACGCACACAAGAGCTTATAACTCCGCACATCAGTTTTGATGTATTAGGCGTTCAAATCTACTTAAGCGCTTTGTCCAAATACGTGAGCACTTGCGCACGCACATCGTTGACCCAGCGTAGTGGCGGTGCCATTGCCCCAATACTGGTCGCATGACTGGCACCCTCGATTACGCCAGTTTCAACTGTAACGCCTGCGTTTTTCAGTGCAGCTGTCATCTTAGTCGTATTAGTGTCATAGACTATTTTGTCTTTTTCGGCCGTCAGTAATAGATAGGGTGGCTGCTTACCCTTAATCTGACGATCTGGCATCACCTGCTCTGGGGTCGCATCTGGAGCAAAGGCTGTCGCACTATCGAACTTACGGAAATCATAGCTATAAGGCCCTGCAATACCTACCACTGTGGCGATGTCTGTTGGCTTAATACCATAAGGGGCCAAAAAGTCTTCGTTAGATACGGCAGCAACGGCATTGAACGCGCCAGCCGAGTGTCCCATTACCGCAAGACGCGAGGGATCAGCGTGTAGACTTGCCGCATTATTAATGCTCCAAGCGATAGCCTGCGCCGCATCTTTGACATAGTCAGGATAGACATGCTCAGGCGCTTTACGATAATTGATCACTGCGGTGACATACCCTGCTTGCGCCAAACTTTGACCGACAAAGGCATATTGTTCTTTATTGCCACTCTCCCATGAGCCGCCATGTACAAACACCACCATCGGGTAGCTAATATTAATAGCGCTTTGATCTTTCATGGCCTTTGCGAGCGGCTTAGGATAATAAATATCTAAGTCTTGTGACGGCTCATCACCATACAAGATATCTTTGCTGACGCCAACGCCACCGCTAGAGGTGATACCATTAACGATTGCAAGCGGTGATAAGGCTTGGGCACTCTGGCTGGCTAAGGCTATGCTGCCAAATGCTAGTATTGCCGCACCGCCAACTTTTAGCGAGCGTGCTTTTTTATAAGGAGATTTTTTATGTACTCCTACGCTACTAAGGGCGCTTCCACTAGTGTCTTCACTCTGTTGAACATGATTTTTTGAATCCTTCATTGCCAGTATCCTATTATATTTATGTATGTAGCAATAATGCATAGCATCGAGGCTAGCATGCTGCGACGGTTTACTATGAATATAGTACTTACTGGCTAAGGATTTCTCGTGCTTTTACTGTTGTTACTATTAATGCTTATTGTGATTAACCTTGAAAACAGTTTGTGCTAGATAACAAAACCCTACTGTTCTGAGCCATTCATTACTGATTTCGATACAACTCAATATAAGGACTTGATGACGGCTGACTTTGTGCAGCGTCCTCTTCTGTTATCACGATTGGCGTGGCACTATTGGCACTACTGATAGCCGTCTCTTGGGCAACAGGGGTCAGAGCAGGATCAGATAGGTTATTTTCATACATGATATCGTCATCGTTAATCTTGACGCCTCTGTCATCGACGACCGTGGTCAGTAGTACCAGCTCGGTCACACCAACGGTGGTATTGGCAATATCAATCAAATGACTCTGCTGAGTCGGTGTCATCCGGCCTAGAATATAGACCACACCATTATCGGTGACCGCTTTAATCTGTGAGGCTTTGACGCCATCACTGGCAGCGACCTTAGCCAGCAGCTTTGAGGTAATGTAACCATCGTGGACTGTCGAGCTATAGCCTTTTGACGCACTCACTTCCATCTCATTGTAGACACGGCGCACATCAGGCATAGAGCTGACTACTTTTTCCACTTCTACTTTGAGCGCCTCAGTTGGTACTTCTCCTGTGAGCAGCACCTCACTATTAAAGCTATCGACGCCCATGCGACTGGTTTGCTGCAAGTCTTCTTTTAGACCATACACATTAATTTTAGCAGTATGTTCGATGCTACGATCGAGCAGACGCTGCGGAATCGTGCGCTCGGTCATCGGCACACCATACGTCCCCTCGGTACTGTTGGTCAGGTAATTGGTGGTACAGCCTGTACTGACAACGCAAGCTGCAAGCATAACGCCTACCGCAGTGCGACGTGATGAACCAAGAATAGCAGTACGCATATGCATCCGTGTCATTATTTACCTCTTAAAGCATGATTGTGACGATGGGATAAGTTCAATGAATTCAGAGCGCTTGACTGAATATCAGATACCTTAATTAGATATTTTGATTGAATAACTTTGTGCTAAATCTCGTTAACAACTACTTTACTTAATTTTAATGAATAGCGGTTAGGTTTTTGGTAACGAGTCAGGCTTACTAAGCTGTTTGATGACTACCATGCACGGGCTACAAAAGCCCCTTTTATCCACTCAGGCTGAATATCTGACGCATCATCTTTTAACAGTGTACTGTCCAACGTATTATAGGCAATGACATCAAATCGGCAGTCATAATCAGCATACTCAGGATGCTGCTGCAAAAAGCACTGAGCGGTCTTAATCACTTTGCGCTGCTTACTTGCTGTAATGCTAATGGCAGCATCGCCATAGGCAGAGCGCTTACGCTGACGAACTTCGATAAACACTAGCGTCGACCATGCGGATCCTGTCTCAATCATCACTAGATCCAGCTCACCCACCTTCGGCTGCTGCCAGTTTTGTGCAATTAACCTTAACCCTTTAGCTTGCAGAAACTCACAGGCCTGCTGCTCAAACAGACTGCCTTGGCGCTGTTTGGGTGAAGTAAGTGTTAATGGTTTATGGTTCGCCATAAAGGTCGTGGGTCTGATTAACATTTGATAATTATCATAGCACATCATGCTAAACTAACCACTTTCGCACGCCCTACTTGTGTCATCGATAGATATTTAATCACTCACTATTTGACTGAAAAATATAATAGATGATGACGGTATGGATAACTGTGCCATATTCTTTTTAACGACCCGAGGTTTTCATGTCTACCCCTACTGCGATGCCAGCTTGTCTCTATATCGTTGCCACGCCGATTGGTAACTTAACCGACATGACACCGCATGCCATTGATGTCCTAAAGCAAGTCGCTATTATCGCCTGCGAAGACACCCGCACTTCAGGTAAGCTGTTGTCACATTTTGGTATCGATACCAAAGGCAATAAAGCTGATGAGGCAAAAGACTCAGCGTCTCCTAACACTAAAAGCCATGCTTCAGATAACGCAGATGATGATACAACGACAAAGCAAAAAGGTCACAACAAGCTGTGGGCGTATCACGAACATAATAGCGCGATTCAGACACCCAAGATTATTGAGATGATTCAGCAAGGTCACTCGGTCGCCTTGATTAGTGACGCGGGTACACCTCTGGTCAGTGATCCAGGGTATCAGCTGGTACAAGCAGCACATGATGCTGGTGTGACGGTATCTCCTATCGTTGGTGCATCGGCGGCGATTGGTGCGTTGTCAGTGGCAGGACTACCCTCAGATCGCTTTAGCTTTATTGGGTTTTTACCAGCCAAAACTCATGGTCGTCAAAAACAGCTCGCAGCATTAATCGAACGTACTGAAACCCTGATATTTTATGAAGCACCGCATCGCATCATATCTAGCCTAGAAGATATGACTGAAATATTTGGTGCAGACCGCGAAGTCGCTTTTTGTCGTGAATTAACCAAAACATTTGAGACAGTTCGTAAGAGCACACTTGGTGATCTAGTCGAGTTTGTCAAAGCTGATGACAATCAACAACGCGGTGAAATCGTTGTGGTGGTCGCAGGTGTCAGCGTGGCAAAAGACAGCGATGACATCAGTATTCATGACAAATTATTGCACAGATTGTTAGAAGACTTATCCGTTAAAAAAACCGCTGCATTGGCCGCTGATATCACAGGCGTCAAAAAGAATGCGCTCTATCAGCGCCTATTAGAATTACAAGCTGACTAATTTTTAATAAAAAATCATGTCTATAAATCAATTTAGGAGAAATAAGCAATGTACGATGTAATGGCAATAGGTAATGCGCTGGTTGATCACGAATATGTACTGTCGGACGCAGCCCTAGAAGAAACTGAGCTGACCAAAGGTAATATGACACTGGTAGGTATCGAGGAGCAACAGCAATTACTGGCCTACTTTAAGCTGGCTAACATTGAGCCGTCAAAACAAGCGGGCGGCGGATCAGCAGCCAATGCGATGTATGCCTTTGCAAGTCTAGGCGGCAAGCCTTTTTATGCCTGCCGCGTCGGTGATGACGATCAGGGCGCATTTTACCTCAGAGACTTGCACGAAGCAGGCGTGGCTACCTCAGATGAATCTATCCATGAGGGCGGCGTGACCGGCTCATGTGTGGTCGCGGTCACAGAAGATGGCGAGCGTACCATGCAGACCTATCTGGGCACTTCAAGCGATATCGCCGCTGATAATGTCGATTTTGATGCGTTGACGCAAGCAGAATGGCTGTACTTGGAAGGCTATCTGGCGATGTCTGAGAGCATCCAACCCGCGATGACGCAGTTACGTCAACAAGCAGGCATTCATAATGCAAGAATCGCGGTGAGCTTCGCTGATCCTGCGGTAGTAAAATTTGCCAAAGACGGCTTGCTCAACATGCTGGGCAATAAAGTCGCGGTGATATTTTGCAACAGTGAAGAAGCCAAGCTATTTACGGATGAGAAGCAAGTTAAAGCTGCTGCACGTGCCCTGCTTGAGCATTGTCAAACGGCTGTTGTAACAGATGGCGCAAACGGAGCCGTTATCGCCCACCAGTCAAATGATGAGGCCGAGATTGAGATTTATGAGATTGCGACGCCAGTAGTGGCCAATGTCATCGATACCAATGGCGCAGGTGACAACTATGCTGGTGCCTTCCTCTATGGGTTGTCGCAGCAGTATAGCTTGCCAGAATGTGGTCGTCTTGCCAGCGAGATATCAGCGCAAGTCATCCAACAGTTTGGGCCACGACTTGCCTCACAAGATTATCAAGATATCGCTCAGCGCGTCCTATAGTCACTCCTATATAAAGTAGATACGGTTTCAAAACCGTTCATGCTAAAAAAAGCTCCTATCGCATTCGATAGGGGCTTTTTGTTTTTCGTTTGATTGAAACAGCTACTTCTCAGACCTGTTTCTTAGTGCTGCGTCTCTATATTAGGCACCAGCCAACGCCTGCTCTAAATCGGCTTTGATGTCTTCAATATGTTCGATACCAATCGAGAGTCGTACCATATCTGTACTCACGCCTGCATTGGCAAGTTCTTGCTCATTTAACTGGCGATGAGTGGTCGTCGCTGGATGACAGGCCAGTGATTTGGCATCACCAATATTGACTAAGCGAGTAATCAGTTGCAGTGCATCGATAAAGCGCGCGCCTGCTTCCAGACCGCCTTTAACACCAAAGGTTAAAATACCAGATGGCGTGCCTTTCATGTATTTTTTGGCAAGCTCATGCTCAGGATGGTCAGACAGACCCGCATATTTAACCCAAGCGACTTTATCATGGTCACGTAGATATTCAGCAACAGCCTGCGCGTTCTGCACATGACGCTCCATACGTAGACTCAATGTCTCCATACCTTGCAAGATACCAAAAGCATTGAGCGGGCTAAGTGCCGCGCCAGTATTACGCAGCGGTGCCACACGAGCACGAGCGATAAATGCCGCTGCGCCCACGTCTTTGACAAAGTTCACACCGTGATAGCTGTGATCTGGCGTGTTTAATAATGGGAAACGCTCAGGATAATCACCCCATGCGAATTTACCGCTATCGACAATCGCGCCACCAATCGAGGTACCTGTACCACTCATGTATTTGGTCAGTGAATGAATCACAACATCCGCACCAAACTCAAACGGACGACATAGCGCAGGCGTTGCAACCGTACTATCAATCACGACTGGCACGCCATATTCGTGAGCAATATCACTTAATGCCTGAATATCTACGATATTGCCCAATGGATTACCGATGCTCTCAGCAAAGACCATCTTCGTCTTATCATCGATTAGATTACGAATCGCTTCAGGATCTTTGTGGTCAAAGAAGCGCACTTCGATGCCCTGACGCGGCAAAGCATGGGCAAATAAATTATAAGTACCGCCATATAGCGTCGACACAGCAACGATATTATCACCCGCTTCACAGATGGTCTGAATCGCATAAGTAATCGCTGCCATACCAGAGGCCACGGCAAGCGCACCAATACCGCCCTCTAGTGCTGCGACTCGCTCTTCTAGCACAGAATTGGTCGGATTCATGATACGGGTATAAATATTGCCGGCAACTTTTAGATCAAATAAGTCTGCACCATGTTGCGTATTATCAAAGGCATACGAGCTGGTATGATAAATCGGCACGGCGACGGCTTTGGTGGTGGGTTCAACGCTATAACCCGCATGAATCGCTAAGGTTTCAAGACGTTGAGAGGTCTCTGATTTTTGGGCTGCTTGCTGGTCTGCTTGTCCATCACTCATTATATATTCCTTTATTTCGATAAAAGTTATTAATCAATAATCTACCACTGAAAATTCAGCTAAAAAACAATCTACCAAATCATAGCAATAAAAAAAGCCAAGTTCATCAAAACTTGGCTTTTTAATTAAAATAACTCTTTGCTATTACTTAAGTCTGTAACTTGCAGCTAGGATTTTATTTGTAATAAGCGTTTTCTGTGCGAGTGTGATCGGTCTCATCAATCACTTGCGTCAGCTCTGGTATCTGCTGCTTGAGCTGTACTTCAACGCCTTGACGCAAGGTCATGTCGACTGCTGAACAGCCTTGGCAACCACCGCCGAATTTCAATACTGCCGTGAGGCCAACCCCTTCTTCATCAATCAGTTCAAGCAACTGTACATCACCACCATGCGCGGCCAGACCTGGATTAATTTCCGACTGTAATACGTAGTTGATGCGCTCTTCAACACTGGCATCAGCACCCACTTTCGGTACTTTAGAGTTTGGTGCGCGGAAGGTCAGCTGACCACCGAAACGGTCTTTATTATAATCGATGACCGCATCTTCTAGATAAGGTACTGACGACGCCTCGATAAAGGCCGAGAAATTTTCATAAGTAAAGCGCAAGTCAGCGCTGTCTTCTTCGCCCGGCTGGTTATAAGCCATGCAGCACTCTGCACGCGGGGTACCCGGATGCTCAACGAAAATACGGACGCCAATGCCATCGGTGTCTTGCTTAGACAACAAATCTGCCAAATATCCTTGAGCAGACTCAGTGATGGTGATGTTGCTTTTTGCTTCAACTTGCTCAGTATCTAGTGCTGATTCATAACCTGTAGATTGGTCTAGTTGGCTATCAGCTTGGTTTTGCTCACTCATAATCTTTCCTATGCGTTATGACACAAATGCTATATCTATTATGGCTACTGTGTCGTGAATTTGGATTTTTTAAATTTCTACGAATGATATAAGTTATATGAGCCATCAATGGTTGGTATTTATTATTGTATGACACTGACCGCAATGCTCACAAAAATTTATCCGTCTATAACGGTCATTATACCTGAATCGCACCATAATTCCGACCGCGCTACTGTGAATTGAATCGCCACCGCTACAAATGGTTGTCATTGATTTTTTTAATGACGCTACTGAGTGACGGACAAATAAAATACTCAACCCAGATAAAAACAGACATACCTGCTTGGTGTAATAGGCGATAAGTTATCCTCTATATAAAGACAGTAGTATCACTTATCAAGCACACAAAAAATCTTTCACGCATCTAGCAATAAGATAAATAAGTAAAGACAGTGGTGAGATGCTGCACGCTTTGAGAGAGGACAGTTGCATATTGAACGTGCGATACCGTTCACATCTCGTCCGAGCAAGTCATTTAGTTTTGACGTAGTATTGATAGTTTGAATAATTTTGTGCACTGGCTTTATGAGCATGGTAGCTTTTGATGCCCTGGTATAAATATGACGTATTTTTCGGATAGGATGATTTTTATGACGACACGGACGTTGCACTTAATAACTACCAAGGATGATGAGAAAATTGCCGTTTGGAAAGTAGTTGATACTTTAGAAGACGGTACTGTAGCCCATACGTTAGAAAACAGCTTGCCTAGTATAAAATCTCAAAACATATTTCTGACGCACGGGACTTTCTCTGACAAGCAAACCTGCCTAAAAATTGCTGAGTATTTAGCGAGTCTGGGGCATCACTGTTACATCATGGAATGGCGTGGTCATGGTGACAGCTCAAAACCCACCAAAAAATTCAATTTTGAGACGGTTGCCACTTATGATTATGAAGCAACTTTTCGCTATTTTTTTGAGGAGTTAAAACTCGATAATCTGCACTGCGTCACCCATAGCGGTGGCGGTGTTGGTTTGATCATGTTTTTGATCCAAAATCCGCAGTATGTCGCAAAGGTCAATAGCATCAGTATGTTTGCTTGCCAAGCTTATGGGGCGGTCACAAACCCTCTCAGCTACACGAAAATCCTTGCAGCCAAACTGGTCACAAAAGTGGTTGGTTTTATCCCCGCCAAACAGTTCAAAGTCGGCCCATTTAACGAGAGCTACTACACAATGACTCAATGGTATGACTGGAATCTGCAAAAAAACTTTAATAGCAGCTTCTTGAACAAGGCTGATTTTGATAAAAGCGATACGAATACAGATGAAGCGAGCAGAAGCATTCAACAGCAAAAAAATACTGGCAATGACTTTATTGACTATCGACAGTATATGCCAAAAATTACCACGCCTATTTACGCCATCAGTGCGAAAGGCGATAACTTCATCTCTCCCACTCACGGCTGCCGTTTGTTTTTTGATGGCTTCGACCGTTCAACCAATGTTTTTAGAGAATACTCGCTCAGCAATGGAGACTTGGACGATTATACCCACAGCCGCATCATGATCAGCCGCAATGCTGCCACAGAAATTTGGCCAACCGTGACGGCATGGATAGAGAGACATGCAAGCTAGCGATGCTCGTATTGCCATATGCATTGACCTTATTGGCTTGTCGATAGGTATTATGGCGTTTCAATAGAGATGAGGACACACCCTTAAACATCTTTGTACTTGTCAGCCAGTCACAGGCTGTGTCAGTATTAGCGTCATCAATTTTTAACCAATAAAAATAAGTCGTAGGAAAATGGCGTCTATGAGTGAATTATCAGAGCAAAATCCAGATAAACAAAGCGCAGACAATCAGGACAAACAATACTATCGTTATTTGGTCTTTATTGGACGCTTTCAGCCATTTCATGCTGGCCATAAAGCCGTTATTGATGAGGCGCTTAAACGCTCGGATGAGGTCATCATGCTCATTGGCTCGGCCAATTTGCCACGCAGCTTACGCAATCCATTTAGTGTCACTGAGCGTGCCGCGATGATTAAGGGCGCTTACTCAGCATCAGACGCTGCGCGTATCCACTGCGTTGGGCTAGACGATGCTCTCTACAATGACACACGTTGGCTACAGTATGTCCAAGCGGGTGTAAAATCTGTCACGGGTGACTTGCAAACAGATATCGGCCTGATTGGACATTCAAAAGACAGCTCGTCCTACTATCTGTCACTATTCCCCAATTGGGCATCGGTGTCAGTGCCCAACTACCATAACTTATCAGCCACTCCTATCCGCGACAGCTATCTCATGGGGGCCACGCCGACCCCTGAGCGCACGCCTGAGTCAACACGCAAAGTGCTCAACGATTTCAAAAAAACTGACGACTATCATCAGTTGCACGAAGAAGCCGACTTTATCGATAAATACAAAAGACAATGGGAATCAGCACCTTATCCACCCACCTTTATGACTGCCGATGCGTTGATTGTACAGTCAGGTCATATCCTCTTAGTTGAGCGGCGCAGTATGCCAGGTCGCGGATTGTGGGCACTACCGGGCGGGTTTTTGAACCCAAAAGAGACGTTGTTTGACGCCTGTATTCGTGAACTACGTGAAGAGACACGCCTCAAAGTGCCTGAGGCTGTATTGCGTGGCTCTTGCCACAGTCAGCATACTTTTGATGATCCCTATCGCTCAGCACGCGGTCGTACGATTACTCAAGCCTTTTATTTTCAACTGAAAAATGATCCAAAAGGCTTGCCAAAAGTAAAAGGCGGTGATGACGCTGCCAAGGCGTTTTGGTTACCATTGGCGGAGCTTGACGCGACCATGATGTTTGAAGATCACTATGCAATCATCACTAAAATGGTTGGGTTGTAGCGTCATTTTCTATCATGATTTATCACTCTTATATGCCATTTATTAGCACCTGAGTCGATAGACGACGATGGTTTAT
This sequence comes from Psychrobacter sp. SWN149, assembly GCF_015864565.1. NCBI lineage: Bacteria > Pseudomonadati > Pseudomonadota > Gammaproteobacteria > Moraxellales > Moraxellaceae > Psychrobacter > Psychrobacter sp. SWN149. The sequence goes on from NZ_JADYWX010000009.1 coordinate 24,546, forward strand.
CGCCGCCACTGTTCTTTTATCAAAGCAGGGACGGCATCTCAAAGCAGAGGAGTTCTGTGATGTACACCAGCAATCTAAACAACCTAATCTTAAACAGCGACAGCTATAAAACCTCACATTGGGTGCAATATCCAAGCGGGAGTGAATATCTGTCAAGCTACATCGAAGCGCGTAAAGGCGACTATGATGTGGTGTTTTTTGGCCTGCAAGCCTTTATCAAGGAATACCTAAGCACGCCTATCACTCACCAAGATATCGATGAGGCCGAGCTGGTCATTCAAGCACACGGCTTGACATTCAATCGAGCAGGCTGGGAGCATCTGGTCGACAAACATGACGGCTACTTGCCATTACGCATCGAAGCCGTCCCCGAAGGCAGCATCGTACCCGTATCTAACGTGGTTTGTCAGATTACCAATACTGATCCTGAGTTTTATTGGCTGCCAAGCTATATCGAAACGGCACTATTACGTGCGATTTGGTATCCGTCGACGGTCGCTAGCGTCTCACGTTACTGCAAAGACATCATCCGTCAGGCGTTAGAAAAATCAGCAGACAACACAGAGTCTCTGCCTTTTCGCCTGCATGATTTTGGCGCGCGTGGTGCCTCAAGCCAAGAGAGTGTGTCACTCGGTAGTTTGGCACATTTGGTCAACTTTGCTGGTACGGATTCGATGACCGCGCTGGTTGCTGCCAGTCGTTGGTATCAGATGGGTAAAGACATGCCCGCGTTCTCGATTCCAGCGGCTGAGCACAGCACCATGACCGCATGGGGACGTGATGGAGAGACCGCTGCGTTTGCCAATATGATTGAACAGTTTGGCGGCACAGACAAAGCGTTTTCGGTCGTCTCTGACAGCTATGACTTATGGAACGCGATTGATAATATCTGGGGCGATACCTTAAAAGAAGACGTCAAAAACATGGGTGGTACGCTGGTCATCAGGCCAGACAGTGGTGAGCCTACCAAAGTGGTCCGTGAAGCCTTAGAGCGTCTAGCGGTGAAATTTGGCACGACTATAAACAGTAAGGGCTATAAAGTACTGCCCGATTACGTGCGGATTATCCAAGGTGATGGTATCAGCGCACAAAGCTTGAGCAATATCATCGATGTGGTCATGAAAGCAGGCTTTAGCGCAGAAAACGTGACATTTGGCATGGGCGGCGGACTGCTACAACAAGTCAACCGCGACACCATGAGTTGGGCGATGAAATCTAGCGCTATTTGTATCGATGGTGTATGGAAAGATATCTACAAAGACCCTATCACCAGTCGCTCAAAGCGTTCGAAAAAAGGACGATTGGCACTAGTAAAAGACGACAGCGGCCAGCTCAAAACCATCAAGCAGCAAGAAATGAGCGATGTGGCGGACAACCTATTGCGTGATGTCTATATCGATGGCCAACTATTGATTGACGACAGCCTCACGACTATTAGGGAACGTGCAGGATGGTAGATACCAGCAAACTGACTTCTGTTGCAAGAGATGTCTTACTTGCCCCTGTGTATTTTTATCAGGGTCGTAAGATTAAACGTGATACGGTTCGCCTGCCTGAGCCAAACGGTGAGCGGCACGGAATAGTTGAGTTGAGTTGCTCAACCAATAGCCTATCGGCTGATCGCAAGCAAACGCTCAATTTAATGGTCGTGGGTGACTCAGCAGCAGCAGGTGTCGGCAGTCAAACGCAGCAAGAAGCACTGGTCGGCAAGCTCATTCCTATATTGGCAGATAACGAGCATATTCAATCTAACTTTGCTCAGCTGAACTGGTCGCTGCAAGCGACGACTGGCCATACCAGCTTTGATATTTTGCGTCGGCTTTATATTTTACCTGCCCCTACCCATCCTATCGATGTGATGTTGCTGAGTGTGGGCGTCAATGACACCACCGCTAATGTCTCTATTTATAAATGGCAACAGCGTATTGAAGACATTATTGCTATTACTCAACGTAAATTTGGCGTACGTGAGCTAATTTTTTTGAGCTTACCGCCGATGGCACAAATGCCTGCAATACCTGCACCACTCAATAGTTTTGTGGGTGCAAAAGCGTCAATACTGGACGGTATATTGCAGCGAGCCTGCTTAGCTCATGACGGGGTTACTTATATGGCAACTGACTTTAGCCGTATGATGGAGGAGCATGCCAATGGATCACCGATTGATATCACGGTCATGTTTGCCAGCGATGGCTTTCATCCTAGCAGCCTTATGTATGGCTACTGGGCGCAGCAGGTAGCAGAGACCACTGTTCAGTTATTGGCATCATAGACTACCTAAATCTTGATGCCACTCATCTTCAAAACGTCATTTTAAAAACAAAAAAACCGCTGAATAATCAGCGGTTTTTTATTGCTTAGCAAAATACATTTACACCATGAGTGTAAATTATTCAGCAGCGTCTGCAGCTTTCTTGCTACGGCCACCAAAAGCGCCAAAGCGTTTGTTGAAGCTTGCAACACGACCTTCAGTAGAGCTCTTACGTTGCTCGCCTGTGTAGAACGGATGCGACGCACTTGAGATATCAAGTGGGTAATACGGATATTCTGTACCTTCGTATTCACGAGTCGTTTTGGTTTTAACAGTTGAACGAGTCAAAAAGAACACGTCAGCGTTAGTGTCATGGAATAAAACTTCTTGGTAATTAGGATGGATATCTTTACGCATAATATACTCTCTAGGTCCGATGTATGTACAACGTCTAGATACAGCACCATTGATGATGTATCAAACAAATAACGACATACGTAACTGAGGCACTAAGGACATTACAAGTATGGCAACTGCATCACTGGCTTATTCCAGCATCCAATACCACGCTTCTGCTCGCTTAGCCTTTCCCCAGCGGGAAAATCAAAACGCGATTTTAACGGTTTTTAGCACTCAACGCAAGCCGTAGTTGTCATACACATAGTTGATAAGTTATCACTAATCAGATGAGTCCATCGAGATAAAACCCAGATGTTAGTACAACTATTTTTTATTTAAATTAAATAATAAACAACTTAATTTTAAATAAATTACTTAATTGATAGTTTACTCTCTAGCGCTTATCTATCAGCTGTTACTCATATATTTAGTCAGTGGTCAGGCAGTTATGTTAACTCTATTTACCAATGCTCTAATCATTGTACTGGCTATTTGCTGAAATTCATTAAACACTACTATAAAAACGATCACAAAATCGCTATTAGTCAGCATAAACGGTGAACGAGTACAAAAGAGAACAAAGTGAGTCCAACCGCCCTCTAACGCCAGTCTCTTTCAATCAAAGCGAAAAGGTAGCCCTACTATGTGGGCGGCTTTTTAGTGTTTTGCAAATACTCCTACGCTCTAATCTATATATTCATTATTTAACATAAAAGGTTTTTATATACTTGAAGGCTTCATAATTTGTTGTTATATTCATATATAAGGATTTACGAATATATAACGCAAGACTGAGGGAGCAGCAACGTGGATACAGTTCAAGTAGAGTTTATAGCGATAGATACCGACTGGGACAAAAAGGTCTCAAACCATCATTTTGATATATATCATTTATCTGGTTGGATTCATGCCTCAGCGACTGTTGATAAAGGCAAACCCCAAGGAGTCATTGCCCACTATAAAAACAAAGAAGTGCTGTTACCTATCATCATAAGAGACATCGACTCGACATGTTGGGACGCTACTTCTACTTATGGTTATGGTGGTCCTTTAATGGATAAAACCTTCACGGATGCCGAAATAGATACCGTCCTCGATGAGATTAAAGGCTTTCTTTTTGAAAAAGGCTGTGTGTCTCTGTTTATGAGGCTGCACCCAATCATTAATAAGGAATGGATTCCTACGGTAGGCAAAGCACTGACCCATGGTCTAACCTTGATGTCTGATCTGAGTAAGTCTGAAGAAGAACACTGGAGTGAAACTCAAAATCGACATCGCAGGGGCATCAAAAAAGCATTAAAGATGGATGTCGTGACAAAAACAGAGTATCTAACCAAAAAAAATGCCATGATGTTCTCGAGCATTTATAAAGAGACGATGTTACACGTCAAGGCGAGCGACTATTACTTTTTTGATGATGATTATTTTTTCAACTTGCTTGAGCATCTTCAAGATAAGATACTCTTGATAACGGCTTATCAAGACAATGAAGCCATCGGCTCCTCTATCTATACGATTTGCGAAGAATCCGGCATTATGCAGTTTCACCTTGGCGGTACACTCAACGCCTACACTCACCTGCAACCGTCCAAACTCATCACTCATGTAGCACGAGACTGGGGTCGAGAGAGCGGCTATAAAGTATTACATCTTGGTGGCGGTGTCGGCTCTAACCTAGACTCTTTGTATGAATACAAGAAAGGATTCAGCTCACAAGAATTAATCTTTAAGACTTACCGACTTGTCGTCAATGCAGAAAAATATTCAGATTTAGTAGCAGATATCTGGTTTACCGAAAGTGATTTATGCTCTGATTTCTTTCCTTTGTATAGAAAAGAACCTACGAAAGAAGAAGTGCTTGAAATCGATCAAGCAGAATCCTTGGCAACCCTATCGTAGTAGAGATAACGCTTGTACTGTCATAAGTACTCAATAAGACAGCGATCACATTTTAAATCTAAATAAAAAAGCAGCCCTATGATAGGGGCTGCTTTTTTTGTCTCAATATAATGCTATTAGATATTACTTGAGCGTATGTTACTTGCTTGGAACAATATGCCAAACACCAAACTTGTCATCGCCGTTTTTGTCACCGACTTTTGTGTCATTGGCATAGAAATATAACGGTTTACCATTCATTGCCCACTGATACTTACCGTCTTCACGCTTGACTGCCGCAAACTGGCCAGATGCTTTTGCATTGCTTGGTGCCATGAAGATTGGCCAAGCAACTTGGCAAGCCGCACCGCAATCTGACTTGTTTATTGAGTCTTTATCAAACGTATAAAGCGTCATATGATTGGTCGCATCAACCAACATACCGTTTTTGCTAGTGACTGGCGCAGTATTATTGCTGGTCGCTTGGACTTCATGCGTGCCGGACATATCGTTACCAACCGCATTCTTTAATGTTGTACAACCTGTTACTGCCAATACGCCTGTTAATGCCGATAACATCATGATATTTTTCATAGTAACTTCCTTGTCATGTTAATAGTTGTAATAATAAATTTTATGAGTTTTTTGATTTAGATATTTTTTAAATCAAACCATATTGAAAGCAAAACTTATACCTTACTCAAGCGAGAAAAATATAGCATATGATTTTAGGCTATTTAGATCATCGATATGTAAACTTACAAAAGTGGCTAGCGCTTACAAAACGAGTAAACAACGGGCTTTTTGGCTACAGAAAACTGACCTTACTATACCTTTCATATTGTCCATTTCTAATCTCTAACTGATGCTCATCTACATATGTAGCGTCTGGAACTTAATGCTCCGTTGACAAAACTCATGCATCCCCTTACGTATTTGCCATCATATTATCTGTAGTTATTCGTAAAATAGTCTTATAGAAATGAAGCACGACTACACAATAGATAGATTACTCACAGATAGTGTACCCACTTCCGCTCATACATAAATGTTGAACTTAGCGACCTTCGCACGCATATCAATAGCTATAAGACATTTAACGATTACACCGAGCATAGCCTGATGCAAATGCTACTAAGGATATAATGACGACAATGACTCAGTCTTCTAATAAAAATCGCGCTCACTCTGGCAAACAAGACGCTGCTTTTGATGTCCTATATTACGGCGCCAAAAATAACACCCCTACCAAACGTGTTGGCATTTTGGGTGGCGGTACTGCGGGGGCAACGATTGCTATTCGCCTTGCAGCACTAGGACTTGAAACCCATTTGTTTGAGAAGAAAAAATCCCTTATCGATGGCCCGCCCATGTGTCATTTGCATGCTGGTGGTAATTTGTATCGCGAGATACCCGATGAAGATTGCGTGGCACTGCTCAAACAGTGTATCGATATACTACGCCTCTATCCTTATACCATCGATGTTCGTCCAACCGTGTTTGCGGTGCCGACACGCGACGAAGGGTTGCCTGAGGACTTGTTACCGCGCTTGGATATTTTGACAGAGGCTTACCGTGAGCTGATTGAGCAAGACAGTAACAATAAGGTATTGGGCGATCCTGAAGATTACTATCAGCTTTATAGTCATGAGCAATTGATCGAGCTGTCTGAGCGTGAACAAGTTGCTGTGCCCAGTACAGTCGATGAATGGGTGATACCAGTTGCCAGATATTTGGACTTAAATAAAGTCAAGTTTCCATTGATTGTCGTACAAGAATATGGCTGGAACATTTTTCGCTTGGCCGCCTCTGCGCAATTGGCGCTACAAGAATATGACCATGCGCATGTCTTTACCGATACGACTGTACAAAAAGTAGTGCCGGTAGATTGCGAGAACTGTACCAACGCTGACCACCATGTCACCAAATGGCGCATTGACTATCAGCAAGCCAATAGCATGCAAGCTGAATCTATCGAAGTCGATTATTTGGTCAATGCTTGTGGTTTTCGTACAGGTATCATCGATGATATGGTCGGGGTTGAAGTCACGCGTATGGTTGAGTTCAAATCCTCTTATGTCACGCACTGGGGTGATGCAGGTGGACAGATACCAGAGATTATCGTCTATGGTCAACGAGGTACGCCAGAAGGCATGGCACAGCTGACACCTTATCCTGGTGGCTACTTTCAGATTCATGGCATGAGTAAAGCCATTACCCTCTTTAATGATGGTTTGGTGGCATCTAACACTGATAGCGCACAGCCCAAGCTACCGCAGCAATACGTGCATTATATCGAAGATGGCTGGGACAAAGCTCCCCTACAGGCACGTAGCCAGCAAGCGATTGAGTATATTGCTGAGTTTGTACCGACATTTAATAGTGCCCGTACGGTCGGTAATGCGCTATACGGTGGGCAGCAGATTCCTGGACAAGATGATACGTTGCGAGTCGCTGATGTGAGTTTGTATTCCAATATACGCTACGCTCGTGCAGAGAACGTCAAAGCTTCCTCAACCTTAATCGCGGCGGATCAAATCGTCAACGAGCTAACGGAGCTAGGTTTAATAAGCAACGACACACCGATGAATCATAGTCGTTATGCACATGAGTGGTCATATCTCGCACACAATGATAGCTTAGCGGTTGATAAAGTTGCACGGGTACTCGCTGAACAGCGTGGGTTTCCCATAGCGATGGCGGATGTCAATCACAGCATTTGTGGAGCGGTGTTGGATGATCTATCACCTGCTGATGTATAGCCATTATCATGCATTGCTAAGATTTTTTGAGATTCTGATAGTGACAGAAAAATAGCCGTAAAAAAGGAGCAGACAACCATTATTTGGTTATCTGCTCCTTTTTTTAATAGGGCTCAATACTGTTGAGCCCACTATTACCGCTGTAGATTAATAGTTTTGATATGGCCTAGCTATTACTACCAGCCATTTTTTTTGTATCTATAGCGTCATCGATGGTCACTACTGTCTGTAGGATATCAATCGCCGCGCCAATCGTGTTACAAACTACCAGGCGATCAAGGTCTTGCTGCTTCATAAAACCTTGCTCGGTGGTATATTTTAGATGCTCAATCAGTTTGTCATAAAACCCATTAATATTGAGAATAATCATGGGTTTTTCGTGCTGATACAGCTGACGCCACGTGGCGATTTCCATAATTTCTTCTAGCGTACCTAAGCCGCCCGGCAAGGTAATAAATGCATCGGCATATTCTGCCATGACTGTTTTACGCGTGTGCATGGTGTCTGTCAGGTGTAAACGTGTCAAATCTTTATGTGCGATTTCGTGTTTTAACATAAAAGTCGGAATCACCCCAACCGCTTGTGCCCCGCCATCAATCACCCCATCTGCTACTGCGCCCATCAGGCCAATACTAGCGCCGCCATAAACCAAGCCCATGCCACTATCAGCCAATGCTTGACCCAAGTCACGCGCGGCTTTTTCATAAATATCACTATTGCCCAAACGCGAGCCACAATATACCGCAACCAAAGGCATGGTCAGCATTGACTTGTCTACCGCTTTTTCAATATTGCTAATATCTTGGCTAGTAATGACTTCATAAGTGTCGTTATCGATTTTCATTTGCATATAGTTTCCTTAATTTTTGTATCAGGTGGTATTGAGTGCTTGTTATTAGTGAGGATCATATACCGACCCCTTAATTGATATTGTCATGCACATGATTTAAGAGAGGGCACTCAGTCAAGTGTTACAAAACTTGGAAGTCATATTTGAGCGCCTGCCTCGCCAGCATTTATCTTAACATAAGCAATGCTACCATATAGTCACAACGATTTATCACTATGCAACGACTACATCTCCAAGATAGTTATTTATGGCTTATCGCAGTTCGATAGTCATTATCTACTCATAAAAAACCTAAGGTATCACAATGGATAATAACAGCGCTTCTTTGACTACAGAGCATTTAGATACTATGACTGACAGCCATCTGAGTGGTCAAAACAATACTGATGCTGCTGCCAATGTCGACACTTACTCACTAACCATCATGACCGACCGCAATCAAACATTGGCAGCCACTGTATATCGTCCAAGCGATGCGGTAAAGACAGCGATTATGATAGCTCCAGCCACAGGCATTAAACGCCAGTTTTATCATAATTTTGCGACTTACTTGGCAGAGCATGGCTTTGGCGTGCTGACCTTTGATAACGAAGGTATCGGTGAATCGCTAACCACTGACTTGGCCAAATGTGATGCATCGCTGATTAGCTGGGGACGTCATGATATGCCAGCCGTATTAGACGCTTTGCAAGATGAGTTTGCAGATGCCGCTTATCATCTTATCGGTCATAGTGCTGGTGGTCAATTGATTGGTCTCATGCCCAATCATAACGTGCTTGCCTCAGTATTTAACGTAGCCTGCTCATCAGGGCAAATCAAAAACATGGCCATGCCGTATCGAGCCAAAGCCATGTTTTTTATGGATGCGCTTATTCCTATTGCCAATTTAACGCTGGGCTACACGCCTTCGGACAAAATGGGGATGGGTGAGCCATTGCCATGCGGTGTGGCTCGTCAGTGGCGTGAATGGTGCAATGGCGCAGGCTATATCAAAACCGCTTTTGGTAAAAGCATACACACGCATTTTTATGATGAAATCAGCATGCCAGCATTATGGCTCGGCTTTAGCGATGACGACATTGCCAACAGTGAAAACATGGACGATATGATACGGGTATTCACGAGAATGCCCATAGAAAAACGCTTTTTAGATCCCAAAGATTTTGGGGTTAGTAGCATTGGTCATATGCGTTATTTTAGCAGTAAGACCAATGCAAAAGCGCCTGCACTGTGGCAGATGGCCGTTGATTCGCTGCGCAAAGCTGAATAGGATGGTGAAAGCTCAGAAGTTGTGAAGGAGTTTTTATGACTTAGCATCTTTGGTTTTTTCTACTTCTATACGCTTGGTCAAAGCAGAATGTAGCGACGGCTGCATATTATGAATATTGCCTATCATCCATTTCACATAGCTGATGGGCACATCATTGATCGGCTTGCCTTTATGTTTGCCAAAGGGCATCTTACTGACCGGAGTCGCCTTATTGGAGATGGCATGTGCTGCCGCAAAGTCCGTCGGTGCAATCTTTAGGCGCGTACAACATGCTTGATAGAGCAGATAGCACATCCGTGCATCGCCAAGCGCATCATGAGCAGCAATCGTCATTGTACTCGCCTCGCCCTTACCCAATAACTGCTCGATACACTTGGACTGACCATAAGCACTCCATTCTGGAAAGGCGGCGCGCGCGAGTCTCACGGTACAAATCAGCTTGGCTAACGGCCTACCAATTACGCGCCAATCAAAGCGTACATTATGTCCAATCAAGTACGCTGGCAGCTCAAACTTATCTAAATCAAAACGTTCCAGACCAGCCACATCTTCATCAGTAATGCCATGCACTTTTATAACAATGGGCGATATCGAGCGACCACTATTAAAGTATTTCATCCACTCAAATCCAGTTGCCACATTGATAGTGGCAACTTGGATAGGTCTGGGATCACGGCCCTGATCTGTTTCAGTATCGATAATAAGTGCCGTTTCAGCCGTAGTAGCAGCGTCCGTATTGTTCAAAGCATCATTCATAAAATATTAGCCATCAGTAGCAGCCCTTGTCGCTCAACAGAAGCATTGAGTAGGTAAGATTATATTTACTGTACTTATGTTTAACCACAACTGTATTTATGGGGATAAAAACCATAGATAACAATGCGATACATACCTTTGTATATAGGGCTTTTATAATAGGGGCTCAGACAATGTCAAACAGATAAGAGACATCAATGCTAGCAGATGGGAAAAACCAACAACCCACGCCTTCTTTTTTCAGTCGTATACTAAGCGTACTGATTAAGGCCATTGTATTGCTGGGGCTGTTATTTGTCTTTGATAAGCTGCTGCCTAGTATCAGCCAACAGACCCAATCGTTTGTGGTTGCCAAGTGGCAGCAGCTAAGTCTATTGCAGCAAGAACTGCCGACAGAAAACAGCCTACCCAGTCCGCTACCAGAGCAAAATCTGACCGATACGTGGGGCGCGGCACGCAGCCAAGGGCGCTCGCATGAGGGTATTGATATTTTTGCAGCCCGAGGCACACCGATACAGTCGACGACACAAGGAATCGTGAGAAAAGTTGGTGAGAATACATTAGGCGGACGTGTGGTAGTGGTCGTTGGTCCTGGCGGCGCAGGACATTACTATGCGCATTTAGAGGATTATGCTGATATCGCGCCCAATGACTGGGTTAATAAAGGCGATGTTATTGGCTACGTGGGTGATAGCGGTAACGCGAAAGGCACACCGCCCCATGTCCATTACGGCATTTATATCAATGGCAGCGCGGTCAATCCTTACCCGCTTTTGCAAAAAGACTAGAGTCTGCACTCACTCTGAGCATGACGCTCTAAATAGGTTGAGGTTAAGAATGGCTGAATTTAAATAATACCAGTTGAGCACAGTATTAATTTGTCGCAGCTGATCGTACATAAGCGTCTGGAAATACCACGCTAAACGTCGATCCTGCTCCTTCTATTGAGTCAATCTGCAAGTGCGCTTCATGTTGATGCAGGACGTGCTTCACGATAGCCAGCCCCAGCCCTGTACCACCTGTGGCACGGCTGCGGCCTTTATCGATACGGTAGAAGCGCTCTGTCAAACGGGCAATATGCTCTGGTGCAATACCCAGCCCATCATCTTCGACTGCGAATCGGCACCCATCCGATGTCCGCGTCCAACTGATGGTAATATTGCCACCTTTTGGCGTATATTTAATCGCATTAATGACCAGATTAGACAAGGCACTGTTCAAGTACATCTCTGATCCATATAGGCCGTCATAGGTATCTATTTGCAAATGAATGGTGTGCTTGTATGCTTGGTTATAAGCCTGCGCATCATCATAGATATTGGTCAGCAGCTTGGTCATATCTATATGGTTAAATTCATGCGTCTCTTCGATCTCGATTTTAGACAATAGTAGCAGGTCATTGACGATTCGGTTCATGCGAGCAGTTTGCTGAGTCATTAGCTCAAAACCGCGACGCCAATGGGGCGGCATATCCGGCTGATCAGTGAAGTTTTCTAAATAGCCTGTCATCACTGTCAATGGCGTACGTAGTTCATGCGAGACATTCGCCACAAAATCTTGACGCATTTGCTCTAAATGCTGCAAGCGAGTCACGTCATAAATAAACAACAGCTTCTCGTCACCGAAAGGCGTGAGCTCACACTTTAGATAGCGACTGGGATCGCGCCATGATTCTATATGGACGCCATCGTTAGGCAGGGTTGTATCCTCGTAATACTGACGGAACGCAGGCACTGTAATAAAATCAAAAATGCTCTGGCCTTTGTCATCTGGCTGTAACGACAGTAAACTCTGCGCCGCCTGATTCCACCACTCTAGACCATCATCCTCATTGAGCAAAATCACCGCATCTCGTAGTGCTAACAGTGCGCTTCTGATTTTTTGTAATTGCGCTGCTGCATCTTGGTTAGCGATTGGTACTACGCTCTCTTGCTTATTTTCTGCTGGCGCACTCTTTTCCATGTCTCATCCTTACCACTATCCGCTATCTAGTATGACGGCGGCATGTTTTATCCAAGAGTCACTATAGTCATTCCACTATAAAATTATTACTGCGTTAACCTCGCTTGAAATATTTCATATACATCTGCACTCGGTTGCCTTGTATTACTTTTAAATTGAATCGACTATATACGGAATTAACTTGGCTCAATAATACTAGAGAATCGATAGCCTGTACCGCGTACCGTTTGTATCAATGTATCACAGTCATAAGGGCGCAGTAATTTACGTAGGCGTTTGATATGCACATCGATGGTCCGATCTTCGATGTAGACGTTGCCGCCCCACACCTGATCAAGGAGCTGTGTTCGTGTATAGGCACGCTCTGGATGGCTCATAAAAAACGCCAACAAACGATATTCTGTTGGACCCACATCCACGATTTGACCAGCAGCGGTCACGCGCTGACTTTTGGTATCGAGACTCAGCTTTCCGACCTCTATTGGTTTATCACTACTGAGCGCACTACTACGGCGCAGCACTGCCTTTATTCTTGAGATCAACTCACGCGTCGAGAATGGCTTGGTCATATAGTCATCTGCGCCCGCATCGAGGCCATGCACTTTACTATCCTCTTCGCTTTTGGCAGTCAACATAATGACGGGAATCTCGGAGAGCAATTCGTCGTTTTTGAGCATACGACAAAAATCAACGCCGCTCTTATCTCCAGGTAGCATCCAATCAAGCAAAATCAGTGATGGCCTGTGATCGACCACTTGCTGATGCGCCTCTGACACGTCAGCGGCTTGCAAGCTCTCAAACCCCGCCATTTCTAGCGTCATTACGACCATTTCCCGAATCGCTGGCTCATCTTCAACAATCAAAATTTGCTCATTATACATACGATATTCTCAGTGTTAGAGGGCACAATCTATTATGTAAAAGGTGATAGTCGCTCACCAGTCTCTATCTATTAAACGGATTAATTATGACAGCTTCATGACACTTAACGCTTAGACATCGAGTAAAAAGTTTAGTGGTCCATCATTAACGCTCGACACTTGCATATCAGCGCCAAACTGACCTGTCGCCACGTTTGGATGCTGAGTCTTGGCATAAGCGACCAATTGTGCAAATAGCGCTTGAGCCATATCAGGTGCCATCGCCGCGCCAAAGTCAGGACGACGGCCTTTGTCCGTCCTTGCCATCAACGTAAATTGTGAGACTAAGAGAAGGCCACCGCCGACTTGCTGGACGTTTTTGTCCAGTTTACCAAATTTGGCAGGATCCTCGGCATTTTCAAAGATACGATAGGTCAAAATCTTATCAATCATACGCTGAGCAGTGGCAAAGTCATCTTCATGACCCAAGCCAATATAGGCCAATATGCCATGCTCAATATCACCAATACACTGTTCATCGACAGTGACACTGGCACGGCTCACTCTTTGTATAAGTGCTTTCATTTACTCATTCCTTAACAGATTATGGTCAGACAATAATATGCTGTCCATGATAAAATACTGACATTCACTTGCCTATTTATTATTACACCACATCCTATTTTGGTAGCTCTATTATGAATGTATTTACCACCTTACAACAGCTGGTGCCGCAGCAAAAGCTGAGTAAAGTCGCTGGACGTCTAGCTGCTAGCCGCCACCCTTATGTCAAGCGTACCTTTATCCGTGGCTTTGCCAAAGCTTATAATATCAGCTTGGACGAGTATGAGCGCCAAAGTCTCAATGCGTATGAGAGCTTCAATGACTTTTTTACCCGTGAATTAAGAGACGATGCGCGCACCATCGATGCCACTGCAAATGGCATTGTTAGTCCTGCTGACGGTATCATCTCTCAGATCGGAAAGATCGAAGATCACAAACTGTTACAGGCCAAAGGTCGTCATTATGATGTCGGCCAACTGCTTGCGGATAGCGAAGATGGCCATTATTTTGCTGATGGTAGCTTTGCGACTATCTACTTAGCACCTAGCAATTACCACCGTGTTCATATGCCGTTTTCTGGTACCTTGACCAAAACGCGCTACGTACCTGGTACGCTGTTTTCGGTCAATAATACTACTGCGGCTAACGTTCCAGACTTGTTTGCACGCAATGAGCGTCTGGTCTGTATGTTTGATACCAAATATGGCAAAGCTGCTGTGGTAATGGTTGGTGCGATGATCGTCGCTGGTATCGAAACCGTCGCAACTGGCAAAATTACTCGTACTGACGACATTCAAGAAGCCGATCATGATATGCCGTTTGCCGCAGGTGATGAGCTTGGACGCTTCTATCTAGGCTCAACCGCTATCGTGGTCATGCCAAAAGCAGCAAAATCGGACTGGCTAGACAGCATGCAAGCCGATAGCATCGTACAAATGGGACAGTTACTCGGCACAGCCAACGCGTAGTACACTGACGGTACTGATACCCATAAAAACAGAGCCCAATCACGCATGACAGATCATGTATGGTTGGGCTTTTTTAGGTCAGTCAATCATATCCGTACTAGGCATCAATCAACCACCCTTGCTGGGTCGCGTAGTCAATATTCTTTGAGAGCCAATCATGGATAGGTGGAAAGCTGTCTTTGATAAAAGCAAGTGCTCCAGCCACTTGCGAACGCGTAACCTTAGCGTCCACCCACGTTTTTCCTTCAGTGTTGAGATTGAGTAAAAATGGCAATAAGCGATCGACAACTCTGAGCAGCTGGCTCTCTTTGCTATCGCCTGTTTCTTGTGCTTCCCAAATCTCGCCTAACTTAGCAATTCCGTTGCCCCTTTCTGCTTGCAATCGAGCTATACCTTCGCGCTCTTCGATGTGCGCCTCACTACGACTGTTTGCGAATAAAAACGTATCACCCGCATCAATCTCACCCAAGTCATGTACTAATGCCATTTTAAGTAGTTTTTCATGGCTGACATCTAGCTCAAACTGCTCAGCGATTGACCAACATGCCATGGCCAAATGCCAAGAATGTTCAGCAGAGTTTTCATGGCGAGTCGTATTCGTTACATAGCTGCGGCGATTAACGCGTTTAAGCGCATCAAGTTCTAATAAGAAATGGGTGACATCATCTATGTCGATATTTGCAGCAGATTTTGGGTTGGTTAAGGATATAGAGCTGGCTTGTAACATTGGTTTTCTCTGGTTATGTGTTTTTAACGTTGATAAATTTCGATGATAATTTTTTGCGGTGATGATTTGCTTCGATAATTATTTTTTTCAATGATTGGTAAGCTATAACTACTAGCAAAAAAATAGCGCTTATTGTATCAAGCGCTATCGATTATGAGTTTGCAAATAAATGATTGTTTTATTATTTAGCCATTTACTTAATCAGATTGCTAATAGTTTTGAATGCAGGGTCTTCACTGCTACGGCACAGCTCAAACAAAATGGTTTCGACCGTCGTAATCACCCCGCCAGCACGGCGAATACGGCGGATGGCTTGCTTTTTGTCATAAGGAAAACGTGATCCAACGGCATCTCCAATGATAACTGGCTGCATACCATTATCCAGCAAATCAAGCGCGGTCTGTAGCACGCAGACATGGGCTTCTACCCCAAACAACAAAACAACGCTACGGTTCTGCTGTGCTAAATGGTTCCATGAGTCCTTGTTATCACAAGCGCTAAACGTGACTTTTTCAAAGCCCTTGGCGTTATTACCTTCTAATACTTCCCGTACCTCTGGCAAGGTATCGCCCAGTCCTTTTTTATATTGCTCATTGAGCATGATGGGAATATTAAGTGCTTGCAGCCCTTTGATTAGAGTGACTGTTTTTTTGACGATATTTTCGTGATCATAGATATGCGGTGTTAGGCGTTCTTGTACATCGACGATCATCGCTTGGGTGTCTTCGCGAGCGATTCGATAAGTACGATCGGTAATCATAGTAGACATAGCACACTCCTTGTACTGACATTTATCATTAAAATCTATGTTAGTTCTATTATTTATATTATCCCTATTAAGCCAACTCTTATTTAGTCACAGTTTCATGAATGCGTCAATGGAGATAATTTTTAATCATGGTACATGTGCTCTTTTTGACCTCGAAAATTATTCATTGGCTAAGTATTGAGTTACCCATAAAAAAACCTCCAGCCATGATGACTAGAGGTTTTATTTATTAGCAAGTAGCTGCTTATTGCATATTCAAATCATTGAGCATTCAAATAATATTGTTTACATCAGTGATGACAATATTAGACACGCTCAATAATAGTAGCAATACCTTGGCCAAGACCGATACACATCGTTGCTAGACCGATTTCAGTATCCGACTGCTCCATTGCGTTTAGCAAGGTAACCGTGATACGAGCGCCAGAACACCCTAGTGGATGACCTAATGCAATCGCGCCACCGTTGATGTTGACGATGTCTTGCTTGTCGGTCAAGTTCAACGCTTTCAGTACTGACAAGCCTTGAGCTGCAAATGCTTCGTTTAGCTCGATGGTTTGCATGTCACTGATGCTCATGCCAGCACGCTTAAGTGCTTTTTGGGTCGCAGGTACAGGACCATAACCCATGATAGCAGCATCACAACCAGCAACAGCCATGCTACGAATACGAGCACGTGGCTTTAGACCTAGGTCTTTGGCTTTTTGTGCACTCATGACTAGCATCGCAGATGCACCATCAGACAATGCAGATGAGGTAGCGGCAGTAACCGTGCCGCCTTTTGGATCAAACGCTGGACGTAGCTTTTGCATTTGCTCCATCGTTGCATCTGGACGAATTACTTCATCAACCGTGCACAGTTGCAGACGACCCGCAGCATCATGACCTTCGATACCGATGATTTCATTGTCAAAACGACCTTCGGTAGTTGCAGCCCATGCACGGCGATGTGACTCAAGACCGAAAGCATCTTGCTCTTCGCGAGTGATACCATTCATACGGCCCAGCATCTCAGCAGTCAAGCCCATCATGTTTGACGCTTTTGCATAATGCTTAGAAGCAGCAGGGTTTAGATCAACACCATGCATCATACCGACGTGGCCCATATGCTCAACACCACCGATGATAAAGATATCACCTTGGTTGGTCATGATTTGCGCCGCAGCGGTATGAAGTGCCTGCATAGAAGAACCACACAGACGGTTGACCGTTTGGCCACCAGCCGTTTTTGGAATACCAGCTAGCAGACCGATGTTGCGACCGATGTTTAGGCCTTGCTCTAGCGTCTGGTTCACACAGCCCCAGATAATGTCTTCGATGTCATTGGCATCAAAGTCATTACGTTCTACTAAGGCACGTACCAATTCAGCTGACATACTATCAGCACGTACATGGCGGAACATACCGTTTTTGGTTTTGCCCATTGCCGAGCGTACGCCATCTACGATGACCACATCTTTTGGACTTAAAGTTGTCATACTATCTTCCTTTTCAATTTTTATTGTCAGTGTAGTCAGTTTATGCCAGCGCTATGATTTATACATCGAGCGTCAATCATGATGTGTCATGTATCTTGACGCTTGATGCCGTTTATCAAATCTGACATAAACTGGCTAAAACAGTACGTCTACGTTTAGAAAATATCGATATATCCATTACTATTTCTCTTTTAGTAGACGTACCACACTTATCCTAATACGGTATGTTCATTAAGCGACTGAGTAAAAAGTCTCGCCAGCGGCTGCCATGTCGCGGATTTTTTGCGGCGCTTCATAGGCTTTGCCAAGGTATGCGTATTTTTCACATAGTGCCAAGTAGTTATCTAGACCCATTTGGTCGACATAACGGCAAGGGCCACCACGGAATGGCGGGAAACCTACGCCCATGATCATCGCCATGTCGGCCTCGCTTGGCGTGCTCACGATGTTGTCTTCTAGGCAGCGAACAGTTTCGTTGCAGAATGCAATCATGGTGCGGTCAATGATGGCTTGATCGTCAAACGTCTGCTTTTCGCTATCAGTCGTGGTTTTTAGTAGCTCATAAGTGGCTTCGTCAGCGACTTTCTTTGGCTTGCCGCGTTTGTCCATCTCATACTTATAAAAACCAACGCCATTTTTCTGACCTAGGCGTTTGTTTTCATACAAAAGCTCAATAGCACCTTTATAATCAGGCTTCATGCGATCAGGGAAACCATCAGCCATCACTGCTGCGCCATGTACACCTGTATCTAGACCGACGACGTCGATTAGATATGCAGGACCCATTGGCCAGCCGAATTTTTCCATGACTTTATCAACATGAGCAAAGTCAGCACCTTGTTTAAGTAGCAAGTCAAATGCGCCAAAGTATGGGAACAGAACACGGTTTACAAGGAAACCTGGGCAGTCATTGACCACAACTGGCACTTTGCCCATTTTAGTTGCAAGAGCAACGGTGGTCGCAACCGCTTCTTCAGATGACTTCTCACCGCGGATAACTTCTACCAATGGCATACGATGTACTGGGTTAAAGAAATGCATACCGACGAAGTTTTCTGGACGCTCAAGCGCTTCTGCTAGGAAGGTAATAGAGATGGTCGAGGTGTTTGACGCTAGGATACAATCGTCTTTAACCAAGCCTTCTACTTCTTTTAATACCGCACGCTTCACGTTTGGATTTTCGACTACCGCTTCGATAACGATGTCAGTCTCGCTAAAGTCACCATAGTTAAGCGTTGGACGGATACGGCTTAAGGTTTCGCCCATTTTTGCTGGGGTCATTTTGCCGCGATCGACCATTTTGCCTAGTAGCTTGCTGGCTTCGCCCATACCAAGATCTAATTGCTCAGACTTGATGTCTTTCATGATGATTGGCAAGCCCTTGCTAGCTGCCTGATAAGCGATACCGCCACCCATGATACCAGCACCTAATACGGCGGCTTCATTGATTTCATGTGCTAATTTGCTATGCTGTTTTGCTAACTTTTTAACCAATTGATCGTTTAAGAACAAACCAACCAAGCTTTCTGCTTGTGGCGTTTTAGCCGCTTTTGCAAAACCAGCCGCTTCTACTTCGATCGCTTTATCACGTGGTAAATTAACGTGTTTTTCAATGGCTTCGATTGCTAGCGCTGGTGCTGGGTATTGCTTAGGATTGGCTTTAGCGAAGATAGCACCTTTGGCACTGTTGAACGCCATGGCTTGCTCAAGCTGGTTTAGCTTAACTGGAGACAGTTTTTCTTCACGTTTTGCTTTCCAATCAAGCTCGCCTGAGATACATTTTTTGACCAAGTCAATCGCTGCATCTTGCAAGTCATCAGCAGGAACGGTGGCGTCAACCAAGCCTAGCTTTAGTGCTGCTAGTGCTTTTTTAGGAGCGCCAGTCGCGATAAGCTCAAGTGCATTATCGATACCAATAATACGTGTACTACGGACCGTGCCACCAAAACCTGGGAAGATGCCCAATTGGGTTTCTGGTAGACCGATGATCGCTTTGTCACTCATGACACGGTATTCACATACTAAGGTCATCTCACAACCGCCGCCCATCGCAGCGCCATTGATGGCAGCAACTTTCGGGAATGGCAGGTCTTCAAAACGATTGAAAGCGTCATTGACATGAACGACCCAATCTTTGATCTCGCTTTCTGATTTTTTGAAAGAACCCACAAATTCTGTGATGTCAGCACCAGCGATAAACACGCCTTTGGCTGAAGTAACGATAAGACCTTTTACGTCGTCCGCTTTTTCTAAAGCGGTGACCGCTTCACCAAACTGCTTGTTGGTTTCGGCATCAAATTTATTCACGCTCTCATTTTCGGCGTTGTACTGCATATTGGCGATGCCATCCTCTAGCATTGTCACCGTGATGCGATTTCCTTGGTATACCATGTGGAACTCCTTTCTATTATAACGAAAGCTACGTTTTGAATTAAAATAAATAGCCAGTTACTGTTAGTAAAATGGGTAATAGCACGGTGCGCTTGTCATGTTATAAAGACAAACATATAACGAGCGCACCAGTGAAGATGTCTTTATTATCCAGCGCTCATAATGATGCACTTATTTTGCGTCTCTTGCATGACATCATATGGCGCTTTGTTTATATACTATTGGTGCAGGTACTGATAAAAAATACTGGCTGAGATACAGCCTAACACCAATTACTGTCATTACCAGACCATTGCCACGTCAATTAGTGTAGGGGATTATGCCCCTTACTGTCACAAGCTAATGCCATACTCACAAGTCACTCTTAAATCACCTGTAAGCATTTACCTTGTGCGCAAAGTGTTTTAGTGAATGTTTGTATACTCAAATCAAACGCGGCACTATCAGGCTTTGGGTAAATATTGTCTAGCAGCGCATAAATAATAGCAGCAACCATCAAACATACGCCTTTATCAGAACACATTCAATCCGTCAGTGAAATCAATGATAGGTAACGAGAGATTGTTGGAATATTACGGTCGCAAAAAACAGTCGCAAAAAACAATCGATTGATACTTTGTCACACATAAGCCATACGCTCTATCATGCTACACTAATGTCGTTTTTACCTTATCCCTGATAATTTTTACTGCATTCCTATAAACTGTATCCCTATAAATGGTTGGATTATGACTGTTTCTTCTACGCTAAACCCTACTCCTTTTGGCTTTATATCGTTCGATAATAATGAACAATTTCATAGCACGGTGCGCGAGCAATTGGCGCAAGATATCGACGTGCTGTTTGCTTATGCCAAGCTCCCCAGCCCACTAGTCGATGCTTGCCGCTATGTCATGACTGGACAAGGTAAACTGGTGCGTCCACTGTTGGTCGCCAGTGCTTTTGTCAACGTGAATGATCACAGTGATAAGAATGTTGATAATAAGTTTGATACAGACACTGCAGTCAGCGATGACTTAGCGTCACTATTAGAAAACGACTCAGACTATGATATGGCGCGCCGTGCCGCATTGGCGGTAGAACTGCTGCATACTTATTCGTTGGTGCATGATGACTTGCCGTGTATGGACGATGACGAGCTGCGCCGTGGTCAGCCAACGGCTCATATCGTTTTTGATGAAGCGACAGCGCTGCTAGCAGGGGATGTGCTACAAACGCTCGCCTTTGAAGTATTGACCGCAGAGATGCCCACTTTTGCACCATTCGATACGGCTATCGCAAGCCAGCTCATAGCAATATTTGCGCCGCGTGCCAGACGTATGGTCTCAGGTCAAATGCTAGATCTCAATGCAGAAGCCAGTGACAGCATCACACAAACCGATTTGGAAGCCATTCACCGTGACAAAACAGGCGCATTGATTGAAGCGGCCATGCTCATGGGCGGCATCTGTGCTGGCGCGACGGCTCCGCAGCGCATGGCACTACAAGAGTGCGCCCAACACATTGGTCTGGCTTTTCAAGTTCAGGACGATATTTTAGATGTGACCACCTCTACCGATAATCTTGGCAAGCCTGCTGGTAGCGATGAAAAACTGGACAAATCTACCTATGTAAAATTTATGGGCGTTGATAAGGCGACCGACTATGCACAATCGCTGTTTAATGACGGGCGCGCAGCGATTATGCGTGAATTGAGCAGTAGTACCGACAACATTGACACAGACAACGACGCGCTATTGGCATTAATTGAATGGCTATGGTCGCGTAAAAAATAGTTTAGCGAATAGCCGAAGACAAAAAATATCGTAGCAAACTTTATTACCCAAACGGCAGTGAGTGGTCAACATGGACAGTAACCCTACCCCGCGTATTTACCTTGGCACTGGTGGCTATAGCGATACCGATCTACTCGGTACGCTGTATCCTACTGGCACAAAAAAGACCGACTTTTTACGTGAGTACGCCAAGCAATATGGCGCAGTGGAGATCAACAGCAGCTTCTATGCGCCTATTGGACAAAAGGCCTTTGCTGGTATGGTTGATAAAGCTTATGTACAAGCCGACAGCGAGTTAAAGTTCGCCGTTAAGCTGCATCAAGACTTTACTCATGCACGCAAAGGCACTGCCGAGCATGCACAAGCATTTCTAAACGCTTTATCTCCACTTATCGAAGCAAATGCTTTAGCGCCCTTATTACTCCAGTTCCCACACGGCTTTGATCGTACTCGTGAGCATCGCCTCTATCTGGCAGAGCTTGTCAGTTGGTTTCAAGACTACCCACTCACCATTGAGTTTCGTCATAACGCTTGGCACACGCCGCAAGTGGTCGATAGCTTTCGGCAGCAAGGTCTCATTTGGTGCAGCGTTGATTACCCAAAGGTCAGCGGATTACCACCGTCACGATTGATATTTACCGAACGCACTGGCTATCTGCGCATGCATGGCAATAATCTAAACTGGTGGGATGCGATGAGCGCAGCTGACCGTCATGATTATCGTTATAGTGAGGCGGAGATGCAGGACTGGGCTCAAGCGATTGCCAATCAGCATCAGCACTTTGATACGCTCTATATCTTCTTTCAAAACACCACTAAAGCACATGCCTATTATAATATTGCGATGCTGCGTGAAGCTTTATCCACTCACCATTTTGAGGTTCTTTAAACCAGAAACTGTCTTGCGTGACAGTCAATCATTACTCACACTCAAATAAGAAAGCAAATAAAAAAGCAAATAAAAAACCATATAAGTAGATAACCATGGATTCACTCAGTCAGATTGTTTTAGGCGCTAGTGTACAAGGTGCGGTACTGGGTAAATACCAAGGATGCAAAGCCTATCTATATGGGGCCATGCTGGGCACTTTGCCCGATTTGGATGTCTTAATAAATTATCCTGATCCCATCAGCAATATGACGTATCACCGCGGTTTTAGTCATTCGCTAATTGTCCTGACGGCAGTCGGCATCGTAGGCGCTTTGCTGATTAGCCGCTATCATGCATGGCGTAACATGCCACTGCCTTACTCCACTGCGCGCTTGGCAGCGGCCATGACGCTAGCGCTCACGACCCATCCAATTTTAGACAGCTTCACGGTCTATGGCACGCAATTGTTGTGGCCGCTACAAGAGTCATTAGCGCTGACGCCTTTTAGCATTGCCTCGATGTTCATCATCGATCCACTATATACGTTGCCACTGCTCATCGTCATGATTATAGGGCTGATAAAAGGCAGCAAACTTGGTATTTTTAAAACTGGTGTATTAGTCCACTGTCAACGGTTTGCCATTTGGATGTTGGTTATCAGTAGTGGTTATTTGATGCTTTCGTTAGGGTTAAAATATTACGCGCAAGACAAAGCTGAGCAAACGTTAGCGGCTGCCAAAATAGACAATATAGCCCGTATCAAAACCATGCCTGTGCTACCGACTATCCTGATGTGGCGTACGGTCGCTGAAGACGATCAAAATAGATTGATTGAAATACGCGGTAGCGTTTTAGACAGTCGCTTGCCTGAGTATCGCTATCTGACGCAGTATGACAACTCGCAGATGCTACGTGCAAACCTGCCAACCGCGAGCCAGCCCTATGCACACAGGCTGGATTGGTTCTCTGGTGATTGGACAGGCTACCGAACTCAAACAATGCTTGATGACGCTGCCGAGCCAAACAAGCAAGACATCCAGTTGGTCGTTGATGACCTACGTATGATGGCGGGCGACACCGCATTTTTTAGTTTTGTATTGGCTAATAAAACAGTACAAACGTTGCCGTGGCAATCGATTACACCTATAGACGCACCCATTGTCAAAACGGATGATGAACTCGAAGTATCGCGCATTGAATTGGTGAAGCAAGGATTTGTAAGAGTGTTCGATGAGTCGGTTGTGGATATAGATAGCGGTTGGGTTTTGGTTGATGAAGATTAATGCTGGCTAAGAATAAAACACATGCTTATTACATACGATCCCTAGAAAGGCATTAGGGAAATTTAGATTTGAGGTGCTGTGATGTCGATAAAGCTAGCAAATTTGATTGGGTTTTTTCAGTCTAATAAAGAACCAGAACATAACCAAATAAAGGCTATTCAGCTTTTGCAAACGATGCAGTGGTCAAAATTATGCTGGGATGAAAGCTGGGAAGAAGTGATAGCGCTAGAAGGCTTATTACCAGAAGTAGGTAAAACCTACTCTATAAAACTTGATGAAAATGAAAACTATGCTAAAGAAGGAAAAGCATACATTTTATGGCTACCACCACATTCAGAGCTTAATGGTTGGTACGAAAAAAGACCCTCTGAAATCCTAAAATCTTATGTATTAGAAGGTGATTTATACAATGCCACTTCAAACTACGAGAATCGTGAGTATTTTTTTGACTTTCATGTTGTGAGTCGTACAAGGCTAATTGATTACTTTGTCAACATTCATGAAACAGAAAGTGTCTATGTGCCCTATTTTCTAAAATATAAAGATAATTTGGCGTCAACTTGGGAAAACGTTCAAGACCTTGAAAAATGTAAAGTAGGAGACTACTTGTATCTACATGGGGTAGAGTCCGAATCTAGCTTTGAGCTTATATTATCTTATGAAAAAGAAAAGATTTGTCTCCATTACTTAGCATTTTTATATTACCCTGCTGACTACGAAACTGTTATTACAAGATATTATTTGGATCCTAAAGAGCAGAAGTTATTTGAAAAACTAATAGAAAAAGCTAGTGAAATAACAGATGATTCAATGGACTCACTAGGAGATAATCAGATTTTCGGTGCTGAATATTGGTAGGTTGCCTCGAGTACTACTGACAATCATATTTATCGTTATAGCGAGGCTGAGACAATACTAGGTGCAAGCGATTGCTAATCAAAATCAGAACTTTGATACGTTATATATTTTCTTTGAAAACACTAAGGTGCATGCTTATTATAAGATTGTGATGCTGAGGCATGCAGTGGGGGAATTTTGTTTTGAGGTGTCGTAAGTCTAAACCATATATATTAAAGGAAAGCTATATGAGCCCAGATATATTTATTGACGATTTTGAGCTAACTGAAAATACTGAAGAGTTACACGCTATTTTAGGGCGCTCCCTCATCATGTCTACAAGGTTTGATAATTTGTGCGATATCGTTGCAAAATCTCTAAAACTTAAAATAGCTCCATTATCTTTATTACCTGAAGATGATTACAACGACTTTATTATATTACTGTACAAGAAATTCTCAACACTTAATAATAATATTGAATTCTTACCTATTGAAAAAAAGGCAAAAGATATACTTCATATAGCACGTAAAGCTCGTAATGAAGTAGCTCATAACCTCTCGATTGACCTTACTGGCTGTTTAGATATTAAAATTGACGAATGTGTTTTCAAAACACATATTTCATCACTAATAGTTCAAATTGCAGTTGGAGATTATTTAATCTCAACCATATTATCTATCTTGAATAAAGAGCCTTTACCAAATTATACAGAAGAAGAATACAAGAAAAAAATTATCGAATGGGTTATTGGAGATTAAAAAGACTGGCTTTCAACGCCAACCTCTTAACCTTTATGCTTTGCATCTACGTAGACACAATGGATAAGCTTATCCTAAAATAATTATACGTAACCGCTCTACTCATTGTCTTTGCACACTGGTAATGTCTGTATCGTTAATTAAAAATTATTAGTCAAAATGCAATATAAGCACTCTGATATTTATCCACCATAATAGAGAGAATAATAATGAAAACACTAAAAAATAAAGTCGCGATTGTAACCGGTTCATCAAAAGGCATTGGGGCACAGATAGCTATATTACTTGCGGCAGCAGGTGCCAAAACAATTATTAACTATGCAAACGATGACACAGCAGCCAATGATATCGTCAACCAAATTAAATCGGCGGGCGGTGAAGCCATCGCTGTGCAAGCCGATGTCAGTAATGCCAAGCAAGTCGAAGCGATGTTTGATGCCACCATTGATGCGTTTGGCAAGCCAGATATCTTGGTAAACAGCGCAGGCATAATGATCAATAAACCCATTGCCGAGACCACAGACGAAGACTTTGACCGTATATTTGCTATCAATGTAAAAGGCACGTTTAATACATTGCGTGAGGCGGCGACTAAACTTAATGACGGCGGCCGTGTTGTAAACCTCTCAAGTACAACTACTCGTATGCTGCTACCTAGTTACGGCACCTACTGTGCTACCAAAGGTGCAGTTGATCAGCTGACCAGAATTTTCTCTAAAGAAGTTGGCACGCGAGGAATTACGGTCAATGCAGTCTCTCCCGGCCCTACCGATACCGAGCTGTTCCATGAAGGTAAAGCAGATGACACGGTAGAAAGCCTCGCTAGCATGTCACCGTTCAACCGTATCGGTGAGCCAGTCGATATCGCTCGTGTGGTGGCATTTTTGGTGAGTGAAGAAGCCACTTGGGTCACAGGGCAAAATATTGGTGCTAACGGCGGTATCGCGTAATATCATTGTTCTATTAAGAATTATCAAGCCAAAAAAAGGACACCTCGCGGTGTCCTTTTTTATCAATCAAATACTTAGTGGTTAAAGATTACTCTTCAACACCAGCATCTTGACCTTTATATTTTGCGTTTGCGTAGTCCCAGTTCACTAGTTTGTCTAGGAACGTGTCTACATAGTCAGGACGACGATTGCGGTAATCGATATAGTAAGCATGTTCCCATACATCACAAGTCAATACAGCAATTTGGTCATGTGCAAGTGGGGTATCAGCGTTAGCAGTTTTAGCGATAGACAGTTTGCCACCGACTTTATCAGCGACTAGCCATGCCCAACCTGAACCGAACTGAGTCAATGCTGCGTTTTTGAACTCTTCACGGAACTTGTCATAGCTACCGAAATCTTCTTCGATTTTAGCTTTTAGATCGCCAGTAGGTTCGCCGCCGCCGTTTGTTGGCGTCATGCAGTTCCAGTAGAACGTATGGTTCCATACTTGAGCTGCTTGATTGAACATACCTTGTTTGCTGTCATCGTTAGCAGTTGCTAGGATGATTTCTGGCAAAGTTTTGTCTTCTAGACCAGAACCTGGTAGCAACTCGTTAAGCTTGGTCACGTATGCATTATGATGCTTGTCGTGATGATACTCTAGCGTCTCGGCACTGATATGTGGTTCTAGTGCGTCTTTTGCATATGGTAGTTCTGGCAATGTAATGTTTGACATAGTTATTTTATCCTTGCTGTTTAGCCGTTAGTTTATAAAACTGATTATAGAAACTGAATTTTACGCTATTTTTACACCGCAAAAAACACTATAAAATAGCGGACTAAATTGGCTGAGTTTATTGTTTGAAACGAATATTATTGCTTGATACACGGTACTGCTCAATACAATATCACGTATTATTATGAATCCAAAATGAACCTAGCGGTTACTGCTTGCTATTATTCTTTGCTTAAAAGCCAAGTGTTTGACTTCATAAGCATTTATTAATTAAATATTCAAAAGTTACAGGATATAACTTGCTGTAGCTTGGCGAGTATTATAGCAACAATGACCAAAAGTATCAGTTACCAAATGTTATAGACCGTACAATCAGTATAGCCATTGGCTATGTATTAGCGGATAGCCCAAGCTACCTCACAGACATCAATGACTACTGCAAATATGACGGTCAGCTAGATTTATAGACATAGTAAAAGACACTAAAAATAAAAGCTAAATTAACCAGACTCTACGTAATCATTTAATGGAAAGACACTATGACCAACACAAACACCATCGACACTCCCCTACGCGCCACACAATCAGCACCAAGTACCCAATGGGTGCTCGCCAGTAATAACAAAGGCAAGTTGGCTGAGTTTAAACGGTTATTCGCTGAGGCCAATCTAGAGGTGACCATCATCCCGCAAGGTCAACTCGATATCGAAGATGCCATCGAAGACGGCTTGAGCTTCGTTGAGAACGCCATTATCAAAGCGCGTCATGCTAGCCATATCAGCGGATTGCCTGCTATCGCTGACGACTCAGGACTGTGTGTGCCTGCACTTGGTAACGCACCGGGAATTTACTCTGCTCGCTATGCTGGTGAGCATGGTAACGATAGTAAGAATAACGCCAAGCTCATCGCTGACTTGCAGCCTATCCGTACTGAGCACGCGAGCGAGCCTATTAAAGGGTTGTTTGTTTGTGTACTGGCAATGGTGCGCCATGCTGATGATCCATTACCAATCATCGCCCAAGGATTGTGGCATGGCGAGATTTCAGAGACAGCGCATGGTGACGGCGGCTTTGGTTATGATCCATTGTTTTGGTTACCTGACTTGCAAGCGAGTGCAGCCAGCTTAAGCGCGGCTGATAAAAACAGCATCAGCCATCGTGGTCAGGCCATTCAGCAGCTATTGGCACAACTGCCTTTATAAGTGTCCTTAATAAGTGCGCTTATAAAGGTGAGCAACATAAGGAAACATGACACCAAACAGATAATTTTTACTTTAATAATCAGATAGATTATACTGTTCTACTTTTAAAAATTTTGTCGAAAACCGTTATATGTCTGTATAATTCACCAAAAAGCGTTATTATGCGGTGCATTAACGGTTTATTATTGATATTTGATAGCATTTACAACCTCAGCGGTTTTATATTTTGTGCTGGCAGCGATTGCTACTGACACTGATATGGACGTTGCGGGCTATCATTATCCCCTATTTATTCCAACGGCAATCCGTTGTACACGCCCGTATTTTGAGGCTCGGTTTGTCTATTACCATTTAATCCTAAGTACTGCTTAATTTTAAGTACTATCTAATCCTAAAGGTGTAATTAACATGGCTACAGATTTACAAGTCACAACCAACAAGCTATCTAACAAAGAAACCCAATTGACAGTTAAAGTACCTGTCGAAAAAATTCAAAATAAAGTCGAAGGCCGTATTCGCCAAGTTGCGAAAACTGCCAAGATTGACGGTTTCCGTAAAGGTAACGTCCCTATGTCACACATCCGCTCTCAGTACGGTGCTGGCATTCAACAAGAAGTTATCAACGATGTGATCCGTGATACTGTTTTTGAAGCGATCAAATCTGAAGACATTCGCGCTGTTGGCATGCCTAACATCGACGACGTAAAACTTGAAGATGATTTCTTGGTTTATCAAGCGACTGTTGAAATCTTCCCAGAAGTAGACGTACAAGGTATCGATGAGATCGAAGTTGAGCGTCATACTGCCAAGGTTGATGAAGCTGACGTTGACACCATGATCGAAAACCTACAAAAGCAACGTGAAGAATTCGTTGAGAAAAAAGGCATGGCTGCGAAAGACAACCAAGTGACTTTTGACTTTGAAGGCTCTATCGATGGCGAAAAATTCGAAGGCGGCTCTGCTGAAGACTTCAAACTAGTTATCGGTAGCAACCAAATGATTCCTGGCTTTGAAGCGGGTATCAAAGGCATGAAAGCTGGCGACGAAAAAGTTATCGAAGTGACTTTCCCAGAAGATTACCAAGCTGAAAACTTAGCTGGTAAAGAAGCTCAGTTCAAAATCAACGTAAAATTGGTTGAAAAATCTAAGCTACCTGAAATCGACGATGCGTTCCTTGAGCTATTCGGCGTAAAAGAAGGCGGCGTTGAAAAACTAAAAGACGACGTACGTAAAAACATGGAACGCGAAATCAAAAACGCTGCGCGTAGCCAAGTTAAGCAAGCGACTTTTGATGCATTGCTAGAAAAGAATGAGTTTGACGTACCAAACGCGATGCTAGAGCAAGAAATCGAGCGTCAACGCAACATGATGATGCAACGTTTTTCTCAGCAGTTCGGTGCGAATGCTGATAGCTTCGATAAAGACATGCTGCCAAATGAGCTATTTGAAGAGCAAGCGCTACGTGCTGCCCGTCTTGGTATCATCGTTGCTCGTGTTATCGATACCAAAGGCTTAGAAGTAGATCAAGCACGCGTTGAGACGTTCATCAAAGAAGCGGCTGAAAACTACGAAGATCCAGCAGAAGTGATCGAGTACTACACCACTGATAAGCAACAGCGCGCGAACATTGAGTCTGTTGTACTAGAAGACCAAGTGGTTGATTATCTAATCGATCAAGGTAAAGTAACTGACAAAGAAGTGAGCTACCAAGACTTGCTAGCTGCTCAGCAACAACAGCAGCAAGGCATGTAGTCTAAACTGAGCGCTATCTACTTTAGTTAGATAGCACTCACGTTTTTGGCTCATAAAAATACGGCCCCGATCATCGATTGGGGCCGTATTTTTATGGGTAAATATAACGAACTCAGTGAATAGCTAAATCATGTAATAGAAACTGATACTCTATAGTTGATTCAATTTAAAAGAGATACAAGGCAACCGAGTGCAGATGTATATGTGATACTTCAAGCGAGGTTAACGCTGTAGCTCTTTTATAGAGGATTGACTATATTTAGGTTAAAACAGGAATGAACACTACCCCTAGACCTAGCACCACCAACCCACGTTGGAACCAAAAATGACCGCCGAGACGCTGTTGCAACTGCTGATTGATCACCATACCAACCGCATATAGCCCCAACATAGAAACCATCATACCAGCATAAAAACCTAACTGACCTGATACGCTAACCTGTGCTGGCAATTCCATCGCATGTGCCATACCGTGAAATACTGCCAAGCCGCCAAAAGTCATACTCAGTAATGGGACGTCACTTGTAGTTGCCGTGCTCGATGCAGACGTATTCAATGATGCGGCTTTTCCGCGCCATTGCCCCATTAATACAAATGCCAATACCGCCACTGACAATAGTATCGCCATCTCAACCATGCTAGCGGCCGAACCAAACGCAGCACCACCTACCAAAGCACCGATAGTCGCTAATACCGCTCCCAGTGATAGTCCTCCTGCCAACGACATCATACCCAAGCGCTGCTTTTGCAGTCCATAAAACAACATACCCATACCGACTGCTAAAAACAAATGATCAAAGCCAGTCAGTGGATGCATCAGCCCTGCTTGCAACGTGCCTAACAGCGATGATGTGTGCGCAGTCGTTGAATGGATATGGCCTGAGTGTGCCTGAGCCAATGACGGTAACATTAATGAGGTCATCACCGTTGAGCCAGCCACTATATTACGAGCGGATAAAGCCTGTGAAAAATGCGTCTTTGTTATAGTTTTTGTATTGGTAGAGGCTGTCATGGGAGTGCTCCTTAATATTAATAATTTGGTTGTTCGTAGCTTGTTGTTCATAGTTAGTGAGATTCTATTGACTAAGCAAGCATGCCCTGCTCTTTGATAAAGGCGATAATCTCATTTAGCCCATCACCTGTTTTCATGTTGCTAAAGATAAAAGGTTTGTCACCGCGCATTTTTTTGGCATCTCTTGCCATGACTTCTAGCGAAGCCCCTACCATAGGTGCAAGATCAGTCTTATTAATAATCAATAAATCAGACTTGGTAATTCCCGGCCCACCTTTACGAGGTATCTTATCGCCTGCTGAAACATCAATAACGTATAGGGTCAAATCAGACAGCTCTGGACTAAACGTCGCCGCCAAATTATCACCACCTGATTCGATGATAATCATCTCTAAGTCTTTAAAAGTCGCTTGCAGTTCGGCAATAGCCGTCAGATTAATAGACGCATCTTCGCGGATAGCGGTATGCGGACAGCCACCTGTTTCTACACCGCGAATACGCTCAGCAGGCATAGCATCATTACGGGTCAAAAACTCTGAATCTTCTTTGGTATAGATATCGTTGGTCACTACTGCCATATTGACCGTGTCGCGCATGTTTTGGCACAAACGCAACGTCAACGCGGTCTTACCACTACCAACAGGGCCACCAATGCCAAGGCGTAGGCACGATAAAGCAGAGGGCTGATTTTGGCGGTCATTATCAGTCTGTAAGTCTGATATAGATTGAGAGTTTTTTGGTTTGAGCGGAGTTAGAGACATATTGAATTCCTAAAACAGTTTGTATATTAATAAGTATAAATAGAAATAAGCGTGTAGTTATGAACGAAACAATCGACTGTACTGCTCCTCATGCATACTTGAGAGGATAGCCAAATTGGGCAAGTTATTCGATATATTGAGTATTTCATAGAGGTCTTGGCACAACTGCTGACAGTCTTGCTCTTTAAGCGAATCTGGCGATGTCATCAATGTATCAAAAGTATGCTGTATGTTAGTGCTAACGGCATCAATCTGAGCACCCAGATCGCTTTGTAATTGCCACAGGATACGCTGACCCGCCATCTGTCCTAACGGTACCGTCTTAACCGCAGCCAACACCATATTCTCTAGTTGGGCAAAGCCATACGTGGTCATTGATTGTGCCAATGGTAGCTGCCAGTGCTGTGCAATATGAGCAAAAAGTGGCAAGTATCCGTCTTCAGGTATCTCAGCAGGTATACCAAGGCTCAGCACTTCATTGAGCCAAGACACCATTGCTTGAGCCAGTTGCTGAGACTCAAGCACAAACTCTTTACTCTCTAGGCTGGCATGATAATCGTGTGCCAGATTTGCGGCTAGCACATCATTACCTTGACCAAGTGCGAGCATTATTAGCCCTAATATAGGCAGCTCGTAGCCGATAACAGCAAGCGCTAGATAGTCCTGCATAAATACCAGCGTGCTGGCTTCATCAGAGATTACGCCTGACTCAATCGCTGACTCAACACCTTGCGAATAGGTATAGCTACCGATGGGTAAGTTGCTCGATGCCAGCATCAGCAGCTGTCCAAGTTGGTCCGGCTGAGCAGACTGGGCATTGGTATCAACCATCACTTTGGCTGCCCTACAGTCTCATCATGATGGCTGTGTTCGTGGCTATGGCTGTGTTCGTGCTTATTACTGTGCGAATGGCTATGCGAGTCACTGTTTGAATCACTACCTGAATCCGCATGCGCATGTGAGTGAGAATGGCCATGTGAATGCCCTTGCCCTGACTGATATGCCCCTGTTTCAGGTTCAAACGGTACTGAAGCATCTTCAACACGCAATCCAAGACGCTCTAACATTTGCGCAAGTACATGATCGTTTTCAAAATATAACGCGTAGCCTGCATCACCGTGGTCAAAACTTTGGTCAAACATCAGTGGCACATGTCGATTGCCTAAATGATATGCGCCTTTCATCAACGTAAAAACATCATCAGCAGTAACTTTGGTAACGACCTGAGGCTTAGCGATAACCTGAATCAACTCGCCTGCTTCATTGATTAGCACATCATCACCTTTGAGAGTACCTGTCCGAGGTAAGTCAATACCGACACTCTCACCTGAAACAGTGGTGGCTTTAAATCGAGAATGCTGGCGAGTATCAAAATCTAAAAGTAGATAGTCATCGGTTTGATGCTGTTTTGCTAATTGTATTTTTTGAGCGTCATTTGGGGCATTTAAACGGGTATTAAATATCTTCATCATTATTATACTCTGGCTGTTATTGCTCAAACTATTAAGGCGTAAAACTCACAATACGTAGGATAATAAAACACTTGGAATAACAAAGTGTTTAGAATAAAAAGTGCTTAGAATAAAAAGTAGCGCTGCGCCATGGGTAATATGTCAGCAGGCTCGCAGGTTAGCATCTCGCCATCGGCACGTACTTCATAAGTCTCAGGGTTAATATCCATATCAGGGCAGTAGCTATTAAAGCGCATATCACTTTTGCGAATACTACGAATACCGTGTACTGGCTGAATGACTTTGGTCAGTCCAAGCTGCTTATCCACTTGCTTGTCGATAGCTGCTTGCGACATAAAGATAATGCTGGTTTGGGCAACTGATTTTGGATACGTGGCAAACATAGGACGATAATGTACGGGCTGCGGGGTGGGAATAGAGGCATTAATATCGCCCATCGGCACAGCAGCGATAAGCCCGCCTTTGATGATGCATTCAGGCTTTACCCCAAAAAACTTGGGCGACCATAGCACCATATCTGCCCATTTTCCCACCTCGATAGAGCCGACCATATCGCTGATACCATGAGTAATAGCAGGATTTATCGTATATTTTGCGATGTAACGTTTGATACGGAAGTTATCGTTGTCCGCGCTTTGGTCATAGTCCGTCAGCGTGATGAACTGCTGCTCATCCTCTATGGTTGCTGTTGCATCAGGTGCTAGATGTCCTCGTTGCACTTTCATTTTATGCGCAGTTTGCCACGTACGAATAACAACCTCACCCACTCGCCCCATGGCTTGCGAGTCACTACTCATCATCGAAATCGCGCCCAAATCATGCAAGATATCTTCTGCAGCAATGGTTTCTTGGCGAATACGACTTTCAGCGAAGGCGACATCTTCAGCGATAGCAGGGCTTAGGTGATGGCAGACCATCAGCATGTCGAGATGCTCGTCAATGGTATTAACAGTATAAGGACGAGTTGGATTGGTAGATGATGGCAAAACATGTGATTCACCAATCGCCTTTAGAATATCGGGTGCATGACCACCACCCGCACCTTCGGTATGGAAGGTGTGAATACAGCGATTCTTGAACGCTGCTAGCGTACTTTCAAGATAGCCACTTTCATTCAAAGTATCGGTATGGATCGCCACTTGCACATCATACTCTTCAGCGACACTCAAACAGTTATCGATGGCTTGCGGAGTGGTACCCCAATCTTCATGTAGCTTTAGTCCAACTGCGCCTGCTTCTATTTGCTCAGCGATGGGTTCTGGTACACTCACATTTCCTTTGCCCAGTAGTCCGATATTCATGGGAATACTGTCGGTAGACTTTAGCATTGAAGCAATATGATAAGCCCCTGGTGTACAGGTAGTCGCGAGCGTACCTTGTGCAGGCCCTGTACCACCACCAAGCATTGTGGTCACGCCTGACATAAGCGCTGTCTCACATTGCTGGGGTGCTATGAAGTGAATATGACTATCAACCCCGCCTGCTGTCAGGATTTTGCCTTCACCAGCTATTATTTCGGTAGCACCACCAATCGCAATATCGATGGCAGGCTGAATATCAGGATTTCCGGCTTTGCCAATGCCGCTAATACGACCGTCTTTGATACCGATATCTGCTTTGTAGATGCCCGTATAATCCATGACTAGCGCATTGGTAATGACCGTATCGGCAACGTCGGCTCCCAGTAGTTGCCCTTGACCCATACCGTCACGAATGACTTTACCGCCACCGAATTTAA
The DNA here is from genome assembly GCF_015864565.1 of Psychrobacter sp. SWN149. Taxonomy (NCBI): domain Bacteria; kingdom Pseudomonadati; phylum Pseudomonadota; class Gammaproteobacteria; order Moraxellales; family Moraxellaceae; genus Psychrobacter; species Psychrobacter sp. SWN149. The sequence continues at coordinate 59,563 of NZ_JADYWX010000009.1, forward strand.
CTTCTTCGCCTTTTATCTCGGTAGGTTTGCTAGCCTGCTCACCATTTTTCAGTGCCGCCGCTTGATCGGTATCAGTACTCAATTGGCTCGTTAAGTCAGCCTCAACCTGTAGCCACAATTCAGTGTCGGCTAGGCGAACCTTGTCACCTGTTGTCGGACCAAAATGCTCAGCATAAATATGCCGACTCACTTTTTTCTGCGAGGTAACTGGCGGGTTTTCAGCATCTCTGTTATCTGATACTGCATCTAAGCTAGCGGCACCCATCACTCGCCCTGCAAAGCCATATACTTCCTGCTTACCAGCATAAGCGACCAGTTCCACTTCACGTGACTGCCCCGGCTCAAATCGCACTGCTGTACCAGGGATAATATTCAGGCGATAACCACGCGTCTGCTCTCTCTCGAAGCTTAAGGCATCATTGACTTCGTAAAAGTGATAATGCGAGCCGATTTGAATAGGTCTATCACCAGTATTGCTAACACTAATGGTCTGTACCTGTCGCCCTTGGTTTAAGATGATATCGCCATCTTGAATATGGTATTCGCCTGCTTGCATGGGAGTCGCCTTATTTTATAGTTATCATTTTAGTGCTATATATAACAGTGCTACACGATGGGATTATGTACCGTAACCAGCTTGGTGCCATCAGGGAACGTCGCCTCGATTTGCACTTCATCTACCATCTCTGCGACACCTTCCATCACATCATCAGCCGACAGATAGGTAGCGCCTTCACTCATTAATTCGGCAACTCTTTTGCCATCTCTAGCACCTTCCATCAATAGCATGCTGATATAAGCGATGGCTTCGGGATAGTTCAGTTTTACACCTCGGTTTTTGCGGCGTTCAGCCACCATGCCAGCCGTGAATAGCATGAGCTTGTCTTTTTCTGTCGGGGTCAAATGCATGGAATTTCCTTATTGTATTTATAATGTTCTGTGTCGCAGAGTAGCGACCTTCAAACGTTTAATACCTTAACCAAAATGGCTATTGTGTCTTTTTATATCAGAGTAACGTCATAATAAATTAAGTAGAATACAGCACTAAATCAGGTGTCCCAAATCCGTGGACGACACGGCTCAAGTTGCCACCAGTGCTTACGTAAGACTTCTCTCAGCTGATAAAACGCCTCAAAACAGCCTCGCACATCTGAGCCAATATAGCGGATATTAATCGCTTGATAATTATGGGTGCAATAGACAGGTAGCCCTGCTTCAGCGATTGCTTGCCGTAAAGTCAGTATCGTACTGTCCAAATAACGGGTTAATGCTTGCTTGGTCGTCGCTTGCGCCGTCTCCGTCGTTTCTCGTACTTTTGATGAGGATAAAGTTTTATTGTGTACGTCACTTAAACTAGGCACTGCCCAAAACGACCCATAGATATGCTGCGCTGCCAGTCCTAAATGTGACGTAAACCAGCGACTTTGGGCAGACTGTGCCACACGTTCGGCAACGATGACTTTACCTTCACGGTAGATATTCAGCCCTGTATGGTAATAGCCTTGCAAAAACTGCTCATCATAGGCCTGCCGCCCAAAGACGCTAATCTCCCACGTCAGTAAGCTAGATGAGTCCGTTAAATCAAAGCGACTCGTCGCATGCATATTGGCTTCGTTATAAATAATACTTTCTTGCGGCAACCATTCTAGGCGAGCACCTGTGTCTAATGTGGCGTATACCTTTTGACTAGCATATTCAGCCATGTCGTTTGGCACTGAGCTTATTTGGTCAGTATCATTACTATGCACACTGCCCTGATTCACTGGCATGGTGTTATCACAAGCGCTTTGTGTGGGCGACTGTCGATGCGAGGTTTTGCTTTTTTGGCTGACACTGTCTTTGCCATACCATTTACCTGCCCCTGGTGTCGTGATGACAGCGTGACTCTCACTATCTAAACGTAGGTCTATAGCCAACGTATCACCACCTGCGATACCTGCTGGCGGATATAGCATCAATACATGACAAATACCCTGCTGCACACGCGGCTCAGGATACAGGGCACGCTGTATCATTAAGGCACCAGTGTGCTTGCGGTGATATAGCCGCGTCTTAGAATCGGCAGCCTTATCTTGGGCCGTACTCGTGCGTTTAACGCTGTCAAAACTTAATGCTAAGGAAGAAGCCCAACTCATTTTATATACTCATGTACCAATTAAACATAATCCAATATCTTACCGGTTTATCATCACCCAAAATCTTGTTCAACGTCATACTTTAAAGCCTTAGCTAAAATAATAGCTAAACAATCTCAGCGCCGTAGAGCGCGAATAGCGTATTGAACGTAGCGCCTAACGACAAATAAAGGGTCAATATATTGATTGATACAATCATCGTGCCAACTATGAATAGAAAATAATCATTGAACTAACCGTATCGGCTCAAAACTTTGATTTACTTGTTCTTTTCTCAATTTATATCCAACATTGAAAACAGCAATATATTTTTAACCCTTACCTCATCAGTTTTTTGATGTCAGTTATCCCTTAGCTTAGTGTTTACTTGCACCAAAACAGTACATCTTATCTATAACAGTGCACTTTGTTGGTATAACTTTTGACTGGATAGTTTATGGTGATACCTGATCAGTAAAAGAATAAGATACCTTATTATTCTCAGACTTAGTCAGTAAGATAGGTAGATTGTAATGCTGTTAATCAGGTATTCTATGATAAAAAGTAAGGTCGCATATGATTTGCGCCATTTGTATCCGTATGCGCTTATCAATATCTGTGCGATCTCATGAGAGATAAGATAGTATCACTCTGTTTCTAGACATACTTTCGTTACTGGCTTTTGGTGCAGATGTTCAGCACAAGCAACGAGTACTAGAAATATAGGCGGGTCACTTTTTCCGCTATTTTATGCACAAACCGGTTTTATAGGCTTGAATAGTGAGCGCAGCCCCCTTATAAACAACCCATTAGTCAAAAACTACCAGACAATAAAATCATTCAATCCTTTTTTATTTTATACATTTATCGATAGGACGTTTCTATGACAGATTATGATCGCATCACTGCCAATCCACATTTTGATATGCTGATGAGTGCGCACAAAGAAGTACAAACTACCCAAGCTGCATTAGTGCCTATGGTTGTCGAGCAGTCTTCACGCGGTGAACGCTCGTTTGATATTTTTTCACGCTTGTTACGTGAGCGCGTTATCTTTTTGACTGGTCAAGTTGAAGACCATATGGCCAACCTAATCGTCGCGCAGCTGCTATTCTTAGAAGCTGAGAACCCAGACAAAGACATCCACTTATATATCAACTCACCAGGTGGTTCAGTCAGTGCTGGTTTAGCGATTTTTGATACCATGAACTTTATCAAGCCAGAAGTATCGACCATCTGTATGGGCGGTGCTTACAGCATGGGCTCATTCTTGTTAGCAGCTGGTCAAAAAGGTAAGCGTTATGCACTTGCTAATGCTCGTGTGATGATTCACCAGCCTTCAGGTGGTGCGCAAGGTCAAGCAACAGATATCGAGATTAACGCTCGTGAAATCCTAAAAACTCGTGCACGTTTGAACAAGATATTGGCTGAGCGTACAGGTCAGACTGTAGAAAAAATCGAAACAGACGTTGAGCGTGATTACTGGCTAGATGCAGACGAAGCAAAAGCATACGGCTTGATTGATGAAGTGCTAGAGCGCCGCCCTACTTCTTTATAATTAGCATATAACAGCCTTGATGGGTATCAACTGCCTGAGCGCGATGCGTTTTGGCATTGATGCAAACAATCAAAATATTTGTAAGTTTTAAATTTTAGGAGCGCCTTTTATGGCAGAAGATAACACCCCGCAGTGCTCGTTTTGCGGTAAAGCCAAAAGCGATGTAAAGCAACTGATTGCGGCTGACGATGCCAATATCTGTAATGAGTGTATCGAGCTATGTACTGACTTAATCGCAGACAGTGCCGAGCACGGCGATGACGATAGCGATATCGATACCTCTTGGATCAATAAAAAGCTACCAACCCCAAAAGAGCTGCGTGCCAAACTTGATGAATATGTCATCGGTCAGGACGCTGCCAAAAAAGCATTGGCCGTTGCCGTTTATAACCATTATAAGCGCCTAAAAGTTAGCCAAACATTGGCTAATGACAGCAAAAAATCTAAGATCGGCGCTGATGATGCAATGGTAGAATTGGCTAAGAGTAATATCTTGCTAATTGGTCCGACTGGTTCTGGTAAAACATTGCTTGCCCAAACCTTAGCTCGTCTGCTTGATGTGCCTTTTGCGATGGCTGATGCTACAACACTGACTGAAGCAGGTTATGTCGGTGAAGACGTTGAAAACATCGTGCAGAAGCTACTGCAAGCTTCTGACTATGATGTGGCCAAAGCTGAGCAAGGTATCATCTATATCGATGAGATCGACAAAATCAGTAAAAAAGGCGACAACCCATCTATTACCCGTGATGTGTCAGGTGAAGGCGTGCAGCAAGCACTGCTCAAGCTAATCGAAGGCACCGTGGCTGCTATTCCGCCGCACGGTGGTCGTAAGCACCCACAGCAAGAGCTGATCCAAGTCGATACCAGCAACATCCTAATCATCGTGGGCGGCGCGTTTGCTGGCCTAGACAAAGTCATTCAGCAACGTACCGAAAAAGGTGGTATTGGTTTCAATGCTGATGTCAGCTCAAAAGACGACAGTCGTCGTAGCTCAGAGTTGTTACAAGAAGTTGAACCAGAAGATTTGATCAAGTTTGGTCTGATCCCTGAGCTGATTGGTCGTCTGCCCGTTCTTGCTGCACTACAAGAGCTGGATGAAGCGGCATTGGTACAGATCCTGACTGAACCTAAGAATGCACTGGTAAAACAGTACAAGTACTTGTTCGACATGGAAGGTGCTGAGATTAGCTTTACGCAAGAAGCACTAGATGCCATCGCTAAGAAGGCAATGGAGCGTAAAACTGGTGCTCGTGGTCTACGCTCTATCGTAGAAAACGCGCTACTTGAAACTATGTACGAGCTGCCTTCTATGGAAAATGCAAAAACGGTATTGGTTGATGAGCAAGTCATCAATGAAGGTAAAACGCCTGAAATTTCTTAATTATCGTGCCGTTAACATCATTCATTATGATTAATGAGTGATGACAACAAAAAGCGTCTGGCTGCATAAGCTAAGGCGCTTTTTTTATGCCGACTCATTAACCAACTTAGCCATCAAGACCTGACTATGCATAACGCTAGTACGAGCTTGTGATGACTCAAATACTAGCGCATGTCCTAAGTTGAAGTGACAGGTATCTATCATAAAATGACAGCAGCGTTTATCAATCGCGAGTAAGCATCATCACAAATCATGCTACTGTAGATAGTGTCTGTTTCGAGCTTTATCCTACTGCCAGCACCAGCTTTGAATGTTCAACAGACCCTACTAATAATACAAAGGATTGTTTATTATGCTGAACCCTGTGACCGCTATGGCAACCTCATTACGCCAGCATCTGCCATTTTCTTCATCTCATGCCTCCTTAGATGAGTCGGACGTTGCCTCTTACTACCGAAATCATGTCGCTGCTATCACAGGGGCCGGCTCTGGTATGGGGCGTGAGTTGGCGATTCATTTAGCAAAAATGGGCTGTCATGTTGCGCTATCTGACATCAATCCTGAACAGCTAGCAGCGACCAAACAGTTACTTGCCAGTTATGATGTCAATGTCACTATGACCGTACTGGATGTGTCAGACAATAAAGCAGTGCAAGCATGGGCTGATAACGTGATGGCAGAGCATAGCAAGGTAAATTTTGTTTTTAACAATGCAGGCGTCGCGCTTTATTCCACCGTTGAAGGCAGTAGTATTAGTGAGCTTGAATGGGTGATGAACATCAACTTTTGGGGCGTGGTATATGGCACCAAAGCGTTTTTACCTTTGATTAAAAATAGCGTTAAACAAAGCCAGTTTAGTGAGCATGGTCATATCATCAATATCTCAAGTCTCTTTGGTCTGACTGCTCAGGCATCGCAGTCCGCCTATAATTCAAGCAAATTTGCCGTACGCGGCTTCACAGAGAGCTTGCGCCAAGAGCTAAATATTCAGAACTGTGGCGTATCAGCCACTTGTATCCATCCAGGTGGTATCAAAACGAATATTGCCAACAGTGCGCGTGGCAATGACAGCATCCATGATATTGGCATGAGCACTGGGCCCAAAGCCATCAGAAGTTTTAATAAGTTTCTAAAGTTCGATGCCAGTCAAGCGGCTTGGATTATCCTGCATGCAGCAGCAACCAATCAGCAACGCTGCTTGATTGGTAATGATGCCAAGATGATTGATGCGATCCAACGCGTCTTCCCCTCTCACTACAGCCAAATACTAAACGATTTTCATCAATTGTCTCTAAAACTAAAGCCTCGTCGTCATAAAAAACTAAAGACCGTTAAGTAAAGAGTTCACATATAAAAAGCCCAGCTATTATCGTAGCTAGGCTTTTTGTCTGGTTTTCATAAGGTTGGCTAAGGCATGTGGATTGAGTTTCCCGTATATTAGGGCAGCTTCATGTCACCTGCGACCAACCAGCCCATACGGCGCATGATATAGGCAACCAATCCTGCAATCAGCGCAGGTAACACAAACATTAATAAGATAATCGCCGTCCATAGCTGACCTGTGCTCATGATTTCTTGTGATGCTTCAATGACCCCAAATACACCGACCAAACCAGCCGTACCCATGCCCGCACCTGTCGCCGTACAAGCTAACCCAAACCCGACAGTCGCGATAGGGCCAACAATCGCGCTAGCAATAACGGCAGGCAATAGAACAATCGGCTTTTTTAGTACATTGGGGATTTGTAGCATGCTAGTGCCTAATCCCTGAGATATCACCCCACTCACGCCATTGTCCTTGAAACTGGCAACCGCAAAGCCAATCATATGCGCGGCACAGCCAACCACTGCTGCCCCGCCAGCCAACCCACCAAGTCCAATCGCAATACAAATGGCGGCACTCGACGTTGGAAGGGTCAATAAAATACCAACTACCACAGCAATGACAATACCCATTAATAGTGGCTGTAATTCAGTCGCTGCATGAATACCCTGTCCGATAGCAGCGACCCCTGCCACAATAGGTGGATTCAGTAACGCACAGACCAATAGCGCAACGCCGCATACCAGTAGCGGCACGAGTAAAATATCAAGCTTAGTCTTGCCAGCAATCCAAGTGCCAGCGCGATAAGCGAATACAGATGTCAAATATGCCCCTATCGGGTTACCCGGCAGTGCTACAAAGGTTGCAGGTCCACCCACTTGTGGGGTGAAAAGCGTCCCTGCCATTAATGCCTCGGAATGCGCGCCAAGCATACCTGCCACTAGACAACTGAGCATGACTAACGTTGGCGCTTTTAGGTAGTAAGCAATACCTACGCCGATACCTGCGCCCATTAATATGGAGGCAAGCTTACCGACAGCGACCAATGCGGGCAAATCGAACCAGCCACCGATTTGCGAGATTATCAGTCCAGCAATCAGCGTGACAAACAAGCCTAACGCCATACCAGTAAATGCATCGATAAAATACTTCTGAAAGAATGCTTTAATAATACCTATTTGCGGTGTTACTGAGTTAGATACGGTCATAACCATACTCTTCGTGAATATTTTGATGGGACAAAACAATTAGAAAGCTTGTTGACAAAATAAAGCGATAAAAAAAGCGTCATGACGACGCTTTTTTTATTGATAAATACCACAACTGCAAACTGCTGACTCTAACGGCGCTGCTCAACGATGATAGAATCAATACCATTGTTTTGTAGACGTTGCTGTGCGGTCGTCACTGCTTGACGGTTATTCAGTGGACGAGAGATGACCTGATAGATAGGTAAGCCATTGCCCGTCGTGTTTTTGACCACACGAGCATCAACGCCTGCCATCAGTACTTGCGCACGGCGACGATCTGCCTCGTCTGCATCACTAAAGCTATTGATCTGCAAAATATAGGTCGCCGCAGGTTTGGCTGCTTGAACACTCGCCGTCCCTGCGCCTGCATTATTATTGCGGGTTGTCGCGTTACTGGTGCTAGCAGGTGGCGTGCCGTCGTATGTCGCATCTTCTTCAACGACAACGATATCGTCGCCCGCAGCATTACCACTGCCCGACTCACCCGCCGCGCTTTCAGAGCCACCCGTACCTTCTGTAACGCTGGTGCCTGCCGCATCAGGCTGTGTCACCACAACGTCTGGCTCAAACGCGCCGATATCACCTATTCGATCATTATCAATGTCAGCGATGTCTTCATCAGGAATCGTTGCCATCTCTTGATTGGGTAAAATATCGTAGAACTCATAATCGCCATTATCGGTATCGGTATCCACACGTGGCTGCACTTGACGATCAGGATCATTGTCGGCGCTACCATCAGCAGGGCTGAAATTGAATAATGGTGAGAGGTAGATAAATACCCCAATCATAAGGGTCAATACGGCCCCAACAAACATCCACAATAAGCCTGATACGCTACTGGATTTGCGCTTTTCGGTTGCACCTTTAGGTTTTTTGGCTAGCATGGATCTCGTTCTCCCTACTGAATTTAACTGTCATCATCGAATTACTGCTATCAGCTGTCTATACTCATTCTATATGTTAAATGGCTACTACATGCTAGACGGTGCAGACAAACCTAGCAGACCAAGCCCATTTGCCAGTACTTGCCTAGTGGCTTTAGACAAGCGTAGACGGGCTTGCATTAAGTCCAGCTCGTCAGCACTTGGCGTGTCACCAGAGGTCAAACTCATCGGCAAAATCCGATTGCTGTCATACCAGCCGTGGAACAATGCCGCTAGCTCTTTTAGGTAGTTGGTCAAGACATGTGGCTCATAACCGGTCGCTGCACGTAACAGTGTCGCAGGATAGCCTGCCAACAGTTTAATCAGCTCATCTTCATTTGGTGCAATGAGCAGGTTTTGATGTGCCAAACCAACGGCATCATCTACTGTTAAGTCATAGGTTGCCAGTTTTTCTAGCACGCGGCAAACACGCGCATGCGCATATTGAATGTAATACACTTGATTGTCTTTGCTCTGTGATTTGGCAAGCTCTAAATCAAAGTCCACATGCACTTCAGGCTTACGTGCCACATAATAGAATCTCGCAGCATCATTGCCGACTTCTGCTCGCAGCTCACGCAGAGTCACAAACTGTCCAGAACGCGATGACATTTGTACTTTTTCAGAACCGCGCCATAGTGCTACAAACTGTACGAGCACCACGTCTAAGCGTTCGGCATCAATACCCAGTGCGGTTAACGCTGCTTTTACACGTGGGACATAACCATGATGGTCGGCGCCCCACACGTTAATGACTTTATCAAAGCCGCGATCGAATTTATTTTTATGATAGGCAATGTCAGAAGCAAAATACGTTGACTGACCATTGGCACGGCGTACAACACGGTCTTTTTCATCACCAAAATCAGTTGATTTAAACCAGATATTGCCATCTTTTTCGTATAAGTAGCCCTTTTCGTCCAATATCTGTAGGACAGGCGCAATCTCGCTCTCGATAGAGCGCTCGCTAAACCAGCACTCATAGCTCACGCCAAAGTCATTTAAGTCGTCTTTGATGTCCGCCAAAATACTGCTCAATGCAGCATTTAAAAACAGCTCATAGCCATTGCCAAGCAACGCTTTACTATTGGCAATTAGCCCATCAATATGCGCTTCTTTATCACCAGAGACCAGCGTTTTTTCGCCGTCAGCATTGATTTCAAACTGAGCATCTTCTGGCACATCTTTTGCGATATCTGCAAAGCTGTGCACATAGCTATCGCCATGTTGTGACTTGACCGTTTGGGCGATATCGCTGACATAGTCGCCTTGATAAGCATTGACCGGAAAGGTCACTTGTTCGCCATTGGCTTCTAAATAACGCAGATACGTACTGGTCGCTAAAATATCCATTTGACGGCCCGCGTCATTGACATAATACTCACGCGTGACATCGTAGCCGATTGCTTCTAGTAAGTTGGCCACGCTCATGCCAAACGCCGCACCGCGCCCATGACCGACGTGCAAGCTCGACGTTGGGTTGGCAGAGACGAACTCAACTTGGACTTTTTGACCATCAAACTGATTACTCAAACCAAAACGATCTTGTAAGGTGAAAATATCGTCTAATACCGAAAACTTGGCTTCTGCATTTAAAAACACATTGATAAATCCTGGCCCTGCGATTTCTACTTGGCGAATATCTTGGTTCTCAGGCAGTGCGCTGACGATTTTTTCGGCAAGCTGTCGTGGATTGGCTTTGGCCGCTTTCGCCGCAGTCAAGGCGATGTTGCTGGCAAAATCGCCGTGGCTTAGATCTTTGGTACGAGTGATTTGGCTGTTATTCTGCCAATCGCTTGGTAGCGTGCCATCTGCTTGTAAGGTTTTAATCGCATCATTGAATAGTGATGCAAGCGTATCAATTTGGGCTTGTGACATAAGGATTTGAACTCAATTAAATAAACAACAAAACGGTATGAATGCGAGCAGTCGATAACGGCTGATGATAATCGCAACCGACATTGTAGGGATAGAAGGGTGTAAAAAGATAAGTAACCTGTAAATATAACAATCTTTGCACGTTATTGCACTATTTGCGCCAAAATTAGCACTAAAATCTTATCGTTATGGCAATTCGTCTTAGCAGCTAGGGCGTGTCTTCAATTCACTCGATAGTCATCTCAATGGGCTAAAAATGGCTAAGTCTTGCCAAACATCGTCAAATATCTGGTTAATATCCCGATATTATCTGCGCTATTTTCCTTGTTTGACGGCAATTTATCTCATTTTTATTACCATTTTTGAATTGAAGACACGCCCTAGAACAAGGAAAAGCCTTATTGACGCCTTTTTTTGAATACATAAACCTAAGACGATGTTAACCCTCAAGCATTAGCGATTTGATTGTCTTGTCAATTGTAGCGTTACTGTTGCCTCGTACTGGGCAGTAGTTTATACATGCGTACTTCCGCGTTATAATCACCGTTTGTATGACGCTTCTAAATATAGAAGATGCGTGACTACTACATAGGATTATGCCATGTTTGCGATTGCTGCCAGTACCGTCACCAGTTGGGGACTATATGTCTTGTTGCCTATTTTTATCACTTTTCTGTTCTTTATCGTATGGGATATCTCTAAAAAATCTGAAGCTGGGCGCGCTGGTACCTTTTGGATATTTTTAGCGCTGGGTGCAGGGTTTGTGGGCTTTCTACTAAAAATATTACTAGAAGTAGCGTTTAAAAGATGGCTGATATAGTTAATCTTTTATAAATTACATTGAAACGACTATATAAAGCCTATGGCTATTTATCACTTGTGCGATTGCCTTCAATGACTTCGCTCACATAAGTGGGTAAGTCCCATGCGCCACCCGCAAAGCCTTTGCACATGCCTGTACTAGCATCTGCCATTTTTGCAAAGGTGGTACCATTCCACACCCATGTTTTGCTGTTCCAGCAGTCGCCAATGCCTCTATCTTTATGATTGGCCGAAATCTCACCTTCAAAATAATCATTGCCTGCGGTGGTAATTAGCTGAGGGTTACGAGGTTTTGCATTGTCTATAAGCCAATATCCGCTAGCTGCGTTGTAAGCACCCATCCAGCAGCTATGGACAGCTAAAGTATGAGTGGCATCAATAGGGATAAAGTCCCAACCAGAACTGTTGCCAGCATATTTTGCAAAGTTTATAGAAGTCTCACTTTTAGGATTTATAAGCTCACAGTTCCCCGTCGTATTTTCAGATCCTACAAACTGCTCATCATCAATATTTATCCATCTGTTTATATTGGCCTGAAAGTACGCCTGTTTTGCTGCAGATAATGTCTTATTGTCTTTTTCTGAATACGAAAATGCTTTTTTGATAATTGGCTTTGGCTTGGCAGATTTGGGTGTTTGCTTGTGCATGCTGTTTTTACTGACCAATGCGATCGGTGTGCCCACTCTTCCTTGTACCTCATCCAGCTTTAGCAGCACAGCGCCCATACCCTTGTCGCTGACCGTCCAACTGTCGCTACTTGCTTTTATCTCTATTTTAGTATTCAAGCGAGCACTATTGATCAAGCTGTTAGTTTGCTTAGCTGTTAAATCGTATAGACCGCCGTCCGAACTTGGTTGCAGGCGGCCATAGTTTTTACCATTTAGCCAAAGCGTAACGTTGTTTTGGCTTTTCTCTGAAGCCTCTGGTAAAAGCTGAACCAGACCCGTGGGCAAAGCCTTTTTGGGTATAGCAGTCATTAAAATAGTGGCTGGCGTATCCCACTGCTCCTCACCTGCATATCCTGCTGCTCGGCAGGTCAGCGTGTTGTCGCAAACCACTTGCCAATCATCTTTGACAAAACCCCAGCCTTCAAAGGGATCGCCATACGCATCTGATGCCACAGCGGGTAGCGAAAACAAACCAATCGTCATCAAAGCCATTACTGTTTTCATAATCTCTCACCCTTGTTTGATTGCAGCTGGTATCGACTGATATCTGTTATGACTGTCATTTATTTTGGCGACTGTTTATGCTGACTGATGGTATCTCTACTACCCTGAAAAGCTATTTTTTGGCAATCAGTGTTGCGCGCATGGGAGCAGGATAGCCTTCCATGGTCTTAGTCGAGTCATCAGGATCCAAGAAGTCTGCTAGCGAATGATAGGTCATCCATTCCGTTTTGCGCTGCTCTTCCGTCGAGGTGACCGCTACATCGACGCAGCGCACCTCTGAGAATCCAGCTTTTTCTAGCCAACCAATTAATGCTGCCACTGACGGTAAGAAATACACATTATTCATCTGCGCATAGCGGTCGTGTGGTACCAGTACGGTATTGGCATCGCCTTCAATCACCAACGTCTCAAGTACCAATTCACCGCCTTTGACCAACTGACCTCTGAGCTGCTGCAGATGCTCAAAAGGCGACTGGCGATGATAAAGCACGCCCATGCTAAATACGGTATCAAACAACTGGCTGTGCTCAGGCAGTGCTTCTAGCGGTACAGGAATATAATGCGTGCGATAACGGCCCCTGTCATGGGTATGAGCATGAGCATCTGCCGCACCAACAAAATGACGAATCGCCATAAACTGATGATAAAACAAACATGACGGATCAATAATAATAACCGTATCCGCGCCAGCACCTGCCATGCGCCAGCCGTGATAACCAGAGCCACCGCCCACATCCAATACGCGGCGACCGTCCAATCTACTTAAATGCGGCGCAACACGTTTCCATTTCCAATCACTATGCCACTCGGTATCGATCTTAATACCTGACTCATCATCGCCGATTTGACCGCCAATCTGAAATGGCCCTTTGCGCCATGGCATCAACTGCTTTAATAGTGCTGTTGTTTGTTTGCGCTGAGACTCATTTAGATCTGCCTCAATCGTCAATGTATTACTGTTTAGATCGACATTATTGACGGTCAAGTTTGGCAAACGAGCGACTGACGCTTGATAGGCAGGTGCATGTGCATAATTGGCTTTGTCTTTGATCGCATTTAGCCAAGTGGGTAATTGCTTAAGCCACTCATAAGCGATCGGCTGCTGTTGCGCCAGCTCTAGCAAGGTTAAATACAGTTCGCGTTCGGCGTTGATAATAGTGTCGTTGAGCATAAAAGCAGGATACCGTGTTGATTGAGAAATAACTGTGTTAAAAGTAAGGATTATTTAAACGCCACAATAGAAACAAAGTTCAAAAACTGAAACCACGTCAGATGACGTTTGAAACCAACTTGCGCCAAACGTGCATGATGCTCATCTAAGGTATCAGTAATAAGGACATTCTCTAATGCATTGCGTTTGCCGCTGATTTCCATTTCGGTGTAGCCATTGGCACGTTTAAAGTCATAATAACGCTCAACCAACCATGCATCATACTGCTCATCAAACGCGTGGGTTTTTTCGGTTAATACCAATATACCGCCTTCACTTAATGCCGCATAAATCTTTTCTAGTACCGCGACTCTATCGGCCGCTGGCAAAAACTGTAGCGTCAAATTCAAAATCACCATATCGCATGGCTCAAGCGTCACATCGCGAATGTCTGCAGTAATTACTTCGATATCGTGCTCAGGATAGTTCTCACTCAGTAACGTGGTCGCCTCTGTCGTCATCGCCGGTGAGATATCAATCGCCTTAATCTGCAAGTCCTGCGGGTCAAATTCGCCTGCCAACGTCATACTCGCGGCGCCAAGCGAGCAGCCCAAATCATAAATGCGGCTAACGCGTTGTCCATTATCATCTTGCTGGCGATACTTACAGTGACGACGAGCAAATATGGGTAGCATGGCCAGCACTTGACCATAACCGGGCACACTACGGCGTATCATATCTGGGAAACAAGCCACTACTTGCTCATCAAAAGAAAAGCGCGACGCTTTATCCAGCGGTGTGGTAAACGGTTTGTCAAATAGGGTGTCATGTTTGGTAGTAGGCTTGGATTGGCTCATGGGGTGGCTCGTTTTTGGATAATAGAACTTAAATTAGGAAATATGTGGTGGTTTTTGCTTGGTAGTTTCGCTCGTCATTATTGATTGCAAACCAAGAAACGTAGCAAAAGCCCATTATAACATTACTGTTTGTTACTTATCGTGTTTGGCTCACCTGCTAAGCTGAATAAATAGGGCTGAAGGTAGTGAGGCGTTTAAAAGAAGCATTGAAAAACGAACACATTACTACCAAATATAGCCCTTAACTCATATCTATAATAATAGGAAAAATTATGCAAACCATTATCTTAGGCGGCGGTTGCTTCTGGTGCACCGAATCCGTGTTTTTATCCGTTAAAGGCGTACAATCTGTCGTCTCAGGCTACATGGGCGGTGACGCTGTCTCTGCCAATTACGAAGATGTCTGTAGCGGAACGACAGGGCACATCGAAGTGATTAAAGTCGAGTTTGATGACTCTATCGTACCGCTCGAAGTGATTTTAGATGCCTTCTTTGTCACTCATGACCCCACCACCAAAGACCGTCAAGGCAATGATGTGGGCAGTCAATACCGTAGTGTGGTGTTCTACACTGACGAAGATCAAAAACCAACGGTTGACCGTACCATCAATAAACTACGCGACATGGGCGTGAACGTAGTCACAGAAGTACATCCTGCCATTGATTTTTATAAAGCAGAAGAGACTCATCAAGACTTCTTTAATAAAAATCCAGGACAAGGGTATTGCAACTTTGCCATACCGCCAAAGCTTATCAAATTGCGCAAAGAGTTCAGTCAATATATGGTGGATTAAACACTGAAAGCCATCTTATACGTTTTAAAAGCCAAGGGTTTATACGCTTGGCTTTTTTATTGCGTTTAGCGGTATGATGGTGACCAATGATCTATGACAGTGATATGTTAGGAATAATCTATGAACCCCAAATTTTGGCAATCACGCTGGCAAGAAGGTCGCATTGGTTTTAACCAATCTGCCGTCAATCTGTTGCTCATAAAGTGTTGGCCAGATTTGCAGCTGCCAGCTGGCAGTCGTGTCTTTGTCCCTTTGTGTGGTAAATCTATTGATATACAATGGCTAGCAGCGCAAGGCTACGATGTGATTGGTGTTGAACTGATTGAATCAGCAGTACAAGCATTTTTTGCTGAACAAAATATTGTACCTACCGTACATGAGCACATCACTACTTCTACTTTCAAATATTATCAAGGCCAGTTATCAGGTCAAACTATTACCTTATGGGTCGCTGATATCTTTGCGCTAACGGCTGAAGATATCGGTGATATCGATGCCGTCTATGATAAAGCGGCATTGATTGCGCTGCCTGCGGATATGCGGGTAGCGTATAGCGAGCAGATACATAAAATTAGTGGCGATGCTCCGCAATTATTAATCACGCTCAATTATGACCAAAGTAAAAAAAACGGACCACCCTTCTCTATCAGTGATGAGCAAGTACAGCAGTATTATGGCGAGCATTATCAAATCAGCAAACTCGCGAGTGAGCCTACTTCGATAGGATCAATACCTGATTTAACGGTCACAGAGCATGTTTGGCTGTTAAACCCTAACTAAAATGCTGAGAACATAGGCACAGCGATTGAGCAGTTATTAAAGAATAACGGAGCGTTCTAATGAAAGTTTTAGTAAGTATGATAAGTTTAATCGCGTTTTTGCTGGTTGCACTGGCAGGCCCTCTTTATAAATATGGTATTGTCGAATTGGGCACTGCATTTGCTGGATTCAAATTTGGTGTTTATACCGGTATTGCAGCACTGGTACTGTTTGCGCTACAAGTGATACTCAAGCGTAAAACCATCACAATTGGCAGTGCGGTCATAGCCGTCGTGTGTTCTGCGATTGCTATCATTGTTCCTATTAGCATGATGAGCAAAGCCAAAGACGTACCGCCTATCCATGACATTTCAACCGATTTAGTCAACCCGCCATCATTTGTCGCCATCGCTCCCCTACGCGCTGATGCGCCAAACCCAGTAGAATACGCTGGCATCGAGGTCGCAGAACAGCAACGTGAGGCTTATCCAGAGCTGAAAACGCTTACTTACTCTCAATCACAGCCTGAGCTGGTCAAGGCGACCGAACAAGCCATTAATAATTTGGGTTGGGAGCTTGTAAACACTGATGCTGACAAAGGCATTATCGAAGCGACGGATACAACTGTTTGGTTTGGCTTTAAAGATGATGTGGTGGTTCGTGTGACTGACAATGGCAGCGAACGCTTGGTCGATATCCGCAGCAAATCACGCGTTGGTGGTAGCGATTTGGGTAAAAATGCGGCGCGTATTCATGCGTTGATGGATGAGTTGGATGGGGTTTTGAATAAATAATGAACTTTATATAATCAGTTCATTACAGACAAAGCATAGCCTATTTATTGTACTGAGAGTTCACAAGGGCATGCATGTCTAAGCATTGCACAGACATCACATTGTCCAACCCAATCTCAACCTCACGCATATATCAACCTAGAGTAATGATTTATAGTCTGAGCCCTGCGATATCTTTTCTTTGTACCAAATATTGGGTACTCTAAAGCTTGACCACCGTATTGAATGCTTGATTTATTTTTTTGCACCAGTATTTTTAACACTTATAGGATATTCCCATGCGTATGACGCCATTTTCTACTTTATCCCTGCTTAGCCTAGCAGTTGGATTCAGCCTTGCCAGCACCGCTCAAGCCGCTCAGCCCCCAGCACCTGACTTATCTAATAGTGAGCTACAACAGTGCCTAGATGGATTAAAGAACTCTAGCAAGTTTCGCGATGTTGACAGCTTTACCTTTAATAACTATCGCCCAAGTCAGCCTGATCCTAGCGTGATTCAGTCGCTCAATTATCAGCCAGAGTTTCAAAAAGACGTTTGGGACTACCTATCATCACTGGTCGATAAAGAGCGCGTCGAAGACGGTGTCCGCGCCAAGCGTCAATGGGGCGACACGCTACGCCAAATCGAATCGCGTTACGGCGTAAAGGCTGAACACGTCTTAGGGGTATGGGGCGTTGAGTCTAACTTTGGTCAGACCTTGGGCAAAAAGCCTTTGTTTGAGTCTTTAGCGACACTGTCTTGTTTTGATCGTCGTCAGAGTTACTTCCAAGGCGAATACGCCAATGCACTCAAAATCGTTCAAAATGGTGATATCGCGCCAAATGACATGACAGGCTCTTGGGCAGGCGCTTTTGGTCAAACGCAGTTTATGCCAAGTACCTTCTTGGAGCTAGCCGTTGATTTCGATGGCGACGGCCGCCGTGATTTGGTCAATAGCGTGCCTGATGCGCTTGCCTCTACTGCCAATTTTTTGGACAACCGTGGCTATCGTACTGGCGAGCCTTGGGGCTATGAAGTCAAACTGCCTGATGGGTTTTGGGCAGCCTCTGACCGTAAAAACAAAAAGTCGATGAGTTATTGGAGTAATCAAGGTCTAACCCTTGCAAATGGAGGCTCGCTGCCTTCTGATTTGAGCAGCGCAGGGTTATTACTACCTGCAGGTATCGAAGGCCCTGCATTTTTGGTCGGAAAAAACTTTGATACGTTCTACTCGTATAATGCCTCAGAAAATTATGCACTGGCCATCGCTCATTTATCAGACCTAATCACCCGCGAAGACAGTAGCAAAACTGACTTTGTCACGGCATGGCCAACAGATGACCCTGGTATCAGCCGCCAGCAATCTAAAGAAATTCAGCAAGCATTATTAAATGCCGGTTATGATATTGGTGGAGTCGATGGCATCATCGGCGACAATACCCGTACTGCTATCCAGCAGTACCAATCTAGCAAAGGTATATTCCCCGCTGATGGTCGTGCAGGGCAAAAATTCTATCGTGCAATCGTTGGAAATGCAGCGCCAAATCAAACTCAATATGGCCAGCCTGCAAATAGCCAACCGTTAAACCCTGCCTCTGCCGACCGTATGGGACAGCTAATCCAGCGACAGACAACGACCCCTAATACCTACTCGGCGCAACCCACTATTCAACCATCAACGTCTGGCAATACACGCTATCGCCGTGTGACTGATGCTAATGGAAACATAAAGCTCGTCCGTATCGATGAAGGTTCATAGGGTTAACTAATCTTATCTTTAGCATATAAAAAGGCCACGCTAATCATAGCGTGGCCTTTTTATATTTTGATTTATGCGATAAATCATATGGACTGTCAAAGGCTAGAGTAACCCCTTAAACGATAGGTGGTGGATTTGGCTTGCCATTGTCACCATCCCAGTTTTCGCGGGCTTTATCATCTAAGTCAGCAGCCGTTTTCGGTTCCCACTTACCGTTTTCTTTCCACGTCGCATCACCCCAATCTTCACTCTCAGCTTTACTATCCAAATCTTTGTATGCTTGGCTAGGATCGATACCGCGGCGTTTCATATCTGCCACTTGCTCTTCTAATGTATGAAACTGCTCAGAATCATGCATGGTTTTCTCTAAGCCATTAAGTTCTGTTAGTAGTGCATCATTTTTAGCATTGCTCATGGTGTGCTCTCCTTCATTAATGAATGTCATTATACTTTTTATAGGAATACTTTTTATACGCTCATATTTTGTCTGTTTTCTGTCGATCATTTACTAACCCATATTATTACGGGTCTTGAATCGATTCACAACCGCTGACACGTATGCTTTGTATTACAAAACGTAGCCTTGACTTAGATATCATGGTCTATAGCAGATCGTCCATTAACTGATTGGAGAGATGGTAATAGATACTGAGGGTTATTCTCGGGGTGGAGACGTACTGAGTTTGGATAAGTTTTTTGCATAGAATGTCAATTTCCATAGCTCTTGTGAGACCCGCGTGCCATAGGTCATGAGCTGTATCCAGTTGGCACTCACCAGCTGGCGCTGTAAACTGTTCATATCGGATTGAGAGATTTGGCAACGGGCAACCGCATGGACATTGGGCATGTCTTTTTTAATGTCTGTTTCTGCTTTTTCAGTGATCAAACGATTAACCGTATTTTGCAGTCCATAACTGGAAAAAGTGGAAGGAATTTTCATGAGTGCATCTAGTATTTCTTGCCAAGATAGGGTCATTGCTCGAGTCACATCGGTCAAGTTGCCACCTTCATACGCTTGGGCGCTATACTGAATGTCAAAGGATTTCAGCAATGCAATTGGTTGACTGACATTATCTGACGCGAAACTCTCATCGTCACCACTGTCTTTGTCTGCTTTTATGTCAGTAGGCGCAGAATCCAGCGCTTTTTCAATAATGGATTTTCTGCTGAGCTTAATGAGCTCTTCGTCGGCTCTCACCCAGCCGCCCATCACTTTATGATTGGCCACTGCTTTGTAGTAAGCCTGCACCATCAACGGCTCAATGTCATCTTCTGTATCATAGTAATATATTTGGTTTTCTTGCCTAGTGACTGACTTGATGAACTCTTGTAGCTGACGGCTAAGGCCTGATTCTTGATAGTGATTTTTAACTAAGATAAATAAGGGTTTGGTCTTTGCTTTGGCATTCAGATAACTTAAATGCATCTGACTCACGCCGTTTTTTTGGACAGTTCCATAACTGTCTCCAATAATCATCACAGCATAGTCACAAGCGTCGATACATTGACGACCGTATAGTGAGGCTTTTGACAATTTGCTAGAGACATCATAAGTCAAAAATGCACGTGCCTGAAAAAATATCGCCAAGCTGTCTAAAACCAACAACTGATCGTTGTCAGCGCATATGACATGAATATGATAGCGGCGATTTGGCACAATTACCTCTAGGTTTGACTTATGACATAGAAAAGTATGAAACGGAGTACAAGTGTATCGTTTTGCACAGCCTAGCACACTATCAACCAGATGCACTCAGTTTATTTTGGCTAGACAAATACGACGATACAGGCATCTATATCAGTACATTTGGGAATGATTATTCAGAATAGTAGTGCAATGACGTCTCTTCGCCAAGCAAGCGCTCAACTAACGCGCCTAGTTTATCACTATACTTGGTCGCATGAAAAGTTAATGGCAATCTAATCTTATTACCCGTCTGACACTTTTCGTCATGGGTTCCCTCTGCATCATTTAAGGGGGCTGATAGCTGATTCAATATCAGCAGCTGTTTGACTCGTTCAGCAATGGCCTGCCCAGAATCAACGATTTGTATGGGTAATTGCTTTTGGATAATTTCATTTAATAAGAATGTCTTAAAGAAAGGATAATGCGTACAGCCCAGTACCAACTGATCCACACCCTCATCTACAAACACTTGTAGCTGATGGCGTAGGTTTTGAGCCGTGTCATCATCTTCTGACATACCTGACTCAACCCAAGGTACCAGTTTGGGATCAAAGTATTTAGCCACCACCGTACCATTAGGATTGGCTACATTGACGATGACATCATTCAACAGTGACCCATTCAACGTCGCCTTAGTCGCAAGGACTGCTACATGGCCGCTTTTGCTAGCCAGTACCGCAGGCTTTAGTGCGGGTACAAGACCGACAATAGGCAGCTGTGGATAGCATCTCCTTGCTGTCTCCAAGCCATAGGCTGACGCGCTATTGCATGCGATGATAACCATCTTACAACCTTGCTGATATAGCCACTCTACGGCTTTGAGCGTCAGGGTCTCGATATCCTTACTATCCCGATCACCATAAGGCACATTTAGGGTATCTGCATAATACACATAACACTCATTGGGGAGCTGCTGCGCTAAATGTAGATAAACGGACAAGCCGCCGATACCCGAATCAAACAAGCCAATGGGGGCATTGCGGTCTTTGTCAGTTACTATCGTATTACGACCAAGTCTATCCATTGAATTAGCGTCAACAGAATCCTTGCTAAAGATATCTAAACTTGCTTTCATTTTCTTTATCGTATGAGTTGCGGTCATATCCATCTTTATTGTGCCGCCATGTTATATATATAAACCATCAATTTTCTCAAACCATTCATCCATCAAGCCTTTAATCGCTACAGTCAAAATTTTACCGCTTAAACAGGTGAATACTATTGATATAGTTGATTCAGTTTAAAAGAGGTACAAGGTAACCGAGCGCAGATGTATATGTAATACTTCAAGTGAGGTTAACGCTGTAACTTTTTTATAGAGGATTGACTATAGTACAAGGACTCAAAGACCGCCAATTTTAGTCTTCAGTGAGCTGGCATTGACAAAGTATAAGACTGCCCGCCACTCTGTAGCGTCAGTATGGTCATGCCATTATCTTCTGTCAATTCACCAATTTCTGCCAAATGATAGAAAGTATTGCGGCCGATAAGCGCATCCAACCCATTTCTAACGGGCATATAAGGGCGTACTTGCGCTTCAGTGGCCGTATCTTGTGCACCTTCACTGGCACTGATGTTTTCTATACTATCCTGATTTTCTGGCTCATACGCTTTTAATGTAATGGGATGCTCATCATCCAAGCGCACCACGTCGCCTGTGTTCGTTGTGAACTCCAACCAACTTACATCATTCTCTTTTACGATACCGACATCATTAATCAAGAGCGGCGCATCTTCTACTTGAATACGAATTTTTTGTACGGGTGTTTTTAAAAAGTATTCAGTCGCGCCATTATTGTCTTCTTTCCATAAGATAGTCGCAAACAAGCTGACTAATGACTCACGGGTCATGTGCCCGCCTTCATGCCACCATTCCCCATTTGCCTTGATGGTCAAATCCATGTCAGCTATCTCTTTAGGATGCCATTTTTCAAGTGGTGGAATCGCGCGACCTTCACGTGTCCCAGCAGTAGACTTTAGATACTGGCTCAATGCATCTACATTAGTTAAGCTAGAAGGCATATCCATCATAGGCTCAGCCGTATTTTTATTAATTTTATTTACCTTACTATTGTTGTTACTCATCACTCAATCCTTTATTTATTATTCAAAGTTTGGCAAATCTATTATTACTATAAATTTTAGTTTCGGGTATGATAAAACCCTATCGCCTAAACACCCTTATTGCCTTGATATTACCTTAGCACCTATACTCATAAATGCGTATCGTGTTTGTAGGACTTTTCTTTTATAATGAGTAACGATTTTTTATTGAAATGGTCAAGCGGGTGTTTTATTGATGACGCATGTTATGTGTTGATATCTTTGAATAAATTATCCTCAGCAGTAACGTATCAACCAATACCGTAAAGACAGTTTTATCGGGCAGCCATATGTCTGAGCGACATTAGCACCGCAAGTCTATTATTCGGTTGTTAAGCTAATGATGCCCTGAGATAAGCCACTAAAAGTTTAGGAGTAGGTATGCAAGAGCAAGACAATCAAACGCCAGTCACTGATGGCAACCCTGTGACAACTGACGCCACAACAGCGACAGAGACATCAAAACCAGTTGCCGCTACGCCAGTCGTAGAGCCAGTAGCCGCAGAGCCTGAGATCGAACGAGAGTCAATGGAGTTCGATGTCATTATCGTTGGTGGCGGACCTGCCGGTCTATCTACTGCCATTCGTCTGCGCCAGCTGGCTATTGAAGCGGGCAATGATGAGTTTATGGTTTGTGTGGTCGAAAAAGGCTCTGAGTTCGGTGCCCATACTTTATCAGGTGCTGTCATCGAGCCACGTGCCCTCAATGAGCTGATTCCAGATTGGAAAGAAAAAGGCGCACCACTTAACGTGCCAGCGACTGAAGATCGTTTTTATTACCTAAACTCTGCTACTCGATCGACCAAAGTACCTGACTCATTAATTCCGGGGCCGATGCACAATGAAGGCAACTATATTGTCTCATTAGGCAATGTCGTTCGCTGGTTGGCCGTACAGGCAGAAGAGTTAGAAGTCATGATGTTCCCAGGCTTCCCTGCAGATGACATTTTGTACAATGACGATGGTTCAGTACGAGGTGTGTTGACGGGTGATATGGGTGTGGCTGCCAATGGCGAGGCCAAGCCTAGCTTTGAGCCGGGTTATGAGCTGGTTGCCAAGTACACTGTTTTTGCCGAAGGCAGCCGTGGTCATTTGGGTAAACGTCTCATCAGCCGTTTTGATCTCGATAAAGACTCTGATCCGCAGCATTATGGTATCGGTCTAAAAGAGCTGTGGGATGTCGATCCTGCGAAGCATGAGCAAGGCGTGGTCATGCACGGTCTCGGTTGGCCATTAACCGAAACTGGCTCAACAGGTGGCTGGTGGTTGTACTTTGATGAAAACAACCAAGTCAGCTTTGGTCTGGTGGCCGACTTGTCTTACCACAACCCATATGTCTCGCCATTTGATGAAATGCAGCGTCTAAAAACACACCCTGTTATCAAAAATGTTTTAGAAGGCGGTAAGCGCATTTCTTACGGCGCACGTGCCTTGACCAAAGGTGGTCTAAACTCACTGCCAAAATTCACCTTCCCAGGTGGCGTATTGGTGGGTGATGATGCTGGTTTCTTGAACCCTGCAAAAATCAAAGGCACACATACTTCGATGAAGTCAGGCATGCTCGCAGCCGAAGCTATCTTTGAGGCGCTACAAGCCGGTCGTCAGCACGATGAAGTCATTGCCTATAGCACCAGGTACAAAGAATCATGGCTATATCAAGACAACTATGAGTCGCGCAACTTCTCGCCTGCGATACATCGCATGGGGCTGTTCATGGGCGGTGCTTTCACCTTTATCGAGCACAACTTGTTAAAAGGTAAAATGCCATTTACCCTACATGACAATATCCCAGATTACGATCAGCTAGAGCGTGCCAACCATGCTTATCAGCCAACGTATCTCAAGCCCGATGGTAAGCTGGTCTTTGATAAACTGTCATCAGTGTTTATCTCTAACACCAACCATGCAGAAGATCAGCCAACGCATTTGAAGCTCACTGATCCAACCGTGCCTATCTCAATCAACTTGCCACTATATGCTGAGCCTGCGCGTTTGTATTGCCCAGCAGGTGTCTATGAAGTGGTCAAAGACGCTGAAGGTGCCAAGTTTGTCATCAATGCGCAAAACTGTGTACATTGTAAAACCTGTGATATCAAAGATCCGTCACAAAACATCACTTGGGTAACGCCAGAAGGTGGCGGTGGCCCTAACTATCCAAACATGTAAGCCACGATTTGGATAAATAGAAGTCAATAAAAAACCGCTCTTAATAATAAGGGCGGTTTTTTTGTACCGATACCTTTATTTGTTAAATAAATATGCTTCATATTTTACATGCTACAAAATATATTAAATGATGGTTCAGTGGTATAAAACAGAGGTTTGTCGTATCGTTTTAGTGCATCTGATACTTTAAATATCATCCACCAAACCACCTATCGGTATTTTCTCTGAAATGAATATGCAATGGTTTTCAATGAAATTTGTTGACTAGTACTCAGATAAATCCTATATTCACTTATGCCGTTTTATAATTTGTAATCAGTACAATGATTTAAAGCGTTGAAAGCGCAAAGTTTCTTGTTAGGAAGACAAGAGCATAAAAAGACATAGGATAGTCATGCCTACCTTCCTCGATAGACACTGTTTTTACCATTCAACACCTTTTATCTATGTGCGCAGCATGCTGCCAAAACACACATTTATCGTTAGCAAAAACGACAGATAAATAGATCATGACACATCATCGTTTTCACCATATAAAGCAGTACCTATTTATTTTTTATGCTGTTCGTTAGTGATAAGAAATAATCGCTGTTCTTTTTATATTGTTGGTATTTTTTGGGTAAGACAAAAGGAGTTGTCCCATGGAAAATCATAACGATCCATCCGGTTATTGGCGTGCCAATATCCGTCTCATTAGAGGCTGCTTAATCGTATGGGCGCTATGCTCGTACGGCTTTGCTATCTTATTACGTCCCCTCTTGGCTGGCATCAAGATCGGTGGTACCGACTTGGGTTTTTGGTTTGCCCAACAAGGATCCATCGGAGTGTTTATTATTCTGATTTTCTTTTACGCATGGCGTATGAATAAGTTAGATAAACAATATGGCGTAGACGAGGAATAGCCCCATGAGTCAATTTGTAGTTAATCTTATATTTGTGGGTCTATCCTTCGCTCTGTATTTCGGTATCGCGATTTGGGCCCGTGCTGGTTCGACCAGTGAGTTTTATGTTGCAGGCGGCGGTGTCCATCCAGTCGTTAACGGTATGGCAACCGCTGCTGACTGGATGAGTGCAGCGTCATTTATCTCAATGGCAGGTCTTATTGCTGCTGGTGGTTATGGCGCTTCTACCTATTTGATGGGTTGGACAGGCGGTTATGTTCTACTAGCGATGCTCTTAGCCCCTTACTTACGTAAATTTGGTAAGTTCACCGTTCCTGACTTTATCGGTGATCGCTTTTATTCCAAGACAGCAGCTATGATTGCTGTGGTCTGTTTGATTACCGCATCGACCACTTACGTTATCGGTCAGATGACCGGTGCTGGTGTTGCATTCTCGCGTTTCTTAGAAGTTGAGAGTACCACTGGTCTGATTATCGCTGCAGTCGTTGTATTCTTTTATGCAGTACTCGGCGGTATGAAAGGGATTACTTACACGCAGGTTGCACAGTATGTCGTTCTAATGATTGCTTATACCATTCCTGCTGTTTTCATCTCACTTGAATTAACGGGCAACCCTATTCCAGGCCTTGGTTTGTTCTCAAATCATGTTGAATCAGGTGTTCCTATCTTGACCAAGCTGAATCAAGTGGTTACTGACTTAGGTTTTGCATCCTATACGGCTGATGTGCCTAACAAGCTAAACATGGTGCTATTCACCTTGACGCTCATGATCGGTACTGCAGGTTTACCACACGTTATCATTCGCTTTTTTACGGTTCCTAAAGTGGCTGATGCGCGCTGGACCGCAGGTTGGACACTGGTATTTATCTCGCTACTGTACTTCACAGCGCCTGCTGTGGGTGCGATGGCACGCTTAAACTTAGTAGATACTATCTATCCACAAGGTGTCGAAAATCAGCCTATTCTCAATGATGAGCGTCCTGACTGGATGAAAACATGGGAAGAAACTGGTCTGATTAAGTATAACGATCTCAATAATGATGGTCGTATCCAGTTGTATAGCGACAGTGGACTTGGTGCCGCTCAAATAGCCCTTAATACGGCTGAAGCTGACGGTGGCGATGTTGCTACTGCAACTGCAGCGGTAGAAAAAGCTCGCATTGCACATGATGCAGAGCTTGATGGTCGTTTTGCTGATGCCGGATGGGCAGGTAACGAGCTTGATGTAAACGCTGATATCTTAGTACTTGCTAACCCAGAAATCGCGAATCTGCCATCATGGGTGATTGGTCTTATCGCAGCAGGTGGTCTGGCAGCAGCTCTATCAACAGCAGCTGGACTACTCCTTGCTATTTCATCAGCGATTAGTCATGACTTAATCAAACGTAACCTAAACCCAAATATCACTGATAAACAAGAGCTAAAATATGCTCGTATTACGATGGGTGTGGCGATTGTCGTTGCGACCTACTTAGGTATTAACCCACCAGGGTTTGCTGCACAGGTTGTTGCCTTAGCCTTCGGTATTGCAGCCTCTTCATTATTCCCTGTGCTGATGATGGGTATTTTCTCTAAGCGTATCAACAATCTTGGTGCTATTGCAGGGATGTTGACTGGTTTAATCGTCGTTCTTGTCTATATCTTTATGTTCAAAGGTTGGTTCTTTATCAGTGGTACTGCTAACTTCCCTGATACCGAAGAGTACTGGTTATTTGGTATCTCACCACTATCATTTGGTGCAATTGGTGCGCTACTTAACTTCATCGTAGCATTTGCTGTCTCTTATGCTACTGCGCCACCACCAGCACATATCCAAGAGTTGGTTGAAAGCGTACGTTCTCCACGTGGCGCTGGCGGTGCAGTCGACCACTAAGCTTGCAACTGAGGATATATCTTCTGTTAATATATCACTCACAGGCAGTCACTGCTTGTGAGTGATTTTTTTATCTGGTCGCTATAATAACGATATTTTAGATTCTTCCTTTATTCAATAAGTTCAATTAAACATATCTCACGCATTAAGGAATATTTTATGCTTTTTGAGTTTATCGCTACCATCGCTGCCGCATTTGGCATGGCTGGATTAGCACTTATCATAACTCACCTCAGCAAACTGGCAGGCAAACGCGCTCCTAAATGGCTGATCCCCTTATTTGCTGCTATTGGTATGTTTGCGTTTCAGATAAATCAGGAGTACAGCTGGTATGGTCAACAAGTGGAGAAGCTACCAGAAGGCGTAGAAGTTGTCAAAACAGCAGAAAGCACGGAGTGGTTCCGCCCATGGTCTTACGCTAAGCCGCAAATATTACGGTTTATCGCTGCCGATATTGGAAATGCGAGTGTGCAAGTCGATAATCCAGATATACATTTATTCAATTTATATCTATTTGAAAGACGAAGAGCCGTAGAGACAGTCCCTCAAGTTATCGATTGTAGTATTCCTGCACGTGCAGACTACGTGATACCTGAGAAAGGCAATACGCTATCCATTGATGAACATGTGAAACAAACGACTGCATGGCGAGACCTAGTAACAGATGATCCGCTATTTATCAGTATTTGCACTGATAAACAAAGCTAACGAATTAAGAGAGATTTAGAACAGGCAATCCATCAGTAGTAAAGTCTTCAAAGAAACATGTGATGATAAAGCGGTATTTTAGATGAATAAAAAATCTGAAAATACCGCCTTATTTGTATGCTTTGCTTTTCATTGATGAGACGTTGTCGTATAAGTGTGCTTAGAATTGGCACCTAGCAGTAGCCCCGCACATAAACCACCGAAATGGGCGGCAAAAGAGATACCTTCTTGCGGCATTAAGCCTTCTTTGATAGTGAGCCAATACCCTGCCCCCATAACGATACAAGCGATTAAATAACCCCAACGCCGTGCAAATATAGCCCCTCCTATCATGTAACCGAGCATCGCAAAACACAGCCCTGATGCACCAATATGAATAGAAGAAGGTGAGCCAAGCACCCAAGTGACTAAACCTGATGCGACCACCAATTTAATCACAGTACGATAGGCATTTTTTTCAAACAGCCCAAACAAAAATAAAATCTGCAACAGCGTCACAGTGTTGCCAGTCAAATGGGACAAGTTGCCATGCATCGTCCATGACGCAAATACCCCTATCATACTCCCCACATCTAATGCTCGCGGGACAATACCAAAAATATTCCACAGTCCAAACAGAAGCACTTCATTCAATAAAAACATGCCCCACATTGGTATGAGTACAAATGCGTACAAGCCAACGACTTGCTTCAGTCTTGCCATCACTAAGCTAAGCAACTGCTGCCAATTCATAGACCGTCCTATTCCTTTGCTCTAATGTTATATGTCTGCTAATGATTTACTGCAAATGGTGGGCGCACAGCGGGTATAAACGATAAAGGTGACGCGTCTGTATCCGCATTCAAATAACTATTACTATGCAGCAAAGACGTCGAATGATAAGGCACCAGTGCGGTCGGGATAAAGTGACGTGCAGCATCAATATGCTGAATAGAATCATCAAAAAAGATATGCGGCGCAAACGTTCTCAGCACGGCTGTTTTCTCTAATCCTCCCAAAAAAAACGCCATATCCACATTTACACCCCACTCACGCAGCGTTTTGATCGCTCGCAGATCTGCTGGTGCATTACGAGCGGTTACAAGCGCGATTTTGATTGGAGAGTATTGCAAACCAGCAGGCAGACGCTTTTGTAAGTTAGATAATTTAATCAATAACTCAGCGTAAGGCCCTTTTTCTATTGGCAAATCACGCATCTGTGACTCACGATCATGGAAAGCACGCAGGCCTTTTTGTTTATAGAGCAGCTCACCTGAATCATCAAACAGCACTGCATCCCCATCGAAAGCGATACGTAGCTGATCGGTATCCAGCTCATAAGTATTAACAGGGGTCGCATTCAATATCGCACAAGCGCAAATATTGGCATCAGCCACTTGCTGCGCATCTTCACGATTGGTGGTCAAAAACAAATCGACATTGAAGTCTTTTATGTAAGGGGCAACCGGACTGCCTGAAATAAATGCCGAACGTGAAATATTGATATTACGGTCTAGAATTGCATTAAGCACCTGAATGCCAGTATCTGGACTACTTTTTGAGACAATCACGACTTCCACGAGAGGTGCTTCAAGCTCTAAATCTCGCTTACTATCTTCGCAATAATTGTTTAGGTTTAGCAGGGCCTTGATTAACGGATAGCCAGCGCCGATGCTCAGAGACTCATTTTCACGCTCTATCATGTAGTCACGAAACTCTTTTATTGCGCTTGCAGGTCGCTGCTTTAATAGTTCTAGTAAATGATTTTCTGACTCTGTGAGATCAAAAAGTGCCGTCGCAGAAATTGCAACGATGAGTGTATTGCTGAAATCGACAGCCATAAATGTGTGCTTCTATGATAAGTAATGAGAATTATAGAATTTATTTTACTATATATATGAGTTAGCCGTGTAGCTACTCGCACTCATATTAAGACCGCTAATACACATTTTTTGTGCAAAAAAAAGACTGCAATGGCAGTCTTTTTTGATCTTAATCAATATTTAGCTGATATCAGTACCGTCATCAATGACAAAGCTTACAATCATAATGACATGGTATTTACTGATTTTTCCATCAGTGACACCTACTTTTTGCTCTTTTATCCAAGCGCCTTCAACATTTTTAACGGTCTTAGATATTCTCGCAATACCTTGTTGAATAGCATCTTCAAAACTGGTTTCAGAAGTACTGCTGATCTCAACATTCTTAGCAATAGTCATAATATTTTTCGCATCCATGTGATTTTAGAATAGTTTTTTTAAAATAAAATGATGATAAAAACGTAGACTCAACATTTTATCTCTCAATTATTCTAGCGCTATACCGAATGCACAACAATGATTCTATGTTATTTTATGTATGACTTATCCCAATAACACAAGCGAAATAGCAGGGAACATCACCAATATGACCAGACGAATCACATCGGACACAATGAATGGTGCCACTCCTCGAAACATATCACTAAGCTTAATGTGCGGCGCCATTGCTTTAATCACAAAGATATTCATCCCCATCGGCGGCGTGATTAATCCAAGCTCTACCGTCAATACTGCAATGATACCGAACCATACTGGATCAAAACCTAAGGCCAAAATAATCGGATAGACCACAGGAATCGTAATCACTAGCATCGCTAGGGCATCCATAAACAGCCCTAATAGGAAGTACATAATCAAAATACAGATCAGCACAATCATCGGACTGACTGCCAACCCACCAATCCAAGAAGCCAGTGAATAAGACAAACGTGATACTGAGATAAAATACCCCAATGCCTCTGCGCCCAGTAGCATAAAAAATACCACCGCAGAGAGTGCTAGCGTCTCAATCAACGACTGCTTTAAACCATCTAAACGCATGCCTTTGGCAAACGCATATGCCCAAGAGACAAACGCCCCGACGGCCGCGCCTTCTGTTGGCGTAAATAGACCAAAGAAGATACCGGCAATAATCACAATAAAGATAAAGCTAAAAGGTATTAGACCCGTCAATGATAAAAACTTTGCTTTCCAAGTGGTTGGCTCACCACGTCTTGCTAGATGCGGTTTCCAGCGCACCATAACCATCACCGTGATGGAATACATCACCATACCCAGCATACCGGGTAAGAACCCTGCGATGAACATGTCACCTACTGATTGCTGAGTTAAGATGGCATAGACCAGTAACGCGATACTGGGCGGAATCATGATGCCGAGCGTCCCACCAGCGGCCAAAATACCGCAGGCAAACCCTGGCTGATAGCCATACTTCTCCATTTGTGGCAGCGCGACTTTGGTCATCGTAGAAGCAGTGGCGAGCGATGATCCTGAAATAGAGGCAAAGATACCGGACGAGCCGATACCAGCAATACCAAGACTGCCCCTGACTCCACCAAAGATGGTACGAGTGGCTTCAAACAATTTACCTGCCATACCTGAATGGGTAGCAAACACCCCCATGAGAATAAACAGCGGAATGGCACTAAAGTCGTATTTGGCTAAGACATCAACGGGAATGTCTTTGAGCATTTGCAGAGCACCACTGGGGGCTGTGACAGCACCAAAGCCGACAAGTCCAACGCCTAACATGGCAAGAGCGACTGGTACACGGAACAAAACGAGAAAGATCATGACAATTAAGCCAATAGCGCCGATAATTTCTGGACTCATGCGCCTGTCTCCTCGGCGTCAAAGAACTCGCCTGTTTTAAAGATGTTGATAGATTCGATCAATGAGCGAATGGCAAGCAAAATGCTTAGAAAGGCACTAAGGGCATAAATAGGCATCATAGAAATGCGCAAATCTTGGGTGACTTTGCCATACTCGACAGCATCAACAGCACTTTCATAAAGCCCCCACGAAAAGACAATACCAATGATAAAGAAGCCCATCATGAATACTCCCATCATGTAGCCTTTGATAGACTGAGGCATCTTCTGAGTGAACACATCAACGATGATTTGTGAGCGTTCAACGAAGGCTGCAAAGGCGGCCAACAATGCAAATAGCATAAAGTAGGAGACGATCTCGACGCTGCCCTTAACCGTAAAACCAAACTCACCGCCGCTAAGTTTAAAGATATAACGGGCGACGACGTCGAGCATAGTAGTGAGGACAATGATGATGAGACTCACGCCGCCAATAAATTGACATAGGCGTGAGATTGTTTGGCTGATTTTGACTAGAAATGCCACGTGATACCTCCCAATGGGTTATACCTTACAAGCAGCACTAGCAGCTTTTGCTTTTGCATAAACACCATCAGCATCTAGACCCAAAGCTTTGACATCACTTAGGTATTTTTGCGTTCCTTTTTCAAGTGGCCCTTTCCAGTCTGGATCATTAAGCGGATCAGGAATTTCGATAATTTCATCACCTTTATCTTTAGCAGCTTGAATAGCCATTTTGTCATGTTTATCAAATACCTCACCAACTTTGCTAGCAAGCGCCATTCCTGAATTTTCATCCAGAACTTTTTTCAAATCATCAGGCAAATTGTTATATTTATCCTTATTCATAGTCACCATCAGTGCTGAGCTATAGAAAGGAATATTGGTGTGGTATTTGGTAATCTCGTCAATCTTAAAGGCTGTTACCGCCTCCCAAGGGAAACTCAAACCGTCAACGACACCGCGCTGTAGAGAGGTATACATATCATTTGCCGGTAGACCTACTGGTGAAGCACCAGCACTTTCTATAATGTCACCAGCGACTGCGGAAGGACGACGAATGCGCATGCCTTTCATGTCCGCAGGTGTACGAATTAGCTTATCCGTAGTGTGAAGCGCACCAGGGCCTCCACCATACATAAATAGCAAATGAGAGTCTTCATACTCACTAGCGAGCGTCCCATCATCATAAAGAGTCTGCAGCATACAGCCCATTTGGCTGGCTGAGTTTGACAATCCTGGAAGCTCAGTGATCTGAGTTAAAGGGAAACGACCGTTGGTATAGCCATGGGCTTGTGAGCCAATATCGATCGTACCTTTGGCAGCAGACTCATAGGTAACATCTGCTTTAGCAAGACCAGCTGATGGATAGAGCTCAACTTTTAGACGACCTTTAGAATCTTCTTCTATTTTCTTAGCCCAAGGTTCAAAGACCTCTGTACTAATAGATGAGGTAGCAGGCCAAAAATGTGAGAAGCGCAATACAGTGGTTTCTTGAGAGGTGGCTGATGAACCATCAGCAGTGTCAGCAGACTGGTTAGAGCAACCGAAAAGACTAATAGCGGCTAAAGCACCAATTGAAAAAAGAGGAGCTAACTTCATTATCAATTCCTTTTGATAATTATGAGAATAGGAGTAAAACCTCATAAGTAAATAATTTAATCCATACTAGATTCAATCATTTACAAGGTTTTAATATATATTTTACATACCTGTAATAAAAACCTAGTTTAAAATTAACAGCTATAATGATATAAGTCAAATCATTTTGATGATATCAATAGAAAATATATTCATAAAATCATATAAGGTTTAAGCAAATATTTCAATCAGAGAAGCTACAAAATACATAGCTTGATTGACAACTCAAAATCATAAATTTAAGAGCATAAAGGCAATCAAAATTAGAAAATACCAGCCAAAGAAAACCCCCCGACGCATGAGCGTTGGGGGGTATTCAAGTATAGAGAGCTGACGATGACCTACTCTCACATGGACGAATCCACACTACCATTGGCGCAACGATGTTTCACTTCTGAGTTCGGGAAGGGATCAGGTGGGGCCATCGCGCTATTGTCGT